>NZ_JBVHPX010000001.1:0-48555 GCF_055567735.1 Streptomyces sp. NPDC026394
GTAGACGGCCACACTCCCGATTCCGGCGTCCCGGCACGCCCGGGCAACGCGGACAGCGATTTCGCCTCGGTTGGCGATGAGCACCTTGCGCACGATCGGTTCCTCCTTGGCGCTTCGCCGCAACAAATTAGGACGTCGCGAGTTTAGGGACTGGCGACACCGCGTGCCGACCCGTTCCCGGTAGTGAGCTTGCCCACACGGAGCGTGTGCCCGGTGCGGATACGGGACCGAAGTCCCCCGGTATCCCAGGGTAGGCCCGTATTCCGGGGGCGGTGGGGTGATCAAGATGTGGGCAAGGTCTCGCTTCCCGTCCGTTCACCGGAACCCCGTTTCTTTGTGGAGTCCCTACGAATGGGCGAAAGAATCTTTGCCCGCTGGTGTGTCCGGGTCCGGCCCGCGCCGCCCCGGGCGCGCCCGCTCGCGCCCCCCAGGGCCACACCGGCCGTCGCCCCCCTCCGGTTCGTTCCGCTTCCGAGCCCATACCCGGCTCCGGGGTCTTGTAGAGCCGGGGGTACTCAGGAGTAGCGTGCCCGGTGTTCTTTCGTACTCGCGGTAACAGCGCAACGCGTGACCGGGAAGTGGGTGGACGGGGTGGCGGCACGCAGACCGGTGGCGTGGGTGGCGGCGGTGGTGCTCGTCCTGGAGGCGCTCGGCGTCCTCTTCCTGAACTGGGTCCTGAGCATCGTGGTGGACAAGCAGCAGATGTCCATGGCGGGCGTCGACCCCGGCGCGATGACCACCGGCGCCTGGGTGCTCGGCGCGGTCTTCGCGCTCCACCTGGTGTGCTGCGCCGTCCTCCTGGCCCGCATCGGCCTGCGCGACCGCCCGCCCGGCACACTCGGGCGCATCGCCCTCGTCGGCTGCGCCGTGGTCCACGCCGTCCTGGGCGCCTTCGCGGTCGGGCTGGTCGGCTGGACGGCGTTCGCGGTGCTGATGGCCGTCCTGGCGCTGCTGGTCCTGACACTGACGGCGTACGGCACGTCCTACACCGTCCCGACTGACATCTCGAACGACGAGGACACCGCCCCCGGCAGCCCTGCCACCCCGGCTACCACTCCGGCCCGCCCCACGAACTGACGGCCACCGCGTCCCCGACCGCCACCTTGCCCGGCCGCAGCACGGTGAACTTCGCGCCGAACACGACGCCGCCCGAGGCCGTGCGCCGGTGCCCGCCCAGCGCCCGCAGCGGCTCCGGACCGCTCCGGGCCCCGGAGCCCTGATCGACGGTGGTGTCGGCACACCGCACGGCGGGTTCGGCGTACCCCAACTCGGCGCCATTCAGGGCGAGCCGGCGCGCCCGGCCCTCGGTGTGCGGCTCGTCCCCACCGTCGACCACGACGTTGGGCCCGAACCGGTCCACCGGCAGCGGCGCCGCACCTTGTTCCGTCAGCCGCTCACGCAGCAGCTCCAGCGCCTCGGCCCCCGGTCGGCGGTCGCCCGGTCCGGGCTGGTGCCGCCTCTCACCCCAGCGCCGCCACCTCCCGCCGCAGTGCCTCGGTCAGTGGGGCGCGCAGGCGGGCGAAGTCCTTCACCGGGAGGGCGGCCGAGACGGCGGTCAGGGTGGCGGGGGTGCCGGGGCCGCCGGGGCGTAGCGGTACGGGTACGGCGACGCAGGCCATGCCGGACGCGGCCTCCTCGCGTTCCACGGCGATCCCGTTCCGGCGGACCCGGCGCAGTTCCCGTTCCAGTCGCTCGGGGGCGGTGATGGTGCGCGCGGTCCGCGCCCGCATCCCGCCGGTGGCCAGGTACTGGCGCCGGGTGGCGGCGGGGAGGGAGGCGAGCAGGGCGCGGCCGTGTGCGGTGGCGTGTGCGGCGGTGTCCTGGCCGACCGTGAAGGCCGAGTCCGGTCCGGCGGCGCCGTCCAGTACGGCGATCTCGCCGTCCCGGTACGTGCTGAAGAAGACATCGGCGCCGGAGGAGCGGCGCAGCCGCAGCAGCACCTCGTGCACCCGCTCGTCGATCCGCAACTGCCGCTGGAAGGCCAGGTGCAGGGCCGGGACGCGGTAACCGAGGGTGTAGCCGGCGGCGGTACGGGCCAGGTGGCCGCGTTCGGTCAGTGAGCCGAGCAGGTCGTAGACCGTGGACAGTCCGCAGTCCAGTTGCCGGGCCAGCGCCTTCGCCGTCACCGGCTCCGCCGCCGCGGCGACCGCGTCGAGCAGGTCCAGGGCACGGTCGACGGACTGCGGCATGGCGGTCTCCCTCCGGGACGGGCGTGGGGTGCGGTGCGCGCGCGGGTGGCGCGTGTGGACGGGCTTACCAGCCTCGCACAGCTTTGCCGGGGGCACGGAAGTACGCTGGGCGGTTCCCCTTCCTCCGCGGCCGGAAAGCGATTGCGCGAGAATGAGCGATGAGCCCCATGAGGAATGCGGAAAGTGGGGCGGTGGTGCGGCAGGGCGAGCGGGAAAGCGGCGAAGAAGCAGGGATGCAGGAAAGTACGGGTTCCGTGGCGAAGGGTGCGCAGCCCGCGGTATCGAAGGTGAGAACGATGGACCGGCGGGCCGAACTACGGGAATTCCTCCGATCGCGGCGGGCCCGGGTGCGCCCCGAGGACGCGGGCCTGCGGCCGGGCACCGGCTTCAGCGGGCGCCGCCGGGTGCCGGGCCTGCGCCGCGAGGAACTCGCCCAGCTCTCCGGGGTCAGCGTCGACTACTACGTACGCCTGGAGCAGGGCCGCGGCGGCCACGCCTCGGCCGAGGTGCTGGACGCCATCGCGCACGTCCTGCGGCTCGACGCACACGAGCGGGCGCACCTGTACGCGCTGGTGCGGGGCGAGGAGGGCCGCCACGACGACACCCGGCAGCCGGCCGCCGGGCAGGGCCAGGAGGTGCGGCCCGGCGTGCTGCGGCTGCTACGGACGTTCGCGTACTCGCCCGCCTACGTGGTCGGCCGCCGGCAGGAGGTGCTGGCCTGGAACGAGCTGGCCCGCATCCTGATCGCCGACTTCCCGGCCCTGCCGCCCGAGGAGCGCAACCTCGCCCGCCTCACGTTCCTCGACCGGTCCGCGCGCCGGCGGTACGTCCACTGGCAGCAGAAGGCCGACGACACGGTGGCGTTCCTGCGGCTGGACACCGGACGGCACCCGGACGACCCGAAGCTGGCCGCGCTGATCGCCGAACTCACCGAGCACAGCGAGGACTTCCGCCGCCTGTGGTCCGACCACAACGTCCGCGACAAGACGTACGGCAGCAAGCCGCTGCACCACCCGCGCGCGGGTGCCCTGGACCTGTCCTTCGAGACGCTGCGGCTGCCGGACGAGCCGGACCAGGCCGTGGTGGTGTACCTGGCCGAGCCGGATTCGGCGGCCGACCGGGAGCTGCGCCGGCTGGTGGCGGAAGGCTGACCGGGCGGTCCGGGCGGTCCGGGCGGGCTGGGTGGTTCGGGCGGTTCGGGCGGGCCGGAGCGTCGCGGGTCGGGCGGGCCGGGTCGGCCGGACCGTCCGGATTCCCGGGTGGCCGTGGCATTACCAGGAATGCGGTTCCCGGGAGAAAAGGGGCCTGGGCGTCCGCCGAATTCCGCGGCACCGTGACGGTGGTCACCGCGCGTGAATTCCCGGAATGCGCGGAGGCCGGATGCCGTTCAGTCAGAACGGTCGCCCTTCCGGCGATCACGGAACCAAGCTCACCAGGAGTTGTTGAATGCAGTGCTTCGACTGTGCGGAACTCGGCAGCGAGACCGCCGCGCTGGCCGTCTGCGCGGACTGCGGCGCGGCGGCCTGCGCCGCGCACGCCGCCGCCGTTCCGCGGACGGTCCACCGTACGGCGGGCCTGGGCCGCAGCACGGCCCACTCGGCGGGCCGCCGCCTGCTGTGCACGCACTGCCGGCACGCCGCGACAGCGGCGGCCTGACGCCGGGCGGCCGCGGGCGGGGAGGGCCGGTGACCCGCCCGGCCGGCGCTCAGGGCGCCGCGAGCCGTACGATCTCGCGCGGCCGGGACTCCCGCTCGTCGTAGGCGAGGTCGATCCCGGGCGCCGCCTGCACGGCGGCGAGGGACGCGGCCGACGCCTCCTCGGACTCCCACTCCACGATCGAGACCACCGCGTCCCCGTCCGCGGCCAGCCAGCAGTCCGCCGACAGGCACCCCGGGGTGCGCCGGAACTCCTCGGCGACGCGGCGCACGCGCGTGACGAACTCCGCGCGGTGCGCCGCGTGCGGGTAGTGGTGTGCCACCATGCCGACCTTCATGACGCTCTCCTTCACCTTGTCCCCGATCGAGGGGCGCGGGCCGCGCCCGCGCGGTCGCCGGGCCCGTACGGGAGCCCGAGCGCGCCGGCCGCGGCCCCGGCCACCAGCGACTCGTCGTACGGGGCCCGGCCGGACAGGGCGATCGACGTGCCCTCGACCGCGCCGACGAAGGCCAGCGCGAGGGTGCGGGGCGGCGGGCCGTCCGGCAGCGAGCCCGCCTCGCGGGCGGCGGTGACCAGGCCGGTGCAGCGCTCGACGAGCGCCCGGTAGCCCTTCTCGACCGCGCGCCCCACCGGGTGGTCCTGCCCGGCGAACTCCAGCCGCAGTGCCATCGCCACCCGGGCAATGTCCCGGCGGCAGTACACGGCGTGCCCGCGCGCCAGGGTGAGCAGCGCCGCGACCGGGTCCCGTTCCTGCTCGACGAGCCGGCCGACCTCCTGCCACCAGGTGTCCAGGACCCACTCGGTCACCGCCAGCGCCAGGTCCTGCTTGCCCGTGAACTGGTGGTAGAGCGCGCCGCGGGTGTACCCGGCGTCCTGGGCGACCTGTTCGAGCCGGAGGTTGCCGTAGCCGTAGCGGGACAGTCCCCGGGCGGCCGATTCCAGGAGCGCGGCACGGGTGCGCGCCCTGCGGTCGGCCTGGGTGGTGCGGGGCGGCTTGCCGGCCGGGCCGGTGGAGGGCCTGGCCGAGGCCGGTCCGGCGGGCTCCCGGCCGTCCGCCGCCCCCGCTCCACCCTTACGTACGTCCATGTATGTATGTTACGTGCGCCTGCGACGCCGCGGCAATGGCCGCGGCCGCCCCTGCGGGCCCTTACGCCCAGAGATCGGTGATCGCGACATCCAGATCGGCCAGCAGGCGCCGCAGCAGCGGCAGGGACAGGCCGATGACGTTGCCGGGGTCACCGTCGATGCCGTCGATGAACGGCGCCGACCGGCCGTCGAGCGTGAAGGCGCCCGCCACGTACAGGGGTTCGCCGGAGGCCACGTACGCGGCGATCTCCGCGTCGCTCGGCTCGCCGAAGTGGACGGTGGTGGACGCGGTGGCCGACACCTGACGGTCCCCGGCCGCCGTGTCGATCACGCAGTGGCCGGTCCGCAGGACCCCGGAGCGGCCACGCATCGACTTCCAGCGGGCGGTCGCGTCCTCCGCGTCGGCGGGCTTGCCGAGCGCCCGGCCGTCCAGCTCCAGCACCGAGTCGCAGCCGATGACGAGGGCGCCGGCGGTCTCGGGCCGCGCGGCCACCGCGGCGGCCTTCGCCTCGGCGAGCACCCGGGCCAGCTCGGCGGGGGTGTCCGCGGTGATCGCGTCCTCGTCCACGCCGCTGACGACGACCTCTGGCGCGAGCCCGGCCTGGCGCAGCAGGCCGAGACGGGCGGGGGACTGGGAGGCGAGGACGAGACGGCGGGCGGCAGGGCCGGGCTGAACGGTCATGCCCGCCATCGTACGGAGCGGGGCGGGCACCGTTCGGCGCCCGCCCCGCTCCGTACCTGCCGCCGCTCACTTGCCGAGCACGGCCTCCATCACCTTCTTGGCGATCGGACCGCCCAGCTTGCCACCGGCGATCTCCTTGCGCGGGATGTCCATGTCCGAGGGGTCGACGAAGACCGCGACGGCGACCGGCGAGCCGTTGCCCTGCTTGGCGTACGAGACGAACCAGGCGTACGGGCGTTCGTCGCGGACGTCCGCGCCGTGCTGGGCGGTACCGGTCTTGGCGCCGACCTTGACGCCGTCGATCAGCGCCTTCTTCGCCGTGCCGTTCTCCGCGGTGTTCTCCATCATCTGCTGCACCTTCTTGGCGGTGTCCTCGGAGACGGCCTGGTTCAGCTCCTTGGGCTCGAACTTCTCGATCGTCGACAGGTCGGGGCCGCGGGTCTCCTCGACCAGGTACGGCTGCATGACCTTGCCGTTGTTGGCGAGCCCGGCGACGACCATGGCCATCTGCAGCGGGGTGCTGGTCAGGCTGCCCTGGCCCATGCCGGTCAGCGCGGTCTGCGGCTTGTCCAGCTTCTCGGGGTAGCCGCTGGTGGCCGTACGGACCGGGGTGAAGAGCTTCTGGTTGAAGCCGAACTTCTCCGCCGTCTCCCGCATCTTGTCCTTGCCGAGCCGGTTCGCCGCCTCCAGGTAGGTGTTGTTGCAGGACCACTGCATACCGACCTTGAGGGACGCGTTCGCGCACGGCGCGGAGGCGATGTCGTTGCCGACCTTGGTGGCCGTGTTGGGCAGGGTGTACGGCACCGGGGCCTGCACCGGGGTGTCGATGTCCGGGACCACGCCGTGCTCCAGGGCCGCGGCCGCGGTGAGGATCTTGAACGTGGAGCCGGGCGGGTAGATCTCCAGGGACGCCCGGTTGTTCATCGGCTTGGACTTGTCCTTGATGAGGGCGGTGTACCGGTCGCCCTCCTTGAAGGAGCTGCCCGCGAAGACGGACGGGTCGTACGACGGCGTGCTCGCCATGGCGAGGATCTTGCCGGTGCCCGGTTCGAGGGCGACCACGGCGCCCTTGGCCTTGAGGTCGGTCAGGCTCTTGTACGCGGCCCGCTGCGCCTTCTCGCTGATGGTCGTCAGCACGTCGCCGCCGCGCGGCTTCTCCCCGGTCAGGATGTCCTTGGCGCGCTTGAGGAAGAGCTTGTCGTCCTTGCCGCTGAGGATGTCCTTGTAGACGCCCTCCAGGAACGTGCTGCCCTGCGACTGCGAGGCGTAGCCGGTGATGGGCGCGTACATCGGGCCCTCCTTGTAGACCCGCTTGTACTTGAAGTCGCCGGTCGTCTCGACCGAGCCGGTGATCGGCTTGCCGCCGACGATGATGTTGCCGCGCGGATAGGAGAACGCCTCGATCTTCACCCGGCGGTTGTTGTCGTCGTTCGCCAGCGAATCCGCCTGGACGAACTGGACCCAGGTGACACGCACCAGCAGCGCCAGCACCAGCACTCCGCAGAAGACGGCTATGTGTCTCAGCGGCCTGTTCATCGCTCTCCACTCCCCATGCCGTACGGCGCGGTGCCGCGCGGGACCAAGGCCGTAAGGGCGCCCGGATTGCGGCCTTCAGGGGTAAAGGATGTCCCAACTGGGGGTGGCGGTTGCAGGCGGGGTGTGTGAGCTGGTCCTCTTCGTCCGAATGTGCGAGACGGGTGCCCGGACCTGTCGCCGTGGAGACCGCCGGTGACCGCGGGCCGCGCGCCGACGCCGTGCCCCGCCCATGCCGGGCCCGACACCGTCCCCCGACGTCGCGTCGCGAAGACCGCCCGCGGCCCGGCCCCCGGACCTCTCAGGCCCCGCCGACCAGCATCACCATCAGCACGACCGCGGCGACGGCCAGCACGATGCCCATCCGGCGGAGCATCGCCTGCACCTGGCGCAACTCCTCGGGAGGCTCGTCGGGCGGATCGGACCACAGCATCCTTCGATCCTCCGCCGGGAACGCCGACGGCGCCTGAGTACGCGTACTCAAGCGCCGTCGGGCGGAAGGACTAGCGGAGGGACCAGTGGAGGAGGGGCCGGCGGCGGGGCCGGGCCACGGACGTCAGCGCGGCCAGTAGCTCGTACGCCAGGCCCGCGGGCCCGGGTGCGGCAGCCTGCGGTGCGGGACCGTGGATGCCGGGTCGGCCCATTCGTCCGTACGTTCCGTGCCGGGCGCGGCGGAGGCGGCGGCAGCGGCCGCCGCCGCGCGGGTGCGAACCACCGCCAGTGCGGCGGCCAGCTCCTCGGGTGTGGGGTTGCCCCGGACGACCTTGATCATGGTCAACCGACCTCCTGGCTCTGGCGGAATTGCGGCGAACGGCGGTCAGGGCCGCCGACGGGCACCGGCGGCCCTACAGCGGGATGTTGCCGTGCTTCTTCGGGGGCAGCGACTCGCGCTTGTTGCGCAGCGTGCGCAGTCCGCGGACGATGTGCCGACGGGTCTCCGAGGGCATGATCACCGCGTCGACGTAGCCGCGCTCGGCCGCCACGTACGGGTTGAGCAGCGCGTCCTCGTACTCCTGGATCAGCTCCTGGCGGCGGGCGTCCTGCGCGTCCTGGTCCTCGATCGCGGCGAGCGTGCGGCGGTGCAGGATGTTGACCGCGCCCTGCGCGCCCATGACCGCGATCTGCGCCGTCGGCCAGGCCAGGTTCAGGTCCGCGCCCAGGTGCTTGGAGCCCATGACGTCGTACGCGCCGCCGAACGCCTTGCGGGTGATCACGGTGATCAGCGGGACCGTCGCCTCCGCGTAGGCGTAGATCAGCTTGGCGCCGCGCCGGATGATGCCGTCCCATTCCTGGTCCGTACCCGGCAGGAAGCCCGGTACGTCCACGAACGTCAGCACCGGCACGTTGAACGCGTCACAGGTGCGCACGAACCGCGCGGCCTTCTCGCTCGCGTCGATGTCCAGCGTGCCCGCGAACTGCATCGGCTGGTTGGCGACGATGCCGACCGCGTGGCCCTCCACCCGGCCGAAGCCGGTGACCATGTTCGGCGCGAAGAGCGCCTGCGTCTCCAGGAACTCGCCGTCGTCGAGGACGTGCTCGATGGCGGTGTGCATGTCGTACGGCTGGTTCGCCGAGTCCGGGATCAGCGTGTCCAGCTCGCGGTCGTACTCCGAGGTCTCCAGGTCCGCCTCCTCGGGGAAGGCGGGCGGCTCGGAGAGGTTGTTGGACGGCAGGTAGGACAGCAGCGCCTTGACGTACTCGATGGCGTCCTTCTCGTCGCCCGCCATGTGGTGCGCGACGCCCGAGGTGCTGTTGTGTGTCCGCGCGCCGCCCAGCTCCTCGAAGCCCACGTCCTCGCCGGTGACGGTCTTGATGACGTCGGGGCCGGTGATGAACATGTGCGAGGTCTGGTCGACCATGACCGTGAAGTCGGTGATGGCGGGGGAGTAGACCGCGCCGCCCGCGCACGGGCCGACGATCAGCGAGATCTGCGGGATCACGCCGGAGGCGTGCACATTGCGGCGGAAGATCTCCGCGAACAGGCCGAGGGCCGCGACCCCCTCCTGGATACGGGCGCCGCCGCCGTCGTTGATGCCGACGACCGGGCAGCCGTTCTTCAGGGCGAAGTCCATCACCTTGACGATCTTCTCGCCGTAGACCTCGCCCAGCGAACCGCCGAAGATGGTGAAGTCCTGCGAGTACACGCAGACCGTGCGCCCGTCGACGGTGCCGTAACCGGTCACCACGCCGTCGCCGTACGGCCGGTTCTTCTCCAGCCCGAAGTTGGTCGAACGGTGCCGCGCGAACTCGTCCAGCTCGACGAACGAGCCCTCGTCGAGGAGCAGCTCCACGCGCTCACGCGCCGTCAGCTTGCCCTTCGCGTGCTGCTTTTCCACGGCCCGCGCGGACCCGGCGTGGGTGGCCTCCTCGATCCTGCGCTGGAGATCGGCCAGTTTGCCCGCGGTCGTGGTGATGTGTGCTTCCGGCTCGGACATCGGGATGCGGCTCCTGCTCGTCCTGGACTGGTGCTCGTACGAGGGTGGTACGGGGGTTGAACGGGATGGGCTACCGCTTCGTAGCGTATCGGCGGGACTGCTCAGGGGCACTGCGTCGTTGACCACACCTAGGCTGGGGCCATGACGTCTCAACCACCGGAAAACCAGGACAAAGGCCGCTCGGGCGGCGGCGACGGCGACGCGGCGCGCACCGGCTCGGGCCCGGAGGCGGGCTCCGGCGGGCGCTGGTCCGACCTGGACCGGCCGCCGCTGAACGGGACGGCGCTACGGCGCGCCCTGCTGCGTCCCGGCGCGCTCTGGACCGGCCTCGACGTCGTGCCGGCGACCGGCTCGACCAACACCGACCTCGCCGCGCGCGCCGCCGGAGGACTGGCCGAGGGGGCCGTCCTCGTCGCCGAGGAGCAGTCGGCCGCGCGCGGCCGACTGGACCGCAGGTGGTCGGCGCCGCCGCGCTCCGGCCTCTTCTTCTCCTTCTACCTCACCCCGCGGGTCCCTCCGGAGCGCTGGGGCTGGCTGCCGCTGCTCGCCGGGGTGGCGACCGCCAGCGCGGTGGCCCGCGTCACGGCCGTGGACACCGCCCTGAAGTGGCCCAACGACCTGCTGGTGACCGTCGGTGACGAGGAGCGCAAGGCCGGCGGCATCCTCGCGGAACGCGCCGGCGACGGCGTGGTCATCGGCATCGGCCTCAACGTCACGCTGCGCGCCGAGGAGCTGCCCGTACCCGGTGCCGGCTCGCTCGCGCTCGCCGGCGCCAAGGTGACCGACCGGGACCCGGTGCTGCGGGCCGTACTGCGGTCGGTCGAGGACTGGTACGGGCAGTGGACCGCGGCGGACGGCGACGCGGCGGCCTGCCGCCTCCAGGACGCGTACGCGGCCGGATGCGCCACGCTCGGCCGCTCGGTGCGCGCCGAACTGCCCGGCGACCGGGCCCTGCTCGGTGAGGCGGTGGCCATCGACGGTGACGGGCGGCTGGTGCTCGCCACGGAGGAGGGCATGCAGCAGCCGGTCGCCGCGGGGGACATCGTGCACCTACGGCCGGCGGCGCAGGAGTAGGGGGCGGACGGCGGGGCGGCGCTGAGCGGGGTGGCGCCGCCCTGGCCGGATGCTGCCCCGGCTCGTGTCGTGGCCCGGCCTTGACCGGCCCTTCGGCTCGTGTCGTGGCCCGCTCGGTCTCCGTCCAACTGCCGTCCAACCGGCGGGGCGGAATGCCGGGGACTTTCGTACGGTGGCCGGGCCAAGGGCTCCGAACGCGCGGCCGATCCGCTTCCCGTCCGCATCGCGATCAAAAATGATCAGATCCTGGTCAAGAAACCTCGGGAGCAATCGCACTTATGTGCCGATCGGGGCGATAGCGACGAGGTGTGAGAGTGAGCCAGAGCACACCTGCCGTATCGTTGAGGCCGTCCGCCGTGGAGCGGGCGAACGAGCGAGAAGTGATCGGAAGGGCAGTGCGCAGGGAACGGACAGGGAGCGAGCGGTGACCGCCGACGACTCGGGCGCCGGCCCGCGCGAAGCGGACATCGCCCCTCGTGAGACGGGGGCCGCTCCACGTGAGGGGGACTCGGCGCCTGCGGACGGCACGGCGGGCGCCGACAGTACGGGCGACGGCGCGGCGCGCGCCGACAGCGCGGGTGACGGTCCCGACGACGACACCATCGCCATCCGCCTGGAACAACTGATCCTCGGCTCCGACCGCCGTTACACCCCCTTCCAGGCGGCCCGCAGCGCCGGCGTCTCCATGGAACTGGCGTCCCGCTTCTGGCGCGCCATGGGCTTCGCGGACATCGGCCAGGTCAAGGCGCTCACCGAGGCCGACGTGCTGGCGCTGCGCCGGCTGGCGGGCCTGGTGGAGGCCGGGCTGCTCAGCGAGGCGATGGCGGTGCAGGTGGCGCGCTCGACCGGGCAGACCACGGCCCGCCTCGCCGACTGGCAGATCGACTCCTTCCTGGAAGGGCTGACCGAGCCGCAGGACTCCGGCCTGACCCGTACGGAGATCACCTACCCTCTCGTCGAACTGCTCCTGCCCGAACTGGAGGAGTTCCTCGTCTACGTCTGGCGCCGCCAGCTCGCCGCCGCGACCGGCCGCGTCGTGCAGGCCCAGGACGACGCGGAGATGGTCGACCGGCGCCTCGCGGTGGGCTTCGCCGACCTCGTCGGCTTCACCCGCCTGACCCGCCGCCTGGAGGAGGAGGAACTGGGCGAGCTGGTCGAGGCGTTCGAGACCACCGCCGCCGACCTGGTCGCCGCGCACGGCGGCCGGCTCATCAAGACGCTCGGCGACGAGGTCCTGTTCGCCGCCGACGACGCGGGCACGGCGGCCGAGATCGGGCTCCGCCTCATCGAGACCATGGCCAACGACGAGACCATGCCGGAGCTGCGCGTCGGCATCGCGTTCGGCACGGTCACGACGCGGATGGGCGACGTCTTCGGTACGACCGTGAACCTGGCCAGCCGCCTCACGTCGATAGCGCCGAAGGACACGGTGCTGGTGGACGAGGCGTTCGCGGAGGAGCTGGGACGCACGGGAGAGGCGCCCGTCTCCGAGGCCGACGCGAAGGCCGCCGCCGCGGCGGCCGAGGACGGGGCCGGGCCGCTGCCCGAGTACCGCTTCGCGCTCCAGCCGATGTGGCAGCGGCCGGTGCGGGGGCTGGGCGTCGTCGAGCCCTGGCTCCTCAGCCGCCGCGGCTGAACCTCCGTACGTCACCGCCCGCTGCCCGAGTGCCTGTTGCGCCCCTGACTAGAGTGACGGAACGATCGTTGACCAGGGAGGGTGCTGCATGGACGCGCAACGCTTCGGGGACTTCGTCGGCGTACACCGGCACGGGCACGTGGCCGAACTGCGGCTCGACCGGCCCAAGGCGATGAACGCCGTGTCCACGGCCATGGCGGACGGCATCAGCGCCGCCTGCGCCGCGCTCGCCGCCGACCGGGACGTCCGCGTCACCGTCCTCACCTCCACCCACGAGCGGGCCTTCTGCGTGGGCGCCGACCTGAAGGAACGCAACTCCTTCAGCGACGCCGACCTGATGCGGCAGCGCCCGCGCACCCGGGCCGCCTACACCGGTGTCCTGGAGCTGCCGATGCCCACCGTCGCGGCCGTGCACGGCTTCGCGCTCGGCGGCGGCTTCGAGCTGGCGCTGTCCTGCGACCTGATCGTGGCGGACCGCACGGCGGTGGTCGGGCTGCCCGAGGTGTCGGTCGGCGTCATCCCCGGGGGCGGCGGTACGCAGCTGCTGCCGCGGCGGGTCGGCGCGGCCCGCGCGGCCGAGCTGATCTTCACGGGGCGGCGGGTGGAGGCGGCGGAGGCGCGGGAGCTGGGGCTGGTCGACCATCTGGTGGACGAGGCCCGGGACACGCCGGAAGCCCTGGACCTCGCCGGACGCATCGCCCGCAACTCCCCGGTCGGCCTCCGCGCCGCCAAGCGCGCGCTGCGCCTGGGCCACGGCCTCGACCTGCGCACCGGCCTCGACCTCGAGGACGGCGCCTGGCGCAGCGTCGCCTTCTCGGCGGACCGGGCGGAGGGCGTGGCCGCCTTCGTCGAGAAGCGCAGCCCGGAGTGGCCGGGGGAGTAAGGGGTACCCGGCCCCGCCCGGTCGGAACAGGTCGGTACCGGTCGGAAAGGGCGAACGCTGTGGAACATTCCTACGCTGTAGTGACACGTAGTGCTCACGGTGACGGAATGCGAGGTCCGGTGACGGACGACGGCGATGACAGGCTCCGGGCCGTGGTGGCACTCGCGCAGGCGATGGCGGCGGCGCACACCCCGCGCGCTTCGGCGCGGGCCGCCGCGGACGGGGTGCGGGCGGCCCTGGGGGGCTCGTTCGCGGCGGTCTCGGCCTGGGAACGTGAGCTGGGCCGGCTGAAGGTGCTGGTCAACGTCGGCGAGCTGGCCGACGGGGAGGTGCCGTACCCCGAGGACGAGTCCTACCCGGTGCACGAGTTCCCGGAGATCGTCGGATTCCTGCACGAGCAGTGGGCCGGCGGCGGCCAGCCCAACGCCTGGGTGGAGACCGCCGGGGAGGGGCCGCAGGACGGCCGGTACAACCACCAGCGGGTGGCCGCGCTGCGCCGCCGGGGCCGTGGCTGCTGCGTGGTCGCGCCGATCGTGCTGCACGGGCGGGCGTGGGGCGAGCTGTACGTGGCCCGCTCGGCCGGGGAGCCGGTCTTCACGCGCGCGGACGCGGACTTCGCCACCGTACTGGCCGCGGTGGCGGCGGCCGGGATCGCGCAGACCGAGCGGCTGGCGGAGGCGCGCCGGCTGGCGTTCACGGACGCGCTGACCGGCCTCGCCAACCGGCGCGCGGTGGACATGCGGCTCGACGAGGCCCTGGAGCGGCACCGGCGGGACGGCGCGGTGGTGAGCCTGGTGGTGTGCGATCTGAACGGGCTGAAGCGGGTGAACGACTCGTGCGGGCACGCCGTCGGTGACCGGCTGCTGGAACGTTTCGGTTCGGTGCTGTCGCTGTGTGGCGCCATACTGCCGGGCGCCCTCGCCGCCCGGCTCGGCGGCGACGAGTTCTGCCTCCTCACGGTGGGCCCGTCGGCCGACGAGGTGGCCAAGGTGGCCGCCGAGCTGTGCGACCGGGCGGCGGAGCTGGAACTCGGCGAGGGGGTGGCGGTCGGCGTCGCGTCGACCGGCGATCCGATCGGCCCGGTGCGCTCGGCCCGTCGGCTGTTCCGGCTGGCGGACGCGGCCCAGTACCGCGCGAAGGGCTCCGGCTCACGCGGACCGGTGGTGGCGGGCCGGGACGGCGGTACGGACGACCCGGTGATCCGCCTGGCCGACGCCCCGAAACGCACCTCGTCGACGGAACGCCGCCGCTTCCGGCGGTGACCGGGCCCGGCCCGCCCGCGGCGTCCGGCCCGCCCGCGTACGAGGCGCGGCCCGCGCGTACGGTGTCCGGCGCGCCGTACCGCACGACGGCCACCGAGGTGGAGATCCAGTGGTGACATCCAGGGATTCAGTCTCTAGGGTGCCTGAATATGGATATGCACACTGTGGTGCTGGGGACGTCCGGCACGACCGCACAGGACGTCATCGCCGTCGCCCGCGGCGCCGCCCGTATCGAGCTGTCCGAGGAGGCCATGGCGGCCGTCGCCGCCGCCCGCGCGGTCATCGACGACCTCGCCGCCAAGCCGGACCCGGTGTACGGCGTCTCCACGGGCTTCGGCGCCCTGGCCGTACGCCACATCAGCCCGGAGCTGCGGGCCCAGCTCCAGCGCAACATCGTGCGCTCGCACGCCGCCGGCATGGGCCCGCGGGTGGAGCGCGAGGTGGTGCGCGCGCTGATGTTCCTGCGCCTGAAGACGCTGGCCTCCGGCCGTACCGGCGTCCGGCCGCTCGTCGTCGGCACGATGGCGGAGATCCTCAACGCCGGGATCACCCCGGTCGTCCACGAGTACGGTTCGCTCGGCTGCTCCGGCGACCTCGCGCCGCTGTCGCACTGCGCGCTGACGCTCATGGGCGAGGGTGAGGCGGAGGGCCCCGACGGCGTCGTACGCCCGGCCGGCGAGCTGCTCGCCGAGCACGGCATCGCGCCGGTCGAACTGCGCGAGAAGGAGGGGCTGGCCCTCCTGAACGGCACCGACGGCATGCTCGGCATGCTGGTCATGGCCTGCGCCGACCTGGCCCGCCTCTTCACCACCGCGGACATCACCGCGGCGCTCTCCCTGGAGGCGCTGCTCGGCACGGACAAGGTGCTCGCGCCCGAGCTGCACGCCATCCGTCCGCACCCCGGGCAGGCCGCCTCGGCCGCCAACATGCTCAAGGTCCTGGCCGGTTCGGGACTCACCGGCCACCACCAGGACGACGCGCCGCGCGTCCAGGACGCCTACTCCGTCCGCTGCGCCCCGCAGGTCGCGGGCGCGGGCCGGGACACGCTGGACCACGCCCGCCTGGTCGCGAGCCGTGAGCTGGCCGCCGCCGTCGACAATCCGGTGGTGCTGGAGGACGGCCGGGTCGAGTCGAACGGCAACTTCCACGGCGCGCCGGTCGCGTACGTACTGGACTTCCTCGCCGTCGCCGCGGCCGACCTCGGCTCCATCGCGGAGCGCCGTACGGACCGCCTGCTGGACAAGAACCGCTCGCACGGCCTGCCCGCCTTCCTGGCCGGTGACCCGGGTGTCGACTCGGGCCTGATGATCGCCCAGTACACGCAGGCGGCGCTGGTCAGCGAGCTGAAGCGGCTGGCGGCGCCCGCCTCGGTGGACTCCATCCCGTCTTCCGCGATGCAGGAGGACCACGTCTCGATGGGCTGGTCGGCGGCGCGCAAGCTGCGGACCGCCGTGGACAACCTGACCCGGGTGCTCGCCGTCGAGCTGTACGCGGCGACCCGGGCGGTGGAGATGCGCGCGGGCCTGACCCCGGCGCCGGCCACCCGCGCGGTGCTGGACGCCGTACGGGCCGCGGGGGTCCAGGGCCCGGGGGAGGACCGTTTCCTCGCGCCGGACCTGGAGGCGGCGTACGACTTCGTCCGCGACGGCCGGCTGGTCGCGGCGGTCGAGCAGGTCACGGGCGAGCTGGCCTGACGGACGGGGCGGTGGCGAGCCGGTGACCGGGCGGGGCGGGCGTGGCTCGCTCCGCCCGGTACGTGCTTGCGCTCCGTCGGGCCGCCGTCCGGAGATCCGCGCGGTTCTCCGCGCTTCTTTGCCAGGTCGGGGCCAGGTCGGGTCGGTCAGGCCGCGTCGCCGCGGGTGCGGCGGACGGAGAAGCCGACCAGCCCGGCGCCGATGCCGAGGAAGGCGGCCCCTCCGACGACGTACGGCGTGGTGTCGAACGCGCCGGTGTCGGCGAGCAGCGCCCCCCGCGCGGCAGCGGAACCCTGCTGGTCCGTGCCGGTCTGCGCGGCGGCGTGCGACTGCGTCCTCGGGGCCTGCTGGGCCGACCGGGGGGTGTCGTGCGGCGTCCGTTCGCCGTGTTCGACGGTGGCGTTCGCGGACGGTACGAACCACAGGGCGAGCAGTACCGATCCCGCGGCTGCGGCGGTCAGCAGTGGTCGACGTGCGGTCACGGGCACGGAAACGATCCCCCTTGTGGGCTCGGCAAATTGACCGTTGACAACAGATGTTAGTGACAGCCGCGGGTCGTGGGGAAGTCAGGAGCCGGTGGTGCTTACGCTCCCTGACATGAGCAACGACGAGACATCACGGTTTGTCCGGCTCCATGTCGAACTCGTCATGGAGGTCGCCGACTCGGACCGGCTGACCGGCGCGGCACTCGACCACATCAACGGTGACCCTTCTCTACCCGCGGAGGAGCGTGGCCATGCGCGGGAAACGGTCCAGACCGATCCGGCGGAGGCGCTGGCGTACCTCGTGGACCCCTTCGACCTGGTCGAGGGCGTCCCCGGAGTGGAGCTGACGCAGGCGTCCTGGAGCAGCGAGGAGATCGACTACGACGCCGACGCGGAGTGGGTCCTCGGGCACGACGCCGAGGACGACGACTTCCCGGAGGACGAGGAGCCCGGGACGGCCGGGGCGGACGAGACGTCGGCGGACGGGGTGCGCGTCCGCTTCTGAGGAGCCGTCCGCGGCCGACGCCACGCGATCTCCGTACGGCCGCCACGCGATCTCCGTACGACGGCCGTCGCCGTACGGGGGTCGCGTGGCATTTCCCACAGCCGCCGCAGGCATGGAACGGACGAAACGGAACAGGCGTTCCTGATGGTGTCGGCCGGCGGTCTGCGGCGCGACGCCCGGCTCGGGGGTTTCGGGTTCGGCAGCAAGGCAATGGAGAATCGTGTGATGACGGACAGCAAGCGTCGCAAGGGCCTGATAGCCACTGCCGCGCTGCTCGGGGGTGTGCTGACACTCGGGGCGTGCGGTGGCGGTGACGGCGGTGACGGGGGCGGCCAGGACAACACGAAGAAGGTCGACGAGGCGGCGGCCAAGGACGCCTCGGAAGCCAAGATCAAGATCGAACCGAAGAACGGCTCCACCGACGCGGGCATCAACAGTGCCGCCAAGGTCACCGTCGACGGCGGCAAGCTCACCGACGTCACGATGACCGCCGGTGAGAACAAGAAGCCGGTCGAGGGCACGCTCGCCGCCGACGGCAGCTCCTGGCAGCCGAAGAAGCAGCTGGAGCGCTCGACCAAGTACACGATCACCGCGCACGCCGCCGACGGCGACGGCCGCAAGGCGGTGGAGCATTCGACCTTCACCACGGTCTCCCCGAAGAACAGCTTCATAGGCAACTACACGCCGGAGGACGGCTCGACCGTCGGCGTCGGGATGCCGGTGTCGGTCAACTTCGACAAGCCCGTGAAGAACAAGAAGGACGTCCAGTCCGCGATCAAGGTGGCGTCCAGCAGCAACCAGGAGATCGTCGGCCACTGGTTCGGTGACCAGCGCCTGGACTTCCGCCCCAAGGACTACTGGAAGCCGAATTCCAAGGTCAGCGTGGACCTGAAGCTCGACGGCGTCGAGGCGGCGCCCGGCGTCAAGGGCGTCCAGAACAAGAAGGTCGACTTCCGGATCGGCCGCTCGCAGATCAGCACGGTCGACGCCAAGACCCACCGGATGACCGTGGTCCGCGACGGCAAGACGATCAAGACCATCCCGATCTCGGCGGGCAGCAAGGACCACCCGACGTACAACGGGAAGATGGTCGTCTCGGAGAAGTACCAGCAGACCCGGATGGACGGCTCCACCGTCGGCTTCACCAACAACGACGGCAAGGGCGAGTACGACATCCCCGACGTCCCGCACGCCATGCGGCTGTCCAGCTCCGGCACGTTCCTGCACGGCAACTACTGGGGCAAGGGCATCTTCGGCAACGCCAACACCAGCCACGGCTGCATCGGCCTGGAGGACGTGAAGGGCGCCGGCGACCCCAGCACGGACGGCGCCTGGTTCTACCAGAACTCGCTGGTCGGCGATGTCGTCCACATGGTCAACTCCCCGGACCGGACCATCAAGCCGGACAACGGCCTCAACGGCTGGAACATGGACTGGAACGAGTGGGTGGCGGGCAGCGCCGTGAAGTAGCGCACGGTCGTCCCACGGAGGGCGGGCCCCCGCCGGTGCGCAGGCGGGGGCCCGCCCTCCGTATCGTGACCACGTGAGCAAGCGCGACGACGGACAGCGGCGGCAGGGCGGCCGGGCGGCGGCCGGTGACCTGGTCGGCACCGTACTCGGCACCGTCCGGTACGCCGAGGACGGGACATCCGCCGAGGACGCCCTGGAGGCCGGCGCCTCGATGCTGGCGGCGGCGCCCGCGGGCCCGGAAGCCGTCAGCGCCGCGCTGCTGGCCGCGGCGGAGGACGCCGTACGGCGTTGCTGGCAGGGCGGCTGGCAGCCCGCCGACCTGGAGCGGATCGTACGGCGTGAGACGGGCGGCGGCCCGCGTACCGCCGTCGTCGTGGACGCGATGGCGGCCGAGGCGCAGCGCGCGGGCCGGGCGGCGGAACGCGCCCGCGGCTCCCGCTGGGCGGCCCAGCTACGCGACCTCGAAGCCGAGACCTGGTGGCAGTCGGACTCCCGCTACCTGCAGGAGCTGGCGCACCGCCGCCGCAGCTCACGCTTCGAGACGACGTACGACGTACTGGCAGCGCTGCGCGTCCTGGCGCGCCTGCCCCGCATCACGCCTCTGCCGACCGCTCGGCCCGTACGCGGGGGTGCCCCCGCCGAGTCGCGGCACCTCGGCCGTATCCGCGGGCTGCTGGCCAAGGCCGAGGCCACGGACTACCCGGAGGAGGCGGAGGCGCTGTCGGCCAAGGTCCAGGAGCTGATGGCGCGGCACAGCATCGACGAGGCGCTGCTCGACCTCGCCGGTGGCGATGGCGGTGCGGGTGCGGGTGTCGGCGCCGACGCGGGCCCCGGCACCGGCGGCGGCCGGGGCGCCGGCCCCTCGGCCATCCGCACCGCCCCCTCCGCCATCCGCATCGGCATCGAAGGCCCGTACGAGCAGGCGAAGGCCCTGCTGCTCGACGCCGTCGCCGCCGCCAACCGCTGCCAGGCCGTCTGGTCCGGCGACGTGGCCTTCTCCACCCTCATCGGCTTCGAAGCCGACCTGGAGGCCGCCGAACTCCTCTACACGTCACTGCTTCTCCAGGCCACCACCGCCATGCACCGCGCGGGCGACGCCCACCACAGCCGCGGCCGCTCCCGCCGCACCCGCGACTTCCGCCAGACCTTCCTCGTCGCCTACGCCGACCGCATCCGCACCCGTCTGACCGCGGCCACGCAGGAGGCGACCACCGAGGCCGTGGCCGGCACCCCGGACCTCCTGCCGGTCCTGGCCGCCCGCGAGGTCGCCGTGGCGGAGACCACCGGCGAACTGTTCCCCGACACCGCCGCCGTCCGGATGCGGGGCGTACGCGACGCCGACGGCTGGGAACAGGGCGCCGCGGCAGCCGACCGCGCCCGCCTGGGCCACCGAAAGCCCTGACCCCGGCGGCGGCCCCGAACCTTCCCCGTCCCCCTCGCCCCCTGCGTCATCCGGACCGCTGCGCGGCGCCGGCCGCGTAACAGGCTTCCGGATCCTCCCCTCCGCCCGTCGGCGTGGCGGCGATGACGGCGTCCAGCGTCTCCCGTGCGGCCAGCAGGCCGGCCACGGCCTCGTCGATGCGTTCCCGTTCCCGTTGCAGGTCGGGCAGCATGCCGGAACAGGCCGGCGCCAGGGTCTGCCCGTCGTCGACCATGCAGGGCAGCAGTTCGGCGATCGTGGCGGTGCGGAGACCGGCGCCGAGCAGCATGCGGATGCCCCGGACGGTGGCGATGTCCGCTTCCGTGAATTCGCGGTATCCGCTCACCCGGCGCGACGGCTTGAGCAGCCCCTGTTCCTCGTAGTAGCGCAGCAGGCGTTGGCTGACCCCGGTCCGCCGGGAGAACTCCCCCATACGCATGTGACGACCACCACGTCCAGTTGACTCTCACACCGATGTGAGACAGCAGTCTATTGCGCATGACCGACAACCGATCAGGACCCGTTCAGCACGACCCCGTTACCGTCATCGGCCTCGGCCCCATGGGCCTCGCGCTCGCCGAAACGCTCCTGCGCAACGGCCACCCCACGACCGTCTGGAACCGCACCCCGGAGAGAGCCGACACCCTCGTCGCCAAGGGCGCCCGCCGCGCGGGGACGGCCGCCGAAGCGATCTCCGAGAGCCCTGTCACGGTCGTCTGCCTCAAGGACTACGCGTCCATGTACGCGGTTCTCGACTCCGCCGGCGACGCCTTGAAGGGCCGCACCCTGGTGAACCTCAACTCCGGCACGCCGAACGAGGCCCGTGCGGCGTCCAGTTGGGCGGCCGGGCGAGACATCGCCTATCTGGACGGCGCGATCATGGTGCCACCGCCGCTCGTCGGGCATCCCGGGTCCGTCTTCCTCTACAGCGGTGCACGGCATGTCGTCGACGAGCACCGGACGACGCTGGCGAGCATGGGCGACCCCAGGTACCTCGGCCCCGACCCCAGCCTGGCGGTGCTGTACAACACCGCGCTGCTCGACCTGATGTACGCGACCATGAACGGCTTCCTGCACGCCACGGCGCTGGTCGGATCGGCGGACGTCCCGGCAGTCGAGTTCGCCGATCTCGCCCTCAACTGGTTCATGCCCACAGTGGTGAACGCAACCCTCACCGACCAGGCCCCCGCCCTGGACAAGGGCGACTACCCCGGCGACGCGGGCACCATGGAAATGAACCTCCACGCGCTCGACCACATCGCCCGCACCTGCGGGGAACAGGGCATTCACACCGACCAGCCGCAGCTCATGAAGGCGATCGCCGAGCAGGCGATCGCCCAAGGCCACGGCGGCAAGAACTACCTGGCCGTGCACGAAGTCTTCAAGAAGCCGACCCGGCCCCACCGCCCCGACTGACCCCCCGGCACCTCTCCACTCCCCCCTCCGCGAGCGCCCGGAAGCCCTCCGCCGCCCCGCCCACCAGCTTCCGGGCCTCCCGACCCACCAGCCCGCTCACCACCGTCACCCCCGGGCCGCCGCCACTCCGTCATCCGCCGCTGCCTTACCCCCGGGGTAATGGCCTCCGACCGTCCTCCGCCGCCACAGTGAGAACAACGAACCAGCCCCACAAGCGCCTTACGGAGGACCCGTGCCCGCCTACGCCTTCGCCCACCTCCGCGACCGCGAGCCCCACCCCGACGTGTACGCGTACCTGGAGCTGGTCCAGGCCACGCTCGCGCCGTACTCCGGGCGCTTCCTCGCGCACGGGGACAAGCTGGAGGTACGGGAGGGGGAGTGGCCGGGCAGCCTCGTCCTGCTGGAGTTCCCCGGGCTCGCCGAGGCCCGCGCCTGGTACGACTCCGACGCCTACCAGGAAATCCTCCCCCTGCGCACCCGCCACATAGCGGGCGACGTCATCCTCTTCCCCGGCCTTCCCGCCGACTACGACCCCACCGCCCGCGCCGAAGCCCTGAAGGCGGCCGAAGCACGTACGCCGCCTCAGTGAACGACGACCCCGGGGACCAGGGCGACGAGCCCGGAGACGAAACTCCCCAGCCCGGCCAGCGTGATGACGATGGCCTTGCCGTCCGAGAACAGTCCCGCGCAGAACGCGCGCACCTGCCGCCGGACGATCAGCATCTTCAGCTTCTGCCAGCGGTGCTGGCGGATGTGGCACCCCAGCAGTAGCCCATAGGCGTTGTTGCGGCAGCCGTCCGTGCGTCCGCGCACCGGGGCGCCGCACGGCACCGGCGCCTGGAAGAAGCTCCACAGGAACACGGCTGCGGACAAGGTGATCACCACAGCCGGGCCCGCGGCGGCATGAGCCCACGCCGCGATCAGCAAGACGCCGGCCAGAACGCCCCACCACTGCCTCAGTCCACCGAAATGCCCGCCCCGTGCCCCCGAAGTCGCCATGGGAAAAGGGTGGCGGCTCAGGGGCGCGATGACGCCCGGAAAGAGCTGTTCGTCTGAAAGTGAGACTGCGGCTTCCGCAACGGGCATCCGACTGGTCCACCGGACCCGAACGCAGTACCGGCCCCGGCCCGCCCCACCGTCCCCGGCACAGCCATCAACCCCTCACTCACCCCACACGGCCTGCGCCACCCCCCCCTCACCGGGCAGCTCACTCCCGTCCGCCCCGATTGCGCCGTACTCCCGCCAGAAGGAAAGGCGATCAAAGCGCCACTCCCCCCTTGTCCTGCGGTCGGCTCACAACCCGGTCACGTACCCGTCATCAGTGTTTGCCGTACACAGAGCAGTCTGGGCCCTCACGATGCACACACCATCGTGAAAGGCCACACATGACCACCACTCTCACCAAGGGCGGCAACGCACCTCTGCCGACCGGGACCTGCCGTGTCTCCCTCACATCGTCCGCCGGCATCGATGTCTCCGCCGTCCTTCTTGGACCGGACGGCAAGGTGCGAAGCGATGACGACCTCGTGTTTTACCACCATCTGTCACAAGACGGCGTCGCCGTGAAAGGCCAGACCATCGTCGCGAACCTGGCGGCGGTCCCGTCCACGGTGGAACGCATAGCAGTTGTCGCCAGCATCGATCCGGAGCTCCCCGTCGCCCACTTCGATACGAGTAACACTCCGCAGGTCGTCATCCACAGCGAGGGTGCAAAGATCAGTTTCGTGCCACCCCCTCTGAAGAATTCGGAGACAGTGGCCGTCCTGGTGGAACTGTACAGACGAGGCGACGGATGGAAGGCGCGGGCAGTAGGCCAGGGTTGGGACACAGGATTGGCGGGGCTGGCTGCGGACGTCGGGATTGTCGTCGACGACCCCGCGCCGTCCCAGGCCCCGTCCCCACCTGCCCCAGTGACGCCCCGGCCTGTGGTCCCGCTGGGCAAAGTCGCCCTCTCCAAGGCCGGTCGAGCCACCATCGACATGAGCAAGGACGACCCGGGCCTCGTCGTCACCGCCACCCTTGAATGGAACGGTGGCAGCGCTGCTCGACGGAGAGCAGGAGCTGATCTCGACCTGTACGCCTTTTTCGTCCCCGGAAGTCTTGTCACGCCGCAAGGGAAGCGCCCGAACAAGACCGATGACGTGGTCTACTACCGCCAACTCGGATCGCTCTCCGTAGCGCCCTACATGGCCCTGGACGGCGATTCCCGAGTGCCCGGTCGTGAGACGGTCACGATCCGTCGCCCTGACCTGCAGGGGTACGTCCTCTTGTGCGCCTACAGCGCCGTAGAGAACGGCACGGGTTCATTCAAGTCCTACGGTGCCCGCGCGGTCGTCACTGATGGGCGAGGATCCACCGTGACGGTGCCACTCTTCAACAATCGCAACCTGTCCTATTGGGTGGCTATCGCCCTGCTTGACTTCACCGTCCCCAGCGGTGTGCAGATCCGGCACGTGGAGAAGTACAGCGGAAACCACGTCGAGGCCCGGCCGGTGCTGTACTCCAGCGGGAACTTCCGGATGAGTACTGGAAAGGTCGAATTCAAGACCAGGTAGTTGTTGAGCGGCGTTCGACGAAGCTGGACTCTGGCCATGTAGTGATCGGCTCACTGGACGCAGAGTAAATCTCCAGCAGCGAGAGACAGCCGTCCTTCGTGAAGACCAGCACTCCGGCGTTCTCCGGTTGCACGTACCAGGCGTCCGCAGCCGGATTGCCGTGAGGGGCTCAGTCTTCCGCCTTGGCCACCCCCACCGGGCAGCTCACCCCCGTCCCCCCGATCCCGCAGTATCCCGCCGGATTCTTGTCCAGGTACTGCTGGTGGTAGCCCTCGGCCGGGTAGAAGGGGCGGTCGGTGGCCGGGAGGATCTCGGTGGTGATGTCGCCGTGGCCGGCGGCGTGGAGGACGGACTGGTAGGCGGTGCGGGAGGCTTCGGCTGCCTGGTGGTCGGCGGGGGAGTGGGTGTAGATCGCGGAGCGGTACTGGGTGCCGGTGTCGTTGCCCTGGCGGAAGCCCTGGGTGGGGTCGTGGGACTCCCAGAAGAGCTTCAGGAGGGCGGCGTAGGAGACCTTGGCGGGGTCGTAGACGACGCGGACCGCTTCGGTGTGGCCCGTCAGGCCGCTGCACACCTCTTCGTAGGTGGGGTTCGGGGTGTGGCCGCCCTGGTAGCCGGCCAGCGTCGTCCAGACGCCCTCGGTCTGCCAGAACTTGCGCTCGGCGCCCCAGAAGCAGCCCAGGCCGAAGTCGGCGGTCCGCAGGTGCTCGGGGTAGGGGCCGAGGAGCGGGGTGCCGAGGACCGTGTGCCGGTCGGGGACGGTGAAGTCGCGTTCGGGGCGGCCCTTCAGGGCCTCCTCCGGGGAGGGCAGGGCGTTCTTGAAGCGGTTGAAGAGCATGGCGTCTCGCTCCGGGGGTGAGGGAAGAGGACGGTGACCGGCTGCCGGGACAACGCCGGGCGCGGGAACCGCATTCCGGGGGCGGGGACGGGGGCGGGGCCGGAAGCGGGGTCGGAGGCGTCGCCGGGTCGGCCGGTGGTCACGGGTGCGGGCGGAAGTCGGACGACGTGCCGCCGCCGCGCTCCCAGCCGGCCACGGCCAGGGCGCGGTACGCGGCGTACTCGGCCGCGGGGCTGCTGCCGTACGACCACGGGACGGCGCCGACATGGCCGTCGACCAGACGGAGCTGTTCCACGGCTTCCGCGTAGCGCTCGGCGTGCACGAGGAACCAGATGAGCAGGTGCCGGACGTGCGGGGCCATGGGGTGGTCCGCCGGGGCCTCGCGCAAGGCGAAGTGCGCGCCTTCGATCGCGCGTTCAACTACGGCGCTCTGGAAGAGGCCGCGGACCATGTTGGCCTCGGGCAGATGGTCGTAGACGGCGAAGAGCGGGAGAGCGGGGAGCAGGCTCTTGGCGGGGGCGGCCGAGGCTGCGCTCTCGGTGAACGCGGCGGCCTCCTCCTTGGAGCCGTGCCACTTCTGCGACCAGTAGGGCAGGGCGGCGAGGTGCGCGCCCATGTGGTGCGGGGCACGCTGGGCGACCTTCGACCACAGAGCGTCGTAGTCCGCGCGGCGGTCGCCGAGGCCGCGGGCGACGGCCAGCTCGGTGATGTACGGGACGGGGCTGCCGGGGGCCAGCAGGGCCGCCTCGTGGCAGACCGTCCGGGCCTCCTCCAGGATCATGCGGAAATCCTGCGAGCCGGGGTCGCGCAGCGCCTGGATGACGAGGAACTGGGCGTGGGTCTGGGCGCCGCCCGGGTCCTTGGGCGCCTCGGAGCGCCACGTACGCAGCCAGATGCCGCCCTGCCCGGGCCGCTCCGCCAGCTCGAACGCCGCGGCTCCGGCGAGCGTCTGCACCCGCTGCCAGCGGCGCTCCCAGTCCTCGCCGGTGGCGCTCAGCAGTTGGGCGGCCGGACGCCAGTCGTGGCCGCGCCGGATCTCGTCGAGGGTGTCCTCCAACTCCTGGTCGGGGCCCGGCAGCCGTACGTCGAGCTCCTGGGCCGGCACGAATCCGTAGCCCGCCATGGGGTCGGCGGCCACCGCCAGCCCCTGCTGGGCCTGCTGCGCGGCCTGCCGGCGCCGCAGCCAGGGCAGCAGGACAAGACCGCCGAGCGCGGCAGCGGCGAAGAGAACCAGCAGAACGTCCATGTGGTCAGTCTCGGATTCCGGTCTTGGGGTGCGGATGGGGGTGAGGGTGGAGACGAGGGCGGGGAGTGTGGCTTGGTGGTGTCGCGGCAAGGATGGAGCGGGGTGGAGCGCGTATGTGTCTTGTATGTATCCACTATCCAGCGAAGCAGAAAGTTCCGAAAAGTTCGCGGGTGTGGACGACTACCCTCGGCAGACATGAGCGATCAGCGCGAGCAGCGCCCCCAGAATTTCGAGACCCTTGCCATTCACGCAGGTCAGGAGCCCGACGAGGCGACCGGCGCGGTGGTACCGCCCATCTATCAGGTGTCCACCTACAAGCAGGACGGCGTGGGCGGGCTGCGCGGCGGCTACGAGTACAGCCGCAGCGCGAACCCGACCCGTACCGCCCTGGAGGAGAACCTGGCCGCCCTCGACGGCGGCCGCCGCGGCCTGGCCTTCGCCTCCGGGCTCGCGGCCGAGGACTGCCTGCTGCGCACCCTCCTGGTCCCCGGCGACCACGTGGTCATCCCCAATGACGCGTACGGCGGCACGTTCCGCCTCATTTCGAAGGTCGTCGAGCGGTGGGGTGTGGAGTGGTCGGTCGCCGACACCTCCGACCCGCAGGCCGTACGGGACGCGCTGCGCCCCCGTACCAAGGCGATCTGGGTGGAGACGCCCAGCAACCCGCTCCTCGGCATCACGGACATCGCCGCGCTCGCGGCCGTGGCGCGCGACGCCGGGGTCCGCCTGGTCGTGGACAACACCTTCGCCAGCCCCTACCTCCAGCAGCCGCTGGCCCTCGGCGCGGACGTGGTGGTCTACTCCACGACCAAGTACATGGGCGGCCACTCGGACGTGGTCGGCGGCGCGCTCGTGGTCGACGACGCCGAGCTGGGCGACGAGCTGGCCTACCACCAGAACGCGATGGGCGCGGTCGCCGGACCGTTCGACGCGTGGCTGGTGATGCGCGGTCTGAAGACGCTGGCCGTACGGATGGACCGGCACAGCGCCAACGCGACCCGGATCGCCGAGCTGCTCGCCTCGCACGACAAGGTGTCGCAGGTCCTCTACCCGGGCCTGAAGGACCACCCCGGCCACGAGGTCGCCGCCAAGCAGATGCGTTCCTTCGGCGGCATGGTCTCGTTCCGTGTCGCGGGCGGCGAGGAGGCCGCGGTGGAGGTCTGCAACCGTGCCAAGCTGTTCACCCTCGGTGAGTCGCTGGGCGGCGTGGAGTCGCTGATCGAGCACCCGGGCCGGATGACGCACGCCTCGACGGCGGGTTCGCTGCTGGAGGTCCCGAACGACCTCGTGCGGCTCTCGGTCGGCATCGAGTCGGTCGACGACCTGGTCGCGGACCTCACCCAGGCGCTGGGCTAGGAAACGCTCAGGCGCTGGGCCGGGAGACGGCCCTGGCGCCGAACCGGGAGACGGCCCTGGCGCCGAACCGGGAGACGCCTTGGCGCCGAACCGGGAAACGGCCCTGGTGCCGGGCTTGAGGGGCGTACTCCAGACGCCGGCCTTGAGGGGCGAACCTCCGGTGCCGGGCTTGAGTGGCACTGTCGGGCGCCGACCTTGAGGGGCACCGTCAGGCGCTGGGACAGCGGCGCCTGAGGCGCCCGGCCCTCCGCTCACCACCCTTCCAGCGGAGGGGTGGTGTGCGCCGGCGGCGGCAGCCACGGCTGGTCGACGGCCGCCCAGGCCAGGAGCGCCGCCAGCGCCGCAACGGTCAGCAGCCACAGCAGCCGGCGCGCCAGCCGCCGGTGGACCAGCAGCCGCCGGCCGCTGGCGGCGGCGCGCAGCGCCAGGTCGGGCGGGACCGGCGGATGCGGTCCGTCCAGCATCCGCCGTACCTCGGCCTCCTTGCGGTCCGGAAGGCTCATGGCGCGGCGGCTTCCGGGTGCGGGGCCGGTGGAAGTGGCTCCGGGGCGGGCGGCGCGGGTGGTGCGGGTGGTGCGCCCGGCGCGTCGGCGGGCCTCGGTGCCGGCACGCCGGAGGGTTCCGCCGCCGGTGCGCCGACCCGTACCGGCGGCTCCCCGCGCCCGGCAGGAGGACGGCTGCGCATGTGCCCCACGGCCCGCAGGCACAGCGTGTGGACGCGTTCGGCGGGCAGACCCAACTGCGCGGCGGTCTGCTCCTCGGCGACGCCCTCGTAGAGGCGCAGGACGAGCACCAGCCGCTCCTGCGGGGACAGTCGCCCCAGAAGGCCGCCGGGCGGTGGTCGTCTGCCGTGGGCCAGGGCGCGGGGGAGCCGTTCCCGCCAGGCGGAGTGCGCGAAGCAGGCGGCCATCTCCTGACGCGTGCGGTCGTACGGGTCCTCGCCGCGCAGCCGGTCCCAGGCGGCGTACGTACGGGCCAGCGCCAGGATCAGCAGGCGCTCGGCGGCGGGCGCGCGCCGGTCCTCCGGCTCGGCGGTCAGCAGCGTGGCGGCGCGCAGCAGACGGCCGGCCGCGCCCGCGACGAACGCCTCGAACTCCCGGGCACGACGGCGTTCCTGGGCTGCCCGCCGCTCTCGCACAGCTCCATGGCACGGCAGGCCCGGCACGCGGTCAAGAGGCGGCGGGGAAAAACCGGGGGGCGAGCATGGCCGGCTGCCGCTACGCCGCTGCCGCGCGGCGGCCGGGCCGCCGGCCGCCGAGGAACCGACGGGACGGGGTCCGGCCGCTCAGGAGCTGGACGGCACCGGCGGCAGCGTCGCGGTGACCGTGGACAGGGAGGCGTTGAAGCGCGTCAGCAGGCTGCAGAAGGAGTCCCGCTCCTCCTCCGTCCACTCCTCCGTGACCAGCGCCATCAGGGCGCGGCGGGAGGCCCGTACCTCTTCCAGCCGGGACCGGCCGCGCTCGGAGAGCTGGAGCACGACCGCACGGCCGTCCTCGGGGTGCGAGGCGCGGTTGACCAGGCCGGAGTCGACCAGCGGGGCGACCTGCCGGGTGACGGTCGAGGAGTCGATGCCCATGCCGGCGGCCAGCGCCTTGACACCCATCGGGCCCTCTTTGTCCAGGCGGTTGAGGAGCAGATAGGCGGCACGGTCCATGGAATTGCGCGCCTGGCCGACGCCGCCGAGCCGGCTCTGTTCGGCGCGGCGGGCGAAAACGGCGACTTGGTGTTGCAGCGCGTCGAGAAGAGCGGGGTCGGTGTGGGTCGTCATGTCCGAAGAGGTGGGCATGGCCGGGAGCTCGCTTCATGGGATGCGTACGGATTGGGGGACAGAGTACGCGGCCCCGGCGCGGACCGTACCGGCGCTGTCCAAAGACGTGCCTACGTGGCACCGGTCCGGCGGCCCCGGGCATCCGCCGCGGACCGAACTGTAAGACTGGGTTTCATGGCCGATCACACGCCGCACGAGCACGCTCCTGCCTCCGGTTCCCCTTCGGATTCCGCTTCCGCTTCTGCCACCGGTCAGCGACCCGGTCCGGCATCGGTCCCGGCGCGTGCGGAGGCGTCCGGTACCGGTGCGGAACCGGCGTCGAATTCCGGTTCCGCCTCCGTTTCCGGTCCGGGCGCGGGCCCGGTGGCCGCCGCCTCCGCCGCGCTCACCGTCGAGGACGTACGGGAGGCGCAGAAGATCTTGTCCGGCGTCTCGCGGTCCACCGCCTTGGAGGGGAGCCGGCACCTGTCCGGTCTGGTGGGGGCCCCGGTGCATCTGAAGTGCGAGAACCTGCAACGCACCGGCTCCTTCAAAATACGTGGCGCGTACGTGCGGATCGCGGCGCTCTCCCCGCGGGAGCGGGCGGCCGGTGTGGTCGCCGCCAGCGCCGGCAACCACGCGCAGGGCGTGGCGCTGGCGGCCTCGCTGCTCGGGGTGCGCTCGACGGTGTTCATGCCGGTCGGCGCGCCGCTGCCGAAGGTCGCCGCGACCCGTGAGTACGGCGCCGAGGTGCGGCTGCACGGCCAGGTCGTGGACGAGACGCTGGCGGCGGCGCGGGAGTACGCCGACGCGACGGGCGCGGTCTTCATCCACCCCTTCGACCACCGGGACATCATCGCGGGCCAGGGCACGGTCGGCCTGGAGATCCTCGAACAGTGCCCGGAGGTGCGCACGATCGTCGTGGGCATCGGCGGCGGCGGGCTCGTCGCGGGCATCGCCCTGGCGGTCAAGGCGCTGCGGCCGGACGTGCGGATCGTCGGGGTGCAGGCGGCGGGCGCGGCCGCCTATCCGCCCTCGCTGGCGGCCGGGCGGCCGGTCTCGATCGAGGCGCCGGTGACGATGGCGGACGGTATCAAGGTCGGGCGCCCCGGCGACGTGCCGTTCAAAATCGTCGGCGATCTCGTCGACGAGGTCCGTACCGTGTCCGAGGACGAGCTCTCCAGCGCTCTGCTGCTCTGCCTGGAGCGGGCCAAGCTGGTCGTGGAGCCGGCGGGGGCGAGTCCGGTGGCGGCGCTGCTGTCGAGGCCCGAGTCCTTCGAAGGCCCGGTGGTCGCGGTGCTGTCCGGGGGAAATGTCGACCCGCTGCTGATGCAGCGCATCCTGCGGCACGGCATGGCCGCGGCGGGGCGTTACCTGTCGCTGCGCCTGCGGCTGACGGACCGGCCGGGGGCGCTGGCGACGCTGCTCGCGGTGCTGTCGGAGGTCGACGCGAACGTCCTGGACGTGAGCCATGTGCGGACCGATCCGCGGCTCGGGCTCACGGAAGCGGAGGTGGAGCTGCATCTGGAGACCAAGGGTCCGGAGCACTGCACGGAGGTCAGTTCGGCCCTGGAGGCGGCGGGTTACACCGTCATGGGGTGAGGTGCGCCGCGGGCGGACGTGCACGACGTGCGCCGCGGGCGGACGTGCGTGAGGTGCGCCATGGGCGGATGTGTGCCGTGGCGCGCGGCTGAGCTGACCGGCCGCGCGGCCGCACACGCCGTCCAACGTATGTCGCGATGTATCGCGAGTGCGCTATGGTCCGGGTCCACGGGGGAGCTGCGCCGTGTTTCGGGGCCCCCTCGGTGCCGGGTATATGCCCGTAGAGCGGCTCATATCCGGTGAAAGTAAGATTCTTCCTGGAGTTAACCCCATACCTTGGGAGTACCCAATGCCAGGCGCCATTTACGCCGAGGGGCTGGTGAAGACCTTCGGCAAGGTGAGGGCTCTGGACGGCGTCGACCTCGACGTCCCCGAAGGAACCGTCCTCGGACTGCTCGGCCCGAACGGTGCGGGCAAGACCACCGCCGTACGGGTTCTGACCACCCTCCTCCAGCCGGACCGCGGCACCGCGGTCGTCGCCGGTATCGACGTCCTCAAGCACCCCGACGAAGTACGCCGCTCCATCGGCGTGTCCGGCCAGTTCGCCGCCGTCGACGAGTATCTGACGGGCCGTGAGAACCTGACCATGGTCGGCCGGCTCTACCAGATGGGCGGGCGCGCGGCGAAGGCCAGGGCCACCGAGCTCCTGGAGCGCTTCCACCTCACCGACGCCGGCGACCGTCCGGCCAAGACCTACTCCGGCGGCATGCGGCGCCGGCTCGACCTGGCGGCCGCGCTGGTCGTCAGCCCGCCCGTGATGTTCATGGACGAGCCCACCACCGGCCTGGACCCGCGCAACCGCCAGCAGCTCTGGGAAGTCATCCAGGAACTGGTCGCCGGCGGCACGACCTTGCTCCTCACGACCCAGTACCTGGAAGAGGCCGACCACCTCGCGCACGACATCTGCGTGGTCGACCACGGCAGGGTCATCGCCCGCGGCACCTCCGACGAGCTCAAGGCGCGTACGGGCGGCGAGCGGGTGGAGGTCGTCGTGCACGCCGCCGAGCACATCGGCACGGCCGACGCGGTGCTGCGCGGCTTCGGCAAGGGCGCGAGCAAGATCGAGCAGCACACGCGAAAGATCACGGTGCCGGTGACGGGCGGCGCCAAGCTGCTCGCCGAGGTCATCCGCGAACTCGACGCACGCGGTGTCGAGATCGACGACATCGGGCTGCGCCGGCCGACCCTGGACGACGTGTTCATCTCGCTGACCGGCCACGCCGCCGAGGTGGCGGAGGGCAACGGCGAGAACGGGGGCGGCGAGGCCGGGGACGGCGGCAACGGGGCAGGCGAGGGCGGGGCCACCGCGGTCGGTGACGCGCCCGCGGCACGGCGGCCCGCCGCCGGAAAGGAGCAGACGTCATGAGCAGCGCGACCGACTCCCTGGTCCTCGCCCGGCGGAACCTGATCCGCATGAAGCGGATTCCCGAGGTGGTCCTGTTCGGCCTGGTGCAGCCGATCATGTTCGTGGTCCTCTTCACGTACGTGTTCGGCGGCTCGATCCAGGTCGGCGGCTCGCTCTCGCAGCAGACCTACCGCGAGTTCCTGATGGCGGGCATCTTCGCGCAGACCGTCACCTTCGCCACCGCCGGTGCGGGCGCGGGCATCGCCGACGACATGCACAAGGGCCTGATCGACCGGTTCCGCTCGCTGCCCATGGCGCGCGGCGCCGTCCTCACCGGCCGTACCCTCGCCGACCTCGTCCAGACGACGCTCACCCTGATCGTGCTGGCCCTCGTCGCGCTCCTCCTCGGCTGGCGCACACATGAGCACATCGGCAAGGTCGTGGCCGGATTCGCCCTGCTGCTCCTGCTCGGCTACGCGTTCTCCTGGATCGGCGCGCTGATCGGCCTGACCGTACGGACGCCGGAGGCCGCCACCTCGGGCGGGCTGATCTGGCTGTTCCCGCTGACGTTCATCTCCAACGCCTTCGTGGACTCCAACAAGCTGCCGACGGTCTTCCGGCACATCGCGGAGTGGAACCCGTTCAGCACCACGGTCCAGGCCGCCCGTGAGCTGTTCGGCAACCTGCCGCCCGGCTTCAGGACCCCGGACGCCTGGCCCATGCAGCACCCGGTCATCGCCTCGGTGCTGTGGTCGGTGCTGATCCTCGTCTTCTTCCGCACGCTCGCGGTCCGCAAGTACCGCAAGGCGGCCGGCTGACCGGAGGCCGGGACCGGGGGCACACGGAAACGACCGGCCCGGAGCCGCTGGGGCTCCGGGCCGGTCGTCGTCAGGCCACGGGCGGGTGCCGCCCGGTGCTCAGCCCGTGTACGGCTTGGCTTCGAGGATCTTCACCGAGGCCTTCTTGCCGTTGGGGAGCTCGTACTCGGCGGTCTCGCCGATCTTCTTGCCGTTCACTCCGGAGCCCAGCGGGGACTGCGGGGAGTAGGTCTCGATCTCCGAGCTCGCGTACTCCCGCGAGGCCAGCAGGAACGTCAGGGTGTCGTCCGGGTCTCCGTCGAACGCGATGGTGACGACCGTGCCGGGGGCCACGACACCAGTGGCGGCGGGCGCCTCGCCGACCTTCGCCGTCTCCAGCAACTGCTTGAGCTGGCGCATCCGAAGGTCCTGCTTGCCCTGCTCTTCCTTGGCCGCGTGGTACCCGGCGTTCTCCTTCAGGTCACCTTCCTCGCGGGCCGCCGCGATCTTCTCGGTGATCTCGGCGCGTGCGGGACCAGACAGGTGCTCCAGCTCGGCCTTGAGCTGGTCATACGCCTCCTGGGTCAGCCAGGTGACGTTGTCGCTGGTCTGGGTCACAGGTGCTCCTCGTCGGTGCTGGGGATAAATCAAACGCCCTACCAGGAAGGCCGCAGGCTGCGCCTCCACGGGTGGGCGAAACCACGAGCCTAACAATTCCGGCACAAAACGGGGAAGGGGAATTTCGCCGGGAACGTCATCCGGCCGGATCGTGCCCGGTCAGCGCGCCGGCCCGGACGGGCCCGGCGACACACCGGGCGGTGCGCGGTGCGGGCCTGCCGCCGGGGGGCTTGCGGGGCGGCCGCCGGAGGCGCTGGAGCCGGGTGCCGGGCGGAGGGCGGGGCGGCCGTCGGGGTGCGCCGGGGCCGGGTGTCGGGCGGGGCGGCCGTCGGGGTGCGCCGGGGCCGGGCGTCGGGTCGAGGGCCGCGGGGCGAGCGCCGGGTCAGCCGCCGGAGGACGTGCAGCCGACCAGGACGGCGTTGGTCGCCCGCGCCGTCGTACGGATCGTGACCTCGACGTCCACCTGCTCCTTCGGAGCGTCGACGGTGACGTCCTTGCGCCCCACCTCGGCGCCGCTGTCGGCCTGCGAGCGCAGTGTGCACGTACCGGTGTCGTCCTTGCCCTTGACGACCTCCAGATGCACCTTGACGGCGCTGTCCGAGACACGGTCCCAGGTGATCACCCGGCCGCTGAGGTCCTGCCCGGAGATGTAGGAGAAACCGGACCAGCCGACCACACCGAGCAGCGCCACGCCCAGCACGGCACCGACGATCTTCAGCTTGCGGTCGGCGCGCTGGTCGGCGGAGCGGCCGTAGCGTCCGTCGGGCAGCCCTTCGCGCACCGCGCTCATGATCGCTCCTCCTGCCGGGGGCTTCGGAATTAATCGCCCCGCGCTTCGGTCACTATAGGAAACATCTTCTCCGGCCTTTCACTGAGGATCGAGTCTTGACTGAGCAGCTGCGACTGATGGCAGTCCACGCCCATCCCGACGACGAGTCGAGCAAGGGCGCGGCCACCATGGCCAAGTACGTGTCCGAGGGGGTGGACGTGCTGGTCGCCACCTGCACGGGCGGGGAGCGCGGCTCCATCCTCAACCCCAAGCTCCAGGGCGACCCGTACATCGAGGAGCACATCCACGAGGTGCGCAAGAAGGAGATGGACGAGGCCCGGGAGATCCTGGGCGTCAAGCAGGAGTGGCTGGGATTCGTCGACTCCGGGCTGCCCGAGGGCGACCCGCTGCCGCCGCTGCCCGACGGCTGCTTCGCCCTCCAGGACGTGGAGGCGGCGGCCGAACCGCTGGTGAAGCTGATCCGCGAGTTCAAGCCGCAGGTCATCACGACCTACGACGAGAACGGCGGCTACCCGCACCCCGACCACATCATGACCCACAAGATCACGATGGTGGCCTTCGAGGCGGCCGGCGACCCGGAGAAGTACCCGGAGGCCGGCGAGCCCTGGCAGCCGCAGAAGCTCTACTACAACCAGGGCTTCAACCGGCCGCGCACCGTCGCGCTGCACGAGGCGCTGCTGGAGCGCGGCCTGGACTCCCCGTACGGGGAGTGGCTGGAGCGCTGGAAGGAGTTCGAGCGCCGCGAGCGCACGCTGACCACGTACGTGCCCTGCGCCGACTTCTTCGAGATCCGCGACAAGGCGCTGATCGCGCACGCGACGCAGATCGACCCCGACGGCGGCTGGTTCCGGGTGCCGATGGACATCCAGAAGGAGGTCTGGCCCACGGAGGAGTACGAGCTCGCCAAGTCGCTCGTCGACACGTCCCTCCCCGAGGACGACCTCTTCGCGGGCATCCGCAACAATTGACTCCATGATGAGCGCGACTAGCACCCTCGCCGTGACGCACTTCGTCACCCTTGCCGACAGCTTCGACAAGGACAAGGTGACCCCGGGCGTCCTCGGCTTCATCGTGTTCGCGGTCATCGGCGGCGCCGTATGGCTGCTGATGAAGTCCATGAACAAGCGGATGAAGAAGGTCGACTTCGAGGAGACCCCGGAGGCGCCCGGCGCCTCCGGCACGGAGGCCCCGGCCAAGGGCACCGCGAACAGCCAGGCGAAGAAGAGCCAGGTGAAGGGGCAGCCCTCGGGGAAGGCACGGCCCGAGGCGGGCTGAGCACGTCCCCGGACGCCGGGCGGGGCGGGACATCGTCCGCCGGCCCGTCCGGCGTCATCGCGAGCGGGGGCGCCTCCTCCGTCTCCGCGAGCGAAGGCGCCCCCGTCACCGTGCCGAGGTGACGCCTCCGGTCACCGCGCCGAGGGAACGCCTCCGGTCACCTGTTCACTGCGCCGAGGGAACGGTCACCCCCATGACCTCGCGCGCGTGGCGGTTCGGAACCATGCCGAGCCGCCATGCCTCCCACCCCGTTTCCGGCTCGACGCCGCGCTCCAGCAGCAGCGCGAACGTCTCCGCGCAGTCCTCCAGCTTCGAGTCCCGGGTCGGGTGCCCTTCCTGCGCCAGCCGGGCCAGCTCCTCCTGCGCGACCGCCGCGCCGACCACCGAGCCGCCCGGTGAGGCGAACGGCAGCAGCGTGCAGCGCAGGAAACGGGCCCAGTCCTCGCCGCGCCGGTCCCCGTAACCGGCGAACGTCCGCGCCGCCTCGTCGGCCAGCTCCAGCGCCTGCGCCGCCCGCCCGTTGCCCGCGTCGATGATCACCAACTCCAGGCAGGACCACGCCTCCCCGTGCGGGACGCCGATCCGCTGGAAGTCCTTGCGGGCGTCCTGGAGGAGCTGCCGTGCGAAACCGCTGTTGCGCAGCGAGCCGGTCTGCGCGGCCCGCAGGTCCCGGGTGACGCGCCCCGAGTGGTGCCGGGCGCAGGCGAGGCCGTAGCCGTCCTGCATCCGGCTGAACATCGTCCGGGACCGCTCCAGGTGCCGCAGCGCCGCGTCCAGGTCGCCCTGCTCCTCCAACGCCTGGCCCAGGTAGTACAGCGTCCACGCCTCGCCGCGGGCGTCCTCGTAGCGGCGGTGCAGGGGCAGGGCCTGGCGCAGCCGGTCCACCGCCGGGTCCGGGTCGGCGTCCACCAGCCGGGCCCGCGCGAGCTGGGTCATCGCCCACGCCTCGCCGCGGTCGTCGTGCGTACGGCCGTACAGCTCCATCGCCGCGTGGAACTCGCGCTCCCCCTCCGGGACCTCGCCCATCCGCAGATACACCTGGCCGAGCTGGAAGTGCGCCCACGCCTGGCCGTGCAGGCTCTCGCTCTCCCGGTGCAGCTCCAGGGACTCGCGCAGCAGCGCCAGCGCCTCCGCCACCTGCGCGCGGTCCCGTTCCACGGCCGCCAGCGCGTGCAGCGTCCATGCCCGGTCGCCGCGCACGTCCGGGCCGGACTGCATCTCCATGGCCTCGCGCAGCTTGGCCGCGGCCTCCGTCAGATTGCCCTGCTGCTGGAGCGTGATCCCCAGGTCACGCAGGGCGCGCGCGGCGCCGACCGGGTGCTGCGCCTCGAAATACAGGTCGACCACCGAGGTCAGGGTCGTACGGGCCTTGTCCAGCTCACCGAGCTGCCGGGCCGCGATGCCGGTGCGCCACTGCACGGACCGTACGAGCAGCCCCCGGTTGGCGGCCTTGGTCAGCTCGCTCAGCTCGCCGAGGCGGTACAGGTCACCGCGCAGCAGGCAGTAGTCGGCCAGTGCGCCCAGCAGGTGCGAGACGGTCGCCTGGTCCACGTCCTGGTCGGCGTGGCGCAGCGCGGCGGTGATGAAGCTGGTCTCGTCGTCCAGCCACTGGAGCGCGGCGTCCAGCGAAGTGAAGCCGTGCGAGCCGAAGCGGTCGGCGCGGGTGGACGTCCGGCCGTCCACCAGGCGGATCACCGAGTCCGCCAGCTCCGCGTAGCTGCGGATCAGCCGCTCCTGGGCCGTACTGCGCCCGGCCGGGTCCTCCTCGTCCACCAGGCGGGCGTGCGCGAAGTGGTGGACGAGGGCGTGCAGGCGGTAGCGGTCGCCGCGCACGTGCTCGATCAGGCCCGTGGCGGCCAGGGCCGACAGTTGCCGCTCGGCCTCCGGCACGTCCACGCCCAGCAGTGCCGCCGCGGCGGCCGCCCCCAGACTGGCGCGCCCCACCAGCGCCAGCCGGCGCAGCAGCCGGCGGGCCGTCTCCGACTGGTCGCCGTAGCGCAGCCACAGCGCCGCCTCGGCCGGGGACACCCCGGGCCCGGCGGCCGGGCACCGCGCGGCGCTCTCCGCCAGGTCCGCCGCCAGCGTGGCGGGCGACCTGGGCCCCAGCGACGAACCGGCCACCCGCAGCGCCAGCGGCAGCCCCGCGCAAAGCTGCGCGATCCGCTCCACGGACTGGTGGTCGTACGGTCCGGTCTCGCCCTCGGACTCGTCGGCCGCGGCCCGCAGCAGCTCCTCGGTGCCCGCCGAGTCCAGCGCGCCCACCGGTAGCTGGTGCACCCACGCCTGGAGATCGCCGGGCAGGTCCATCGGCTCGCGGGTCGTCACCAGCACCAGGCTGTCGGAGCGGTCCGGCACCAGCAGGCGCACCTGCTCCGGGTCAGAGGCGTCGTCCAGCAGGACCGTGACGGGCAGGCCCGTCAGATGCTTGTGGTACAGCTCCGTGAGCCGCTTGACGTGCTGCTCCTGGGAGGGCCGCTCACGGAAGAGAAGCTGCTCGCGCGGCGCGCCGAGCCGGTTGAGCAGGTGCAGCAGCGCGTCCCGTGTCGGCAGCGGCGTCTCGCCCGGGGTGTCCCCGCGCAGATCCACCACGCACGCGCCGCGGAACTGGTCCCGAAGCTGGTGTGCGGCCCGCACCGCCAGTGCCGTACGTCCCGAGCCGGGCTCGCCGTGCAGCACCACGACCGTCGGCCGGGTCTCCGTGCTCGCCCGGGCCGCGTGCACCCACTGCGCGATCTGCGCCAGATGCGCCCGCCGCCCCGCGAACAACTGCTCCGGCTGCGGCAAGTGCGCGAACGACTGCTCCAGCACGGACCGCTGGCGGGCCGCCGCGCTGCGGTCCGCGCCGCGCAACTGCGGCACCCGGCTGCCGCGGGAGGCGGCGGGCGTGCCGGAGGAGCTGCCGCGCGTCGCCGCCGTCAGCATCCGCTGCTGGTCCAGGAACGGCCGGATACCGCGCACCTCCAGCGCGGTCAGCCACTGCAACCGCAGTTGCTCGGGCCCGCCCGGCTGGCCGCGCATCCCCGCCTGCCGGTGGGCCGCCGGCCAGTGCCCCGCCGTCAGCTTCACGACCGTCGCCGCGGCGCCCGCCGCCGCCACCGAGACACCGACGCCGAGGGCCGTACCAGGACCCGTCCCGAACGCGAGGTCCGTGCCGAAGGCGGCGACCGCCGCGACCGCCGTGGCCACCGCGGGGGTGCTCAGCTCCTTGCGCGACAGCCGCTCGGACAGCGGGCGCTGCCCGGCCGCGGACTCGTCCAGCGCGTGTACGTACGCGCCGTACTCCTCGGACGCCGCACCGGCCATGTCGTCCAGCACCGCACGCGCCCGGGCCAGCAGCACGCCCCGGTCCAGCGTCCCGCCCGAACGCCGGACCTCCTCCTCGACGGCCCGCGCCAACAGCCCGTCCGCTTCCGCCCGGTGACGGTCGCGCAGCACAGCCGGTGAGCCCGCCATGCCTTCCCCCTCCTGCAGTTCCCAGCGTCCCGGCAGGTCCCGGTGCTCCCGGCCACCCCCGGCCTCCCACCGCTCCCCGACAGCCGGTGCAGCACACCCGCCCCGGCCCGCGGTGATCGGTTTCCGTACCCACAGTGTTCCGCTTCCGCGCGAAATCCGGCAGGCCTGTGGATAACTCCCCGCGCGGGCCCTGGGCTATCCACCGCGGGGCATTTCGTCTGCGTGGGCAGGCCAGTGGCGCAGAGGTATAGGGACAGCTATACGTGTTCAGCGAGTGCGGGTGGGAGGTCTTCCTCGTCTTCACCTCGATTCGTGGCGCAGCAACCTCCTGCTGATCACGGGCGACAAGTCGGGCCGATGGTCCGAGTGGTACGACGAAGCGATCCCCCTGGCCGAGCAGCGCTGCAAGACCTACGTGAGCGACCGGGCTCAGGAAGAAGGCGGACGACCGTGAGTGGATACACGCGTTGGCAGGACATCCGCGCCGGTGGCGAGGACGCCGTGCGGGCGGGCAAAGAGGAGCCGCTGGCGGAGACGACGGGGCGCCGACTGGCGGAACTGCGGCGGGCCCGTGGGCTGACCAGCAGGAGGTGGCCGACCGTACGGGCGTCACCAAGGGGCGGGTGTCACAGATCGAGCGCGGACACATCTCCGGCCAGGACGTCCTCGCCCGCTTCGCCGTCGCGCTCGGCGGCCGGCTGCACCAGGCCATCTACTTCGACGACGGGGACATCGCGGTGATCGCCTGAGCCGGTGAGCACGCCGTCCCGGCCTCGTGGGAGCCGCCATGAAAGCCTTGCGCGACACGCCCGTCCGGGGCAGCCGGATGCGGCGTCGTGTCACTGGCGCCGGCGCACTCGCTGACCCCGCGTCCAGGCATGAGGGAAGGGTTTCCAGCGCTTCAGGCGGATCCCAGGTCAATGGCCACGGAGAAGGGAACGGCAGTCTCGATCGCGCCAGTGAACATCTCACCGTCCCTGTAAACCTTGGTGGCGGGGCCGAGAACGTAGGTGTAGGTGATGGGGACACCGGTGGCGGCCTGTTCGACACGCCAGTAGAAGGGGATGCCGGCCTTGGCGTACTGGTCCACCTTCACGATCAGGTCCGTGGTCTCCGAACCGGGCGACACGACCTCGACCACCAGGAGTACGTGTTCGGGGCGGGTGGGCGTGAGGTCGATGGTCTCCGCCCGGCAGACGATGACGTCCGGACGGCGGTTGGTGAGGGGAACGTCCTGCAAGCGGACATCGAAGTCCGTGTCGGCGTTCCACTCGGAGCCCGCGGCGGCGTCCAGGGCATTGGCCAGGAGCCGGGCCAGCCTGTTAGGGCGCTTGGAGGCGCTCGGGCTCACGACGACCATTCCGTCCACGATCTCGATGCCCGCACACTGTTCCTCGGACCACGAGTCGTACTGCTCCGCGCTGATCTGGGTGTGCATCCACGTGGGCACCACCATCTCGGCGGTCATGGTGCCTCCTTCGAGGAGCCTCGACAGTTCACGCGCTGCTGGGTTCAGCCTACTGTTCCGCTTGCCGTGGATACCGTCGCCGACGGCCGTGCTTCCGGCTCCGCCAGATGGGGCGGGCGCTGTGAGAGGCTGGTCCGCATGAACCGGTTGGCTGGCGTGACCTCGCCTTATCTGCTTCAGCACGCGGACAATCCGGTCGACTGGTGGCCCTGGACGCCGGAGGCTTTCGAGGAAGCGAAGCGGCGTGATGTGCCCGTGCTGCTGTCGGTCGGCTACTCCGCGTGCCACTGGTGCCACGTGATGGCGCACGAGAGTTTCGAGGACGCGGCGGTCGCCGCCGTGGTCAACGAGCACTTCGTACCGGTGAAGGTGGACCGCGAGGAGCGGCCCGATGTGGACGCCGTCTACATGGAGGCCGTGCAGGCCGCCACCGGGCAGGGCGGCTGGCCGATGACCGTCTTCCTGACGCCCGAGGGTGAGCCGTTCTACTTCGGTACGTATTTTCCGCCCGCGCCGCGCCACGGTATGCCCTCCTTCACGCAGGTTCTCCAGGGTGTGCGGAGCGCCTGGACGGACCGCCGGGACGAGGTGGGCGAGGTCGCCGGGCGGATCGTCGCCGACCTGTCCGCCCGGTCGCTCTCCGCGTCGCTGGCCAAGGGGGAGCCGGTGCCGCCGGGCCCGGAGGACCTGGCCTCCGCGCTGCTCACGCTGACCCGCGACTTCGACGCCGTGCACGGCGGTTTCGGCGGCGCGCCCAAGTTCCCGCCGTCCATGGCGCTGGAATTCCTGCTGCGCCACCACGCCCGTACGCGGTCCGAGGCAGCCTTGCAGATGGTGCAGGCGACGGCGGAGGCGATGGCCCGCGGCGGGATCTACGACCAGCTCGGCGGCGGCTTCGCGCGCTACGCGGTGGACGAGACCTGGACCGTGCCGCACTTCGAGAAGATGCTGTACGACAACGCGCTGCTGTGCCGTACGTACGCGCACCTGTGGCGCGCCACCGGGTCGGACCTGGCCCGCCGTGTCGCCGTCGAGACCGCCGAGTTCATGGTGCGGGAACTCCGTACGGAGCAGGGCGGGTTCGCCTCCGCGCTGGACGCCGACTCCGACGACGGCAGCGGCCGGCACGTCGAAGGCGCGTACTACGTGTGGACGCCGGAGCAGTTGCGCGACGTCCTGGGGGAGAAGGACGCCGGGATCGCCGCGCACTACTTCGGTGTGACGCAGGAGGGAACCTTCGAGGAGGGCGCCTCCGTCCTGCAACTGCCCGACACCGACGACCTGGTGGACGCGGCGAGGATCGCGGGCATCAAGGAGCGGCTGCGCGCGGCCCGGGACGCCCGGCCGCGCCCCGGGCGGGACGACAAGGTCGTCGCCGCCTGGAACGGCCTGGCCGTCGCTGCCCTCGCCGAGACCGGCGCCTACTTCGACCGCCCGGACCTGGTGCAGGCCGCCACGGACGCCGCCGACCTGCTCGTCCGCGTCCACATGGACTGGCAGGCGCGGCTGCACCGCACCTCGCGGGACGGCGTCGCGGGCGCCAACGCCGGTGTCCTGGAGGACTACGCGGACGTCGCCGAGGGCTTCGTCGCGCTCTCCTCGGTCACCGGGGAGGGCGTCTGGGTGGAGTTCGCCGGCCTCTTCCTGGACACCGTGCTCGTGCACTTCACCGCCGAGAACGGCACGCTCTACGACACCGCCGACGACGCCGAGCAGTTGATCCGCCGCCCGCAGGACCCCACGGACAACGCCACGCCCTCCGGATGGACCGCGGCCGCCGGCGCGCTCCTGGCGTACGCGGCGCTGACCGGCAGCGCACCGCACCGGGACGCCGCCGAGCGCGCCCTCGGCGTCGTCAAGGCGCTGAGCGGCCGGGCACCGCGCTTCATCGGGTGGGGGCTGGCCGTCGCCGAGGCCGCGCTGGACGGGCCGCGCGAGGTCGCGGTGGTCGGTCCGGACGGCGACCCGGCCACCCGTGCGCTGCACCGCGCCGCCCTGCTGGGCACCGCGCCCGGCGCGGTGGTCGCCCTCGGGGAGCCGGGGTCGGAGGAGGTGCCGCTGCTGAAGGACCGTCCGCTGGCCGACGGCCGGGCCGCCGCGTACGTCTGCCGCCACTTCACGTGCGAGCGCCCGACGACCGACCCCGAGGAGCTGGGGGAGAAGCTCAGCGGCGGGTGAGGGAGGGCGGGCAGGGGCCGGTCCCCTGGTCCCGCCCCGCTCCGTCCGAAGTCCTAGGCCGCAAAGCGGGCTTGAACTTCACGCGGGCGTCAACTTTTAGCGTGACGGCATGACGAACCGCACGAACCGCACCGGTGGCGGCCTGCCCGCCACCCACCACGAAGTCCGCCTCACCGGCCGCCCGCGGGGCCCGCTCACCGACGACCTGTTCGAGGTCGTCGAGGTGCCGGTGCCCGAGCCGAAGTCCGGGCAGGTGCTCGTACGCAACACCACCATGGCCGTCGCCGCCGTCATGCGGACGCTCATGGACGAGGACACCACGGTCCCGATGCCGTCCTTCGTGCCGGGCGAGGCGCTGTACGGGGCGGCCGTCGGCGAGGTGGTGGACGCGCCCGGCACCGACTTCGCCCCCGGTGACCTGGTGGAGCACAACTTCGGCTGGCGGGAGTACGCCCTGGTGGACGCCGCCGAGGTGCACCGCAGGGACCGTGACCTGATGCCCGACCCGGCCGCCTACCTGTCGCAGGGCCCGACCGCCTACATGGGTGTCGTCCGGGGCGCCGAGGTGCGGCCGGGGGACACGGTGTTCGTGTCCGGCGCGGCCGGCGGGGTCGGGTCGCTGGCCGGCCAGATCGCCCGGCTGCGCGGCGCCGGGCGGGTCATCGGCAGTACGGGATCGCAGCGCAAGGCCGACCACCTGGTCGACGAGCTGGGGTACGACGCGGCGGTGATCCGCGGCGCCGGGCCGTTCGAGGAGCAGTTGCGCAAGGCCGCTCCGGAGGGCGTCGACGCGGTCTTCGACAACGTGGGCGGCGAGCAGTTGCAGGCCGCCATCGCGCTCGCCAACCGCGGTGCCCGTATCGCGCTCGTCGGCGCGCTCTCCAACCAGCTCTCCGGTTCCGGCACGTCCACCACCGAGGTCGACACGCTGTCCCTGGTGGCGCGCGGCATCACCCTGCGCGGCGTCGCGCTCTACGACCACCCCGACCTGATCGGCGAGTGGAACGAGCAGTTCGGGCGCGGCCTCCGGGACGGCACCCTCACCTTCCCGCACGCGCGGTTGCAGGGCATCCAGGAGGCGCCGCGAGCCCTGCGGGAGCTGATCGAGGGGCGGCACCTGGGGGCGGTGCTCGTGGAGTTGTGAGGGGAGCCGCGAGCGGTCTTCCCGTGGCGCGGGCCCGTCGGTGTGCTCCCGGCCGACGACGTACGGTCTGAGTGAGTCGACGTACGCAGCGGGGCACACCGACCGGGCCCCGGCGGGGGAGGACCGGATGCGCATCGGGGACGCCGCGGCCGCGGCGGGCATGACGGCCAGGGCACTGCGCTACTACGAGGAGCACGGGCTGGTGATCGCCCGGCGTACGCCGTCGGGGCACCGGGTGTACGAGCCGGAGGACGTACGCAAGCTCCGCACGGTGCGGGAACTGCTCGACGCCGGGCTGACGGTGGGCGACATCCAGTCCTTCGCGCCGCTCCTCGACGCGTTGCCGCCCGACGGCATTCCGGAGCTGTTCTTCGTACAGGAGGGTGCACGGGACGGTGACGGGGGAAGCGCGGCGGGCGGCGCGGCGGATCCCGGGCCGGAGCAGCACTGCCGTACGGCGACGGAGGTGGCCCGCCGTCGGCTGGCCGACCTGGACGCCCGGATCGAGCGGCTGACGCGGTTGCGCGGGCGGCTGGCCCGGCGGCTGGGGGAGCCGGCCAGGGAGCCGGGGCGGGTGGCGCCGTACGGGAGAGCCTTACGGGAGTGAGGCGGGCCGGACGGAGGCTGGGGCGGGCGCTTCTGTCGGGGGTGGGCGGAGGCCGGGGTGCGTGGTGCCGTCCGGGGGCGGGCGGAGACCGGGGTGTGTCTTTCCGTCGAGGGGCGGGCGGGGCGCGTGTTCACAACGTGAGGCCCCGGCCGAGTACGTCCATCGACCGGCCGATGAGGGTGCCGAGATCGTCCTGCTGCCCGTCCGCCACCCAGAGCAGCAGCGCCTCCTGGAGCCCGGCCAGAATCGCCGTGGAGATCACCCGGACCTCCAGGTCGTCGGCGGAGCGACCGGTCCGCTCCGCCAGTACCGCGCTGATCATGGCGCTGTCCCGTACGGCGTTCTCCGCCGTACGGCCGCGGATCGCGGGCACCTCGCGGATGAGCCGGGCGCGCTGGACCAGTTCGGCGTGCTCCTCGGCCGGGAGCCGCCGCAGTGCCTCGACGGCCACGTGCCGCATCGACTCGGCCATCGGCTCGTCGGCGGGCCTGGCCCGCAGCTCCGCCTCCAGGAGCGGGGGGTACTCGTCGGTGAGGACGATGTCCTCCCGGGTGGGGAAGTAGCGGAAGACCGTGCTGGGGGAGACGTCGGCGGCCTCGGCGATCCGGTCGACGGAGGCCGCCTCGTACCCCTGCTCCGCGAAGAGCCGGTAGGCGGCCCGGCGGATCGCCTGCCGGGTCTGGATCTTCTTCCGTTCCCGCAGCCCGATCTTGGGAGTGCCGGGCTGAGCGGCGGTCTTCTGTGCGGAGGCCATGAGCGCCATTGTCCGGCGGTGCGGGCCGCTTCCGCACGCAGGAGGGTGTCGGTCGTCGGTGTTCCTTGATATGCCCTTGTCTGTCAGTGGTGTGTGTAACGCTTCAGCGAGGGCAAGGTCACCGTCAGTGATGCTTGGAGGGGGTGTGGCGGGTATGCGTACTGCGATTGATGTGTTCGCCGTGTTCGCGGCAGCGCTGTGCGTCGGAGGGTTCCTCGTCGGCGGCACGACCGCGGTGGTCGCTCTGGTGCTGGCCGGAGTGGCGGCCCTGACGTGGCAGGTGGCCGCGGCGTCGAGGCCGCGGCCACGTACGGGCGCGGGGGGCGCGCGCCGGCGGAGCGGGGAGGCCGGCGCGAAGGACGGCGGTGCGGGTGTTCCCGGTGTTCCCGGTGGCGCGGGTGCCGCGCCGGGCACCTCAGGCGTGCGAATAGGCCACCAGTGAGATGCCGACGTAGTGCACCGCGAACGCCGCCAGCGTGAGGGAGTGGAAGACCTCGTGGAAACCGAACCACCGCGGTGAGGGGTTGGGGCGCTTGATGCCGTAGATGATGCCGCCCGCGCTGTAGAGGACGCCGCCGACGATGACGAGGACGAGGACGGCGACGCCGCCCTTGTGCAGGAAGTCGGGCAGGAAGAAGACGGCCGCCCAGCCCATCGCGATGTAGCAGGGGGTGTAGAGCCAGCGCGGCGCGCCCACCCAGAAGACGCGGAAGGCGATGCCGGCGAGGGCGGCCGCCCAGACGGCCCACAGGAGCGCCTGGCCCCGGCCGCCGGGGACGAGCAGCATGGTCAGCGGGGTGTAGGTGCCCGCGATGATCAGGAAAATATTGGCGTGATCCAGTCGCCGTAGCACGGCTTCGGTGCGCGGACCCCAATTTCCACGGTGGTACAGGGCGCTGATCCCGAAGAGCAGGCACGCGGAGAGGGTGTAGACGGCGCAGGCGATCCGGCCGCGGGTGCTGTCGGCCAGGGCCGTGAGCACCACACCGGAGACGAGGGCGGCGGGAAACATCCCCGCGTGCAGCCAGCCCCGCAGCTTGGGCTTGAGCGGCGCGGCCTTCGCGGCGACCGCGGATACTGCGTCGGCGGCCGCGCTGGTGACGGAGGAAGAGCGGCTTTCGGCGGCGTCGGGCGCGGAAGTCATGGCCGCAATGCTACCTACGCAACCGTAGGTTACAGATCGGTCCGGAAGTGGTGACGGTCACGAGAACCCCCTCTGGACAGATGCCCATGAGGATCGGATGATCAAATGAGTGCGGTCGGCACCGGATGAGCGGTCGCGAAGCATCCGGGTCGCAGCCCCCAAGGGGCAGGCATCTTCAGAAGCGGGCTCTGCCGGCGTGTACGCGGACAGTGGTCCGTCCAAAACCCTCATCTAGGAGCGATCGTGGCGCGCGACAACGCGGCTCCCTCCCCCGTACCGACCAACCACCAGGAACTGATCTCCTGGGTCGACGAGATCGCAGCCGTCACCGAGCCGGACCGCGTCGTGTGGTGCGACGGCTCGGAGGCGGAGTACGAGCGCCTGTGCGAGGAGCTCGTCGCGAAGGGCACCTTCACGAAGCTGGACCCGGTCAAGCGCCCCAACTCCTACTACGCCGCTTCCGACCCCTCGGACGTCGCCCGGGTCGAGGACCGCACCTTCATCTGCTCCGAGAAGGAGGAGGACGCCGGTCCGACCAACCACTGGAAGGCCCCGGCGGAGATGCGCGACATCTTCACCGGTGAGCAGGGCGTCTTCCGTGGCGCGATGCGCGGCCGGACGATGTACGTCGTCCCGTTCTGCATGGGCCCGCTCGGCTCGCCGCTCTCCGCGCTCGGCGTGGAGATCACCGACTCGGCGTACGTCGCCGTCTCGATGCGCACCATGACCCGGATGGGCCAGGCCGTCCTGGACGAGCTGGGCGAGGACGGCTTCTTCGTCAAGGCCGTGCACACCCTCGGCGCCCCGCTCGCCGAAGGCGAGGCCGACGTGCCGTGGCCGTGCAACTCCACGAAGTACATCTCGCACTTCCCCGAGGACCGCGAGATCTGGTCGTTCGGCTCCGGCTACGGCGGCAACGCCCTGCTGGGCAAGAAGTGTTACGCGCTGCGCATCGCCTCCGTCATGGCGCGCGACGAGGGCTGGCTGGCCGAGCACATGCTCATCCTCAAGCTCACCCCGCCGCAGGGTGAGGCCAAGTACGTCGCCGCGGCCTTCCCGAGCGCCTGCGGCAAGACCAACCTCGCGATGCTGGAGCCCACGATCTCCGGCTGGACGGTCGAGACCATCGGCGACGACATCGCCTGGATGCGGTTCGGTGAGGACGGCCGGCTGTACGCGATCAACCCCGAGGCCGGCTTCTTCGGCGTCGCGCCCGGCACCGGTGAGCACACCAACGCCAACGCCATGAAGACCATGTGGGGCAACTCGGTCTTCACCAACGTCGCACTGACCGACGACGGCGACGTGTGGTGGGAGGGCATGACCGAGGAGCTGCCCGCCCACCTGACCGACTGGAAGGGCAACGACTGGACGCCGGAGTCCGGCACCCCGGCGGCCCACCCCAACGCCCGCTTCACCGTTCCGGCCGGCCAGTGCCCGATCATCGCGCCCGAGTGGGAGGACCCCAAGGGCGTGCCGATCTCGGCGATCCTCTTCGGCGGCCGCCGCGCCAGCGCCGTACCGCTGGTGACCGAGTCGCTGACCTGGCAGCACGGTGTCTTCCTCGGCGCGAACGTGGCGAGCGAGAAGACCGCCGCCGCCGAGGGCAAGGTCGGCGAGCTGCGCCGCGACCCGTTCGCCATGCTGCCGTTCTGCGGCTACAACATGGGCGACTACATGGGCCACTGGATCAAGGTCGGCGCCGACAAGGACCAGGCCAAGCTGCCGAAGATCTACTACGTCAACTGGTTCCGCAAGGACGAGTCGGGCCGCTTCGTGTGGCCGGGCTTCGGCGAGAACAGCCGGGTGCTCAAGTGGATCGTCGAGCGCCTGGACGGCAAGGCCGAGGGCGTCGAGACGCCCATCGGTGTGCTGCCGACGAAGGAGTCGCTGGACACCGACGGCCTCGGCCTGGACGACGCCGGACTGGACTTCCTGCTCTCCGTCGACAAGGACGTGTGGCGCGAGGAGGCGGCACTCATCCCCGACCACCTGAACACCTTCGGCGACCACACGCCGAAGGAGCTGTGGGACGAGTACCACGCGCTCGTACGCCGACTGGGCTAGTACGGGAACGGCCCGGTACGGACCGGGCCCCACGGTCGAGGGGGGGGGGGGGGGGGGGGGCGCCACGCCCCCCCCCCCGCGGCGGGGGGGGGGGGGGCGCCCCCCCCCCCCCCCGGGGGGGTGGGGGCGGTTGGGGGGGGGGGGAGAG
>NZ_JBVHPX010000001.1:48565-108480 GCF_055567735.1 Streptomyces sp. NPDC026394
CGTCGGTCGGGGGGGCCCGACCCCCCGGCGGGCGCCCCCGGGGGGGGCGCGGGGGGGCGCCCCGGGCGCCCCCCCGCCCCCCGGGGGGGCGGGGGGGGGCCCGGCCCCCCACCCCCCCCCCCCGCCCGTCTCGTTTCCGCGGCTGGCGGCCCGCCGCCGTCACGCCCGTACCCGGCTCGGGCCGGCTGGGATCGGGCCGGCTCAGGCCGTGGCCAGCTCCGGCACCGCCCCATCGGCCTCACGGGCCTCATGGATCTCCATACGCTCCGCCGCGAGCGCGGCGGCAGCGGCGTCGGCCCGCGAGGTGGCGACGGCCAGGGCGCTCCCGGCCAGCATCCGGGCCCGCCGGTGCAGCCGGGGCGCGCGGGCCGGGTCGCCGCCGCCGGTCGGCGCGGCACGCAGCGGGTGGACCCCGCCGCGCAGCCGCGTCACCTGCTCGGCGATGCGCTCGGCGGCGTCGTCCAGGGCGGGGTCGGCAACGGTGGCGCGCAGCTCGTCGGTGACGGTGAGCAGCGCGGTCAGATGACCGGCGAGCCGGATGTCCAGTTCCTCCGTGCGGGAACGGTGCGGGACCTCCTGGTCGGCGGCCATGGAGTGGACCGACTTGGTGCGGATCGGTTCGTACATGGGACGGCCTCCTGGCAACGCTCAACGGCTAGGAGACCATCCTAGCTTAGACAGTGTCTAAAGTTGTGATCCGTACAGTCCGCGTACGGGTGACATTCCCCGGGGCGCGCTACCGGCCCGAGCTCAGTACTGCCCGTAGCCGTCCAGGAACCTGCCGATGCGGGTCACCGCGTCCGTCAGATCGTCCTTGTTCGGCAGTGTGACCAGGCGGAAGTGGTCCGGCTCCGGCCAGTTGAAGCCCGTACCGTGCACAATCATGATCTTCTCGGCGCGCAGCAGGTCCAGCACCATCTGCCGGTCGTCCTTGATCTTGTAGACCTTCGGGTCCAGCCGCGGGAAGGCGTACAGCGCGCCCTTGGGCCGGGTGCAGGTGACGCCCGGGATCTGGGTGAGCAGGTCGTACGCGGTGTCCCGCTGCTCCACCAGGCGCCCGCCCGGCAGCACCAGGTCGTTGATCGACTGGTGTCCGCCGAGGGCGGTGGCCACGGCGTGCTGCGCGGGCATGTTGGCGCAGAGTCGCATGTTGGCGAGGATCGTCAGCCCCTCGATGTACGAGGCCGCGTGCGCCTTCGGGCCGCAGACCGCCATCCAGCCGCTGCGGTAGCCCGCCACCCGGTAGGACTTGGAGAGCCCGTTGAAGGTCAGGGTCAGCAGGTCGGGGGCGAGCGCGGCGAACGGGGTGTGGGTGACGCCGTCGTAGAGGATCTTGTCGTAGATCTCGTCGGCACAGACGATCAGGTTGTGCCGGCGGGCGATCTCGGCGATGCCGCGCAGCAGCTCGTCGTCGTACACGGCACCCGTCGGGTTGTTCGGGTTGATGACGACGATGGCCTTGGTGCGGTCGGTGACCTTGCGCTCGATGTCGGCCAGGTCCGGCATCCAGTCCGCCTGCTCGTCGCAGCGGTAGTGCACCGCCGTACCGCCGGACAGCGAGACCGAGGCGGTCCACAGCGGGTAGTCCGGAGCCGGTACGAGCACCTCGTCGCCGTCGTCCAGCAGCGCCTGCATGGACATCTGGATCAGCTCGGAGACGCCGTTGCCGAGGTAGACGTCGTCGACCGACAGCTCGATGCCCTTGGTCTGGTAGTGCTGCATCACCGCGCGGCGGGCGGAGAGCAGCCCCTTCGCGTCGCCGTAGCCGTGGGCGGTGCCGACCGTACGGAGGATGTCCTCCAGGATTTCCGGCGGGCACTCGAATCCGAACGCCGCCGGATTGCCGGTGTTGAGCTTGAGGATGCGGTGTCCCGCTGCTTCGAGCCGCATCGCCTCCTCAAGGACCGGGCCCCGGATCTCGTAGCAGACGTTGGCGAGCTTCGTTGACTGGATCACCTGCATGCCAGCCACCATACGGGCGCGTAACACGCCCCGCCTGGTGTTTTAGTTCACCCTGGACACCTGGTGGTGTGGGGTTGCTCACCCGCCGTGACGGAGCGGGCGCCCCACGCGCCGCCGAGGGGCGTGCGCGAACGGCCCCCGCGCCCGGCGCATCAGCGGTACGCTCCGGCGCGGTGAGCGGACGACCACGGGGGCGGCATGGTGGCATCGGAACAACGGCTCGCGCTGCTCAACGACGAGCCGGTGGACACCGCCGGCACCGACCTGCTCGGCTCGGGGCAGGCCGCCCGGCAGCTCGCCGGCCTGCTGGTCGCCTCCCGCGCCTCCACCCCGTTCACCCTCGCCGTCGACGCCGGGTGGGGGATGGGCAAGAGCAGCCTGATGCGCTTGGTGGACGCGGAGCTGTCGTCGGTGCCCGAGGTGCACACCGTCTGGTACAACGCCTGGACCTCGACCGGCGCCGACGCCCTGGAAGGGCTCATCAAGTCGGTGCTGATGCGCTTCGACCGCAGACTGCTGCGGCGCGCGCTGCACCGGGCCTCCGAACAGCGGGCGCTACTGCGCGTCCTACGGGCGCTGGCGGCCCTCGTGGCCGGTCCGCTGGGCGCCGCCGGGCTGGTCGACGAGCTGTGGAGCAACCTGTCCGTCAACTCCCAGGCCCGCAACGGGATGCGCGACGCGATCCGCGACCTGGCCCAGGAGTGGGCCGAGAACGCGGAGTATTCACCGCGACGGATGCTGGTCGTCTTCATCGACGACCTGGACCGCTGCTCCGAGGAGACGGTGCTCGCGGTGTGCGAGGCGGTCAAGGTCTACCTGGACGTACCGGGGCTGGCGTTCGTCATCGGCTGCGACCGTTCGGCGCTGGGCCCGAGCGGCTTGCTGCGCGACCTGTCGCCGGCCGGGGCCGCCTTCATGGAGAAGATCTTCCAGACCACTTACCGCATCCCGGTGGCCGGCGGTCAGGGCGTGCAGGAGTACATCGGGTGGTGCGCGCGCACCGCCGGTATCGAGCGGCTGCTGGACGAGCCGCTGGTCGAACTGCTCGCCGAACGCTCGGCCCGTAACCCGCGCCGCATCAAACGGCTGGTCAACGGCTTCGTCCTGGAGGCCACCCTCAACCCGATGTGGGCGGACCACCCGCCGGAGGCCGTCCTCCGCACGTTGCTGATCCAGTACTTCTACGCCGACTTCTACCGGATGATGACCAGCCCGCCGAGGGCCGACGGCGGGGATGTGATCGCGGACTTCTGTACGTACCGGCGGGTGCGGACGCTGCTGCGGGCTCCGGGGGCCGTCCCCGAGCAGGAACGCCCGATGGTGAACGCCTTCCTGGAGCAGCGTGATGTGGCGCGCGACCCGGGGAATCCCCGTGCGGCGCTGCAACGCCTGGAGCGCGAACTGCCCACGGTCTTCCCCGACATGGTCGCCGATCCCGGCTTCAACTCCCTGCTCGACGGCCTGCTCGGCCTGCCGCGTGCCGAGGAGCTGGTGCGCAGGCTGCGCGAGGGCGCGCCGTCGATGGTGACGCTGCCGCGGCGAGGGCCGGACCCGGTGACCGACGTGCCGTCCGTACGGGGTGGTGTGTACGGGCCGGACCCCGGCGCGATCGACTACGGGTCGCCCCGGCCCGCGGCCGCCGTTGAGCCCTTCACCAGCCGCACGATCCTCTGGGTCGACGACCATCCCGAGAACAACGTCACCCTGGCCGCCTGGTTCCGGGGGGAAGGGGCGACCGTGGAGACCGCCGTCGACTCCCGGTCCGCCGACGCCGCCATCGCCGCCCGGACACCGTCATTGATCATCTCCGACATCGCCCGGGGCTCGGACGGCCGGGCCGGATTCACCCACGTGGAGGCGCTGCGCCGGGAACAGCGCTACACCGGCCCGGTCGTCTTCTACGCAGGACGGGTCACACCCGCCCGCCAGGACACCGCCCGCGCGCTGGGCGCACTGGGCGTCGCGGCCGACGGCGACGAGCTGTTACGGCTGGTCAGGAGCGCGTTCGCCGCACCGACCGCCCCGCCAGCACATCCGTCCGCCGCCCGTCCTCGATGACGAACCGCCCGTCGATCAGGACGTGCGGGATGCCGGCCGGCAGCACCCGCGGCGTCTCGAAGGTGGACCCGGCGCCGACCGTTTCCGGGTCGAAGAGGACCAGGTCGGCGCGGTAGCCCTCGCGGACCAGGCCGCGGTCGGGCAGCCGCAGCCGGGCGGCGGCGCGCGAGGTCAGATGCGCGACGCACTCCTCCAGCGACAGCACACCCAGCTCCCGTACGTACGTACCCAGGTACTTCGGGAACGTGCCGTACGCCCGCGGGTGCGGCTTGTGGCCCTGGAGGATGCCGTCGCTGCCGCCGGTGTGCACCCGGTGGCGCATGATCGCGCGGACGTTCTCCTCATGGCCGACGTGCTGGAGGATCGTCGAGCCGAGCCGGTCCTCGACCAGCAGCCGCCGGGCCGTCGTCCACGGCTCCTCGCCGCGCTCCCGCGCCGACTCGGCCACCGTCCGGCCGACGTACCCCGCCAGCGCCGGGTGGGAGACGCCGGAGATCTCGATGGTGTCCCACTCGATCGGCACGCCGTGGCAGCCGTCCGCGCCCTCCACCTCCATGACGTGCCGGATGCGCTCGGCGGCCGCGTCGTCCCGCAGCCGGTCCAGGATCGCGTCGGGCCCGCCCTCGCTCGCCCAGCTCGGCAGCATGGCGACCAGCGTCGTACAGCCAGGCGTGTACGGATACGTGTCGAGGGTGATGTCCGCGCCGGACTCCAGGGCGCGGTCCAGGAGGGCGAGGAGTTCGGGGGCGCGGCCCTTGTTCACGCCGAAGTTCATGGTGGCGTGGGCGAGGTGCAGGGCGCAGCCCGCCTGGCGGGTCAGGCCGACCATCTCCTCGTACGCGCCCAGCGCGCCCGCGCCGTACGAGCGGTGGTGCGGGCAGTAGTAGCCGCCGTAGCGGGCCACGACCCGGCAGAGTTCGGTGAGTTCGGCGTCGTCCGCGTACATGCCGGGGGTGTAGGTGAGGCCGGAGGACAGGCCGACGGCGCCCTGCTCCAGGCCCTCGGCGACGAGCTGCTGCATCCGGGCGGTCTCGCCGGGCGTGGCCGCGCGGTCGTCCCAGCCGAGGGCGAGCATCCGGACCGTGCCCTGCGGGATCAGGTACGCGGCGTTGACGGCGATGCCCTGGCCGTCGAAGCCGTGGTCGAGGCGGTCCAGGTACTCGCCGACCGTGCGCCAACTGAAGTCGATGTCCGAGCCGTCCCCGTTCCAGCCGGTGATCTGCGCGCGGACCTCGGCGAGCGTACGGTCGTCGACCGGTGCGTACGACAGGCCGTCCTGGCCGATCACTTCGAGGGTGACGCCCTGTGCCGCCTTCGCCTCGTGCGCCGGGTCGCGCAGCAGCGCGAGGTCGCTGTGCGCGTGCATGTCGATGAAGCCGGGGGAGAGGGCCAGGCCCGCGCCGTCCAGCACGCGGGCGGCGCCGGGGCGCGGCCCGGAGTCCGTCTCCCGGCGTATCTCGGCGATCCGGCCGTCGGCGAGGGCGACGTCCGCCCGGTAGGAGGGGGTGCCGGTGCCGTCGATGACGCGTACGTCGCGGACCACGGTGTCCATGACCGAACTGCCTTTCCTGTCGAACAAAGGCCTCGAGCCGGGCCGCGCCGCGCGGCCATGGCGTACGGGCCCCGCTCCGGCATCGGGGGGATGAGCCGGAGCGGGACCCGGGCGCGCCCGGGGGTGGGCGCGCCGGCCGGGGGCGGGGGGTGCCCCCGGCGTTCGGCACGGGACTCGGGGGTGGTGCCCCGCGCCGAAGTCTCGCGGCCCTCAAGGGGAGGGCCGTCGTACGGGTTCCGTCAGAAGAACGTACGGACGTAGTCCACGACCGTGCCGTCCGCCTCGGCCACCGGGATCAGCTGCCACTTGTCGAAGGACGTGCACGGGTGCGACAGACCCAGCCCGACCCAGTCGCCGACCTCCAGGTCACCGGCCCGCTCCGTGCTGACCCAGGCGTGCTGGTCGGACAGTTGGGTGACGGTGACGCCGTCCGCGGGCCGTACGGTGCCGTCCCGGCCGGACCGTACGACCTGGGCCTGCGGCAGGTCGAGGTCGTACGCCGCGTCGCGCTTGCCCGCGTTCAGGAACGCCTGCTCCGGCGTCGGGCGGGAGACGACCTGGGACCAGAGCCGGAAGGCGGGCTGCAGGGCGCCCTCGTCCGGGACCCGGTTGAAGGGCGTCAGGCGGCGGTAGTGGCCGTCGTCGTGCGAGACGTACGCGCCGGAGCGCAGCAGCTTCAGCAGCGGCCGGGACAGCTCGGGTGCCTCGTCGAACACCTCGGCGACCGCGTCGAACCAGGCGCTGCCGCCCGCGCTGAGCACGATCTCGTCCAGGTCGGCGAAGCGTCCGGAGCGGTCGAAGGCGACGGTGAGCGCGAGGAGGCGGCGCAGCCAGGCCGTCACCCGCTCGTGCGTGGCGTCGGGCACCTCGCCCTCGTACCCGGCGATGCCGACCAGGCGCAGGGTGTCCACGCCCGCCACGGCGTCGGCCAGTTCGACGCACTCCTCGTCGGTCCGCACGCCGGTACGGGCGCCCTCGCCCGCGGCCAGCTCGACGACCACGTCCACCGGACGGGTCGCGCCCGCCTCGCGCAGGGCGGCGTCCATCAGCTCGATGCCGCGCAGCGAGTCGACGTAGCAGACGCAGTGGAAGCCGGGGTCGGTGTCCAGTTCGGCGGCGAGCCAGCGCAGCGCGGCGGCGTCGACCACCTCGTTGGCGAGGAAGATCCGCTGGATGCCGTAGGCGCGGTAGACGCGGGCCTGGTGGGGGACGGCGGCGGTGATGCCCCAGGCGCCGTGCGCGAGCTGGCGGGCGAAGAGCTGCGGGGCCATGGAGGTCTTGCCGTGCGGGGCGAAGGCCAGGCCGTGCCGGTCGGCGTAGGTCTCCATCAGCGCCAGGTTGTGTTCCAGCGACTCGGCGGACAGGGCGAGGACGGGGGTGGTGAAGCCGCCGGTGAACAGGTTCCGGCGGTCGGCCGCCAGCTCGCCGACGGTACGGCCCGCGGCATCCGGGGGAAGCCCCTTGAAACGGTGGTCGACCCGTTCGTCCGCGAGGGTCCTCGCGTGCCGCTCGGCGGTGGCTGCGTCGGCGCCGGGTGCGGCGCCGGTGGCGCTGCGGTCGGCGTGGGGCGCGGCGGCCATGGGGGCCTCCTCAAGTTCTTGTTGCACTATATGCAACACCCATTGCGCATATCGCTTACTGCTGTCTAACATCCGAGCCATCGCCGGGTCAATGGTGCGTAACACGTCGCGGAACGGCTCAACACGGCCCGTACGCAAAGGAGTGCAGGAAATCGTGACCACGTCCAGCAACGTCAGCGCCGACGGCAACGACGCGACGGACGGCACCGCGCCCGCCCGCGACGACGCGCCAGGCGGTACCGCGCCCGCCCGGAACGACGCGGCGGACGCGACCGCGCCCGCCCGGCCGGGCGCCGATGTCGTCTGCCTCGGCGAAACCATGGTCACCTTCATGCCCACCCGGCCCGGGCGACTCGCCGACGTGCCCTCCTTCGAGCGCGGCGTCGGCGGCGCCGAGTCCAACGTCGCCTGCGCCCTCGCCCGCACCGGCCACCGCACCCGCTGGATCTCCCGCCTCGGCACCGACGGCTTCGGCGACCACGTCCGCGACGCCGTCGCCGCCTGCGGCGTGGACGTCTCCCACGTCCAGCGCGACCCGGTCCGCCCCACCGGCGTCTACTTCCGCACCGCCGGAGAACGCGCCACCGGTACGGAGACCGGAGCGGGCGAGGCCGAGGTGGCGTACTACCGCGCCGGATCCGCCGCCTCCGCCATGTCCCCCGAGCTGCTCGACGCCGACGCCCTGCGCGACACCCGCGTCCTGCACCTCACCGGCATCACGGCAGCCCTCTCCGACAGTTGCCTCGACGTGCTGCGCGCCCTCACCGCGCCGGCTCCCGGCCGCCCGCTCGTCTCCTTCGACGTGAACTACCGCGTCGGCCTCTGGCGCGACCGCACCGTACGCGGCCCCGAACTCCTCCTCGACCTCGCCCGCCGCTGCGACCTGGTCTTCGTCGGCGAGGACGAGGCCGCGGCCGCCTGGGACCTGCACGGACCCGACGCCGTACGCGACGCCCTGCCCGAGCCCGCCGTCCTCGTCGTCAAGCAGGGCGCCGACGGGGCCACCGCGTACGCCCGCCGGGCCGACGGCACCGACACGGTCACCCACGCCCCCGCCCTCACCGTCGACGTCGTCGCCCCCGTCGGCGCCGGAGACGCCTTCGCCGCCGGATTCCTCTCCGCCACCCTCCGCGACCTGCCCCTCTTCGCCCGCCTCCGGCACGGCCACCTGATGGCCGCGGCCTCCCTCACCGTCCCCGGAGACGTCGGCCCGCCCCCGTCCCGCGACCTCGCCGACCACCTTGCGGGCCTCGACCCCGCCGCCTGGGGGAGACTGCGACTCGGCCCCGGCTGGACCACCGACGGTGACGCACCCACTGACCGCAGCAGCGACACCACCAGCCACGGGGTGCACAACCCACGGGTGGAGGTCCGTACCCCATGAGTCAGACAGTCGACCGCGCACTGAGCATCCTGCCCCTGCTGGCGGAAGGCCCGGCCAACCTCGAACAGGTGGCGGGCCGTCTCGGCGTGCACAAGTCCACCGCCCTGCGCCTGCTGCGCACACTCCATGAACACGGCATGGTCTACCGCCAGGGCGACCAGCGCTACCGCCTCGGCGCCCGGCTCTTCGCCCTCGCCCAGCAGGCCGTGGAGAACCTCGACGTCCGCGAGATCGCCCACCCGCACCTCGTCGAACTGAACGAGCAGTGCGGGCACACGGTGCACCTCGCCGTGTACGAGGAGAACGAGGTCCTCTACATCGACAAGGTCGAGAGCCGCTATCCCGTACGGATGTACTCGCGCATCGGCAAGCCGGTCGCCATCACCGTCGCGGCCGTCGCCAAGCTGCTGCTGGCCGACCTGCCCGAGCCCGAGCGCCGCGCGCTCGCCGAAAAGCTCGACTACCCCCTCTACACGTCCCGTTCGACACCCCACGCTCAGGCATTCCTGGCCGAGCTGGCCAAGGTGCGCGAACAGGGCTGGGCCACCGACCTCGGCGGCCACGAGGAGTCCATCAACTGCGTCGGGGCCCCCATCCGCGGCGCGGACGGCCGGCTCGTCGCCGCCATGTCGGTCTCCGCGCCGAATGTCGTCGTCACGGCCGAGGAACTCCTCACCCTGCTCCCGCTGGTACGCCGCACCGCGGACGCCATCAGCCGGGAGTACTCCGGAAACACCCGCGTACCCGACACGCAAGACCAGAAGGAAGCCCGACCATGACCGAGAAGACCGCCCTCACCCCGGCCACCCACACCACCCCGCCCGCCAAGTTCTCCCACGGCGTCAAGAAGGGCAACATCCTCCAGGTCGCCGGCCAGGTCGGCTTCCTGCCCGCCGTCGAGGGCCAGGCCCCCACCCCGGCCGGCCCCACCCTGCGCGAGCAGACCCTCCAGACCTTCGCCAACGTCAAGGCGATCCTCGAAGAGGGCGACGCGAGCTGGGACGACGTCATGATGATGCGCGTCTACCTCACCGACGTCGACCACTTCGCCGAGATGAACGAGATCTACAACGCCTATTTCGAGGCCGAGGGCCTCAAGGAGGCGCCGGCCGCCCGTACGACGGTGTACGTCGGCCTCCCCAAGGGTCTCCTCATCGAGATCGACGCCCTCGCGGTACTGGGCTGACCGGGGCCTCCCCTTGCCGTTACCGCCGCTGAACCCGCCGCACGGCACGGCGCCCCACCCGCCCGGGGCGCCGTGCCGCGGTCCCCCCTGCCTGGAACCACCCTGTCTGACAACGGAGTCGTCACATGGTCCACGCTTCCCTCGCCGCTGCCGCGGCCCCCGCCGCACCACCGGCCCCACCCCACACCGGCGGTCTGCTGGCCCTCATACCGGGTACCCCCGGCCTCCTCACGGTCGCCGCCCTCGGAATCCTCCTGCTCCTCTTCCTCATCATCAAAGTCCGCCTCCAGCCCTTCGTGGCGCTGCTGGGCGTCTCCATAGCCGTAGGTCTGGCAGCCGGCCTCTCGGTCACCGAACTCTTCGGCACCGTCCAGAAGTCGTCCCTCCCCTCCCTCATCGAGAGCGGCATGGGCGGCATCCTGGGCCACGTCGCCATCATCATCGGCCTGGGCACCATGCTCGGCGCGATCCTCGAAGTCTCCGGCGGCGCGGAAGTCCTGAGCGCGCGCCTGCTCGGCCTCTTCGGCGAACGCCGAGCCCCCCTGGCGATGGGCCTGACCGGCCTGATCTTCGGCATCCCGGTCTTCTTCGACGTGGGCATCTTCGTCCTCGCCCCCATCGTCTACGCGGCAGCCAAGCGAAGCGGCAAAAGCATCCTCCTCTACTGCATGCCCCTCCTCGCCGGCCTCTCCATGACCCACGCCTTCCTGCCTCCGCACCCCGGCCCGGTAGCCGCCGCCGGCCTGTTCAAGGTGGACCTCGGCTGGATCATCCTCATGGGCATCGTCTGCGGCATCCCCGCCGTCCTGGCCGCATGGGCCTACGCCGCGTGGATCGGCAAGCGCCTCTTCGTCCCCGTACCGCAGGACATGGTCGAGGCCGCGGAGGAGGCCCGCGCAGCGGTGATCGCCGAGCAGTCCGCGGCAGGCGTCCAGCCCCACGAGAAGCCGGTGGCCCTCGGCACCGTCCTCACCATCATCGGCACCCCCCTCGTCCTCATCCTCCTCGCCACCTTCTCCTCGATCGCCCTTTCCCCCTCCACCCTCCGCTCGGTCGTCGAATTCTTCGGCAACCCCTTCGTGGCCCTGACGATCGCCCTGCTCCTCGCGTACTACCTCCTCGGCATCCGCCGCGGCTGGTCCCGCAAGTCCCTGGAAACCGTCTCCACCGCCTCCCTCAAGCCGGTGGGCAACATCCTGCTGGTGGTCGGCGCGGGCGGCATCTTCGGCGCCGTCCTCAAGGGCAGCGGCGTGGCCGACGCCCTCTCCGACACCTTCCACAACGTCGGCCTGCCCGTCATCCTGCTCGCCTGGCTGGTCTCCGTCGTCCTCCGCGTGGCCCAGGGATCGGCGACGGTCGCCATCGTGACGACCGCCGGCATCGTCCTCCCCCTGGTCGACGGCCAGCACCTCTCCCAGCCCCACCTCGCCCTGATCATCATGGCCATCTCGGCCGGTTCGATCTTCGCCTCCCACGTCAACGACGGCGGCTTCTGGATGGTCGCCAAGTACTTCGGCATCTCCGAACGCGACACACTGAAGTCGTGGACGGTGCTGGAGACGGTGCTGTCGGTGGTGGGGTTCGCGGTGGCGGCGGTGGTGAGTCTGGTGGTGTAAGGCACGTCAAGTGCCAGCTCTCCCGGGTGGAAAGGGCGCGGGGCGGGGCGACGGAGCCGCTGGTCTACCCGCGCTTGCGTACGAGGCCGGCCTGCTGCGCACGCGCGAGGCGGTCCGGGCCGGCCTCCTCGCGGGCGCGCGCCGCCTTGTCCCGCTTGGCGATCTCCAGAAACAGGGCTTCCTCGGTGCCGGGTACGACGAGGATGCCGCCGAAGGCGAGGTCGCCCGCGACCCACGCGCCGTTCTCGGCTTCCTTCGGCCACCGGCGGCGCCCGATGACGTTCACCGCCCGGACCCACGGCGCCGGGCCCTGGCCGCCGCCACTGATCTTCAGAGTGAAGGCGGTGCCGTACTTGGTCCAGGTGTCCGCCTCCTTCCTCGCCACGCGCGGCCGGTACTCCAGGGGGTAGGTGCGGAGCACCGCTCGCAACTTGCCGAGCCGGATGTCGAACACGAAGCGGTAGAAGGTGAAGAAGGCGAGGAAGACCGCGACGACGGCGATCGGGCTCAGGAAGGGGGAGTCCCAGGTTCCGGTCCGGGTCAGCACGGTGGGTACGGCGACCAGTACGGCGATGATCACCAGCCGCAGGGCAAGGTCCCCGAGCAACCGCCCGGTGGCACGCCTGAGGACACGCTCGATGTCCACGGGGGCGGGCGGGACGGGCGGAGCCGTGGCACGGGATGCGTCGGTCAACGTGTCTCCTCGGGGCTTTTCGGGGCGGCTCAGCCGAAGATGTCGCGTACGGTGCCGCCGGCGGAATCCTGCCCGGCGGGGCCCTCCTCGGGCCCCTCCGCGCGCGTCGGGTCGGTGAAGGTCAAGGTGGCCGCCGTACCGAGCAGGACGTCGCGGTAATCGTCGGCCAGTTCCACGGTGGCGGTCACCAGTTGCACCACGATGATGTCGGGCGTGCCGGTGCCGGTCACAGCCACCGTGCCCTGCCAGACCGTGCCCTCCGGCGGGTCGTCGGCGTCTTCCGGCGACCTGCCCGGGGCCGTCGTGCGCCGCTCGGCCTCGGAGAGAAAGCCCAGGCCGCAGGGGAGTTCGACCGGAGTGAGGGTCTCACCGGGCGGCCGGTCGCCGGGTGCGCCCAGGAGGCCGGCGAGTACGAGCTTCGGGTCGACCCCGGTGGACGGGACGGTGGACACGGTCAGGACGGAGAACGCGATGCCGCCCGCGCCGTCCGGGTGCAGGCCGATCGCACAGCCCTGCACCTCCTGGTCGTTCAGCAAGGTCAGGATGCCCGCGTAGAAGCGGAACGCGCCCTCGGCACGCCCGCGTACGTCGTCGGGCAGCGCGCGTACCTGGGCGGTCAGGTACTCGACGCGTTCCAGCGACGGATGGAGGTCCACCCGAACGTAGCCCTCGGGCAGTCCGTACCAGAAGGCGGGGCGGGACTCGGCTGCCGGTTCGGCCAAGGCGCCGTTCATGTGGTGCCCGCCTTCCGGTGCTGGTCGGGGCGGGTCACGCGATGCCCACCAATCCGGCGATGCCGTGCAGGGTCGCGGCGGCCTTCGTGCTCTCGGCGGTGTTGTGGCCGGCGCCTTCCTTCGGCAGCCAGCCCAGGCTCTCGGCGGACGACGCGAGGTTGGCGGTGACGTTGACGCCGTTGGCACTGATCTCCGTGACGCGCTTCGCGGCCTCCCTGCCGCCCGCGCCGAACGCGGCGGCGCCGTCCTCGGCGGCCGTCGTCGCCTTGCCGGAGAAGGCGGGCACGATCTCCTTGGCGAACCCGGACACCTGCTCCGAGCGGGAGACCGCCACGCCCCACCGCTCGGCCGTCACGGACGCCTCGAAGACTTCCTTGCCGGCGCGCCCGAGCGCGCCCACGCCGGGGATCATCCCAACGGTGTCACCGGCCAGCGAGGCGTAGGCGGCGAAGGTGTCCCAGCCACCCTTCTCGCCCGCCAGCGCGGCCCTGAACTCGGGGTCGGAGAGGTTCTTGGTCATGGACGCGGCGCTGGCCACCACCGCGATACCGGCGAAGAGCGGCGTCAGCGGGGTGGGGAAGAGCGCCAGCAGCCCGGCGATGGCGCCGATGGTGCCGGCGTGCTCGTACAGGAACGCGCCGACGGCCTTGATGCCGTCCCAGATCGCGTTGACGGCCTTGCTCAGCCAGCCGGTTCCGTTGGGGCGAGCTTGTCGGTGGCGCCGTCGAGCTCCTTGGCGACCGTCTCGGCCTGGTCGGCGTGGGTGGTCTCCAGCCGCTCGGCCTTGCTGATGACGTCGTTGTAGGAGCTGTTGGCGTTGTTGAGCGCGGTGGTCGCCTCGTTGAGGTTGCGCTCGGCCGCTCGCAGCCGCTGTTCGGCCGCGTCCGCCTCGGCCTGGGAGGGGAACTGCTGCCCGGCCAGCTTGAGGTCGGGGTGCTCCGCGGCCTTGGAGCGGTGTGCGGCGGCCCGGTCGGCGGTGGCCTTGCGCTCGCCCGCCTCGTCGTCGTACTTGCGTGCCAGGTCTCGATTGGACGTCAGATCGCCGTCCCAGACCTTCAGTTGCGTGGACGCTTTCTCCAGGGAGCGGGCGGCATTTTTGATGTAGGTCGGCAGTTCCCCGTCCAGTGCCTCGCGGAATGCCTTGGCCGCCTCGCCCTGCCAGTAACTGCTCTCACCGATGAGCTGCTGGATCTGGTGGTGACAGGTGCGCAGCGCAGCGGCCGCCCTGGTGACTTTCTGCTGGAGCGCGGTGACTTCGGAAGGGACGCCGGGTACGGGGTTCCAGCCGAGGTGCACGTAGGGATTCGCTGCCATTACCTGCCCCTTCCCCCCTGCCCGGCCGAGGTCGCTTTCTGCGTGATTTCCTTGAGGGCCGCTTCGAGTGCCTTCTCGACCTCTTCGTAGCCCTTCTTGTTGGACTTCACGCCCTCGCTTATCGCGTCGATCATCTTCTTGGTCTGCTCGGACCCGTACTTCCAGCGGTCCTGGAACCCGTCGCACGCCTCGTCCAGGCGTCCGGTGCCGATCTGGTCGGCCCGTACGTGGGAGAGGGCCGAGCGGGCCTCGTTCAGTTCCCGGACGCAGTCTTCGAGGGTCTTGAGAAAGGTCCCCAGCTGGTCCGTGTCGATTGCGAAATGCTCCCCCATGGAACGCGGAACTCCCTAGCCGGACACCGCCACGATCCGGACATCGCCTCGATGCGGACAAAGGGTGAATTTCCGTGTCAACGCACGCGAAGGTGAATCGAGACCGGTGTATTCGCCGTAGGGGCACCTTACATTGCGGCGAATTCAAAGCCCGGCCAGGCTTTATTGATCTTGTTCCGGGGATGCTCGCGCCGGGGTAAAGGGTCGGTATAGCCGGACTTGTCGTGGTGCGCCGGAACGCAGGACGGGAATGGGAACGCTTGCGCAATCGTACAAGTGTCGGCCAAGCGTCGGCAGTCGAAGTGCGGACCGCACGGCGGGCCGGGCCCACGGTGACGACCGCAGGCCCGGCGGACGGACTTTTCGGCTCAGTTCGTCTTGCAGTACTGCGCCTCCTTGCCGATCGAGCGGTACATGCAGTCGCTGTTCTCCAGGAGTTGCAGGACCGCGTCGCGGTTGCGGGAGGTTTCGCGGGCGATGACGGAGTCGCGGGGGTAGAAGCCGCCCTGGCCCGCCGAGGAGGGGTACATCTCGAAGGTGTAGCCGAAGATCTTCTGGTCGCCCCAGAGCCAGTCGTCGATGGAGCCGTCGGTGATGTAGAGGTCGCTGGACTGCTCGGGGGTGTAGCCGTTGCTGGCGGCCATGGACTTGCCGACGGCGGCGAAGGCGTCGCGGTCGTCCTGGGTCATGCCGGGGGCGGTGTCGTTGTAGGTGTAGCCGTACGGCCACAGGACCAGTTCGCTGTACGTGTGGAAGTCGATGGCGGTCTTGATCTGCTGGACGCCGCCGACGATCCGGCTGCGGACGAAGTCGGCGACGACCTTGACCTCCGGTGCGGAGGCGGGGGCCCGGCCGCGGTAGGTCTCGGAGCCGGTGCTGCCCGAGGAGCCGCCGCAGCAGCCCCACTTGAAGTCCCAGTTGCGGTTCAGGTCGGTGCCGACGTTCGCGGAGCCGCTGTTGGGCTGGCGGTTCTTGCGCCAACTGCGGAAGGAGCCGGTGGCGATGTCGTAGGCGCCGCCGTCCGGATTCACGTCCGGGATGATCCAGATCTCGCGGGAGTCGAGCATCTTGGTGACGCGCGGGTCGCTGCCGTACTTGGACGTGTAGTCGTTGAGCAGGTAGAGGGCCATCTCGACGGTGAGGTGTTCGCGCGCGTGCTGGTGCGCGGTGAAGAGGACCTCGGGTTCGTTCTCGTCCTGGGCGACGTTCTTGCTGAGCTTGAGGGCGAGGATGTCGCGGCCTTCGTAGGTCTTGCCGATGACGCGCTTGCCGAGCAGGGCCGGGTACTTGGCGACGAGCGCGTTGATCTCGGCGGTGGCCTCGGCGTTGTTGTGGTACTTGCCGTAGCCGGAGGGGAAGTCCTTGATGCGGTCGCCGGTGCCCGAAGGGGGCGCGGGCAGCGCCCGCAGCCGGTGGCCGAGCTTGCGTACGAGGGCGGCCTGCGCGGTGTCCGCGGTGATGACGACGGTGCGGCCGTGCACCTCGTCGATGGACACGCCCGTCGAGGCGAGGGCGCTGCGCTGGGCCGCGGTGGCGAGGCCGGTGATCTCGTACTGGCGGGGTGTGCCGGTGTCGGCCGCCGTGGTGCCGGCCGCGGCGGTCCTGGTGGGAGTGGGCTGACGAGGGGAGTCCTCCGCGCGGGCGGCGAGGGGTGCGGCCAGCGCGAGGGAGACGAGCGCGGTGAGGACGGTGGTCCGTCTGCCGCGTAACCGTGGTCGCATGGAGTGACCTCCGTGGGGGTGTGAGGCTGGCGACGGCGCCAGTGTTTTGCCTTGGCATGGCTCGGTCAATGCTTTGCGTTGACACAAACACGCCAATTTCGCGCGGGTTTCCGGAAGATTCTTGCCAGCGGCCTGTGCCGCACCAACAATGCGCACGACAAGTCCGGCGCCACGCCGGACTCACCAGTGTGAGAGGACCCCCACATGAACAGACCTCTCGTCGGCGCCCTGGCCACGGCCGTCCTGAGCGCCACGGCGCTCATCGGCGCCACCGGCACGGCCGGCGCCGCCACGACGGCGGACGCGGCGGACCGGGGTGCGGCCCGGACCGCGGTGGCGCCGCAGCTCCAGCCGGTGCAGACCGCCCAGGCCGCGGCGCAGGCCAAGCCCAAGGCCGTGAACTTCGCGGGTACGGTCGCGCTCAGCAACTGCTCGGGTTCGATCGTCCGGATGCCCACCTCGACCGACAACGACCCGGCACTGGTCATGTCCAACGGCCACTGCCTGGAGAGCGGCATGCCCGAGCCGGGCGAGGTCGTCGTCGACCAGCCCTCCAGCCGCAGCTTCACCGTGCTGAACGCCTCGGCCGGCAACCTCGGCACCGTACGTGCCACCAAGGTCGTCTACGGCACGATGACCGACACCGACGTGTCCTTCTACGAACTCTCCTCCACCTACGCCCAGATAAAGCAGCGTTACGGCATCAAGGCGCTGGACATCGCCACCAGCCACCCGGTCAAGGGCGCCGGCATCACCGTCGTGTCCGGCTACTGGAAGAAGACGTACTCCTGCAACATCGACGGGTTCGTCCCGCAGTTGAAGGAGGGCGGATATGTGATGAAGGACTCGGTCCGCTACACCCCGGCCTGCAAGACGATCGGCGGTACGTCCGGCTCACCGGTCATCGACAACGCCACCGGCAAGGTCACCGCGATCAACAACACGGGCAACGAGAACGGCGGCCGCTGCACGATGAACAACCCGTGCGAGATCGACGAGAACGGCAAGGTCACCGTACGCAAGGGCATCAACTACGCCCAGCAGATCTACACCGTCCCCAAGTGCTTCGGGACCGGCAACAAGCTGGACCTGGGGCGGGCTGGGTGCGTGCTGCCGAAGCCGTGACAGCCGTGACAGCTATGACAGCCGTGACAGCCGTGATGGCGGGGAGGCACGAATAGCCCGCAGGACGTGAGCCGGCCGCGCGGTGCTCCGGGCACCGCGCGGCCGGCCGTCCGCCGGATACGTACGGCCGGTTACGGCAGACCGTGCACGTGCGCCCCCACCTGGCCCGCGAACGCGCCGCCGTTCGCGGCGTCCCAGTTCGTGGACCAGGCCATCGCGCCCCGCAGCCCCGGGTAGGTCTTCGACGGCTTGAACGAGCCGCAGTTCTTGCCCTGCGTCAGACAGTCCAGCGCCGCGTTGACCACGGACGGCGGCGCGTACCCGCCGCCCGCCGCACGGGACGACGCCGGGACGCCGATGCCGACCTGCGACGGAGCGAGCCCGCCTTCCAGTTGGACGCAGGCGAGCGAGGTGAGGAAGTCCACCGTGCCCTGCGAGTACACCTTGCCGTCACAGCCGTTCATCGAGCCGCTGTTGTAGTACTGCGTGGTGACGACCGTGAGGAAGTCCTTGATGTTCAGGGCCGTCCTGAAGTACTCGTTCTGCGGCGACTGCATGTCGATCGTCTGCGGCGCCATGGTGACCACGATGTCGCTGTGCTGGGCGTGCACGGCCTTGAGCGCCTTGGTCATGTAGGTCGAGTCGAGGCCGTTCTCCAGGTCGATGTCGACGCCGTCGAAGCCGTACACGTCCATGAGCCTGCCGAGGGAGTCGGCGAAGTTCTTCGCGGAGGCGTCGTCGCTGACGGACACCGCGCCCTTCTCGCCGCCGACCGAGATGATCACCGACTTGCCGGCGGCCTGCTTGGCCCTGATGTCCGCCTTGAAGGCGTCGGCGGATGCGTAGCCGACCGCCGGATCGAGGTGGAAGTCCAGGCCGCCGGGCACGCTCGTCGCCTCGGCGAAGGAGACCGCGATGATGTCGTAGGCGTCCGGGACGTCCTTGAGCTTCTGGACCGTGGCGCCGTTGTCGAAGTTCTGCCAGTAACCGGTGACGGCGTGCTCCGGTGCGGGGCGGGGCGCCCGCCGCGACGAGGCCGGTCGAGGTCAGTGCCGCGGCGGCCAGTCCCGCCAGGGCTCTGACGGCGCGCCGTGCGGGACGTCCGGCACGTGCTGCTCTTCCTGATCGTGCGCGTACCACTGGTGCCTCCGTGGGGGGGAGTTGGGCTGGGTGGTGCTGCTGCGCGTTCAGGGGTCCCTGAGCTGCTGTGGTGCTGATGTTGTGTGTGGTGCTTCGTGCTGGCGTACAACGTGGTCCAGACCAATGTGCGTGTCAAGAGGTCGCGCGGAACCGGGAATTCCCCGGAGAACGGGGAGCGGGGAGCGGCGCGGGCGGGCGAGGAGACGCCAAGTCGGACGCCCAGTACCCCAGAACGTGTTCTCCCGGGCGGAACTCGTGGATAAGGTGCTGAGCCAACAGCAGTGCCGACAGCGCCAACAGTGCCGACAGCGCCAGCAGCGCAGTGGGGGACGCGACGTGCCGACCGCGATTGCAGTCACCAGCGCCGATCTGGCGCTGCCCGCCACCGACCGGCAGACCCCGGCCGCCGTCGTCGTCCGGTCCCCGCACACCCAGCCGCTGGACGAGGCGCTCAACGAGCTGGGCGCGGTGCTGGAGCACCACGGCCACCTCGTGGCCCTCCACTCCACCGCCTGCCCGCCGGAACACGTCCGCCGGCTGCACACCCTGCGCGCGGTCCTGGAGAGCGACCGGTTCGCGATCCTGCCGATGGACCTGCCGCCGCTCGGATTGGCCGTGCTGGCCCAGCAGCTCCGGCAGTTGTCGCTGTGCGACTTCAGCCCCGGGCTGCTCGCCTGTGCCGCCCGCCTGCTGGCGCACTACGTGCACGCGGGCGCCCTGCTGGGCAGCGTGGCCCGCCTCGACAGGGTGGCGACGGACCTCCGCTCCCACCTGCGCTCCTGGGTGCCCGGCGCGTACTTCGCGGTACTCGCCAACCCGGAGCCGCACCTGATCCGCCTCGACCGGCACGCCGAACGGGCCGCCGAAGCCGGCCTGCGCGCACCCGGCTTCGCCACCCGCCTCGTCTGGGCGCGCGGCCAGGTGTCCGGCGAGTGGGTCGGCGGTGTCCTGGCGCGCTCCTGGCAGGTGCAGGGGACGCACGAGGTGCCGCTGCCCGCCGAGTCGGCGGTGTGGTGGGGCACGCCCAAGGCCGCCGAGTTCGCGGCGGCCATTCCGGATCTCTCGGTGCTCTATCAGCTCGTGGCGTCCGTACGGAGAGAGGAGTGCCGCTGGTGCGGTCTCGAACTCATCGGCGACCGGTGCGCGTTCTGCTGTGCGCCGACCGCCGTACCGGGTGCGGCGGCGGACACCGGGCGCCGTACGGGCGGGGCCGCGCGGCCCCGCACCGGAAACGGACCGGGCGCCGCACCGGAGGACTCCGCCACGCCCGCCTCCTCCCTCCTGCGGCGCCGGGGCCTGGCACCGGTGTCGCCGGGCGGTGTCCCGGGCCCGGAGCCGGGACGGCGGACGGCCGTACGGTCACGCTGATCCGTCCCGTACCGGCCCCGGTACCGGTTCGCCCGTGCGGACCGCCCGGCGCGAGACGGCCCCACCGTCCGTGACCGCCCCGCCCGGACCGGGCCGCCGCCCCCACTTCCGCCCCCGCCCGCACCGATCCCGACGAGGTCCCGCACCCATGAACTCACGCCAGCGCCGCGGAGTGATCCTGCTGCTCCTGTCGGTCCTCTGCGCGCTCGGCGCGTTCGTCGGCGTGCTGTCGGTGATACGCGAGGTGGAGTCCAAGGTCGGCCCCGAGCGCACCGCGTACCGGCTGAAGGCGGACGTGCCCGCCTACCAGGCGCTCGACCCAGGTCAGTTCGAGAAGGTGGAGATACCGGAGCGCTGGCTGCCGTCCACCGCCGTCACCGACCTGGCCCGGGTCCGCGGGAAGATCACCGTGACACCGCTGCACAAGGGCTCGCTGCTCCAGGACGACATGGTCGTCGACCGCCCGGCGCTCAAGCCGGGCCAGCAGGAGATCGCCATCATGATCGACGCGGCCACCGGCGTGGCCGGGAAGATCAACCCAGGGGCCCGGGTGAACATCTACGCCACCTTCGAGGGCAAACGCTCCCAGGACCGGCCCGTCTCCAAGGTGATCGTGGCGAACGCCCAGGTCATCGACCGGGGCAAGCTCACCCCGCTGGAGCACAGGGACCCCGGCGACACCCGCTCCTCCAGCACCCGCCGCGCCACCGACGCCGTACCGATCACCTTCGCGCTGAACACCCAGGACGCCCAGCGCGTCGCCTACGCGGAGTCCTTCGCCACCCACGTACGGCTCGCCCTCGTCGCCCCCGGCACCGAGGCCGACATCCCGCCCGCGGAGCGCACCTACACGCTCGACGGCGACAAATGACCCGGAGGCCCTGGTGACCATCCGCATCCTCCCGGCGGTCGGCGAACCCGACGCAGCCCGAGCCGTGTCGTCGCTGCTCAGCCAGTTGCCGGGCGCCGAGCCCGGCGCGCCGGTCGCCGACTCCACCGCCCTGGTCAACGCGCTGGACCAGGCCGTCTCCCGGGCCGCCGCCGGCTCCCCCGACCGGCCGGGGCCGCCGTCCGCGGTGGACGAGCTGCCCGAGGTCGTCCTCGTCCACGAGCGCATCGGCCCGGTGCCCGCGCTGGAGCTGATCCGCGACATCGCGCTGCGCTTCCCCGCCGTCGGCGTCGTGCTGATCACCACCGACGCGGGCCCGGCCCTGTTCGCCGCCGCCATGGACGCGGGCGCGCGCGGCATCGTCGGCCTGCCGCTCGGCTACGACGAACTGGCGGCCCGGGTGCAGGCCGCGGCCCAGTGGGCAGCCGGCGTACGGGTCCACCTGGGCGGCGGGCAGGAAGCGGCGCTCGGACCGGCGGGCACGCTCGTCACCGTCACCGGCGCCAAGGGCGGTGTCGGTACGACGGTCACCGCCGTGCAGCTCGCGCTCGCCGCGCGCGCCGCAGGGCGCAGCGTCGCGCTGGTCGACATGGACCTCCAGTCCGGTGACGTGGCCTCCTACCTGGACGTCCAGTTCCGCCGGTCGATCGTCGACCTCGCGGACATCCAGGACATCTCCGTACGCGTCCTCCAGGACGCCGTGCACGCCCACCACACCGGACTGGGCCTGCTGCTGGCCCCGGAGGAGGGCGAGCGCGGTGAGGAGGTGGACGACCGGGCCGCCCGTACGGTCCTGGCGGCGCTGCGCTCGCGCTACGAGCTGGTGGTGGTGGACTGCGGCTCCCAGATGCAGTCCGCCAGCGCCGCCGCCGTCGAACTCTCCGACACGGCACTGCTCGTGACGACACCGGACGTGGTCTGTGTACGGGCCGCCAAGCGCCTCGTACGGCTGTGGGACCGGCTCCAGATCCGCAAGGCGGAGGACACCACGACCGTCGTCAACCGCCTCACCCGTCACACCGAGATCCAGCCACCGCTGGTCGGCAAGGCCACCGGCACCCGGGTCGCCCGGACCCCCGTACCGGCCGCCTTCAAGGAGCTCCAGCCGTACGTCGACGCCGGCCGGATGCAGGACCTGGACGCCCGGTCCACGGTCCGGCAGGCGCTGTGGGCCCTCGCCGGGGAGCTGGGCCTGGTCGACGCGCCGGCCGCGGCCCGGCAGGGGCGGGGCAGCCACCGCGCCCGTACGTCGCTGACCGGCCGGCGACGCAAGGCGCTGACGGCCGGGCCCGCAGCCGGGGAGCCGGGAGTGCCGGGGGCCGCGGGGGCCTTCGGCCCGGCCGGACCGTACGAGGAGGGCTGAGGGATGCGCCGACCACGGCCGGGCGACGACCGCGGCCAGGTCTCCGTCGAATTCCTCGGGCTGGCTCCGCTGATCCTGGCCGTCCTCGTCCTGCTCTGGCAGTTCGTGCTCGTCGGCTACACGTTCACGCTCGCCGCCAACTCGGCGGACAAGGGCGCCCGGGCGGGCACCGCGACCGAGACGGGCGGCCCGGCGGCGTGCGTGGCGGCGGCCGAGAAGGACCTGCCCGGCGCGTGGGCGGGCGACGCCCGGATCTCGTGCACGCCCGAGGGCGGCCTGTGGAAGGCGCGGGTGGCGCTCCAGGTGCCGGTGCTCTTCCCCGGCGCGGTGAACTTCCCGTGGCGCGTCGTGGGCACGGCGGGCGCGGCGGACGAGGAGGGGGCGTGACGGAGACGGTGCGTGTCCCGGGACGGCGAAGGCCGCGCCGTCGGCGCGACGACCGCGGCCAGGTCTCCGTCGAATTCCTCGGTTTCCTGCCGATCCTGCTGGTCATCGCCCTCGCCGTGATCCAGCTCGGCCTGGCCGCGTACGCCGTCCAGCAGGCCGGTACGGGAGCGCGCGCCGCCGCCCGCACGGCCACCCTCGACGAGGCCGACCGGAAGACGACCCCGGAGGAGGCGGGCAAGGCGGCCATGAGCGACTGGGTCGGCGCGGACGCCGGCGTCCAGGCGACCGAGGGCGGCGGCGAGGTGGAGGCGACCGCGACGGTCAAGATCCCCTCCGTCATCCCCGGTGTCACGTTCGGGACCGCCACCCGCAGCGCCACCATGGCCCTGCCCGCCGAACCCGGAGGAACCACCGCCCCATGAGCCTCAGAGCCCGTATCGCCGCGCCGGAGGTACCCCCGGCGGGCCGCGAGGACGGTCACCTCGTCGCCGTCTACCGCGCCAAGCTGCTGGAGGAGATCGACCTCGCCGAGATGTCGGCGCTGGCCGCCGCCGAACGCCGCACCCGCCTGGAGCGCGTCCTCGGCCACATCATCAGCCGCGAGGGCCCGGTCCTGTCCACCGCCGAACGCGCCCAGCTCATCCGCCGCGTGGTGGACGAGGCGCTCGGCCTGGGCGTCCTGGAACCGCTCCTCGAAGACGCCTCGGTCACCGAGATCATGGTCAACGGGCCCGACCAGGTGTACGTCGAGCGGCACGGCCGGGTGGAGCTGGTCCCCGTCCGCTTCGCCTCCCACGAACAGCTCATGCAGACGATCGAACGCATCGTCTCCACCGTCAACCGCCGGGTGGACGAGTCCAATCCGATGGTCGACGCGCGGCTCCCCTCCGGCGAGCGCGTCAACGTCATCATCCCGCCGCTCGCCCTGAACGGCGCCACCCTCACCATCCGCCGCTTCCCCCGCGCGTACACGCTGCCCGAACTCATCGGCATGGGCACGCTCGACGACCAGATGGTGATGCTGCTGGGCGGGCTGGTCCGAGCCAAGTTCAACGTCGTCGTCTCCGGCCCCACCGGCGCCGGCAAGACCACCCTGCTCAACGCCCTCTCCGGCCTCATCCCCGAGGGCGAGCGCATCATCACCGTCGAGGACGCCGCCGAACTCCAGCTCCAGCAGAACCACGTGATCCGCCTGGAGTCCCGGCCGCCCAACGTGGAGGGCAAGGGCCGGATCACCATCCGCGACCTGGTACGCAACTCCCTGCGCATGCGCCCCGACCGCATCATCGTCGGCGAGGTCCGCGGCGGCGAGACCCTCGACATGCTCCAGGCGATGTCCACCGGCCACGACGGCTCGCTCGCCACCGTGCACGCCAACAGCGCCGAGGACGCCCTGATGCGCCTCCAGACACTCGCGTCCATGTCCGACGTGAAAGTGCCCTTCGAGGCGCTGCGCGACCAGATCAACAGCGCCGTCGACTGCCTCGTCCAGATCACCCGGCACGCCGACGGCTCCCGCCGCATCGGCGAGATCGCCATCCTCGACTCGCACGGCCACGCCGACTACCGCCTCGCCACCGTCTGCCGCTTCGAGGCCGAGCCGAGCGGCGCCGACCGCACCGTACGCGGCCGCTTCCGCTACCACCCGCTGCCGCGCCGCGTCGCCGAACGCCTCCACCTCGCCGACGAACCCGTACCCCCGGCCTTCGGCGTCGCGGCCACCGCCGACCAGCTCGCCACCCGGGAAGCCTCGTAGCGGCCCACCACTGGAGGACGGAACCGCGCCCATGCCCTTGGACGACATCGCCCTGCTCACCCTCGGCGTCACCCTGCTCTGCGCGGTGCTGGCCGTCGTGGGCCTGCGGCTGTACGCGACCGGACGCGAACGGCACCTGGCCCTCGTCGACCGGCTCTCCGACGACCACGGCCTGCCCCGGCCCGGCCACGGCCGCCGCTTCGCCGCCGTCGACCGCCGGCTGCGCGCCACCCGGCTCGGGCGCGGCCTGGAACTGCGGCTGGCCGCCACCGGCCTGGACGTGACCCCCGGCGAGTTCTTCGTCGCTCTGCTCGCCGTGGTCGCCGGGGTCTGGATCGTCGCGCAGGCGGTTCTGGCGCCCTTCTTCGGTCCGATCGCGGCCCTGGCGGCCGTCTGGTCGGCGTACGCCTTCCTCAACTGGCAGCGGCAGAAACGTATCGAGAAGTTCATCAACCAACTGCCCGAGCTGTCCCGCATCCTCGCCAACGCCACCCAGGCCGGGCTGGCACTGCGTACGGCCCTGGGCATGGCGGCCGAGGAACTGGAGGCGCCCGCCGGGGAGGAACTGGCCAAGGTCTCCGACAAGCTGGCCGTCGGCCACTCCCTCGACGAGGCCCTGGACGAACTCGCCGCCCGCCTGCCCTCCCGCGAACTCGTCGTCCTCGTCACCACCCTGGTGCTGTCCAACCGCGCGGGCGGCACGGTCGTCGGCTCGCTGCGCAACCTCACCAAGACCCTGGAGGAGCGCAAGGAGACCCGGCGCGAGGTGCGCACCCAGCTCTCCCAGGTCGTCGTCACGGCGTACGTCGTGCCGTTCCTCGGCCTGGGCACGCTGCTGCTGATGAACCGCATCGCGCCCGGGGCCATCGACCGGATGACGGCCACGTTCCCGGGCCAGGCCGCGGTGGTCGTGGCCTTCGTGCTGTACGCCGTCGGCTTCTTCGTGATCCGCCGTATCTCCAAGATCGACGTCTGACGGCCGGCCCCGGCCGCCCCCGCCCGCACCCCCGACCCACCTCGAAGGCGCCCACCCATGGGAATCGGAACGACCGGACTGCTCCTCGCCCTCGCGCTCGCCCTCTCCGTGGCGGGCATCTGCTACGGCGTCGCCCTCTACCGCCGCGAGGCCAGACTGCCCCCGGACATCGCCGTCGCCCTGGAGGTCGGCTCGACCCGCACCACCGTCGTCGGGTCGGCGGTGGACCGGGCGGGGATGCGGTACGCGCCCCTCGTCCTACGTCTGATGGGCGAGAAGCGGGTGGCCAAGGTGCGCAGGCGCATCGATCAGGCGGGCAACCCCGGCGGCCTGACCGTGGACCGCTACGCCGCCCGCCGCGCGGTGTACGGCTTCCTCGGCTTCGGCGGCGCGCTCGTCATGCTGCTGCGCTCCCAGTACCTGCTCGCCCTCCTCCTCGTCGCCTTCGGCCTGTTCTGGAACGAGGTCGGCATCTGGGCCGCGATTCGCCAACGCAAGGACACCATCGAACGCACGTTGCCCGACTTCCTCGACGTCCTGGCCGTCGTGGTCAGCGCCGGGCTGGGCTTCCGGCAGGCCCTGGACCGGGTGGCCGACAAGTACGAAGGTCCGTGGGCCGACGAGCTGCGGATCACCCTGCGGCAACTGGACATGGGCGTCAGCCGCCGCGAGGCGTTCGAGGAACTGCGCAGACGCAACGACTCCGAGCAGGTGGCCCAGTTCGTCACCGCGCTCCAGCAGGGCGAGGAACTCGGCTCCCCGATCGTCGACACCCTCATCCAGATCGCCGACGACATGCGCCGCACGGACGCGCAGAACGCCCGGCGCCGCGCCGCCCGCGCGGTGCCCAAGGCGACCATGGTGGTCACCACGTTCATGGTCCCCGCCACGATGATCCTGCTCGTCGCGGGCTTCTTCCTCGGCTCCGGCACCGACTTCGGCTCGCTGATGGGCGACTGACGTGCGCCGGCCGGGGCGGGGTGGGCCGGGCGGCCGGTACGGCCCGGCCGGCCCGTGCGACCTGCCTGCACGGCCCGGACAGCTCGTATGGCGGGACGGTCAACTCCCCTTCCCCGCTTCCCTCTTACGCGTCTCGAATCGGCTCCTGTTGGGCAAACACCCTTCGCGTACGCAACGGTATGTGGGACAGTCGGCATCCATGTGTTCCCCGGCCCCGGCCGCACCGCCGGGCCCGCCGGGACGGGTGGCAACGGCACTGCCGACGAGGACGGGCGGGGGTGGAAAGGATGCCGTCGGACGGGACGGGCGTACCGGAAGATCCGGCTGTACCGGAAGATCCGTACGCGCCGGATGGTCCAGATGCGCCGGATGATCCAGCCGCTCCGAGAAAACCCCTCTTACCGGACGAGCTGGGCGAAACCGCCGCCAGGCACCACCGGTCGATGCTTCAACCCGCCCCCGCAGGAAAGGAATGCGGGCGGACGCCCTGTTCCGGGACCGGTGTTCCGGCGTACTTTTCTCGTGTCGCGAGCATGCGTGTGCGTAGCGTGCTCACGTCCGGTGTGCGCGTGTTCGGTGTGTGCCCGTACGGCTCTCGCCCGTACGGCGCTCCTCCGTACGACGTGTACGCGCGGGCCGGCATCACGGGGGCAGACCATCCGGACCGGAGCGGCCCGGCCGCCCATGGAGGGGAAGACGATGGCGAAGCGGTTGTGGGGAAAGGGAGACGACCGGGGGCAGACCTCGATCGAGTACCTGGGCATCATCGCCGTGGTCGTGGCGATCGTGCTCGTCCTGTCGACCACGGACTTCGGCAGTCAGATCGCGACGGCCATCTCCAACAAGATCTCCGAGGTCGTGGGGATCTGACCCGGGCGGCGTCCCGCCGCCGGACCGGAGACGCCGGCCAGGCGTTTCCCCTGTACATCGTGGCCGTGGCCGGCCTGCTCCTGCTCGCCTTCGCGTTCTTCGCGGTCGGGCAGGCCGCCGCGACGCGCAACTCCGCGCAGACCGCGGCCGACGCGGCCGCGCTGGCCGCCGGACAGAAGTACCGGGACCGGCTGAGCACGGAACTCCTCGACGCGATCCGCACGGGCGCGCCCTGGCAGGACCTCCTCGGCGGCCGCGGCGTCCCCGGCGCCGAAGCGTGCGCGAACGCCCAGTGGTTCGCCGGCCGCAACGACGCCGACGCGACGTGCACGGCCGGCTCGTACCCCACGTCGTTCGCCGTCGAGGCCGACACCCGGAGAACCGTGGGCCGTTCGGTGATCCCCGGGACCGAGAACACCCACGCTTCGGCACGGGCCAGGGCAGTGGTCGAACCGCGCTGCACGCCGGGGCCGGAGCCGGACCCGACACCGGCGCCGGGGGAGGGCGACGGGCCCGGCCGGGGCGACGGCGGCGATCCGCCCGCCGACGACCCGCCAGGCGGTGACCCCCCGGCCGGCGATCCACCCGCCGGTCCCCCCGTCGTGCACCTCACCTGCGAGGACGGCAAGGAGTGGACCGTCGACCCGGCCGACCTCCGCGACCTGCCGGAAGCCACTGACCTGTTCTCCGTACGCCTTGCCGAATGACCAGCCGACGACGAGCAGAGGGAATCGCATCCATGGACACTGGGCGCCCTTCGAAGGCCACCAGGAGAGTCGCCGCCGCGGCGATCGCCGCGGGCCTCGCTCTCGTCGTCGGCGGCTGCGGCGGGGAGGACGGCGGCAGCGGCGCGGCCGGCGGCAAGCCGTCCACGCGGGCCACCGCCCCGAAGGACACCGGGCGCGGCACCCCGGCCGCCGACTCCCGGCAGGTCATCGGTGAGGTGAAGGGCCCGGACGGAGTGGTCGTCACCCTGCACTCCGCGGTCCGGGACACCGGCGGCTTCGTCACGGTCAGCGGCACCGTCACCAACAACGGCACCAAGATCTTCAACGCGATCAACTGGCGCTCCAACGAGACCGGCATGCGCTCCCGCTCCTCCGTCTCCGGCGCCGCCCTGGTCGACAAGGCCGGCAAGAAGCGCTACCTGGTGCTGCGGGACACCGAGGGCGAGTGTCTGTGCACCACCGGGCTGAGCGGCCTGAAACCGGGCGAGAGCCGGCCCGTCTTCGCGCAGTTCCCGGCCCCGCCCGCGAAGGTGACCGAGGTCGACTTCCAACTGCCGACCATGCCGCCCGCCACCGTCTCGATCTCGGACTGACCCATGACCACCCCGACCACGGCCGGAACCCGCACCGCCCGGGCCGCCGTCACCGCGGCCACCGCCCTCCTGCTCACCTTCACCCCGGCCCCGCCGGCCGCCCACGCCGACGACCCGCCCGGCGTCTCCGAGGACACCACCGCACCCGTGAGGATCGACCCGAAGGACCCCGACCTCCGCATGGTCCAGGGCGCGACCCTCGCCCCCGCCGAGGTGCTCAACATCAAGTCCATCGTCGAGACCGACGACGGCGCCGAGCGGCGGCAGGACACCAACTCCAACGTGACCTTCGCCCTCCAGGCCGAGGTCCTCTTCGCCAAGGACAGCGCCGAACTCTCCCCCGACGCGCTGTCCCGCATCGGCACCATCGCCGCCGAGATCAAGAAACAGCACGCCACGAACCTGCGCGTCTTCGGTTTCACCGACAACCTGGGCTCGGACGCGCACGGCCTGGTCCTGTCCAAGGAACGCGCCAACGTGGTCCAGCGCGAACTGGCCGAGGGCCTCGGCGCCGCGGCCACGTTCCAGATCCGCGGCTACGGCGAGCAGTACCCGATCGCCGACAACGCCACGGAGGACGGCCGCAAGAAGAACCGGCGCGTCGAGGTGAGCTTTCCGCGTACGGGGGAGTAGAGGCCGGCGCTGCGGCACCGGCCACCCGGCCGACCACCTGCGACGTCCGGCGGCAGGCCGAACAAGGTATTGGACCGACCGATCCAATACCGGTAATGTCCTCCCCATGCCCCGCCCCAGGAAGTTCGACGAGGAGCGGGCGGTCGGTGCCGCGATGGACGCGTTCCGAGCCGCCGGCTACGAGGCCACGTCCACGCAGGATCTGTGCGAGGCGACCGGCCTCGGGCGCAGCAGCATCTACAACACGTTCAAGAGCAAGCACGACCTTTTCGGGCGTGCGCTGGACCGCTTCATGGCGGAACGGAACGGTGAGCTGTTCGCGCTGCTGGACAGCGACCTGCCGGTGCGGGAGAAGATCCGTACGCACCTCCGGCGCGTCGTGGACGAGGAGTGCGACAGCGACAGCACCCGGCGCGGGTGCCTGGTCGTGAACACCGCCATCGAGATCGCGGCCCGCGACGAGGAGGTCGCGGGCGAGCTGGCGCGGGACTACCGGCTGCGGCTGGAGGCGATCCGCGCCGCGATCGCGGCCGGACAGCGGGACGGCGACATCGACGCGGGCAAGGACGCGCGCGCCCTCGCCCACCTGGTCATCGCGGCCGTCGGCGGCCTGCGCGTCTCGGCGCGCTGCGGGGTCGGCCGCGTGGCGCTCGAAGGGGTCGTGGAGGGCTTCATGGCCGCGCTGTGACGTGGCGCCCCGCACGCGCGGCCCGACCGGGCCGCCTTCTTTTGGCTTCGTTTTGGACTGACCAATACATAACCTTCAACGGGAGTAAGCACGTCATGCCCATATCCGTCTATCTCCTCGGGCTGGGAATCTTCGCCCAGGGAACCTCCGAGTTCATGCTCGCCGGACTGCTGCCCAACGTGGCCGCCGACCTCGGCGTCTCCATCCCCGACGCCGGGCTGCTGGTGTCCGCGTTCGCCATCGGCATGGTGGTGGGCGCACCCGTCCTCGCCATCGGCACCCTGCGCCTGCCGCGCCGCACCGCGCTGATCGCCTTCCAGCTCGTCTTCGTGGCCGGGCACGTGGTCGGCGCGCTGGCCCCGGGGTACGGGGTGCTGTTCGCGACGCGGGTCGTCAGCGCCTTCGCGTACGCGGGCTTCTGGGCGGTGGCCGCCGCGGCGGCGGTGAGTCTGGTGCCCGCCGACGCCAAGGGCAAGGCGCTGTCGGTCGTCGGCACCGGGCTCACCCTCGCCACGATCGTCGGCGTACCGGCCGGCACGGTGCTGAGTCAGCACGCCGGTTGGCGCGCGGCCTTCTGGGGCGTGGTCGCCCTGACCGCCGCCAGCCTGGTCTCCCTGCTGGCCGCACTGCCCGCCGGCCGCCCTGACCAGGGCCAACTTCCGTCCGTACGCCGCGAACTCAAGGCCATGACCCGGCCCGCCCTGTGGGTCTCCTACCTCGTCACCACCCTGAGCTTCGGCGCCGCCATCGTCACCTTCAGCTATCTCGCGCCCCTGCTGACCGAGGTGAGCGGTCTGCCGGCGAGCCTGGTCCCGGCCGTCCTCGCGCTGTACGGGGTCGGCGGGCTCCTCGGTATGACCCTCGGCGGACGCACCGCCGACCGCCACCCGCTCCGTACCCTCTTCCTCGGCATCGGCGGACTGGCCGCAGCCTCCGCGCTGCTCGCCCTGACGGCCGCGAACCTGGCCGTGACCATCGCCCTCGTCTTCGCCCTCGGCCTGACCGGCTATGTCACCAACCCGGTGGTCCAGTCCCGCGTCTTCACCCTCGCCCCGAACGCCCCGACCCTGGCCCCCGCGGTCAACACCTCCGCCTTCAACGTCGGCATCACCCTCACCCCGATGCTGGGCGGCCTGACGATCGACGCGGGTTTCGGTTTCGTGTCGGTGGCCTGGGTGGGGGCGGCGGTGGGCGCGGCGGCCCTGGGGGCTGCGCTCTGGGCGGCGGTTCTTCAGCGCCGTACGGAGGCTCGTGCGGTGACGGGGCGGACGCCGGGCGCGGTGGATGCCCGGCGGGAGGCGCTGGCGGCGGCCGACTGAACGGTACGGTCAGCGGTACAGCTCGCACCACACGATCTTGCCGTCCACGCCGAGACGGTTCGGGTCGAGCGCATACCAGCCCCAGTCGTCGGAGCATGCCCCCACGAGCCGCAGGCCGTGCCCGGCGCCGGCCCTGGCCGGTGCCGGGCGTTCGGCGATGCCGGGCAGGGTGCGGCCGGTGTCCCACATGCTCATCCGCACCACGCCGTCCTCCCAGGAGAGCCGAAGCCGCGCCGGTCCGGGTGCGTGCAGATAACAGTTCGTGGCCAGTTCCGAGGCCAGGAGCTGTGCCCGGTCACCGAGTTCGTCGAGCGAGTACCGGTCCAGCACGAGTCGCACGGTTCCGCGAGCGACGCCGGGACTGAGCGGGCTGTGGGGGAGCCGAAGGCTGTACTCCCAGTTGCCGTGACGGTAGGCGGGGTGCCGGAGGGGGGGTGTCTGCGTGCAGGGGCATGCGCATCCCCACTACTGCGAGAAGTAGTTGATCCGATACGGAAGGTAGCGCACGCCGGGTTCTGTAGTCCACGTAACTCGTGTACTTCAGTACCCCATTGTAGATTTGGCGCTCTCATGAACCGGGAAGGTTGGGTCCGTATGCCTGCCAGGGAAGCGCCGACCGTTCGACAGCGGCGGCTAGGAGGCGAGCTGCGAAAGCTGCGTGAGCGAGCCGGGTTGAGTGCCACGGAGGCCGGCGCCTTGACCGGGCTGGGGCAGTCGCGAGTCAGCAACATCGAAGTGGCGCGTATCGGTGTGAGTGCCGAGCGCGTGCGCGCCCTGGCGCGAGCTTACGGTTGTGCCGACGCCGCACTCGTGGAGGCGCTTGCCGTCATGGCGGCCGGCGGGAAGCGTGGCTGGTGGGAGGACTACCGGGAGACGTTGCTTCCGGGTCTGCTCGACCTCGCGGAGATGGAGCAGAACGCGGCTGCCATACGAACCGCGCAAGTTTCGCACCTGCCGGGCCTGTTGCAGACGGCTGACTATGCTCGCCTGACCTTCTTGCAGAACGTCCCCGAGCCCTCTCCGCCGCATGTGGAGCATCTCGTGTCCCATCGGATCAAGCGGCAGGAGGTCCTGTACCGGGACTCTCCGGTGCCGTACACGGCAATCATTCACGAGGCCGCGTTGCGGATGGAGTTCGGCGGGCACTCCCTTACGCGAAAGCAGCTCGAACACATCGTCGCCATGAGCGAGCGGGAGGGGATCACGGTGCTGGTGATTCCGTTCTCGGCGGGAATCTTCCCGGGTGCGGGGCAGACGGTGACCTACGCGGAGGGGCAGGTCCCGCAGTTGGACACGGTGCAGCTCGACACCGAGCACGGGGCGGTGTTCGAGTACGCGGATGCCCAGCTGGACAGGTACCGCACGTTCATGCGGCGCTTCGAAGCCATGGCGCTCGACGAGTCTGCTTCACGGGACGTCATTCACACCATCGTCAACGACCTCTGAGAGGACGCGAACGTGCCCATACCCAACTGGCAGAAGTCTTCGTACAGCGGCAACGCGAGCAACTGCGTCGAAGTTGCGGCGCCGTCCGGTGAGGCGGTGCTCATCCGCGAGAGTGAGGAGCCTCTGGTGCAGGTGACAACCAATCCGGCGGCGCTGATGCGCTTTATCCGTTTCGTGCGGGCCGGTGCGGTGGGGAAGTGAGGTGCGTACCCATGTCCTCCCTCGTCTGGCAGAAGTCGACCTACAGCAGTGAAGGCAACAACTGTCTTGAGCTGGCCGTGGGCCCGGAAGATGCGGTGCTTCTTCGGGAGAGCGACGAGCCTTTCGTGGTCGTCACCGTCAGTCCCGTTGTACTTGGTGGGCTGGTGCGGTCCGTTCGGAGTGACGTGATCGGCCGGTGAGGCCGCGGTGACCGGCACGGGCGGTGCGCGAATTGTCGTACGGGCGTACCGGAGGGTGTGTCGTGCGGGTCGGAGTGGCGCGGTCATGTTCGTGTTGACGGGCTGAGGGCGCTGTTTCCGGGGTCGGGGGGCGGGGATGCCGACTGGAAGGGGTAATTGCGGGGCGGAGGGGGGCAAGTTAGGGCTGGAAGATAGTACATATGCGGGTATGTGCCCTATGGTCGTTTTCGCACCGCTCACACGCGATCAGCTGGAAGCGCATCGCGCGGGCCTGCCTGCCTGCTCCTGCCCTGGGAGAGGCCGGTCCGCGGCAGGGAGACGAGCCACCAGCTGATGCGGCGTCCGGGCGGTGCCGAACTGTCGGGCGGGCGAAGGGCGGGCCGGAGGGTCGGCTGGAAGGGCGGGCTGGAGGGTCAGGGGGTGTCGATCGTGAGGCGGGTGCCGGGGTGCAGGCCCCAGCGGGCCATCGCGCCGGCTTCCGCCTCCAGTACGTGGCGGGCGCGGAGGCGGGGGAGGCCGAGGCGTCCGGGCCGCATGGTGCGTACGGCGAGGACGGTGAAGTCGCGGGTGAGGTACGCGATGTCGAGGGGGAAGCGCATGCGGAAGGTGTGCACGCCGCTCGCCGGGGTGAGCAGCAGGGCGCCTTCGAAGGCGTCGCGGCCCAGCAGGCCGCGGGTGCGGGCGCGGTAGGAGGCGGCGATTTCCAGGGGGACGGTCAGGGTGGTCATGGGGGTGGACGGCTCGGCCGCTTCGGGGGGTGCTTCTTGCGCGCGCGTCGTTTCTCCGGCGTCGGACTGTACGAAGCGGAGCGTTCCTGATCCGTTCTGCCAGCGGGGCATGGGGAGCGTTTTATCAGCTTAGGGTCGGCCGTGTGGCTGTGATGCTGATGGTTCTCGCCGCCGGGTACGGGGGCGCGGTCGGGCTGCTCGTGCCGCGGCCCGCTTATCGGCTGGCTGTCGAGCCGGGGGAGGACTGGCGTGACCGGTGTCCGTGCGGGCGGTCGATCGATGGGCCGCTGCGCGGGTGGGTGGGGCCGGGGCGCTGCCGTGCGTGCGGGGCGTACGGGGCTGGGGCGGGGGTGACCGTCCTGGTCACGGCGGTGGTGTGTGCGCTGCTCGCCGCGGCCGTCGGTGCGCGGCCCGAGCTGGTGGTCTGGCTCGCGGTGGTTCCCGTGGCGGTGCTGCTCGCGGCCGTGGACTGGCGGGTGCGGCGGCTGCCCGATGTGCTGACGCTGCCGTTGGCGGCCGGCCTCGTGGCGATGCTGGGGCTTGTCGCGCTGGGCGGGGGAGGAGCGGGGGTGTGGGGTGGGGCGCTGCTCGGCGGGTTTGGGCTCGGGGGGTTTTATTTCGTCCTATATTTGGTCAATCCTGCGGGAATGGGGCTGGGTGACGTCAAGCTGGCGATCGGGTTGGGGGTCACTCTTGGGTGGTACGGCTGGGCAATTCTGATCACTGGCGCATTCCTGGGGTTGCTGCTCGGCGCGCTCTACGGGTGCGGGTTGTTGCTGCGGCGCGCCAGGGGCGCGGAAGCCCGGAACGATGGGCCCGAACCGGCCATGCCGTACGGCCCTTTCATGATCGTCGGGGCCCTTCTCGGGGTGCTTCTGGGGGCCGCGGCGGCGCCTTGATCCAGAAACCGGGCGCGCCGTTCCGCATGAAGTTGCACTGAGCACCCCCTCTTCGGGGTTATGGTGGAAACCCCCCCTCGGGCCGGTCCGTATCCCCCCCACGGACCGGCCCGCTTTTTGTGTCCGGGTCCGGATCCCGCCATGATCATGACCGGCCCGGTTTCGTACACGGATCGTGCGAACGTCTCTGCGGAGCGTGGGGAACGCCCCGCGAAGCGTCAGGGGCCGAACAGAATCAGCCGCGCTTGGCCCAGATGTTCACACCGTCGGTCGACTTCGCGAACTCCTCGATCTCGGACAATTCCGCGTCCGTGATCTTCGGCGCGCCGACCGCCGCCACATTGGCCTCCAACTGCGCCACGCTGCTCGCCCCGATCAGCGCCGAGGTCATCCGCTCGTCCCGCAGCACCCAGGAGAGCGCCAGCTGGGCCAGGGACTGGCCGCGGCGCGCCGCGATCTCGTTCAGGCCGCGCAGTCGCCGCCGTACGTCGTCCGAGAGCAGGCCGGGATCGAGCGACTTGCCCTGCGACGCGCGCGAGCCCTCCGGGATGCCCTCCAGGTACTTGTCGGTCAGCAGGCCCTGGGCGAGGGGGGCGAAGGAGATGCAGCCCATGCCTTCCGCCTCCAGGGTGTCCAGGAGGGCGTCGTCCTCGGTCCACCGGTTGATCATCGAGTACGAGGGCTGGTGGATCAGCGGTCGGACGCCCATCTCCCGCAGGAGGCGGGCGGCTTCGCGGGTCTGCTCGGCGGAGTAGGACGAGACGCCCACGTACAGCGCCTTGCCCTGCTGGACGGCGGACGCCAGGGCGCCCATCGTCTCCTCCAGCGGGGTGTCCGGGTCGAAACGGTGCGAATAGAAGATGTCGACGTAATCGACACCCATCCGCTTCAGTGAGGCATCCAGCGACGAGAGGAGATATTTGCGCGAACCCCATTCGCCGTACGGCCCGGGGTGCATGAGATATCCGGCCTTGGTGGAGAGGACGATCTCGTCGCGGTAGGGCCGGAAGTCCTGAGCGAAGATCTTTCCGAAGTTCAGCTCGGCCGAGCCGGGCGGCGGCCCGTAGTTGTTCGCCAGGTCGAAGTGGGTCACGCCCAGGTCGAAGGCGCGGCGCAGGATCGCCCGCTGGGACGCCAGGGCCCGGTCGTCGCCGAAGTTGTGCCACAGGCCCAGGGAGACGGCGGGGAGTTTGAGACCACTGCGGCCGGTGCGGCGGTACTCCATGGAGTCGTAGCGCGTATTCGCGGCAATGTGGACAGAGGCATCAGTCATGGTCATCTCCTTATCACGGAGTTGTGACACACCTGATTGGGCCGCCGGGACGTCCCCGACGTAAAGTTGCCGACTTGAGGCGACGGGGGCGACCGCCATTTGCACGGAGGGGCTTGACCACACATGCTGCGATCTTCCGGGGTGCGCATCCCGTACCCGCCCGCGTTGCGCAACCTCGTCTACAGGCTCTACGCCCGCCGGGTCGAAGGCCGCCTCGACCATGACCAGGTCCCCAAGCACATCGGCGTCATCCTCGACGGCAACCGCCGCTGGGCGCGGGCCGACGGCCGTACCACCGTGCAGGGCCACCAGGCCGGCGCCGAAAAGATCAGCGAGCTGCTGGGCTGGTGCGCCGAGACCGACGTGGAGGTCGTCACCCTGTGGCTGCTGTCGACGGACAACCTCGACCGGCCCGAGAAGGAACTGACCCCGCTGCTGGGGATCATCGAGAACACCGTGCGCGGCCTGGCCGCCGACGGCCGCTGGCGGGTCCACCACGTCGGCAACCGCGACCTGCTGCCGGACGGCACGCAGAAGGTGCTCAAGGAGGCCGAGCAGGCCACCGCCGACCACACCGGCATCCTGGTCAACGTCGCCGTCGGCTACGGCGGCCGGCAGGAGATCGCGGACGCGGTGCGCTCGCTGCTCCTGGAGCACGCCGAGCGCGGCACCTCCTTCGAGGAACTGGCCGACATCGTCGACATCGACCTGATCTCCGAGCACCTCTACACCCGCGGCCAGCCGGACCCGGACCTGGTGATCCGCACCAGCGGCGAGCAGCGGCTGTCCGGCTTCATGCTCTGGCAGAGCGCCCACTCGGAGTACTACTTCTGCGAGGTCTTCTGGCCGGCCTTCCGCAAGGTGGACTTCCTGCGCGCCCTGCGCGACTACGCCGCCCGTCACCGGCGTTACGGGTTTTAGGCCAACTGAGCTGCCCCTTCCGGCGCGGGAGTGCTCCCGCGCCAGACCCGTAACCAAGCGTTCACCGACCGTGCGTCATATGCCATTGCATGGGTGCGCACGTTCGCGGGAATATCCCTTCCAGGTCGGTATCCGGCAGTACCAGTCATCGGATGCCGTATCTCAGCGGACGGCACGGGGCCGTCCGCCCGGGAGGCCCTTTGCACATCACGGACGACCGTGCGGACCGCACGGACGACGCGGAGGGCCGGCGTTCGGCCCGTGCAGCGTGGCCCGAGCCCGGTCCCGTCGCCCGCCGCCTGACGGCGTGGCGGCTCCACTTCCGCGACGCCGTCGCACCCCGACCTCATCCGAGGGGGTACGTCCACCCGTGGTGAACAGCAAGCAGCGCCGTGAGAACGGCCGGCGCACCTATGTCCTCGACACCAGCGTGCTGCTGGCGGATCCAGGCTCCATGTCCCGCTTCGACGAGCACGAAGTCGTGCTGCCGGTCGTCGTGGTCACCGAACTGGAGGCGAAGAGGCATCATCCGGAACTCGGCTACTTCGCCCGGCAGGCGCTGCGCCTGCTGGACGAGTACCGGGTACGGCACGGACGGCTGGACGCCCCCATCCCCATCGGGGACCTGGGCGGCTCCCTCCGGGTCGAGCTGAACCACGCCGACCCCGGGGTGCTGCCGGCCGGCTTCCGCCTGGGCGACAACGACTCGCGCATCCTCGCGGTGGCCCGCAACCTCCAGGCCGAGGGCTACGACGTCACGGTCGTCTCCAAGGACCTGCCGCTGCGCATCAAGGCGTCCGCGGTGGGTCTGCTGGCGGAGGAGTACCGCGCCGAACTGGCCATCACGGACTCCGGCTGGACGGGCATGGCGGAGCTGACCGCGACGGCGGAGCAGATCGACGGCCTCTTCGCCGAGGAGACCACTCATCTGCCCGAGGCCGCCGAGCTGCCCGTGCACACCGGGCTCGTGCTCCAGTCCGAACGGGGCAAGGCGCTCGGCCGGGTCACGGCGGACGGCAGCGTACGGCTGGTGCGCGGCGACCGGGAGGCGTTCGGCATCCACGGCCGCAGCGCCGAACAGCGGGTCGCGCTCGACCTGCTGCTGGACCCGGAGGTCGGCATCGTCTCGATGGGCGGGCGGGCCGGTACGGGCAAGTCGGCGCTGGCGCTGTGCGCGGGCCTGGAGGCGGTGCTGGAGCGGCAGCAGCACCGCAAGGTGATGGTCTTCCGTCCGCTGTACGCGGTCGGCGGGCAGGAACTGGGCTATCTGCCGGGCACCGAGGCGGAGAAGATGAGCCCGTGGGCCCAGGCCGTCTTCGACACGCTGTCGGCGGTGACCACCTCGGACGTCATCGAAGAGGTGGTGGGCCGCGGCATGTTGGAGGTGCTGCCGCTGACCCACATCCGCGGCCGGTCGCTGCACGACGCGTTCGTCATCGTCGACGAGGCCCAGTCGCTGGAACGCAACGTCCTGCTGACGGTGCTGTCCCGGATCGGCGCCAACTCGCGCGTGGTGCTCACCCATGACGTCGCGCAGCGCGACAACCTGCGGGTCGGCCGGTACGACGGGGTGGTGGCGGTCGTCGAGAAGCTGAAGGGCCATCCGCTGTTCGCGCACGTCACCCTCACCCGCTCGGAGCGGTCGCCGATCGCGGCCCTGGTGACCGAAATGCTGGAGGACGGCAGGATCTGACCCTTTGTGGAGTACGGCGCCGCCCGGCAGGAGCGCAGGAGCTTAGCCGGGCGGCGCCGTGTCGCGCGGGGTTTTCCGCAGATCGTGCGGGGCAAACGGGGTGTGAGCTTTCACACGCAACGATGAATTGATTCCGCGCGTCCGGTTCGGGCAGAGTCTGGGTCCTGTCAGGCCCCGCATACGGCACACCAGCACCCCCAGCGGTGCGGAACCCCAGAACTGCATAGCGTCGCCGTATGCCGCCCGAGCACCACGCGGCCCCCGAGGGGGACGTACCGGGCCCGTGCCTCCCGTGACCAGCCGTTCCCGCCGCTCAATCGGGGGCGGAACAAGGGGAGGCCAGCGTCAGGGGCACGATTGCGTCCGCGAGGTCACCTATGCGGACGATGCTGGAAGGAAAGCGTGTGAGCCGGATTTCGGTCCGGGGATTCGCCGTGGCCTCCGCCACCGCGGTCACCACCGTCGGCGCCGTTGTCGGTGTCGCGTCAGGCCAGGAGCAGGGCCCGGTCGCCCACACCGAGGCCGCCGCGGCCGACGCGACGATCGCCGACGTACCCGCGGGCCTCCAGGCCCAGGTGCAGACGGCCTCCCTTACGCAGCAGGCGGACGAGGCGTCCACCCAGGCGGACGCCGCCGCGCTGAAGTCCGCGCAGGAGTCGGCCCGCAAGGCCGCCGCCCAGGACGCGCAGGACAAGAAGGACGCGGCCGACAAGAAGGCGAAGGCCGAGAAGGACGCCAAGGAGCGCGAGAAGGAGAAGGAAGCCTCCCGCTCCGCCGCGCGCGACGCGTCCACCTTCACCGCCAAGGCGTCGTACTCGATCGCCGAGACGCAGGCCATCGCGCGGCAGATGCTGCCGGCCGACCAGTTCCAGTGCTTCAGCAACATCGTGGACCACGAGTCCGGCTGGAACTACCGCGCCACCAACGCCTCCTCCGGCGCCTACGGCCTGGTCCAGGCGCTGCCCGGCACGAAGATGGCCTCCGCGGGCTCCGACTGGCGGACCAACCCGGCCACCCAGATCAAGTGGGGGCTGAACTACATGAACAGCCGCTACAACAGCCCCTGTGGTGCCTGGGGCTTCTGGCAGAACAACCACTGGTACTAGAACGTGGCGGCGGATCACCGCGTAAGGTGGTCCGCCTCTCCGCTTCGTACGCGAAACCCCCGGCCGCGACGGCGTCGGGGGTTTCGTGCGTCCCGCACCGGTAACGTCGTCCTGACAGCACCGGGGGGCGGGAGGGGAAGAGGAAGCGACATGTCCAGATTGCCTCAGTGGGTCGGCGGCCTCGGCGCCGGTCTGACGCGGATCGCGCAGCGGCTGGAGGACCAGCGCCGCCGCGCGGAGGCCGCGGCAGAGGAGAACGACCCGGAAGAGCTGAGGAGCGCCGGGCACGCGACCGGTCCCCGGGCGGCGCACGGCGACACGTACGCCGGTGCGTACACCGGCGCGCAGCGGGACGGCGGGCCGCCCGGCGCGCACGGCGCGGCGGACACGCCGTCGGACACGCCGGAGGACGCGCACCGCCCGCCCGACTCGGTGCCGGCCCCGCCGACCTACGCACCCGCCGTCGCACCCCGGCCCGACCCGGTGGCCGCGGTGCCGTGGGGCGTGCGGGTCGCGGCCGAGGCGAGCTGGCGGCTGCTGATCCTGGCCGCGGCCATCTGGGTACTGGCCAAGGTCATCACCTCCATCCAGCTCGTCGTGCTGGCGTTCGTCGCCGCGCTGCTGATCACCGCGCTGCTCCAGCCGACCGTCGCCTGGCTCAAGCGCCGGGGCGTGCCGCGGGGGCTCGCCACGGCGCTCACGTTCATCGCCGGGTTCGTCATCATGGGCCTGGTCGGGTGGTTCGTCGTATGGCAGGTTCAGGACAACATCGACTCGGTGTCCAGCCGTATCCAGGAGGGCATCACCGAGCTCAAGGGCTGGCTCCTCAACAGCCCGTTCCATGTCACCGAGGACCAGATCAACAACATCGCCAAGAACCTCCAGGACGCCGTCGGCGCCAACACGGAGGCGATCACCTCGGCCGGCCTGGAGGGCGTCACGGTCGTCCTGGAGGTGCTCACCGGCATCCTGCTGGCGATGTTCACCACGCTCTTCCTGCTGTACGACGGCCGGCGCATCTGGAACTGGGTGCTCAAGCTCGTACCGAGCGCGGCGCGCGAAGGCGTGGCGGGCGCCGGGCCGCGCGCCTGGCGCACCTTGACCGCCTATGTCCGCGGGACGGTGATAGTGGCGCTGATCGACGCCATCTTCATCGGCATCGGCATCTACTTCCTCGACGTGCCGCTGGCCGTGCCGCTCGCCGTCTTCATCTTCCTGTTCGCCTTCATCCCGCTGGTGGGCGCGGTCGTCTCGGGCGCGCTGGCGTGCGTGGTCGCGCTGGTGACGCAGGGCGTCTTCGCCGCGCTGATGGTGCTCGCGGTCGTCCTGGCGGTGCAGCAGATCGAGGGCCACATCCTCCAGCCGTTCATCCTGGGCCGCGCGGTACGGGTCCACCCGCTCGCCGTCATCCTGTCGGTGGCCGCGGGCGGTCTGGTCGCCGGCATCGGCGGCGCGGTGGTCGCGGTCCCGCTGGTCGCGGTCACCAACACGGTCGTCGGCTATCTGCGCTCGTACTCACGGGAGCAGGCACTGAGGATGGCGCCACCGCCGCACGGTGCCACGGCGCTGGGCGTCGCGCCGACCCCGCCGAAGGGGAGCGCACCGCAGGACTGACGGACGCCGGGCCCCGGGTGCCCGGGGCGGCCGCCCGCTCAGTACGGGGCGTCCTTCGTACCCTCGTACGCCCGTAGCCGGGCCGTGTCCCGGTCGGTCCAGCCCGGTGGCGGGACGACCGCCGCCCAGCCGTCCACCGCGCCGGTGCCGTAGCGGTGGCCGTGCGGCGGCGGCGCGCCGAAGGAGACCGCCAGGTCGACGGTGGTCTGCCAGAAGGTGACGACCGGCCAGAAGCGCATCTCGCCGGTGACGTCCGGACCGAGCGGGCGGTCCAGCCAGGCGGGACGGTGGAAGAGCAGGTCGGGGGACCACCACACCACCGGGTCCGAGGCGTTCTGGAGATAGACCACCCGGGGGTGCTCCCACGGGCCGCCGGGGCGCCGGAGATCGCGTTCGGGGTACTGCGCGAAGCGGACGTGCCGCCCGTGGTCGTAGACCGGACGCCATACCGGACTGCCGGGGTCGCGCCCGGCGGTCACCTCGCGCCAGACAGGGCTGACGTTGGGCGGCCCGGCCAGCAGCGCGCCGTCCACCTTGCCGAGCAGGTCGTCCAGGCCGTCGAACCCCGCCTCGGTCGCGTACGTACCGAGGCTCTCGCCGCCGACCACCAGCTTGGGGCGGTCGTCGGCGGGCAGCGCGGACCACTTCGCGTACACCGCGTCGAACACCGCGCGGGCGTCCCGCGCCGCCTTCTCCTTGTCGACGAGGAAGGAGATCCAGGACGGCAGGTACGAGTACTGGGTGGCGACGATCGCGGAGTCACCGCCGTACATGTACTCCAGCGGCTCCGGCATCCGCGGGTCCACCCAGCCGCTGCCCGTGGTGCCCAGCAGGGCCAGCACCTTGCGGTCGAAGCCGCCGGTGCGCTCCAGTTCCTGTACGGCGAGGTCGGCGGTGCGCCGGAAGTGCGCGTCGCCGCCCTCCTGCTCGCCGACGTACACGCGTACCGGGTCCTTGGCGGGCCGGCCGGTGAACGCCGCGATGTCCTGCTTGCGGGGGACCGAGCCGATGAAGTTGCGGCCCTCGGCACCCAGTTCCTCCCAGTCGACGACGGAGGTGGGACCGCCGGAGACGTACGCGGAGGCGGGCTGGGTGATGCCGTCGGCGGTGCTCAGGTTCGCGGCCTTGGAGATCCGGTCGACGATGTCGATGAAGCCGCGCTCGTACAGGACGTCCTTGGAGCCGACGGTGACCAGCAGGGCGGTCAGCGCCGCACCGATCACGTACGCGACCGGGCGCGGCACCCAGCGGCCGAAGAACCGGGCGAGCCGGCGGGCCACCAGCCGTACGCAGCGGGCGAGGAGGACGAACAGCGCGCAGACCGCCGCCGCGATCAGGATGATCATCGGCGTGTGCCAGACCAGGGAGGGCTCGACCTCCTGGAGACGGCGGAGGCGGCGCTGGGCGTGGGCGCTCCAGGAAACGGCCGCCGTGGACAGCGCGATGACCAGGACGTGGAAGGCCAGCCAGCAGCGGGCGCGGGTGCGTTCGGCCGGGCGGTACCGGCACAGGGCGCGGAAGAGGGCGCTCGCCGCGGCTCCCGCGGTGTAGCCGACGGCGGCGGTGATGCCGCCGATCAGGCCCTGGAGGTACCAGGGGCGGGGGAGCAGCGACGGGGTGAGGGAGAGCCAGAAGAAGAGCGCCGCGGCGCAGCAGGCGGTGAGGTCGGGCCAGCGGCGGACGATCCATGCGGGGTCCGGGGCGTCCCGGTAAGGGCGTCTGAGCCAACGGACGACAAGGTGCAGAACGGACATGTGCTCTCATTATGCGCAGAGCCCCGCGGACACGTGGTCCGCGGGGCTCTGTCGTGCCGGCCGGGCGCCCGGGGCGCCTCCGGTTCACTTATTCGGCGAGGGTGGCCTCGGAGTCGAGGGTGGCACCGACGGCCTGGAGGACGGAAGCGATCTTGATGGCCTCAAGGATCGTCTCGCGGTCCACGCCCGCCTTGCGCAGCACCTGCTCGTGCGAGTCCAGGCACATGCCGCAGCCGTTGATGGCCGAGACGGCCAGCGACCACAGCTCGAAGTCGACCTTCTCCACGCCCGGGTTGCCGATGACGTTCATCCGCAGGCCGGCGCGCATCGTGCCGTACTCCGGGTCCGACAGCAGGTGCCGGGTCCGGTAGAACACGTTGTTCATCGCCATGATGGCGGCGGCGGACTTGGCCGCGGCGTACGCCTCGGCGGAGAGGTTGGCCTTGGCCTCCGGCTCCAGCTCGCGCAGCACCTTCGGCGAGCGCGAGGCGATCGCGCAGGCCAGGACGGTGCCCCAGAGCTGCTGCTTGGGCAGCTCGCTGTTGCCGATCACCGAACCGAGGTTCAGCTTCAGGTCCTTGGCGAAGTCCGGAACGGCGGACTTCAGTTCATCGAGAGCCATGACGGATCTCCTTCCGGTTCGCTGCTAGCCGCGCTTCACTCGCCCGAGAGCAGCGCGACCGGGTCGAGGGTCTCGTCGCCCTTGCTCCAGTTGCAGGGGCACAGCTCGTCGGTCTGCAGCGCGTCGAGGACCCGCAGGACCTCCTTGGGGTTACGGCCGACGGAACCGGCGGTCACCATGGTGAACTGGATCTCGTTGTTCTGGTCCACGATGAAGACGGCACGCTGCGCGAAGCCGTCCTCGCCCTCGATGCCGAGCGCGCGCATCAGCTCGTGCTTGGAGTCGGCCAGCATCGGGAAGGGCAGGTCGGTCAGGTCCGGGTGGTCCTTGCGCCAGGCGTGGTGCACGAACTCGGAGTCACCGGAGAAGCCGAGGATCTGGGCGTCGCGGTCGGCGAACTCGTCGTTCAGCTTGCCGAAGGCAGCGATCTCCGTGGGGCACACGAAGGTGAAGTCCTTGGGCCAGGCGAAGACGATCTTCCACTTGCCTTCGTAGGTCTTGTGGTTGATCTGGTCGAACTCCTTGCCGCTCTCCAGCGACACGCAGGCGGTCAGATCGAACTCGGGGAACTTGTCACCGACAGTGAGCACAGGCTCTCCTTCGTGTGCCGTAAGTCCTGAAACAGGGCTTACGCGAGGGGTTGGACGGTTCCCTACACTGCCACAGGGGTCATTGATCGGGGAAATAGCCAGATCATGAAGTGTTGATCGGGGCTGGCTATCAGTGGGCGCTCCATGTCCGGGCGGCGGAGGTCCGGGCGGGAGTGACCTGTCCCTCTGGCGGACCGGGTCGCCCGTGAGGTATGCGTGGCCGTGCACAACAATGCCGGATCGGTCGAAAAGGGGCGGGATTCCGGGGAATCCACCGGCTATCTCCGAAACGATGTTCCCCGGTTCACGCACCTCACCAAAGAATGGTCCCCGTGCGAGCCGCGAGACGTACAATCACCCGCATGGCACAGAAGATCGTCACTATTTACACGGATGACCTCACCGGGGAAGAATCCACGGAGGTCGCCACGCACTCGCTCGCGGTCGACGGTATTGCTTACGAGGTCGACCTCGCCCCGGACAGCTACGACAAGCTGCTGGAGGCGATCGGTCCCTTCCTGAAGGCCGGCCGCCGTACCGGGCGGGTGAAGGCGGGTGCCGGGGCGCGCAAGGCGAGCGGCTCCGCGTCGGCTTCGGGTTCGGGGGAGACTGCGAAGATCCGCGCCTGGGCCAAGGAGAACGGCTACGAGGTGAACGAGCGCGGCCGGGTGTCCGCCGATATCCGTGAGGCGTACCAGAACGCCGCCAAGTAGGCGTCGCCCACACCGGCCGAAGACGTCGTGACGGCGGACGGATTTCGGCCGGTCCAGGCCCCTGGCCTGGTGAACGGTGCTGGTGGCAGCCGGTGTGCCGGATTTTCGGCGTCGGCTGTCGCCGTCCGGACGGCGGCTGATCGTGACTGATCGCGGCTGTCGGAAATCCGGCGGCCCGGCCGTCGGGAACGGGGTGAATCCTTCCGGCGCCGTATCCGTCCGGAGCGGTATCCCTCCGGAGTCGTATCCGCGGTCCGGCCGACGTCGGGTGCCCGTGTGAGGCGTGCGCCGCCCCGCGAGGAAAACGCTGCCTGGGCCGGAGAATCCGACCGGGCGGCCGGTCCGCAATCCCGCGGACGATCGCCGAAATACGATGACGGGATTCCCGGCCCCGATATGCGCTCCGCGCGCCTTCCGGAAGGTGCCCGCGGACACCCGCGCCGAAACCCGCAGGTAACCCGGCGGGGCATTACTCCGGCCACGCACCCCCGGACCCGTCCGCCGCTTCCGCCGAAAAGTCCTTCCCCGGGGAGGCGCCTGTCCCGCGATTAGACTGGATCACTCTGATCGGAGGTGGCTATCGGTGGCATCCCCCACGAATCCCGGGACCCGGCCGCGGCAGCCCAGCCTGGCGCAACTGCGGGCCTTCGCCGCCGTGGCCGAGCACCTGCACTTCCGGGAGGCCGCGGCGGAGATCGGCATGAGCCAGCCCGCCCTGTCCGGTGCCGTGTCGGCCCTGGAGGAGGCCCTCGGGGTGCAGTTGCTGGAGCGTACGACCCGCAGGGTACTGCTCTCGCCCGCCGGGGAGCGGGTCGCCGCCCGCGCCCGTACCGTCCTGGAAGCGGTCGGTGACCTGATGGAGGAGGCGGAGGCGGCCCGCGCGCCGTTCACCGGTGTGCTGCGGCTCGGGGTGATCCCGACCGTCGCCCCGTACCTGCTGCCGACCGTCCTGCGCCTGGTGCACGACACGTACCCCGACCTGGAGCTCCAGGTCCACGAGGAGCAGACCGGGTCCCTGCTGGACGGCCTCCAGCAGGGACGGCTGGACCTGCTGCTGCTCGCCGTGCCGCTGGGCGCCCCGACCGTCACCGAACTCCCGCTGTTCGACGAGGACTTCGTGCTGGTCGCGCCGACGGACCACTGGCTGGGCGGGCGCGGCGACATCCCGCGCGAGGCGCTCAAGGACATGGACCTGCTGCTGCTGGACGAGGGGCACTGCCTGCGCGACCAGGCGCTGGACATCTGCCGGGAGGCGGGCCGCGACGAGGGCGCGCCGGTGACCACCAGCGCGGCCGGGCTGTCGACGCTGGTCCAACTGGTAGCGGGCGGGCTGGGCGTCACACTGCTGCCGCGCACCGCGCTGCGCGTCGAGACGGCCCGCAACGACCAGTTGACGACCGGGTACTTCGCCGACCCGGCGCCGTCCCGGCGGATCGCGCTGGCCATGCGGTCGGGCGCGGCGCGCCAGGGCGAGTTCGAGGAGTTCGCGGCGGCGCTGCGCGAGGCGATGAAGGGGCTCCCGGTACGGATCGTGGAGTGAGCCGGCCGGCGGGCCGGCCGTACGGCGGCCGGCCCGCCGATCCGCCCCGGCCCGGCGTTCTGCCTACTCCGTACGCAGCCCGTCCGGCCGCATCAGCCGCCACAGCAGCGGCAGGCTGAGCGCGGTCACCGCGAGGATCACCGCCCCGGCCGTACCGGTGAGGACGGCGATGCCCGGCCAGTCCGGCAGCATCGGCTTGCCCACCAGGTGCACCAGCAGGAGGCCGGCGGCCAGTCCGCAGCCGATCGCGAGGGCCAGGCCGAGGACGACGGGTATGGCGGCCTGCCACAGCACCGACCGGCCGAGCGTGCGGCGCGGCGTGCCGAAGGCGTCCAGGGCCGACAACAGCAGTCTGCGCTCGCGCAGTTGCTCCAGTACGGAGATGAGCAGGCCCGCCCCGATGAGGCACAGCACCGCCATCGCACCGGCCTGGAGCGCCGCGCGGACGATGTCGTACAGCTCGGGTTCCCGCTCGCTGCTCCTGGTGGAGGAGTCCCACAGCGGCATGGCGTTCAGGCGGGGGTCGATCCGCGCCGCCGTGTTGCGTACGTACTCGACGGCCTCCGGCCGGTCAGGGTCGAGGTGGACCTCGGCCTCGACGGAGGGGGACCGCAGCAGCGCGGGGTCCAGGGCGCCGGGCGTCGCGAGGAGGTTGGCCGCGTGCAGGGAGAAGAAGCTGGGGAGCGCGTCGACGGTGCGTACGGTGTCCGGAACCGTCCAGGCGGCCGGGCGGCTTCCGGCGTCCGGGGAGATGGCCAGCCGGGTGCCGGGGCGCGGAACCGGCGGTGTGTCGGAGACGGGCAGACCGGTTCCCGTGCCGTCCTCCCGGACGGCTTCGGGAGGGGCGTAGAACGCGTCGCCGTCGGCGCACCGGTCGGTACGGACCATCCGGCGCAGCGCGTCGCAGTCGGCCACGACCAGCCGGTAGGGCGCCGGATCGGGCACCACGTCCGGGCCGTCCTCCGCGGGCGCACGGTGCCCCTCGGACGGCAAGGGGCCCGCTTCGCTGAGCAGCGCGCCGTACACGCTCCGCACGCCCGTGGTCTCCCGCAACCGGTCGTACATCCCGGGCGCATCGGCCACCGGCAGCTCCCCGTCCCGGGCCGCGACCACCATCTGGTGCTCGCGGGGTGGCGGGAACGGGTCCGGCAGGCCGTTGTCGGCCTGGACGTCGGCCAGCAGGAGCTGCACCGCGACGGCTCCGGCGACCGCCACGGTGATGCCGCTGACCGAGCGGGCCGCCGCGGTCGTGCTCAACTGGAGCCGCCGCACGGCCAGCTGCCACGACGGCCCGCCGCCCGCGCCGATCCGGGAGACCACCGCGTCCAGCAGCCACGGCAGCAGCGCCGCGACGCCCAGCAGGAGCAGCGAGGTGCCCGCGACCACCTGGGCCGCGACCCATACGCCCACCATCGCCGTGTGGCCGACCGTCATGGGCCACAGCAGCGCGACCCCCGCGACGGGCAGCAGCAGCCGCCACCACAGGCGCCGCCGCACCGGCGGTGCCGAGCGGGTCACCCCGAGCGGTTCGACCGCGATCCGGCGCATCGTCAGCAGGGCGACACCCGCCGAGCAGGCGGGTACGGCCAGCGCGACGAGGGCGGCCAGCCGCCAGTCCGGTACGACGTCGGAAGGGAAGACCCCGAAGTCCAGCACCCGTATGCCCGACAGCGGGTACCGGGCGGCCAGGAAGACGACGGCACCGGTGAGCAGGCCCAGCAGCGCCCCGGCCAGCGCCTCGCCGGCCGCGATCCGCCGGGTGGTGGCGCGGTCGGTGCCCACCAGCCGCAGGGCCGCCAGCCGCCGGTCCCGGCGCTCCCCGCCGAAGCGCACGGCGGCGGCGACGAACACGGCCACGGGTACCAGCAGGGCCACGCTGCCGACGAGGATCGCCAGGAGGAGCTGGGGATTGGTGTCGGGGAAGGCGGTGTCGGGGCCGCCGCCGAAGGAGGCGATCCGCGTGGTGCCCGCGCGGACGCCGGTGAGCCGGTCCGACCCCTGGTAGTACGCCAGCTCGTCCGGACCGGTCAGGCCCTCGGCGCCGATCCGCCCCACCGTACGGACGCCTCGGAAACGGTCGCGCAGGTCCACGCCGTCCGAGGAGGCCAGCAGGTCCGCGAGCGCGGGCGAGACGACCATCTCGCCGGGCCCCGGAAGGCGCGGCACACCGGGCGGGGTGGCGGGCCGGTCCCCGTCCGGACGCACCAGGCGCCCGCGGACGGACCGGCCCTGGTAGGCGGTGTCGGTCCGGGCGACCAGCAGCGTGCGGTCGGTGACGGCGGTGGAGGAGGAGCCGAACGTGTCGGAGCGGGCCTTGTCGCGGGCGACGGCGGTGGACACGGCGTGCGGGACGGCGGCGGCGATCAGCAGGACCGCCACCCCCAGCCCCACGCCGACCGCGGTCAGCGCCGTACGGATCCAGCCCTCCCGGCCGCCGGCGATCGCGAACCGTACGCCCATGCCCAGATCACGGCACCAGCGCCCGACCAGGTGCCGTCGGGACTTGTCCACCTGTGTTCACTCCGTCCGTAGGCCGTCCGGCCGCATCATGCGCCACAGCGGCGGCAGGCTGGCCGCCGTCACCAGCAGGATCACCCCGGCCCCGGCGCCCGCCATCGCCGCCACCACCGGCCAGTCCACGAACACCGCGCTGTCGATCATCCAGAGCAGCAGCGTGCCCAGCGCCAGCCCGCCCCCGACGGCGAGCACCAGGCCCAGCGCGACGGGGATCGCGGTCTGCCACAGGACGGACCAGCCCAGCGTGCGGCGCCGGGTGCCGAACGCGTCCAGCACCGACAGCAGCCGCCGGTGCTCGTGCAACTGCTCCACGGTGGAGATCACCAGGCCCGCGCCGATCAGCAGCAGGGTGACCACCGCGCCGAGGAACAGGCCGGTGCGCAGGCTGTCGTACTGCCCGTCGTGCCGGTTCTCGGCCAGCGAGACCACGGCCATCGACGGGTTGATGCGCGCCGCCGCGGTACGGATGTGCTCCACCGCGTCCGGTGCGGCGGGGTCGTAGCGGACCGTCAGGTGCAGCAGGGGACGGTACATCCGGTGCACGTCCACCGCGGCCGGGGTGATCAGGATGCCGCGGGCGGGCAGGCCGTCGTCGGCGGGCTTCGCGCGCACGGTACGGGTCGTGGCGGGCAGCGTCCACAACTGCGGCGGGCGGGTGGGGCGGAAGCCCTCGGGCGGGTCGAGGTTGAGCCGGGCGCCCGGCGTGGCGAAGGTGTCGTCCGGCAGGTTGTCGGTGCGGAAGACGTCACCGTCCCGGCAGGAGCCGAGCTCGGCGAGCCGGGCCAGTCCGGCGCAGTCGGCGACGGTGGCGAACACGCCGTCCACCATGCGGAAGTCGCTGCCCTCCATCAGCCGGCCCCGGTCGCCCGCGGCCGACACCGAGGATTCGAGCGCGCCGTCCACCCGGCTGACCCCTTCGGTGCCGCGCAGCACCGTGAGCGCCTGCCGGGTCTGCTCCCAGCCTTCCGTGCCGCCGGTCATCTCGACCACCGGGCGGCCGTTGCGGGCGTAGGTCTCGGCGAATCCGGCCTGCATGCCGGTGAAGGTCATGTGGACGGCGATGGCCCCGGCGACCGCGACGGTGATACCGGCGACCGCGCGGGTGGCCGCCCCGCTGTGGAGCTGGAGCCGCCGGGTGGCGAGTTGCCAGGGCACCGGGCCGCCGTGCAGCCGCCGTACCACCGCGTCGACCAGCCACGGCAGCAGCGCCGTGACGCCGAGCAGCAGCAGGGTCGCGCCGGTGGCGAGCCGGATGGTGTTCAGCGGGCTGTCCACCCCCTCGACGTCCCGGGAGACGGAGACCAGCAGCCCGGCCCCGGCCAGCGGCACCAGCGGACGCCACCACAGCCGGCGCCGGACGGGCGGCCGGCTGCGCACGACACCCAGCGGTTCGACCGTCACCCCGCGCTGCGCGAACAGCGTCACCAGGACGGCTGCGGACGGCACCAGCACCGCGATCAGCGCGGCCAGCACCGGGTCCGGGGTGATGTCCGACGGGAAGACGTTGATGTCCCACAGGGTCACCAGCGAGGCGAACTGCCGCCCCCCGAGGAAGAACCCGGCGCCCAGCACCAGGCCCGCCAGCGAGCCGAGCAGCGCCTCCCCGGCGGCGATCCGCCGGGTCGTGCGGATGTCGGCGCCGACCAGGCGCAGCGCGGCGAGCCGCAGTTCGCGGCGTTCGTTGCCGAACCGTACGGAGGTGCCGATGAAGACCATGACCGGCGTCAGCAGCGCCACACACGTCATGATGACCAGCACCACCGCGGGGGCCCGCATCGGGCGCTGGACGAATTCCAGCCCGAAGTGGTCGATGCGCTCCGCGCCGAGCCGTTCGTCCAGCGCGGAGCTGCCCGCGAGGAAGGTCAGTTCGGCCGGCCCCTGGAGTCCGGCGTCGCCGATGGTGCCCACGACGCGGTACGGGAGCCGTTCGCGCAGCGCCGCGCCGTCGGGCGAGTCCAGCAGCTCCTTGAGGCCGGGGGAGACGAGCATGGTCCCCGGGGCGGGGAGCGCGGCGACGCCCGGCGGTTTCGGCGGGTGCGTCCCGTCGGGTTCGACGAGCCGGCCGCGGATGTTCCGGTGGTGGTACCGGGTGTCGGCGTGGGCGTAGAGCAGCGTGTCGTCGGCGGGGCGCGGCGGGTTGGCCTGGCCCAGGTTCTCGCGGGCCTTCTCCCGGCCGTGCCAGGAGTCGATCAGGGACGGCACGGACGAGCCGAGCAGCAGGACGGCGACGCCGAGGCCGACGCCGACCGCGGTCAGCGCCGTACGGATCCAGCCCTCCCGGCCGCCGCTCGCGGCGAAGCGCAGCCCGGTGACCAGGTCGCGGGCCCAGACGGCGAGCCCGGCGGGAGGTGAACCGGGTACGGCCCGCTCCCCGGGGGCGGCGGACGGACCGCCGCGCCCGCCGGACCCTGCGGCGCCGTTCTTGGTACGCGGGCCGAGCAGCGTCATCCGGCGGTGCCGATCGGGGCCGCGGTCCTGCCCGGACCGGGCGGGGCGGGGGCGTCGGGCGAACTCACCGCAGGCCCGCCAGCATGTCCTTCACCTTGCCGTCGCGGACGACGATCTCGCGGTCGGAGTAGGCGGCGACCCGGGATTCGTGGGTGACCAGGACGACGGCGGCGTTGGTGTCCCGGGCGGCGTCGGTCAGCAGGGTCATCACGCGTTCGCCGTTGAGGGAGTCGAGGGCGCCGGTGGGTTCGTCGGCGAAGATCACCCGGGGGCGGGCGGCGAGTGCGCGGGCCACCGCGACGCGCTGGCCCTGGCCGCCGGAGACCTCGCCGGGCCGCTTGCCCTCGGTGTCCTCGACCTCCAGGCGCTCCAGCCACTCGCGGGCGTGCCGCTCGGCCTCCTTGCGCTTGACGCCGTTCAGGCGCAGCGGCAGGGCGACGTTCTCCCGGCAGGTCAGTTCGGGGACGAGCTGTCCGAACTGGAAGACGAAGCCGAAGTCGGCGCGGCGCAGGGCGCTGCGCTGGGCGTCGTTCATCTCCGTCACCTCGTGGTCGCCGTAGCGGACACTGCCGGAGTCCGGCAGGACGATGCCCGCCAGGCAGTGCAGCAGGGTCGACTTGCCGGAGCCGGAGGGGCCCATGACGGCGACGACCTCGCCGGGGTGGATGGAGAAGTCCACCCCGTCCAGCGCCTGGGTCTGTCCGAACGACTTGTGCAGGGCCTCGGCGGCCAGCAGCGAACCCGCGGGCGTCACCGGCCGATCACCGCGGCGAGCTTGTCCAGGCGGGCGGCCGTCAGCTCCAGCCAGCGCAGGTCGGCCTCCAGGTGGAACAGGGCGTGGTCGCAGATGAGCTGGTCGGCGAGGTCGCCCTTGCGCTTGCGCTCGGTCAGGCCGCGCATCAGGCGCAGGTGCTCGGTGCGCTGGGTGTCGAGCAGCTCGGCGGCGTCCCGCTCGGTGAGCAGGGCCAGCACCACCTTCGTGTAGAGCGTGGACTGGAGGTACGGTTCGGGCTTCTCGGGGCGGGCCAGCCACTGGGCGACGTCGGTGACGCCGGCGTCCGTGATGGCGTAGCGCTTGCGCTCCGGGCCCGCGCCCGCCTCGACGCCGTCGACCTCGACGAGGCCGTTCTTCAGCAGGCGGGACATGGTCGAGTAGACCTGTCCGTAGTGCAGCGGGCGGTCGTGGCCGAAGTGCTCGTCGAACGCCCGCTTCAGGTCGTAGCCATGGCGGGGCCCGGACTCCAGGAGGCCCAGAAGCGTATGACCGATTGACATGCCGACCACCTTACTTCGTCGCTACAGCCGTGGTGTATACGCGTCGTGTACAGGCCGCCGGTGCCCCGGGGCCCGTCGCGCGGACCCCGGGACGCCGGTGGCGCCGTATCACTCCGTACGCAGCCCGTCCGCGCGCATCATGCGCCACAGCGGCGGCATGCTGAGCAGCGTCACGAGCAGGATCAGACCGGCACCGAACAGGGGCAGCGGCCATACCGTCGACCACGCGACGCCGGTCTTGTCCGCCAGGCCCTGCAGCACCAGACCGAGCCCGAGGCCGCCGGCCACCGCGAGTGCCAGACCGAGGACCATCGGGACGGCGGTCTGCCACAGCACGGACCAGGCGAGGGTGCCGCGCCGGGTGCCGAAGGCCACCAGGACCGAGAGCAGGCGGCGGCGTTCGCGCAACTGCTCCAGAGAGGTGACCAGCATGCTGGCGGCGATCAGCGTCATGGTGGCGACGGAGGCGATCAGCAGGCCGTTGCGCACGCTGACGAAGCGCCGGTCGTCGGTGGTCTCCATGAGCTGGAAGACGTTGGCCGTCACGTCGAAACGGGCCGCGGTGTTCCGGACGTACTCGGCGGCGTCCGGGACGGACGGGTCCAGCCGCACCATGGCCCTGGCCGTGGGCTCGTCCAGCTTCTTGATGTCGACCGCGCCCATGGTGGCGAACAGACCGGTGGCGTGCTCGCCCGTCGGGTCGGGCCGGCCCTGGACGGGGCGGATCGTCCGGGGCAGGGCCCACCGGCGGGGCTTCCCCTTGATCTTGCCGTCGTCGTCGAAGCCGTTGAGCAGCACCTGGGCACCGGGACGGACGACCTTGGGCAGGTCCTCGTCCTCGAACGCGCCGGGGCCGGTGCCCTTGATCACGAAGACGTCACCGTCCTTGCACGGGCCCGGTCGGCTGACCTCCTGCAACGTCTCGCAGGTGCCGACCGTGAGCGAGGTGTTCAGCGGATAGCCGCCCTCCCCGCGCTCCGGGCCGGGGCTGGCGACCCGCGATCCGACGGTGGCGATGACACCGCTGACGCCCTCGGTCCGCTCGAACGCGGCGATCATCTTCTGCGTCGTGGCACCGTCCCGGGCGGGCAGCATGACCTGCATCTGCGCACGGGAGGTGTCCTGTCCGGTTTCCTTGGTGTAGTCGTCCCCGACCGCGGTGAAGAGCAACTGCAGGGCGATGGCACCGGCCACGGCGACCGTGATGCCGCTGACCGCGCGGGCCGCGCTGCTGCTGCTCAGCTGGAGCCGGCGGGCGGCAAGCTGCCAGGGGACCGGGCCGCCCTTGAAACGCGCCACGACCGCCTCCACCAGCCAGGGCAGCAGCATGGTCAGGCCCAGCAGCGTCAGCGCCGCGCCGCCGCCGATCGCGTACGAGTTGATGGACTCCGTCTTCTTGTCGACCGTCCCGAACACCGCCAGCAGGGCCAGCCCGACGAGCGGGATCGGCAGCCGCCACCACAGGCGCCGACGGCGCGGCACCGCGCTGCGGACGACGCCCAGCGGCTCGATGGCGATGCCGCGCAGCGCCAGGAGCGTGACGACGACCGCCGACGCCGGTACGGCCAGCAGGATCAGGACGGCCAGGGCGGGGACCGGCGACAGGTCGGTGGGGAAGGCGTTGAGGCTGCTGATGTCGACCGCGCCGATGAACTGCCGGCCGAACAGGAAGAGCCCGGCGCCGACGGCCAGCCCGAACAGCGAGCCGAGCAGGGCCTCCCCGGCGGCGATCCGGCGCGCCATGTGGTTGTCCGCGCCCACCAGGCGCAGCGCGGCCAGCCGCCGGTCGCGGCGCTCGCCGCCGAAGCGGACGGCGGTGGCGATGAAGATGGCCACCGGCATCAGCAGGACGACGCAGCCGATCAGGATCAGGACCAGCAGGATAGGGCCCATGCCGGGGGACTGGATCTGCCATCCGTAGGCGGAGGCGCGGTTGGTACCGCTGTCCTTCGGGGAGAGCCGGTCGCTGCCCGCGTAGTAGAAGTGCTCGCTGGGGCCGATCAGGCCCGCTTCGCCGATGGTGCCGACCACGCGGTACGGGAGCCGGTCGTCCAGCAGCTTGCCGTCCGGGGAGTCCAGCAGCTCCTTCAGCGAGGGGGAGACGACCATCTCGCCCGGCCCGGGCACCTTGTCCACGCCGGGCGGCAGTGCGGGGTGGCTGCCCTCCGGACGCAGCAGGACGCCGTCCACACTCTTGTCGCGGAACTTGGAGCCCACGCGGTGGAACAGGAAGGAGCTGTCGGAGCGCTGCGCCTGCTGCTCCCTGAATTCGATGTTGCGCGCGTTGCTCCGCTCGGAGCGGTTGCCCAGCAGGCTCGGTACGGAGGAGGCGCCCAGCAGCAGGGCCACACCCAGGCCGACGCCGACGGCGGTCAGCAGCGTACGGGTCCAGCCCTCGCGGCCGCTGCCGACGGCGAAGCGCATCCCCATGACGAGGTCGCGGAACCAGACGGCGAGCCCGGCCGGGGCCTTGGCCCGGGACTCCTCCTGGCCCGTGGGGCCGGGGCGGTGGTCGACGGCGGTCATACGGTGCCCGCCATTTCCCGGGCCTGGCCGTCGCGGACGACGATCTCGCGGTCGGAGTAGGCGGCGACCCGGGCCTCGTGGGTGACCAGGACGACGGCGGCGTTGGTGTCCCGGGCGGCGTCGGTCAGCAGGGTCATCACGCGTTCGCCGTTGAGGGAGTCGAGGGCGCCGGTGGGCTCGTCGGCGAAGATCACCCGCGGCCGGGCGGCGAGTGCGCGGGCCACCGCGACGCGCTGGCCCTGGCCGCCGGAGACCTCGCCGGGCCGCTTGGCCGCCACCGCGCCGACCTCCAGCCGCTCCAGCCACTCCTGGGACCGCTGCTCGGCCTCCTTGCGCTTGGTGCCGTTCAGGCGCAGCGGCAGGGCCACGTTCTCCAGGCAGGTCAGTTCGGGGACGAGCTGTCCGAACTGGAAGACGAAGCCGAAGTCGGCGCGCCGCAGGGCACTGCGCTGGGCGTCGCTCATCTGCGTCAGGTCGCGCGAGCCGTAGAGGACGCTGCCGGAGTCCGGGCGGACGATCCCGGCCAGGCAGTGCAGCAGGGTCGACTTGCCGGAGCCGGAGGGGCCCATGACGGCGACGACCTCGCCGGGGTGGATGGAGAACTCGGCGCCGTCGAGCGCGTTGGTCGAGCCGTACGCCTTGTACAGCGCGCTGGCCTTGAGCAGGGAACCGGCCGGGGTCATACGAGGGCCTCCGGAAGTGCGGACAGGGGGTGGTGCGGGCGGCGGGGCCGGGGCACCGCCGACGGGGAGCGGGCGGGTGCCGGACACGGCTCCCAGGGCGCTCCCGCAGGACGTCAGCGCCACTCTACATGGCGTGTATACCTGTGGTGTATACCGACGCGATGAGCAGCCGGAGGCCCGGCCCGCGTGCGGACCGGACCTCCGGCGCTCCCCGTTCTCACCCGCCCGGACCGCCCGCCTCCGGCGGCTCCGGCGCGCTGCCGCCCGCCGCGTCCCGCGGCCCGGCGGCCTTCGGCGGCCGCCCCCGGCGCGGCAGCCCGCCCGCGCCCTTCGGCAGCCGCCCCGCGTCCGCCAGGGCCTTCCGCAGCAGGAACTCCACCTGGGCGTTGGCGCTGCGCAGCTCGTCGTCGGCCCAGCGGGCGAGCGCGTCGTGGACCAGCGGGTCGAGCCGCAGGAGCATCTGCTTGCGCCGCTGCGCCCGCCGCTTCGGCGCCTGGTCGCCGTCCGCGGGTCCGGCGGCCCCGGAAGCGTCCCGGGGCGCGTCCTGGGAGCCGCCCTCGCTCACTGGTAGAGGGACCCGGTGTTCAGTACGGGCTGGGCGGCCCGGTCGCCGCACAGCACCACCATCAGGTTGCTGACCATGGCCGCCTTGCGCTCCTCGTCCAGTTCCACGATGTCCTGCTCGCTGATGCGGGCCAGTGCCATCTCGACCATGCCGACCGCGCCCTCGACGATCTGCTGGCGGGCCGCCACGACCGCGCCGGCCTGCTGCCGCTGGAGCATCGCCGAGGCGATCTCGGGCGCGTACGCGAGGTGGCTGAAGCGGGACTCGATGATCCGTACGCCCGCGGCCTGCACCCGGGCGGTCAGTTCGACGGCCAGCTTCTCGGTGATCTCCTCGGCGTTGCCGCGCAGCGACAGCGCGTTCTCGTCGTGCGCGTCGTACGGGTACTCGATGGCGATGTGCCGTACCGCCGCCTCGGTCTGGGTGGCGACGAACTCCAGGAAGTCGTCGACCTCGAACAGCGCCTGCGCGGTGTCCTCGACCTGCCACACGACGATGGATGCCAGCTCGATGGGGTTGCCGTACGCGTCGTTGACCTTCAGGACCGCGGTCTCGTGGTTGCGGACGCGGGTGGAGATCTTGCGGTCGCCGGTCAGCGGGTTCACCCAGCGCAGACCGTCCTCACGGATGGTGCCGACGTAGCGGCCGAAGAGCTGGATGACCCGGGCCTCGCCGGGGGCGACCATCTTCACGCCGGTCATGCAGAAGAGCGAGCCCACCAGCAGCAGGACGCCGACGACGATCAGCGGCACGCCCACTGCCTGGTTCCCGCCCGAGGCGAGTACACCGCCACCGATGATCATGCCCAGCCCGGCGAACACGCCGAGGACGGTGAGCAGCAGGCCCAGGCCGCCCGGGATGCTGTGCGCCACCGTCTCGCGGACCTGCGGACGGGGCATCTGCGGGGCGTCGGCCGCGAGCTGCGCGCCGCCGCCCGTCCCGTCGTTGCCGCCGGGCGGTGTCTGGTCGGACATGTCGTCTCCCCGTTTCTCGTGACGATTCTCGTGACGTTCCTCGTGGCCCGTGCCGGGCCGCCGCGTGGTCGGCGCGGTGGCCGGATCCGTACGGACCCGATGTGCTGTCGTCAGGTTAGCAAAGTGATAGCACTTTAAGAAGGTTCTCACCTCGGTACGGCATCCTCGCGGGACGGTTCCCCCAGTCCGGGTGCTCTTTGTCACGTCGGGAAAAGCCTTGATCGATGAGCATTTGCTGACAGATGCGGTGTTAGCTTCGTGAGCTGAGTTATTGGGGGCGGAACGACTGGAGTTGCGGGAGCGATGGGGCGAGCGGACGCGAGGCGAGCGGCTCAAGGGCGTAAGCGCCGGGCGAAGCCGAAGGGCAAGAAGGGCGGCGTACGCCGCTTCTTCACCTGGAAGAAGCTTCTCGGGGCCTTCCTCGGCGTGTGCCTGCTGGGCATCCTCGGTTTCCTCGGGCTGTACCTGTACGTGGACGTCCCCGACGAGGGGAACTTCCAGGCCACCAGCCAGAGCAACGTCTACAAGTACGCCGACGGCTCGGTCGTGGCCCGCAAGGGCGCGGACAAGGCGGTGAACCGCGAGATCGTCAAGATCGACCAGATCCCCAAGCACGTCCAGCACGCCTTCGTCGCGGCCGAGAACAAGACCTTCTACCAGGACTCCGGCGTCGACCTGAAGGGCACCCTGCGCGGCGTCCTCAACACCCTCAGGGGCAAGGGCAAGCAGGGTGGCTCGACCATCACCCAGCAGTACGTCAAGAACTACTACCTGAGCCAGGAGCAGACGGTCAGCCGCAAGCTCCAGGAGATCGTCATCTCCCTCAAGGTGGACAACAAGCTCGACAAGGAAGACATCCTCGCCGGGTACATGAACACCAGCTACTACGGCCGCGGCGCGTACGGCATCCAGGCGGCGGCCCAGGCGTACTACGGCGTGGACGTCGACAAGCTGACCGTCAGTCAGGGCGCCTACCTGGCCTCCCTGCTCCAGGCCCCCAGCCAGTACGACTGGGCGATCGCCTCCGACGCCGGCAAGAAGCGGGTGCAGGAGCGCTGGGCGTACACGCTGAACAACATGGTCGAGATGAAGTGGCTCGACGCCGCCGACCGGCAGAAGCAGACGTTCCAGCAGCCCATCAAGCCCAAGCCGCTGCCCGGTGTGGCCGGCCAGGTCGGCTACTTCATCAAGGCCGCCGACGACGAGCTGATCCGCCGGGGCGTCGACGAGAAGGAACTGGCCGCCGGCGGCTGGACCATCACCCTGGCCATCGACAAGAAGAAGCAGCAGGACCTGGAGAAGGCCGTCAAGACCAAGCTCACCGACGACCTCAAGCCGACCCTCCGCAAGGCGGACCGGGACGCCCAGCTCGGTGCGGTCTCGGTCGACCCCGAGACCGGGCACGTCGTGGCGATGTACGGCGGCGCGGGCTACACCCAGCACTACACGAACAACGCCACCCGGGCCGACTTCCAGCCCGCCTCCACGTTCAAGCCGCTGATCTTCGCCTCCGCCCTGGAGAACCACGCCAAGACCCAGTCCGGGGTGCCCATCACCCCCGACACGGTCTACGACGGCCGCAACCGCCGCCCGGTGGTCAACAGCATCAAGCCGTTCGCCCCGCCGAACGAGGACGAGCGCGAGTACGGCCGGATCAGCGTCCAGCAGGCGACGAACAACTCCGTCAACTCCGTCTTCGCGCAGATGGGTGCCGACGTGGGCCTGGACGCGGTCAAGAAGACCGCGGTCAGCCTCGGCATGGACGGCAGCCGGATGGACGTCCAGCCCGCGATGACGCTCGGCAGCATGGGCGCCAGCCCGCTGCAGATGGCCGCCGCCTACGCCACGCTCGACCACCACGGCAAGAAGGTCGAACCGGCCCTGGTCGCCAAGGCTCAGCACGGCGCGCAGGACGTCGACCTGACCGACCCCATCGGCTCCCAGGTACTGACCCGCGAGACCGCCGACACCGTCACCTCCGTACTGCGCGGTGTGGTCAACGACGGTACGGCCAAGTCCGCGATCGGCGGCACCGACTACCAGGCGGCCGGCAAGACCGGCACCTCCGACGACAACAAGTCGGCGTGGTTCGTCGGCTACACGCCGAAGCTGGTCACCGCGGTCGGCATGTTCGGCGAGGAGGCCAAGGGCGGCAAGCAGGTCTCGCTCAAGGGCACCGGAGGCGGCGGCCGCGTCAACGGCGGCGGCTACCCGGCCGAGGTCTGGGCCGCCTACACCGCGGCGGCGATCGGCGACGACGTCGGGGCCAAGTTCGACCTGGAGACCGACCTCGGCGCCGGAGTCGCACCGACCAACACCCCGCCGCCGGTCAACACCCCGTCGCACACGCCGTCCCAGACGCCGAGCCAGACCCCGTCGCACACGCCGAGCCGGACGCCGTCGCACACGCCGTCCCAGACGCCGTCGCGCACCCCGTCGCACACGCCGTCCCGGACGCCGTCGCCCCCGGAGACGCCGCCCGTCTCCCCGAGCACCGGCAGCGGCGGCAACGGCAACAACGGCCGCCCGCCCGGCCTCGACGACCTGGACTGATCCGGCGCCCGACGCCGACGGCCGTGGGGCCCCCCCCCCGGGGGGGGGGGCCCGCGGGGGGGGGCCCCCCCGGGGGGGGGCCCGGGCCCCCCCCCGGGGGGGCGCCGGGGGGCCCGGGGCCCGCGCCCGGGGCCCCGGTGGGCCCC
>NZ_JBVHPX010000001.1:108489-244459 GCF_055567735.1 Streptomyces sp. NPDC026394
CGGGGGGGCCCCCCGCCCCCCCGCCCCCCCCCCCCCCCCCCCCCCCCCCCCCCCCGCCCCCCCCCCCCCCCCCCCCCCCCCCCCCCCCGCCCCCCCCCCCCGCCCCCCCCCCGCCCCCCCCCCCCCCCGCCGGGGCCCCCCCCGGGGGGGGGGGGCCCCACGGCCGTTTCCGTCCCGCCGGCGGCGCTCCGGCTCAGCCGCCGTTGAACCGCGCGGCGATCCGGTCGCCGAGCGCCTTGTCCACGTTGCGCCAGTACTGCAGGGCGCGCAGCAGCACCGGGCGGCTCACGCCCTTCGACAGGTGCCCGGCGACGTTGTCCACCAGTCGGGCTCGCGCCGCGTCGTCCAGCACCTGCCGCACCTGGGTGCCCGCCTGACTCCAGTCGTCGTCGTCGCGGCGCAGCTTGTACGCCTCGCGCACCATCTCGCCCGCCGCGTGCCAGCCCGCCGGGTCGCCGAAGTTCTGCGTGTCGGCCGCCGGGCCGCCGTACGAGTTCGGCGCGTACACCGCTGCCGTACGGGACGGCTCGTACCGCATCGGGCCGTCCTTCGCGTACGAGCTGACCGTCGAGTGCGGACGGTTGGGCGGGAGCTGCGTGTAGTTCGGGCCGATGCGGTAGCGGTGGGTGTCCGGGTACGAGAACAGCCGGCCCAGCAGCATCTTGTCCGGCGACGGGCCGATGCCCGGCACCATGTTGGACGGCTCGAAGGCCGCCTGCTCGATGTGGACGAAGAAGTCCTCGGGATTGCGGTCCAGCGTCATCCGGCCGACCTCGGTCAGCGGGTAGTCGCCGTGCGGCCACACCTTGGTCAGGTCGAACGGGTTGAAGCGGTAGTCCGGCGCGTCGTCGAACGGCATCACCTGGACGTACATGGTCCACGAGGGCGCGTCACCGGCCGCGATCGACTCGTACAGGTCGCGGCGGTGCAGATCGCCGTCCTCGCCCGCCAGCCGGTCGGCCTCCTCCTGGGTGAGGAAGTCGATGCCCTGGTCGGTCTTGATGTGGTACTTGATCCAGAACCGCTCGCCGCCGCCGTTGACCCACATGTACGTGTGCGAGCTGTAGCCGTTCATGTGCCGGTACGTCTTCGGGATGCCGCGGTCGCCCATCAGCCAGGTGACCATGTGCGCCGACTCGGGCGACAGCGTCCAGAAGTCCCACTGCATGTCGTGGTCGCGCACCCCGCTGTCCGGACGGCGCTTCTGCGACCGGATGAAGTCCTGGAACTTGCTCGGGTCCCGCACGAAGAAGACCGGCGTGTTGTTCCCGACCAGGTCGTAGTTGCCGTACTCGGTGTAGAACTTCAGCGCGAAGCCGCGCGGGTCGCGCCAGGTGTCCGGCGAGCCCTGCTCGCCCGCGACCGTCGAGAAGCGGGCCAGCATCTCGGTGCGCCGGCCCGGCTGGAAGAGGTCCGCCTTGGTGAACTGGCTGACGTCGTTCGTCACCTCGAAGAACCCGTACGCGCCACTGCCCTTGGCGTGCACCACCCGCTCGGGCACCCGCTCCCGGTTGAACTGGGCCATCTTCTCGATGAGGTAGTGGTCCTGGAGCAGCAGCGGACCGTCGGACCCCACCGAGAGCGAGTACTCGTCACTCTCGACCGGGACGCCGGCGTTGGTCGTCGTACGCGGGACGTCGTGCGCGGAGCTGGTCATGGCGGAGCGCCTCCCGGTGGTGGGGTCGTCAGTCCCTTCGCACCCCAGAAGTCAACTCCGCCGACGCGGTGTCGGCAACCGTTGGACGCCGTCCGGTTCGAGACGAAGTCCGGCCGCCGGAGCGCCTCGTGGCGCCCCGGCGGCCGCGTACGGAAACCCCTGTCTAGGGAGCGCCCCCGAACGGCATCGACAGCTCGAACCACACCACCTTGCCCGTGCTCAGCCGCGTCGCGCCCCAGCGCCGGGCCATCCGGTTGACCAGGTACAGACCGCGCCCGCCCTCGTCGGACGGCCGGGCCTGGCGCAGCCGGGGCAGTTGCGGCACGTCGTCACCGACCTCGCAGCGCAGCACGTCCGTCCGCAGCAGCCGCAGCGTGATCGGCCGCTCCGCATACCGCACCGCGTTCGTCACCACCTCGCTGACCAGCAGCTCCAGCGGGTCGGTCAGCTCCTCCAGACCCCACCGGGACAGCGCCCGGCGGGCCAGCCGGCGTGCCTGCCCGGCCGTCTGCGCCTTCGGGTCCAGGTACCAGTACGCGACGTCGCTCGGCGCGATGCCGTCGAAGCGGGCCGCGAGCAGCGCGATGTCGTCGTCCCGGTCGCCGGGGCCGAGCATGTCCAGCACCTCGTCGCACAGCGGCTCCAGCGGCGGCGGGTTGGGCCCGGTCAGCCGGGCCGTCTCCGTCAGCCGCTCCCGGAGCTGCTCGATGCCGGTCCACACGTCCCGGATACGGGACTCCACCAGGCCGTCCGTGTACAGCACGAGCGTGGCGCCCGCCGGCGCGTCCAGCTCCACCGCCTCGAAGTCCACCCCGCCGACGCCGATCGGCGCGCCCGGCGGCACCCGCAGCACCTCCGCGCGCCCGCCGCGGTGCAGCATCACGGGCGGCGGATGCCCGGCGTTGGCGACCATGATGCGGTGCGCCACCGGGTCGTAGACCGCGTACAGGCAGGTCGCCATCCGGTCCGAACCGAGCCGCTGCGCCTGCTCGTCGAGGTGGTGCAGCACCTCCTGCGGCGGCAGGTCCAGCCCCGCGAGGGTCTGCGCGGTGGTGCGCAGCTGGCCCATGATCGCCGCGGACGTCATGGAGTGGCCCATCACGTCACCGACGACCAGCGCCACCCGGCTGCCGGGCAACGGGATCGCGTCGTACCAGTCGCCGCCGACCCGCGCCGTCTCCGCGGCGGGCAGATAGCGGCTGGCCAGCCGTACACCGGTGGGCTGCGGCAGCGAGTCCGGCAGCATCGTGCGCTGCAACGCGTCGGCGATGTACGCCTCGCGCCCGTACAGCACCGCCTTGTCGACACCCAGCGCCGTGTGCGTCGCCAACTGCGCCGCCACCAGCAGGTCGTCCGCCTCGAAGGCCGGGCGGTCCGGGCGGCGCAGGAACACCGCGGCGCCGATCACCCGGCGGCGGCCGCGCAGCGGCGCCAGGATCACCCGGTGCCCGGCGGGCAGGTGGGTGAGCGGGCCGAGCAGCTCCGGCAGCGCGGCACGCGCCGCCTGCACCTCGCCGAACAGCGGCCGTACGCCGCGCAGCACCTCCGCCAGCGGCCCGCCCGGCAGCACCTCGGACAGCTCCGCCGCGCTGCCGCCCATCGCGGGGCTCAGGTCCGGCTGCGCGGGCAGCATCGGCAGCCGCCCGCCGTTGGTGTCCGGCTCCTCGGGAATCCGGTCGGTACGGCGCAGCCGCAGCACCACCGGGCCGGTCGGCCGCTCGTCGCCCACCGGCAGTGGGTCGCGCAGATAGACCAGGATCGCGTCGGCGAACGTCGGCACCGTCGCCCGGCACAGCCCCAGCACGATCTCGTCGAGGTCTATGCCGCGGGCGATCCGCCGGGTCGCCGCGCCGATGAACCGCAGCCGGTCCCCGCCCGCCTGACGCGCCGCCAGCAGCTCGACGCTCTCGGCGGGCTGTGCCGGGTGCGCGGAGCGCGCGGGCGGCGCGTCCGGGCCGCCGGCCTGCTCGGGGGCGCGCCCGGCCGCCCCGCCGCGGGCGCCGGACTCCACCGGCACGCCGTGCGGCGCGGCGGGCGGCGGGACCCCGGGCCTCTCCTCGGGGCGCGGCCGGGACCGCCCGGCCCCGGCGTCCGCCCGGCCGCCGTCCGCGGCGCACGCAGAAGAATCGTCACCGCGCGGCGCGGCGGCCGACATGTCAGCCACCTCGGCCGGTCCGCCGGCCGGGGACTGCCCCGGAAGACCGCGGGGATCGGCGGCCGCGGTGCACGGCGCCGGCTCGGGTCGGCCCTGGTGCGGGGTCGCCGAGGACGCGGCAGGCGGGGCGGCCTGCCGCGGTTCGTGGGAGGTCGGGTGCTCCGTCACGCGTGGGATTCCATCCGTCCGGGGCTGCGCGCGTGGCGCGCCGCGTCTCAAGCGCGTCGCAGGTGCAGGAAGAGCTGGAACTCGGGTGGGGTGTCCGTACTGGCCGGGGCATACGCATACGAGTCCTCCCCGGTGACTTCGAAGCCCGCGTCGTGCACGACCTGGCGCAAGTCGTCCCGCAGGTAACCCGATACCCGGATCGTGCTGCCCAGGAACGGGATCGGGCAGTCGTCCAGCTCGGCTTCGACCATGGACAGGGCCAGCAGCCCGCCGGGCTTCAGCAGGGTGTGCAGCATCCGCAGGGTGTACGGAATCTCCGCGCGGGGCAGCATCAGCAGCGAGAAGAAGGCTACGGCACCGTCGAAGGAACCCGGACCGCCGAGCCGGCCGTCGCGCAGGTCGGCGATGTCCAACTGGTGGAAGCGGGCCGCGGGGACGTTGTCGCGGGCCAGCGCGACCATCGAGGGGGAGAGGTCCACACCGACGACCGTGTGCCCCGCGTCCGTGAGCTGACGGGCCGTCGGCAGGCCCGTGCCGCAGCCGACGTCCAGCACCCGCGACCCGGGCGGCAAGGCGGCCACGAGCCGTGCGGCGGCCGCGAGCTGCCCTTCCTTGTGCGGGAAGGCCTCGTCGTACCGGTCGCCGATCGCGTCGAACGCCTCCGCCTGCCCCGCCCGGTCCAGGACTAACCGGTTCAGGCCCTCGTATCCGTCGTAGCCTTCAGCGCTCACGACCTCGCCTCTCCTGCGACCGCGGTCAAGTTCGGGACTCCGCCTCGGGAGCCACGTCCGTGCAGTTCCGTGCAGTCTTGAGTTACGCCTGTGCAGTCTTGTGGAGGACGATCCTACGGTTGATCCCCAGGGGCGCATCAAGGGGGCTCACTCGCACGCCACGCCGCGCCTTCGTCCGCTCACCGGAGCGCCGGGAGCCGCCCCCCTCGTACGACCGGCCGGTGAGGCGTCGCCGGACTTCCCGCGCGGCCGGGGCGGACGCCCGCGCAGCCGCCCCGGAGCCGGGCTCTCAGTCCCGCCCGCCGGGCCCGGCCCGGTCCCAGTCCTCCGGCAGCCCCGGCACCTCCCACGCCGGATCGGGCCGCCAGTCCTCCCAGCCCGAACCGAACGGCACACCCCACGCGGCGATGTGTTCGACCGCCGCGCGGCCCGCCGCCCGTACGTCCGCCGCCAGTGCGGCCGGCATCAGCCCGTCCCGCTGGGCCTGCGCGAACTCGTCCTCGTCGCGCCACTCCCAATGCCGGTCCGGATACACGCAGATGTCCAGGTAGTGGTCCTGCGAGTCGATACCGCCCGCCCAGCGGCGACGCGGCTCCTCCAGGTTCACGTACCAGTTCTTGAAGTGCCAGCCGGGCTCCCAGAACAGCCACACCGACCAGGGGTCGCGCGGCCGGGCCAGCTTCAGCACCCCGGTGCCGAACCACTGGTCGCGGGTGGCGCGCCGCGGTTTGGTGTACCGGCTGGCGAGCGGCTCGCGGTGGACGGGCGTCCCGTCGGCCAGCACCGGCTTGACGCAGGGCGTGCCGGGCGCCATCCACACCGCGAGCAGCTCGTCGGTGTCCTGGACGACGGTCATCGGGCGGCAGATGTGGATACCGTCGCCGGCGTTGTCGCGGTACCGCCACAGGATCTGGTCACCGGGCGCCCAGCGTCCCGGCGTCTCCGCGGCGGCCCGCGTGTCCTCCGCCCCGGCGGCGCCCTTCCTCGTCTCCACCATGTCCGCTGTCATGAGCAGATCCTAGGGGCGCACCGGTGTCCTCGCTGTGACGGAAGCCGCACCGTCCGTTACGGATGTGTCATGCTCAGTACGTCGAGTGCCTCGTCCAACTGCTGTTCCGTCAGCAGCCCCTGGTCGACGTAGCCGGACTCGACGACCACCTCGCGGATCGTCTTCCGCTCGGCCAGGGACTTCTTGGCGACCTTGGCGGCCTCCTCGTACCCGAGGTACTTGTTGAGCGGGGTGACGACGGAGGGCGACGACTCGGCGTACTCACGGGCCCGTTCGGCGTTGGCGGTGATCCCGTCGACCGTGCGGTCCGCGAGCAGCCGGGAGACGTTGGCCAGCAGCCGTACCGACTCCAGCACGTTCTTCGCGATGACCGGCAGCATCACGTTCAGCTCGAAGTTGCCCGCGGCGCCCGCCGCGGCCACCGTCGCGTCGTTGCCGGTGACCTGCGCGGCCACCATCAGCACCGCCTCCGGGATCACCGGGTTGACCTTGCCCGGCATGATGGACGAACCGGGCTGGAGGTCGGGCAGGTTGATCTCGGCGAGGCCGGTGCGCGGCCCCGAGGACATCCAGCGCAGATCGTTGGCGATCTTCGTCAGGCCGACGCCGATGGTGCGCAGTTGCCCGCTGGTCTCCACGACCGCGTCGCGCGCGCCCTGCGCCTCGAAGTGGTTGCGCGCCTCGGTCAGCGGCAGCCCCGTGGTCCGCGCCACCTCGGCGATCACCGCGGCGGGGAAGCCGGGCGGGGTGTTGATGCCGGTGCCCACCGCCGTACCGCCCAGCGGCAGTTCGGCCAGCCGCGGCAGCGCGGACCGCAGCCGCTCCACGCCGTAGCGGACCTGCGCGGCGAAGCCGCCGAACTCCTGGCCGAGGGTGACGGGCGTGGCGTCCATCAGATGCGTCCGCCCCGCCTTCACCACCTCGGCGAACTCGGTCTCCTTGCGCTCCAGCGCGGCCGCCAGGTGCTCCAGCGCCGGGATCAGGTCGTGGGTGACGGCCGCGGTCGCCGCGATGTGGATCGAGGACGGGAAGACGTCGTTGGACGACTGGGAGGCGTTGACGTGGTCGTTGGGGTGCACGTCGCGGCCCAGCCGCTCGGTGGCGAGGGTCGCGAGCACCTCGTTGGTGTTCATGTTGGACGACGTACCGGACCCGGTCTGGAACACATCGACGGGGAAGTGGTCGTCCCACTTCCCCTCCGCGACCTCCGCCGCGGCCTCCTGGATCGCCGCCGCCACGTCCTCGTCCAGCACGCCCAGCCCGGCGTTGGCCTTGGCCGCCGCGGCCTTGATACGGGCCAGCGCCTCGATGTGCGCCCGCTCCAGCCGCTGCCCGGAGACCGGGAAGTTCTCCACCGCCCGCTGGGTCTGCGCCCGCCACTTCGCGCGGGCGGGCACCCGCACCTCGCCCATCGAGTCGTGCTCGGTCCGGTACTCGCCGTTGTCGCCGCTCAGGCCGTTGTCGCTCATACCTCTGTCAGTGCCCGGGAACCGTGATTCTGTTCCCGGGCACCGGCAGGTTTCGTCCGTCAGGCGGTACGCGCGGAGCGAACCGCCGCAGAGGGGCGTACGGCCGTCAGGCGGTCCGCACCGGGATGCTGGTGAACGTCGGAGCGGGCGCCGGGTCCTGGAAGAAGTCGTTGCCCTTGTCGTCCACGACGATGAACGCCGGGAAGTCCTCGACCTCGATCCGCCAGACCGCCTCCATGCCCAGCTCCTCGTATTCGAGGACCTCGACCTTCTTGATGCAGTCCTGCGCCAGGCGCGCCGCCGGGCCGCCGATCGAGCCCAGGTAGAAGCCGCCGTGCGCGGCGCACGCGTCGGTGACCTGCTTCGAGCGGTTGCCCTTGGCCAGCATGACCTTCGAGCCGCCCGCCGCCTGGAACTGCTCGACGTAGGCGTCCATCCGGCCGGCCGTGGTCGGGCCGAAGGAGCCGGACGCGTACCCCTCGGGGGTCTTCGCCGGGCCCGCGTAGTACACCGGGTGGTTCTTCAGGTACTCGGGCATCTCCTCGCCCGCGTCCAGCCGCTCCTTGATCTTCGCGTGCGCGATGTCGCGGGCGACGACCAGCGTGCCGGTGAGCGACAGCCGGGTCTTGACCGGGTGCCTGGTCAGCTCGGCCAGGATCTCGTCCATCGGCTGGTTCAGGTCGATGCGCACGGCATCGAGGTCCGGGCCCGCGCCCTCGGTCAGCTCCGCCTCGGTCGTCTCCGGGAGGAAGCGCGCCGGGTCCTTCTCCAACTGCTCCAGGAAGACGCCCTCGGCGGTGATCTTCGCGACGGCCTGGCGGTCGGCGGAGCAGGAGACGGCGATGGCGACCGGGCAGGACGCGCCGTGCCGGGGCAGGCGCACCACGCGCACGTCGTGGCAGAAGTACTTGCCGCCGAACTGCGCGCCGATGCCGATCTTCTGCGTCAGCTCGAAGACCTTCTCCTCCAGCTCCTTGTCCCGGAAGCCGTGGCCGGTGGGGGAGCCCTCGGCGGGCAGCTCGTCCAGGTAGTGCGCGGAGGCGTACTTGGCGGTCTTCATCGCGTACTCGGCGCTGGTGCCGCCGACGACGATCGCCAGGTGGTACGGCGGGCAGGCGGCCGTGCCCAGCGAGCGGATCTTCTCCTCCAGGAACTTCATCATGCTCGCCTCGTTGAGGACGGCCTTCGTCTCCTGGTAGAGGAAGGACTTGTTGGCGCTGCCGCCGCCCTTGGCCATGAACAGGAACTTGTACGCGTCCCCGTCGTTCGCGTACAGCTCGATCTGGGCCGGGAGGTTGGAGCCGGTGTTCTTCTCGTCCCACATGGTCAGCGGGGCCATCTGGGAGTAGCGCAGGTTGAGCTGGGTGTACGCGTCGTGGATGCCGCGGGAGAGCGCTTCCTCGTCACGGCCCCGGGTCAGTACGTTCTGGCCGCGCTTGCCCATGACGATGGCGGTGCCGGTGTCCTGGCACATCGGCAGCACGCCCGCCGCCGCGATGTTGGCGTTCTTCAGCAGGTCCAGCGCCACGAAGCGGTCGTTGGCGGACGCCTCGGGGTCGTCCAGGATGCGGCGGAGCTGGGCGAGGTGCGCCGGGCGCAGGTAGTGCGCGATGTCGTGCATCGCCTCGGCGGCCAGCTTGCGCAGCGCCTCCGGCTCGACCTTGAGGAACGTGCGTCCGTCGGCCTCGAAGGTGCTCACACCCTCCGAAGTGACCAGGCGGTAGGGGGTGTTGTCCTCGCCTACGGGGAGCAGGTCGGTGTAGGCGAATTCCGGGCCGGTTGGGTGGGAGGCGGGGGGCATCAGGGGTAATTCCTCACTGGGCGGTGGATTTCGGCTGACATCTGCGGCAGCGCCTGACCAGCGTAGAACCCCGGCTCCCGGTCGCCGCTGTGAGGTAAGGCTCACCTGGAACGCCTTCGGGGTCGCGCGTCCTCTAGTCGCGATCTATCGCGTTTCGGTAGGCTGCCTCCCGTGGACGAATCGTCGCTCGCCAAGCGAGCCCAGCAGCCGGTGCACCTGACCAAGCCCGTGGCCGAGGCCGAGCTGAGGGCCTCCGACGCCGACCGGGACCGGATCGCGGAGATCCTGCGCGAGGCGCTGGCCGTCGGGCGGCTGGACGCCGAGGAGCACTCCGAGCGCATCGACCTGGTCTACCGCGCCAAGACGATGGGCGAACTGGAGCCGCTGGTACGCGACCTGCCCGCGGAGGGCGGTGTCCCCGGGCCCCGGACCCCGGCCGCCGCGTACGAGGCGGAACCGGGCGGCGCGCTGCCGGACCAGAGCATGGTCGCGATCTTCAGCGCCTCGACCCGCAAGGGCCGCTGGCGGGTGCCGTCCCGTATCAACGCCGTCGCGATCTTCGGCAGCGTGGAGATCGACCTGACCGAGGGGATCTTCCAGCAGCAGCAGGTCCGGATCAACGTCACCTCGATCTTCGGCAGCGTGGAGATCCGGGTGCCCGAGAACGTCACCCTGCGCAGCAACGGTTCCGGCGTGCTCGGCTCCTTCGAGGTCGAGACCAACGAGTCGGCGGACGCCGACGCCCCGGTCGTCCTCGTCAACGGCTACGCGGTGCTCGGCAGCGTCGAGGCACGGGCCAAGCGCGGCAAGTGGCTGCGCGACCTGCGCGACGACCTGCGCGGCGCCCGGCGCGCGTGGCAGGAGCAGCGGCGCGACGAGCGCCGTGACCGGTACGAACAACGCCGGGACGAGCGCCGGTCCTGGCACGAGCAACGCCGGGACGAGCGGCCCGGGCGGCTGCACGGCGGTCACCGCGACTGACGGGGGTAACGGCGGCGACCGTCGCCGGAGCCGGTGTCTCCGCGGCGCGTCCGCACTGCTCGGCGGCCGTTCGCAACCGTGTGCATAAGCACGCGTACAGCGGGTAGGGCTGGTGCATCGTCTCTCGTACGGCTGCGGGGTGCGAAAAGTCGTGCGCAGCGAGACGGGCAAGGGTGACTCTTCGCCGAAGCCGTCGTCAGGAGTAGACCGTGCTGCTACCGCATCAGCCTCTGCAGGACACCGCAGTTGTTCCGTCCCAGCGGGTTCCCTCTCGCGAAGAGGCCGGTCCCTGGCACGCGGAGGCGGTGTGCCGCCGTGACGAGGCGGGCCTGTTCTTCGCACCGTCCAAGGAGCCGACCGCCGCGCGCCTGGCGAGGGAGGAAGCCGCCAAGCGGGTCTGCGCCCGCTGCCCGGTGATGATCGAATGCCGGGAGCACGCTCTCGTGCAGCCGGAGCCCTACGGGGTGTGGGGCGGCCTGACCGCCGCCGAACGCCGGGTCGTGCTGGCCCGCCGCCGGCGCCGGGAGACCGAGCTGCAGCGCTCGGCCCGTATGCAGGCCGCCGCCGGTTGAGCGGCCCGTGCGACCGGCACGCGTGACGGGCCGGGACCCCGCCGGGAAGACGGCGGAGTCCCGGCCCGGGTGTTTGCGGGGGCCGGCGGACCGGGGCCGCAGGGCCTGGTGGTGGCCTAGTTGGGGCGCTCGAAGTCGACCGAGCTGTACGCGCGCAGCTTGGAGAGCCGGTGCTCGGAGTCGACCCGGCGGATCGTGCCGGACTTGGAACGCATCACCAGCGACGAGGTGGTCGCGGTCTCGGCGCGGTAGCGCACCCCGCGCAGCAGGTCGCCGTCGGTGATGCCGGTGGCGACGAAGAAGACGTTGTCGCCGCGGACCAGGTCGTCGGTCTGCAGCACCTTGTCCAGGTCGTGCCCGGCGTCGATCGCGCGCTGCCGCTCCTCGTCGTCCTTCGGCCACAGCTTGGCCTGAAGGGTGCCGCCCAGACACTTCAGCGCGCACGCGGCGATGATGCCCTCCGGCGTACCGCCGATGCCCAGCAGCAGGTCGACGCCGGTGCCCTCGCGGGCCGCCATGATCGCGCCGGCCACGTCGCCGTCGGAGATGAACTTGATCCGGGCGCCGGCCTCCCGTACCTCCTTGACCAGGCCCTCGTGGCGCGGCCGGTCCAGAATGACGACGGTGACGTCCTCGACGGCGGACTTCTTGGCCTTGGCGATCCGGCGGATGTTCACGCCGACCGGCGCCGTGATGTCGACGAAGTCGGCGGCCTCCGGGCCGGTGGCCAGCTTGTCCATGTAGAAGACCGCGGACGGGTCGAACATCGCGCCGCGCTCGGCCACGGCCATCACGGAGACGGCGTTGGCCATGCCCTTGGCCGTCAGCGTCGTACCGTCGACCGGGTCCACGGCCACGTCGCACTCGGCGCCGGTGCCGTCACCGACCCGCTCGCCGTTGTAGAGCATCGGGGCGTTGTCCTTCTCGCCCTCCCCGATGACCACGACACCGTTCATGGAGACGGTGTGGATCAAGGCGCGCATGGCCTTGACGGCGGCGCCGTCGGCGCCGTTCTTGTCGCCGCGCCCGACCCAGCGGCCCGAGGCCATGGCTCCGGCTTCGGTCACCCGGACGAGCTCCAGCGCGAGGTTGCGGTCGGGAGCCTCGGGGCTGACCTCTAGTTGGGACGGCAGATGATGCTCGGTCATCGAGCGCACCTTTCTGTACGGCGACGGCCGGAATGGTGAGGGTGGCTATGACTTTATCGGTACGTCGCCAAAATGAGCAGCGGGCCCTACGCATGAGCGGCGACAAGGAGCCATGCGGGCGTGTCCCCGCACCGCGGGCGCCGGACGCCCGCGGGGCAGGGGGGTGTCTTCGCGGAGCCGGGGATGGGGGACCATAGAGGCGTGGCAGGTATGCGAGGCAAGCAGACGGTTCGGGACATGGTCCTGTCGATGGCGGTGATCGGCGCCCTCGTCGCGGGCATCTATGTCTTCATCCCGCACAACGACAGCAGGACCGCCGAGGTGAACGCGGTCAAGACGGTCGACTACCGCGTCGAACTCGCGACCGCCCGGCGCGCCGCGCCGTATCCGGTCGCCGCGCCCAAGGGCCTGCCCGAGGGCTGGCGCGCCACCTCCGTCTCGTACAAGGCGAGCAAGGACGGCAAGGGCGGCGCCTGGCATCTGGGCTTCCTCGACCCGGAGCAGGAGTACGCGGCGCTGGAGCAGAGCGACGCGCCCGCCAAGAAGTTCGTCCAGGACGTCACGCTGGGCGCCGAGAAGGCCGCGGGCAAGCAGGTCGTCGGCGGCGCGAAGTGGGACCGCTACAAGGGCGAGAAGTACCGCGCGCTGGTGCGCGAGCAGGAGGGCGTCACGACCGTCCTCACCGGCACCGCGCCGTACGGACGCCTCGCGGAGCTGGCGGCGTCGCTGGAGGCGAAGAAGGACTGACCGGCCGGTCGGCGGATCGGCCGGTCCGGATGTGTACGACGAGGCCGCCGCACCCGGGATGGGTGCGGCGGCCTCGTCGTGTGTGGCGCTCGGGCTCAGACGGTGGTGACGGCCTCGTCAAAACCCAGCCGCGGCGAACGCGGGCTGTGTCTTTCCGGGGGGCGACCCCCGGACCCCCAGCCGGCTCAGACGGTGGTGACGGCCTCGTCAAAACCCAGCCGCGGCGAACGCGGGAAGAACGCGTCGGCGCCCGGCTTGCCGATGTTGATGACCATGAAGGACTTCTGCTTGCCGTCGCCGAAGAACTCCTTGTCGATGCCGGCGAAGTCGAAGCCGGTCATCGGGCCCGCGGCCAGGCCCGCCGCGCGGACGCCGACGATGAAGTAACCGGCCTGCAGCGTCGCGTTCTGGACGCCGGCGACCTCACGGACGGCGGCCTCGGAGAAGAACGTGTCCTTGATGCCGGGGGCGTGCGGGAACAGCGTCGGCAGCTTCTCGTGGAAGTCGAGGTCCGTGGAGAGGATCACGGTCAGCGGCGCGCTCAGCGTCTTCGGGCCGTTGGCACCCATCGCGTGCCGCACCAGGCGCTCGCGGGCGTCCTCGGAACGGACCATGGTGATGCGCAGCGGCGACTGGTTGAAGGCGGTGGGGGCGTACTTCACCAGGTCGTAGATGGCCTGCACCTGCTCGTCCGTCACCGGCTCGTCCGTGAACGAGTTGGCGGTCTGGGCCTCGCGGAAGAGGAGGTCCTGGGCGGCGGCGTCGAGCGCGAGAGACATGAGGGCACCTCGTAAGTCGGGATTTCCGTGTTCGTCATCAACTGTAACCAAGATAGATTAAGTTTCAACTAATACGGTGGAATCGTGACCCGATTCACAAGGGGTGGGCGCCGCGGACGCACCGGGTGCCGCGGACGTTCCGGGTGCTGCGGACGCCCCGGGTGCTTCGGCGCCCGGGGCTTGGGGAGCTTCGGGGCGTGAAGGGCTGAGGGCGCGCGGCGGCACGGCGGCACGGCGGCCGGACATTGGGTGCCGGGTGCCGGGTGCCGGGTGCGGGGCGCGGGTGCTGGGCCCCGGCCTGTGTGGGGCGCCGAGCGAGGGGGTGAGGCCCCCGCCCTCCCCGCCCGCTACCCGGCCGCGTCCTCGCCCGTCCCGTCCTCTTCCGCTGCCGCTTCCTCCGCCAGCGCCGCGTCCAGGCGCGCCCGCGCTCCGTCCAGCCAGCGGCGGCAGACCTTGGCCAGCTCCTCGCCGCGCTCCCAGAGAGCGAGGGACTCCTCCAGCGTGGTCCCGCCGGCCTCCAGGCTGCGGACGACCTCGATCAGCTCGTCCCGGGCCTGTTCGTACCCGAGCGTGGATCCGTCCGACTGCGCCGCGTCCGCCGTGCCGTCCGCCACCGTGTCGTCGTCCGTCTTCGCCTTCGCCATGGCTCCCACCCTATTCCGGGGGTGTGACATCGGACCGTGAGCCGTTCCCGGACACCCGTACCCGGAACTCGCCCTCGGCGACCCGGGCCCGGAGTTCGTCGTCCGGCGCGACCTCGTGCGGCGACCGCACGGCCGAGCCGTCCGGCTTCTGGAGCACCGCGTAGCCACGCTCCAGGGTCGCCTTGGGGGAGAGGGCGACGACCCGCGCCAGCGTGTGCGACAGCTCCGAGTCGGCCCGGTCCAGCAGATGCCCCAGGGTGCGTCGGCCGCGCTCCAGCAGGGCTGTGACCTGGTCCTCGCGTTCCTCGACCATCCGGTGGGGCCGCTGCATGGAGGGCCTGCTCAGGGCCGCGGCCAGGCCCCGCTCCTCGCGGTCCAGACAGCCGTTGATCGCACGCAGCGCCCGCTCGCGCAACTGCTGGATGCGGGCGAACTCCTCGCCGACGTCCGGTACGACCTTCTTCGCCGCGTCCGTCGGGGTCGAGGCGCGCAGGTCGGCGACCAGGTCCAGCAGCGGCGAGTCCGGTTCGTGGCCGATCGCGGAGACGACGGGGGTACGGGCGGCGCCCACGGCCCGAACGAGCTGCTCGTCCGAGAACGGCAGCAGGTCCTCGACGCTGCCGCCGCCGCGCGCCACGATGATCACGTCGACCTCGGGGAGCGCGTCCAGCTCCTTGACCGCCTCGATCACCTGGGGCACCGCGTGCACGCCCTGCACCGGCACGTTGCGCACCTCGAAGCGGACCGCCGGCCAGCGCAGCCGGGCGTTCTCCAGGACGTCCCGCTCGGCGGCGCTGGCCCGGCCGCACACCAGGCCGATCAGTTGCGGCAGGAACGGCAGCCCCCGCTTGCGCTCCGACCGGAACAGGCCCTCGGCCGCCAGCGACTTCTTCAGTTGCTCCAGGCGCGCCAGCAGCTCGCCGACGCCCACCGGTTTGATCTCGGCGGCCCGCAGCGAGAGCTGGCCGCGCGGGGCGTACCACTCCGGCTTGGCGTGCACGACGACGCGCGCGCCCTCGCTGACCACGTCCGCGACCTTGTCGAAGACCTGGCGGTAGCACGTCACGCTCACCGAGATGTCGTACGACGGGTCGCGCAGTGTCAGGAAGACCACACCGGCGCCCGGCCGCCGGGACAGCTGGGTGATCTGCCCCTCGACCCAGACGGCCCCCAGCCGGTCGATCCACCCCCCGATGAGCCGCGACACCTCGCCGACGGGGATCGGCGCCTCCGCGGACGTCCTCACACTCATGTCACGAGCGTATAGCCCGGCACTGACAGCGCCGGGGCGCGCGGCTCCGTGCCCGTACAGACCGCCGCGGCACAGACCGCCGCGGCGTCAGCCACCCGCCACTCCGGCTCCGTCGCCGGTACGGCCGGTCGCGGCGTCAGCCACCCGCCGCTCCGGCCCTTCGGCGCCCGTACTGCACCCCCAGTACCACCAGCCCCACCACCAACCAGGCCGCTCCGACGATCTGCGCGGTCCGGGACGCCTCCACGACGACCGCGACCACCACGCCCAGCCCCAGTACCGGCACCAGCACGTGTTTGAGGACGCTCGGCCGCTCGGCCCGCTTGCGTACCCAGAACCAGCCGATCACCGAGGCGTGCAGCAGCCCGAAGGCGGTCAGCGCGCCCACGTTGACGATCGAGGACAGGTGGTCCAGCCCGTCGTCGCGGCGGGCCGCCCACACCGCCGCGACCAGCGTCACCACCGCGGCGCCCAGCAGCGCCCGGCGCGGCACCCCGCTGCCCGCGTCCACCTTCGACATCGCGCCCGGCAGCCGCCGGTCCCGCGCCATCGCGAACAGCAGCCGCCCGGCCGCCGCCTGCCCAGCCAGCGCCGCGAACGCCGCCCCGACGGCCTTGCTCGCCGCCACCAGCTTTTGCAGCCCCTCGCCGGCGGCCGCGTCCGCCGTCGTGTAGAAGGCGTCGCCCTGTTCGGCGGGCCGGTCCGCCAGCTCAGCCGCCGACATCGGCGCCAGCAGCGCCGCCAGGTACGTCTGTACGGCGAACAGCACCCCCGCGATGACCAGGCAGGTCAGCACCGCCCGCGCCACCCGCACCCCGCCCGACCGTCGCCCGCCGCCCTTCCCTGGACGCGCTTCCTTCGCCTCTTCCGCGAACGACGCGATCGCATCGAACCCCAGGTACGACAGCACCGCGACCGACACCGCGGCCAGCACCGCACTCGTGGAGAACGCCCCCTCGCCGGTCAGCGGCGCCGACCAGCCGCGCTGCGCCCCGTCCGTGGCCAGCACCCACACCGCCACCACCACGAACACCACCAGCACCGCCAGCTCCATCGCCAGCACCACGAACCCGGCCACCGCCGCCGTCCGTACCCCCAGGAGGTTCAGCAGCGTGGTGACGACCACCGCGAGTGCCGTCCACACCCACTGGTGCACGGACGGCACCAGCGCGTGCATGGCGATGCCGGAGAAGAGGTACGCCACCGCCGGGATCAGCAGGTAGTCGAGCATCGCCATCCACCCCGCGACGAAGCCCGCCCCGTCGCCGAGCCCGGCCCGCGCGTAGGTGAAGACCGACCCGGCCTGCGGCGCGACCCGCACCATCTGCGCGTACGAGTACGCGGTGAAGGCCATCGCGACCGTCGCCACCACGTAGACGGCGGTGATCGCGCCGTGCGACTTGGCCTGAAGCGTGCCGAAGATTCCGACGGGGGCCATCGGGGCGATGAACAGCAGCCCGTAGACGACCAGGTCGCGGAAGGACAGCGTGCGCCGGAGCCCGCCGCCGTCGGGCGGCACGGCGGCCGCACCGGCCGCCGTGGCGGTACCGGAGGAGGCGTCGCGCGACGCGTCTCCGGGGGCGGAGGGCGGCGGGCGACGGGCGGGCGGGTTCGGCTCGGACGGTGCGCTCATGACGGTCACTCCAGCAGGGGACGTACGGCCGACGATGATCGTCGGCTGTCTCCCAGCTTCGGGCAAGCCCGCGTCCCGGGCGGGGGTGACGCGCCAGGAGAGGCGGTCGGGGGAGGCAGCCGAGGAGGCGAAGGGGGTGCGTGGCGGGAGCCGGGTGGGCGCGACGGGGGAGCGTGGCGGAAACCGGAGGGGCGCGACGGGGGAGCGTGGCGGGAGCCGGAGGGGCGCGACGGAAGCCGGAGGGGCGCCCACGCCCGCGTGAAGCGGAACCCGCGCGCCCCCGTCGCGCCGCGCGCCCCGCCACGTCCCGGCGGCAGCGCGAACCCCGAAGTCGGCCCCGTACGATGGATCGTATGACTGCTGCTACGCCCAGCCCGTCGCCCGCCACCGTTCCGGACGGCGAGACCGTTCCGGACGGAGACGCCGCACCGCGCGAGGACCGCCGCCGGGTCCTGCTCGCCGCGCCCCGCGGTTATTGCGCGGGCGTGGACCGTGCCGTGATCGCCGTCGAGAAAGCCCTGGAACAGTACGGCGCGCCCGTCTACGTGCGCCACGAGATCGTCCACAACAAGTACGTCGTCAAGACCCTGGAGAAGAAGGGCGCGATCTTCGTCGAGGAGACGGCGGAGGTCCCCGAGGGCAACATCGTCATCTTCTCCGCGCACGGCGTCGCCCCGGTCGTCCACGACGAGGCCAAGCAGGGCAAGCTGGCCACCATCGACGCCACCTGCCCGCTGGTCACCAAGGTGCACAAGGAAGCCGTCCGGTACGCCAAGGAGGACTTCGACATCCTCCTGATCGGCCACGAGGGCCACGAAGAGGTCATCGGCACCAGCGGCGAGGCCCCCGAGCACATCACCCTGGTCGACGGCCCCGACGACGTGCGGAACATCGAGGTCCGCGACCCGGACAAGGTCGTCTGGCTCTCCCAGACCACCCTCTCGGTCGACGAGACCATGGAGACGGTCGACGCCATCAAGGGCCGCTACCCCAACCTCCTCTCCCCGCCCAGCGACGACATCTGCTACGCCACGCAGAACCGTCAGACCGCCGTCAAGCAGATGGGCGCCGAGGCCGACCTGGTCATCGTCGTCGGCTCCAAGAACTCCTCGAACTCCGTCCGCCTCGTCGAGGTCGCCCTCGGCGCCGGCGCCCGCGCCGCCCACCTGGTCGACGGCGCCGAGGAGATCGACGAGAGCTGGCTGGAGGGCGTGACCACGGTCGGCCTGACCTCCGGTGCCTCCGTCCCCGAGGTCCTGGTGCACGGCGTACTGGACTGGCTCGCCCAGCGCGGCTACGAGGACGTGGAGACGGTCAAGGCAGCCGAGGAGTCGATCACCTTCTCCCTGCCGAAGGAGCTCCGCCGCGACCTGCGCTCCGAGGCGAAGTCCGCCGCCGAGAGCTGAGGGCTCCGGGGCGGCGCCCGGAGCCGTTCCAGCCGCCGGGCCCGGGCGGGCCGGCTGTTGAACCCGGAAGTCGAGGGGTGAACCGGCCCGTCCCCGCCTAGCCTCTAGGCATGAAGGTCTTTGGTGTGGACATCGGCGGGTCGGGCATCAAGGGCGCTCCGGTGGACCTGGAGCGCGGTGACCTGGCGGACGAGCGGTACAAGGTACTGACCCCGCATCCGGCGACCCCGGACGCGGTGGCGGACTGCGTCCAGCAGGTCGTGGACCATTTCGGCTGGTCGGGGCCGGTCGGTGCGACGTTCCCCGGCGTGGTGACCGACGGGGTCACCCGTACGGCGGCCAATGTCGACAAGGGGTGGATCGACCGGAACGCGGCCGCGCTGCTGGCGGGCCGCCTCGGCGGCGGGACCGGCGGCTGCCCGGTCACGGTCCTCAACGACGCGGACGCGGCCGGCCTGGCCGAGATGCACTTCGGCGCGGGCCGGGGCCGCGGGGGCACGGTCATCGTGCTCACCTTCGGCACCGGCATCGGCAGCGCCGTCTTCACCGACGGCAAGCTCGTGCCCAACACCGAGCTGGGCCACCTGGAACTGCACGGCCACGACGCGGAGAAGCGCGCGTCCACCAAGGTCAAGGACGACGAGGACCTGAGCTGGCAGCAGTGGGCGCACCGCGTGCAGAAATACCTGGCCCACGTGGAGATGCTCTTCTCGCCCCGGCTGTTCGTGATCGGCGGCGGTGTCAGCCGCAAGGCGGCGAAGTTCCTGCCGCTGATCGAGGGCATCCGGGCGGAGATCGTGCCCGCCCAGCTGCAGAACAACGCGGGCATCGTGGGCGCGGCGATGGCCGCGCGGGCCGCGGGCCAGGAGGGCGCGGCGGCCCCCGCCGGCGCGGGCGCGTCAGCGGGCCCACTCTCCCCGGCCCCCGCCGCTTCTCCTTCCCCCGACCCCACTACGTCGCAGGTCGGCTGGCCGGCCGATCCCTGACCTGCCCCGCGCGCTGGGCGGCGGGCTGCCCGGACGTGCGGCCGGGGCGGTGCGGCCCCTGGCCCAGCCCCGGGCGCTGTCCCGGCCCCGGCGCCTGCTCCGCACGCCGGCGCACGCGCTCCGGCGCCGCGCCCGGCGCCTTCCCGGCGCTCTGCGCCCGGGCGGGCGCCCGGCCCGCCGCACGCGCCGCCTGCCGCCGCGCGTGCCGTTCGGCCTGCCGCCGCGCCAGGGCCGCCGCCTTGCGTACGAGAACGATCAGCGCGCAGGTCAGTGTGCCCGCGTACAGCCAGCCCGCCTGCGTCGCCAGCACGGTGAAGACCCCCATCAGCAGTCCGCCGATCCCGCCCGTGTCGTGGCTGATCGGCACCGTTCCGACGGTGTACGCGATGGGCAGCGCGACCGGCGCCGTGATCAGGTCGTACGGCCGTACCCACAGCCCGGCGCACACGCTCACCAGGATGAAGAACACCCCGTAGGCCGTCGGCGCGGCACCGAACAGCAGTCGGTCGAAGAAGGCGAAGGCGAAGAGGGCGAGGGTGCTGAGCAGACCGCACCCCAGCCCGGTGAGCCGGGGCGCGGGCAGCCGCGCGGCGGCCGCCGCCAGCGGGGCCAGCGGCCCGCTCCGGCGCGCGCGGACCCGGTAGACGGTCGAACTCTCCTCGCCGAAGCCGTCCGCCCCGGGGCCGCGTGGGGCACCTGGACCGCCCGGGGCCCGGGGTGCTCCCGGAGTGCCCGCCGCATTCAGGGCGTCCCGGGCGCCCCGGGTGCTGGAACCGTTCGTCGGCACGGCCTCCGCGGGGCGGGGGAGCCGTGCGTCCTGGCCCGCTGCCGGACGGCCGGTCCGGGGCGGACTGTGCTGGGGGCTGCGCGCTCTGTGTTGCTCCACTCGGCAACGGTAGGCCGCCAAGTGGTATCAACCGGTTACAGGACACGCGTTTTGTCTGACCTGACCGGCCCATTCGGCGTACAAATCACCCCACGGCCGTAACGCAGCGTACGCATACCCGCCCTCGCGCCTTCACGAACCACGCCCGTGACCGCTCTCCGGCCGCCTGCCCCACCCCTTCCCCCGCCCCGTAGACTGGACGACCGGTCCTCCACGGACCGTACGGGCCCTCACGAGGGCCGCCCGGGCCCCCAGCGGTCCGTACGTACCGCCCAGTCCACTCGCATCCTCTCCGGGAAGTCGCCACCGTGTCGCTCACGATCGGAATCGTCGGTCTGCCGAATGTCGGCAAGTCGACCATGTTCAACGCCCTGACCAAGAACGACGTGCTGGCGGCCAACTACCCGTTCGCCACCATCGAGCCCAACGTCGGCGTCGTCGGCGTCCCCGACACCCGCCTCGCCGAGCTGGCCAAGATCTTCGACTCCCAGAAGATCCTCCCGGCCACCGTCGACTTCGTCGACATCGCCGGCATCGTCCGCGGCGCCTCCGAGGGCGAGGGCCTGGGCAACAAGTTCCTGGCGAACATCCGCGAGTCCGACGCCATCTGCCAGGTCATCCGCGCCTTCAAGGACGAGAACGTCGTCCACGTCGACGGCAAGGTCTCGCCCAAGGACGACATCGAGACCATCAACACCGAGCTGATCCTCGCCGACCTCCAGACCATCGAGAAGGTCCTGCCGCGCCTCCAGAAGGAGTCGCGCATCAAGAAGGACGTCGCACCGAAGGTCAAGGCGGTCGAGGAGGCCAAGGCCATCCTGGAGAAGGGCGACACCCTCTTCTCGCAGGGCATCGTCCAGGGCTCCGGCAACGAGGAACTCCTCCACGACCTCCACCTCCTCACCACCAAGCCCTTCCTCTACGTCTTCAACGTCGACGAGGACGAGCTGACCGACGAGGACTTCAAGGCCGAACAGCGCGCCCTGGTCGCCCCCGCCGAGGCCATCTTCCTCAACGCCAAACTGGAAGCCGACCTCGCCGAACTCGACGAGGAAGAGGCCCTCGAACTCCTCCAGTCCGTAGGCCAGCAGGAGCCCGGTCTCGCCACCCTCGCCCACGTAGGCTTCAACACCCTCGGCCTCCAGACTTACCTCACCGCCGGCCCCAAGGAAACCCGCGCCTGGACCATCAAGAAGGGCGCCACGGCCCCCGAGGCGGCCGGCGTCATCCACACGGACTTCCAGAAGGGCTTCATCAAGGCCGAGGTCATCTCGTTCGAGGACCTGGTGGAGACGGGGTCGGTCGCCGAGGCCCGCGCCGCCGGAAAGGCGCGCATGGAGGGCAAGGATTATGTGATGCAGGACGGGGATGTGGTGGAGTTCCGCTTCAACGTGTAAGCGGATGAATAACACCACGTCGCTGACGTGGCAAACATGCAGGTCAGATGGGGTCCACTTCTCCGAAGGCGGGCCCCTAGTCTTTCCCTGTGCTGGATGAGTGCTGGATCAGCTGAGCGATCATCAGATGGTTCCCCTCTCAGGCGACACCAGGAGTGGTACGTTATTCAGTACCACTTGATGGGAGGGTCGGAGTCATGTCTATGACCGCGAGTGAAGCCCGCAAGGACCTGTTTCCGTTGATCAAAAAGGTCAACGAAAACCATGAGGCCATCGAGATCGTCTCCAAGCACGGCAACGCGGTGCTTGTCTCGGCCGAGGACTACGCGGCGCTGCGTGAGGGCTCCTACCTGTTGCGCTCGCCGGCGAACGCCCGTCGGCTGCTCAAGGCTTACGAGAACGCTCTGTCGCACATCAACGTGTCGGAACGTGCATTGATCGATCCCGAGTCGCCGGACGCGGGTGCGGGCGCCGCGTGAGGCTCGTCTTCGAGGATCAGGGCTGGGAGGACTACACGTCCTGGCTCAAGAACGACCGCAAGATGCTCGCCCGGATCAACAAGCTCATCGAAGATGTCAGGCGTGACCCTTTCACAGGCATCGGCAAGCCGGAGCCGCTGAAGTATCACCTGCCTGGTGCCTGGTCGCGACGGATCGACGAAGAACACCGCCTCGTCTATCTGGTGACGGGTGAGGAGATCGTCATCCTCGCTGCCCGGTATCACTACTGATCGGTGAGTGCCCGGTGTGCTGGGGCGTCTCTTCCCCATCATCGGGCCGAGGCCGGCGTTCGAGAAGCCCGACCGATCTCAGAGATGGCAAGGGTGTGTCCGGTCGAGGGTCTTGAAGTCGATTCTGACCTCACCCAGTGGCGCGTCGGGCTGCCCCTTGTTCGCAGGAAGCCGTACCGCCCGCGTCGCGGAGTGATATCCGCCAGCTGATCGTGTGCTTGGCGCTCGGAAGGCGGTCCGGTACCCCGTCGCCGCCTACCAGCACCTCCCCAGGGTGCCCTCGGTCGGGTGGCGGTGGGCAGATACCTTGTCCGCGCTGTCTCGGTCGCGGGCGCTGGATGTGCTGGGTGACTTCGCACCGTGCTGGATCGGTGCTGGATGAGGCCTGCGGGAACCGCGTGGGGCGGATGCGACCCATGCGATGTTGTTGGAGAAGCCGCGGGAGGTCGCTGAGGTGGTGGAGGGCTTTGTGGCGCGTGTGATGGAGCGGGGAGCCCGTACTCAGCGCGGGTAGAGCTGGAAGAGGGTGGCGGGGGTGCCGCGGTATTGGGTGCCGGAGGTGTGGAGCAGGGGTTCGAGGAAGTTGCGGGCGTAGGTGGTGGGGTCTTGGGAGGGGCCCTCCAGGCCGGTGATGTAGGTGTGGTGTTCGGCGAGGGAGGCGACGGCCCGGTCGATGCCGGGGCCGACTTCCTTGGCGTGGGTGGGGTACGGGGAGCCGGCCACCGCTACCCAGCGGACGCCGTTCCAGGGTTCGAGGCCGAGTTCGGCCGTCAGGTCGGGGAAGATCCAGCGGTTGCCCGCGTCGCCTGCCGCGTCGAGGGTGGCGCGGCCCACGACCCGGTGGTCCGGGGTGTTCCAGGCCACGCCGCCCCAGGTGTCGTGATGGTTGAGGGTGATCAGCAGCTCCGGGCGGTGCCGGCGGATGGCGGCCGACAGGTCGCGGCGCAGGGGAAGGCCGGGCTGGATGACGCCGTCGTGGTGGTCCAGGAATTCGACCGTTCGGACGCCGACGGCGGCGGCGCTCGCTCGTTGCTCCGCCTCGCGGACCGCGGCGCACTCCTCGGGGCCGAGGCCGTCGATGCCCGCTTCGCCGCGGGTGACGAGGAGGTAGGCGACCTCGCGTCCGGCGTCGGTCCACTCGGCGACGGCGGCGGCCGCGCCGTATTCGAGGTCGTCGGGGTGGGCGACGACGGCCAGGGCCCGCTGCCAGTCCTCCGGCATGGGGGAGAGGGGGGAGGCCGGGGCGGCCCCGTCGGTGCCGCCGCCGGTGGGTGTGTCGGGCACGGTGGGCTCCTTCCCGTACCGCTCGGGCGCCGGGCGCGCGTGCGGCGTGTCGTACCGACTCTCGCACGAACGGCGCGGCCGTGCCGGGCAGCCGGGTGCGCGTGTCCGTGAGTGGTCAACTTCCCTGGCCGGTAGGCCGGTTGAGCTGGGCTTCATCACATCGAGTGAATTGCTGGCCCAGGCTTGCGGTCAACAACGCGCGGTTGCCACGCTGTTGCTGACTGTCAAGCTGTTGGGAGGGGCATGTGCCTTTCGGTGAGCAGCCCGCGTACCTCCGCGTCGCCGGCGACCTGCGCCAGAAGATCGTCGAAGGTGTGCTGCCCCCGCACACCCGCCTCCCCTCCCAGGCCCGCATCCGCGAGGAGTACGGCGTCTCCGACACGGTCGCCCTGGAGGCGCGCAAGGTCCTGATGGCCGAGGGGCTGGTCGAGGGCCGCTCCGGGTCGGGGACGTACGTCCGCGAGCAGCCCGTCCCGCGCCGCATCGCCCGCGCCGGCTACCGCACCGGCGTCGGCGCCACGCCCTTCCGGCAGGAGCAGGCCGACGAGCGGGTCAAAGGCACCTGGGAGTCCAGTAGCGAGCGGGAGGAGGCCGGTCCGGTCGTCGCCTCCCGGTTGCGCATCCAGGTGGGGGACCGGGTGATGCGCACGCGGTATCTCTTCCGGGCGGAGGGTGAGCCGGCCATGCTCTCGACGTCCTGGGAGCCGCTGGACATCACGGGGCGTACGCCGGTGATGCTGCCCGAGGAGGGGCCGCTGGCCGGGCGCGGGGTGGTCGAGCGGATGGCGGCCATCGACGTGATCGTGGACAACGTGGTCGAGGAGGTCGGGGCGCGCCCCGGGCTGGCGGAGGAGGCCATGGCGCTGGGCGGGGTGCCGGGCCACGCGGTGCTGGTCATCTCGCGTACGTACTTCGCGGGCGGCCGCCCCGTGGAGACGGCTGATGTCGTGACGCTCGCCGACCGCCATCGGGTGGCGTACCACTTGCCGGTGCACTGAGCCGGGTGGGGCAGGGTGTGGTGAGGCGGGCCCTTTTCCCTGCTTCGTGATGGCTGAAACCCGTTGCTACCTAGCAATTTTCCTGCCGCTACGGCCAAGATCGCACGTTGCGTACTGACGCGTAACCCGCCAGTAGCCACCCCCTAAGTAACAGTATGTCGGGATTTGGGAGGCCAATTGGTGTGTTGGAAACCTCACACCCCTTCAGCCAGACCCGAGTTTTGACCCCGCTTGGGAATCCGATCTTCCAATTCGCTCTTACGATGGCGAAGTTTGTGCACGGCACGGGGGAAGATCAGGAGACCAAGCACGTTGAGCACGACGCAGACCCAGAGCGCGGAGCAGGGCTCCCACTCGAATTACCGACGGTCCCTCGGGACCATTGCCCTGACCGCCACGGGTCTTGGGTCGATCATCGGTTCCGGCTGGCTCTTCGGGGCCGAGCGGGCCGCCGCCATCGCCGGCCCGGCCGCCATCCTCGCCTGGGTCATCGGCGCGGTCGTCGCGCTCACGATCGCCCTCACGTACACCGAGCTCGGCTCGATGTTCCCCAAGGCGGGCGGCATGGTCCGCTACGGCCAGTACTCGCACGGTTCGCTCGCCGGCTACCTCGCCGCCTGGGCCAACTGGATCGCGATCGTCTCCGTCATACCCGGGGAGGCGACCGCCTCCGTCCAGTACATGAGTTCCTGGAGCTTCGGGTGGACCCAGGGGCTGTACGACGGCAAGGAGCTGACCGGCAGCGGTGTCGCGCTGGCCAGCCTCCTGCTGATCTTCTACTTCTTCCTGAACTGGTTCGCGATCTCGCTCTTCGCGAAGACCAACACCGCGATCACGGTCTTCAAGGTCGTCGTCCCGATCCTGACCGCGAGCGCCCTGATGCTGGCGCACTTCGACACCGGCAACATCAAGGACCACGGCGGCTTCACGCCGAACGGCTGGAGCGCGGTCTTCACCGCCGTCGCCGTCTCCGGCATCGTCTGGGCCTACAACGGCTTCCAGTCGCCGCTGAACATGGCCGGCGAGGCCCGTAACCCGGGCAAGTCGCTGCCCAAGGCCGTCATCTACTCGATCCTGATCGCGCTCGTCATCTACGTCGCGCTGCAGGTCGCCTTCCTGATGGCGGTCCCCGGCGGCAAGCTGGAGTCCGTCGGCGGCTGGGCCCACCTCGGCTACAACTCGCCGCTGGCCGACCTCGCCGTCGCCTGGGGCCTGAACTGGCTGGCGCTGCTGCTGTACGCGGACGCGTTCGTCTCCCCGTCCGGTACGGGCATGATCTACGCGGCCACCACCTCGCGCATGATCCACGGCGTGCAGGAGAACGGTCACCTGCCGAAGATCTTCGGCCGGGTCGACAAGAAGACCGGGGTGCCGCGTCCGGCGCTGGTGCTGAACCTGTTCATCGCCTTCCTCTTCCTCGCCGTATTCCGCGGCTGGGGCTCGCTCGCCGAGATCGTCTCGGTGGCCACCGTGATCTCGTACATCACCGGGCCGGTCGCGGTGATGTCGCTGCGCCGTCTCTCGCCCGACATCAAGCGGCCGGTGAAGCTGCGGATCATGCCGGTCATCGCGCCCGTCGCGATGGTCTTCGGCTCGCTGGTCCTGTACTGGGGCCGCTGGCCGCTCACCGGCAAGGTCATCCTGATCATGGCGGTCGGTCTGCCGGTCTGGGCCTGGTACGAGCTGCGCAAGCCGTGGGCCGAGCTGAAGCCGCACCTGAAGGCGGGCGCCTGGATGGTGGCGTACCTGCTGGTCATGGCGTGTGTCTCGTACATGGGCGGCGAGGAGTTCGGCGGCAAGGGCTACCTGCCGCCGGGCTGGGACATCGTCGTGGTCGCCGTGATCGGTCTGCTCTTCTACGTGTGGGGTGTCCGCAGCTCCTGGCGCAACCCGTCGCTGGTCGAGGCCGAGGCGGAGTCGCTGGCGGCGGCCGAGGCCGAGGCCGCCGAGGAGCGGGCCGCGGCCGACAGCAACGCCGGTGACGCGTCCGGCGTGAAGTCGGAGGCGGGCAAGGCGTAGCGCCTCTGGGGCGGGGCGTCGCCCTTATCGGGTGGGGCGCACGCCCCCCGGGGCGCGGCGCCGTCCCTCTCGGGCACGACGTGACGCCCTGTCGGGCACGGAATTCGGCGGGCGCCGTCGGTGGCAGGAGCCACCGGCGGCGCCCGTTCGTGTGTGCGCCCGGGGCGTCCGCGGGGCGGCCCGTACGCCCCTTGCGCGCTGTTCGATGGCCGGTTCGGTACCTCTTTGTGCAAAGCCGTATCCGGTGCGTGAAGGTCGGGCGTAGGCTCGGGCATATGCGGAATGCGGTTTCGGCATCAGTGCAGGAGGGGCGCGCGACGGCGCGCTGGACGGCGGACGGAGGGGCGCGATGACCGACAGTGGAGCGGTGCTGCCCTGGCTCGTCATTCGCCAGGACGAGGGCGGCAACCGTTATCGCGTCGGCCGCTACGCCACCCGCGCGGAAGCGGAGCAGGTGGCCGACCGGCTCGACACCCGCAGGAACGGGCGGCTGTACGTCGTGGAGCGGGTGGGGCACGCCGCCACCTGAGACGAGGGAGCGACAGCGCGGGACGTAGGCTGCCGCGCATGACGGACGTGCGTGTGGTGGTGGGTGGAGCGGTGCTCGACGGGGGAAGGCTGCTGGCGGCGCGGCGCAGTGCCCCGATCGCGCTGGCCGGCCGCTGGGAGCTGCCCGGCGGCAAGGTCGAGCCCGGTGAGACGCCCGAGGAGGCGCTGGTCCGCGAGCTGCGCGAGGAGCTGGGGATCGAGGTCGAGCCGCTGGACCGGATTCCGGGGGAGTGGGCGCCGCGTCCCGGTCTCGTCCTGCGGGTGTGGACGGCCCGGCTGGTGTCCGGGGAGCCCCGGCCCCTCCAGGATCACGACGAGCTGCGCTGGCTGGCGCCGGGCCAGGAGGGCGAGGTCGACTGGCTGGACCAGGACCGCCCGGCGGTCGCCGAGGTGATGCGCCGCCTCGGGGCCGCGGAGGTGTCCGGGGCCTTGTATCCGTCCGGCGCCCCGTACGCCCCGTGACGAGGCCGCAGCTCCGCACATCCCGGGAGCCGCACAGGTCCGTGCGAGCTTGGTAGGACCTGGGGACCCCACAGGCCCTGGCGGCCTCATGGGCCGTGAAAACCTCATGGGCCCCGTACCGTGTCCGGCGCCCGAGCTGTCCCGTACCGCCCCGCCCCGCCCCGTACCGCTCCGCCTCGTACCGTCCCGCTCCGCCCCGCCCCGCCCCGCGCTGACCGGTCATCTTGTCACCTCACCGTTCCCCCGTACGGGACGATCATCGGATCGGCCGGGTCCCTCGTAAGGGTGTGCCCCGGTGTGGCGGCGCACCGGGGTGCCCCGCCGCACACGAGGCGTGCGCGCCGAGGCCCCGTATGCCTCAGTACGCCGTTTGTGCCACAGTGCGCCATTGAGGGCGATATTGACGCGCTGATACCGGGTATGTGCTGTTTACCCCCTCACCACGGACCATCCGGAGGGTGCGCGCATCGGGCTGGGAAGTGATCGGCGTGAGCGACAGTGCAGCGGCAGGGGTCCCCGAATCCGCCCCCTACGCGCCCGGACGCGGCATGATCTCCGGCTCCCCGCTCGCCGAGTGGAGCTTTCCGGCCGAGCCCGGGTCCGCCCGTACCGCCCGTGCCGTGGTCCGCGAGACACTTCAGGACTGGGGGCTGGACACCGTCGTCGACCTGGCCGTTCTGCTCGTCAGCGAGCTGGTGACCAACGCGCTGCGCTACGCCAGCGGGCCCATCGGCGTACGGATCGTCCTCAAGAGCGGGGGCGGTCTGCTCGTCGAGGTGTCGGACCCGGTGCCCGACCCGCCCCGGGAGCGCGCCGCGACTCCCGAGGACGAGGGCGGCCGGGGACTCCAGCTGGTGGCGTGCACGTCACGGAGTTGGGGCACCCGACATGGCAGGACAGGTAAAACAGTGTGGTTCGAGCTGTCTGTGGCGGGTTAGGAGTCTGGTGGCGGCCTGATCGTTGCCGTTTCATTGACATTCTGTGGACGGCCTGCGATCGAGACTGTGCTGTGATCGTGAAGACCGTGTTCCGGACAGCCGCGGTGCTGGATACTCGGCTCGTCCGGTCCGGGCACGATGAGCTGGAGGGGACGGGGCTCGTGAGCGAGAAGACATCTGGCGGGGCAGGACCCGCGCAGCCTGCCGGGCCGGGCGGTACGGACGGTCCGGCGCGGCCGTCGGGCCGCTCGGCGCCGGAAGGCGCGGAAGGCCCGCCGATATGGCAGAGCAGCCCGCCCGGCTCCATCTACGACTACATCCGGGTCGCGTCCTTCTCCCTCGGCCCCGACGGACGCATCGACCGGTGGAGCGAGCGCGCGGCCGAGATGCTCGGCATCCCCGCCGCCGACGCGGTCGGCAAGGACCCGGTGGCCGCCTTCGTCCCGCACGAGCTGCGTGAACAGGCCCACCGCACGGTCTCGCAGATCCTGGACGGCCGGGAGTGGACCGGGCTGGTCCCGTACCGCCCGCGCGGCGCGGACCGGGACGACGCGCCGGACGCCGGGGACGGCAGGCTCGCGGAGATCTATGTGATGCCGTCCGAGACGGCGGACGGCGAGCGGGCCGCGGTCTGTCTCGTCGTCGACGTCCACGCGCTGCGCGGCATCGAGACCGACCTCGCGGCCTCTCAAGCCGTTTTCGGCCAATCTCCGATGGGTTTCCTGCTCTTCGACACGGACCTGCGGATCCGCCGCGTCAACGAGCGGTTCGCGACCGTCTTCGGCGGCCCCGCGGCCAAGTACCGCGGGGGCGGGCCGCACGACTTCCTGCCCCGCTCCGAGGCCGAGCGGCTGCAGTCGGCGCTGCGGCGGGTGCTGGAGACGGGGGAGCCGGTCGGCGAGATGCAGCTCGTCGGTACGGTCCCGGCGCCCGCGCACGCCTCCTCCGCCGCCATCCCCGCCCCCACCGCTCCCGAGCCCTCCGCCCCCGCGGGCGCGGCGTACGCCTCCGGGGCCACCGGTACGGCCTACCCGTCCGCCCCCTCCGGGACGGCGTACCCGTCCGCGTCGGCCGGTACGGCCTACCCGTCCGGACCTTCGGGCCCGGCGTACCCCTCCACGCCGGGAGGTGAGGCCGACCGGCGCCGCTGGTCCGTGTCCCTGTACCGCCTGCACGGCGCCAGCGGCCGCCCCATCGGGGTCGCCGCGCTGGCCGCCGACGTGACGGGCCGCCGACGGGCCGAGCGGGAGGCCGCGAGCGCCCGCCGCAACCTGGCGCTGCTCAACGAGGCCGGTGCCCGTATCGGCAACTCCCTCGACCTGGAGACCACCGCCCGCACGCTGCTCGACGTGGCCGTGCCGCAGTTCTGCGACCTGGCCTCCGTGGACCTCTACCAGGGCCTGCTGGCCGGCGACGAGGCTCCGCCGGGGATGGCCGACGGCAGCGCCGAGCTGCGCCGGGTCGCCTTCTCCAGCGCCGTCTCGGACGCGCCGCTGGCCACCATGGCCTGCGACGTGCCCGAGGGCGAGGCGGGGCCGGTCGCGGTCGGCGCCGTCCACCGCTACCCGTTCAACTCCCCGTGCGCGGGCGCGCTGCGTACGGCGCAGGCGCAGATCATCCCGGGCCGGGAGAACGAGGAGCGGGCCGAGCTGGGCGCCGTGGTGCACTCGACGCTCGCCGTGCCGATGGTCGCCCGCGACACGGTGGTCGGGCTGGTGCAGTTCTCCCGGACGAAGGGCAGCGAGCCGTTCGGTGAGCGGGACACCGCCCTCGCGGTCGACCTGGCCGCGCGCGCCGCGGTCTGCATCGACAACGCCCGGCTGTACCGCAGGGAGCACGAACGCGCCCTGATCCTCCAGCGCAGCCTGCTGCCGCCGGGCGACCCCGAGGCGGCCGGCCTGGACATCGCCTGCCGCTATCTGCCGGGCACGACGGCCACCGAGGTCGGCGGTGACTGGTTCGACGTCATCGAGCTGCCCGGCCACCGCACCGCGCTCGTCGTCGGTGACGTGATGGGGCGCGGGCTGCGCGCCGCCGTCGCGATGGGCGAACTGCGGACGGCCGTACGGACCCTGGCCCTGCTCGACATGGAGCCGGCCGAGGTGCTGTCCGCGCTCGACGAGATCGCACGCGGGCTCGGCGCGACCGGCGGCGGCGCCCGTACGACGTCGCGCGCCCCGCGCAGCCGTTCCGCGCCCCCCTCCGGCGCGCAGGCGGGCTCCCCGGCGGACGCCTCGCGCTGCGGCTCCGGCACCGCCGACCTCTCCGAGGTCTACCTCGCCACCTGCGTCTACGCCGTGTACGACCCGGTCACCCGGCGCTGCACCTTCGCCAACGCCGGGCACCTGCCGCCCGTCATGGTCGAGGAGGGCGAGGAGGCGCTGCTGCTGGACGTGCCGCCCGGTATGCCGCTGGGCGTCGGCGGCGAGCCGTTCGAGGAGACCGAGGTCGAACTGCCCGACGGCGCGCTGCTCGCCCTCTACACGGACGGCCTGGTCGAATCCCGTGACCACCCGCTGGACGAGGGCCTGCGCGCCTTCCAGACGGCCCTGTCGGAGGCCGGGCGCCCGCTGGAGGACGTCTGCGACCACGTACTGAACGCGCTGGACACCCGGCACGGCGAGGACGACATCGCGCTGCTGATGGCCCGCGTGCACGGGCTGCCCAAGGACTCCGTCGGTGACTGGAACCTGGCCCCCGAGGCCCGCTCGGTCTCCCGCGCCCGTGAGCTGGCCCGCGACCAGCTCACGGACTGGGGGCTGGAGGCCCTGGTCGACACCACCGAACTGCTGGTCAGCGAGCTGGTCACCAACGCGCTGCGGCACGGCCACGGCGAGATCCGGCTGCGGCTGCTGCTGGACCGGACCCTGGTGTGCGAGGTGTGGGACGCGGACCTGGCGCAGCCCCGCCGCAGGCGGGCCCGGGACACCGACGAGGGCGGCCGCGGCCTCCAGCTCGTCGGGCTCCTCAGCGCGGGCTGGGGCAGCCGTCGGACCCCGCGCGGCAAGACCGTCTGGTTCGAACTGCCGCTCCCGGACGGCGACACCGCCCTGCCCGATCCGGCGGACGCTCTGCTGAGCCTGTTCTGACGGGCGCGGTTCCGGTCCGGCTCAGGCGCGGCCCCGGCGCACCGGCCGTCGTTAAGCTGGTGGCATGGCGGATCTCGACGAGCCCGTCCACGTCGTTGCCTACGATCCGGCCTGGGCGCGGCGGGGCCAGGCACTCGTCCGCGACCTCGCGCGCCGGCTGGCATGGGCCGCCGCCGACGTCGAGCACATCGGCTCGACGTCCGTGCCCGGGCTGGCCGCCAAGCCCGTTGTCGACGTACAGGTGGGCTGCGCGCCCGCGCTGGTCCCGGCTGTCGTCGCGGCCGTCCAGGGCATGGGGTTCGAGCACCTCGGCACTGCCGGTGTCCCCGGTCGCGAGTACCTCAGAAGACGTTCCGCGGACCCCGCCAACGTCCACGTCGTGGAACGCGACGGGCGCCTGTGGAGGGACAACATGGTCTTCCGGGACCTTCTCCGGGCCCGTCCGGACGTCGCACGACGGTATGCCCGTACCAAGCGCGAAGCGGCGGAGCGGGCCCCCACGCTGCTCGCCTACTCCGCGCTCAAGGCGCACATGGTCGCCGAGATCATGGCGGCGGCCCGTTCCGGCCCCGGCGCGTGAGCAGCCGGAGGCGGCCACGGTCACGCCGCCGCCCCCGTACTCGTACCGCCTGCCCTCAGCTCACTCCCTCCGCCGCCGGATCTTGTTCCCCAGCCACACCAGCGGGTCGTACTTGCGGTCGGCCGCGCGTTCCTTCAGGGGGATCAGGGCGTTGTCGGTGATGCGGATGTGTTCGGGGCAGACCTCGGTGCAGCATTTGGTGATGTTGCAGTGGCCGAGGCCGTGGTCCTCCTGGGCGGTGCGCTTGCGGTCGAGGCCGGACTCGTGAGCGGCGTCCAGCGGGTGCATGTCGAGTTCCGCGACGCGCATCAGGAAGCGGGGGCCGGCGAAGGCGGTCTTGTTCTCCTCGTGGTCGCGGACGACGTGGCAGGTGTCCTGGCACAGGAAGCACTCGATGCACTTGCGGAACTCCTGCGAGCGGCCGACGTCCTCCTGCCGCATGCGGTACTCGCCCGGCGCCAGCTCCGGCGGCGGGACGAAGCTGGGGATCTCGCGGGCCTTGGTGTAGTTGAAGGAGACGTCCGTGACCAGGTCGCGGACGACCGGGAAGGCCCGCATCGGGGTGACGGTGACGGTCTCGTCGCGCTCGAAGACGGACATCCGGGTCATGCACATCAGGCGGGGCCGGCCGTTGATCTCCGCGCTGCACGAGCCGCACTTGCCCGCCTTGCAGTTCCAGCGCACCGCGAGGTCGGGGGCCTGGGTGGCCTGGAGGCGGTGGATGATGTCGAGGACCACCTCACCCTCGTTGACCTCGACCCGGAAGTCCGCCAGGCCGCCGCCGTCCGCGTCGCCCCGCCAGATCCTGAAGTGCGCCTTGTAGGCGTCGGACTGCGCGCTCACCGGCTCGCCCCCTCGTCGTCGGCTCCTCCGGTGGCGGCTGCCGCCGGGCCGCTGTCCGCCGCCAGTTCGTCGTCCGTCAGGTACTTCGCCAGTTCGTCCCGCTCGAAAAGGGCCAGCAGGTCGGGCCGGACGGGCGGATTCTCCCGGCGGGACAGACGGATCTGGCCGACGGCCGGGTCCCGCGGGGGAAGGTCCGCGCCGTCCTCGGCCAGCTCGCAGACCAGGTTGATCCGTCGCCAGCGCCGGTCCATCTCCGGGTAGTCGTCCCGGGTGTGCCCGCCGCGGGACTCCCTGCGCTCCAGGGCCGCGCGGGCCACGCACTCGCTGACCAGCAGCATGTTGCGCAGGTCGATGGCCAGGTGCCAGCCGGGGTTGTACTGCCGGTGGCCCTCGACCCCGGCCCGGCGGGCCCGTGTCCGCAGGTCGGCGAGGCGTTCCAGGGCCTCCTCCATCTCGCCCTGCCTGCGGATGATGCCGACCAGGTCGTTCATCGTCCGCTGGAGTTCCTGGTGGAGGGTGTACGGGTTCTCGGCGGGGCGCCCGGCGTGGTGCGCGTCGGACCCCTCGGCGCTGAACGGGCGCAGCGCCTCCGCCTCCGCGGCGTCGAGCTGGAGCGGGTCGGCGGCGGGCCGTACGGAGCGGGCGCGCGCGTACTCGGCCGCGTACAGGCCCGCGCGGCGGCCGAAGACCAGCAGGTCGGAGAGGGAGTTGCCGCCGAGCCGGTTGGAGCCGTGCATCCCGCCTGCCACCTCGCCGGCGGCGAACAGGCCGGGGACGCCGGTGGCCGCCGCGGTGTCCGGGTCGACGTCCACGCCGCCCATCACGTAGTGGCAGGTCGGCCCGACCTCCATCGCCTCGGCGGTGATGTCCACGTCCGCCAGCTCCTTGAACTGGTGGTGCATGGAGGGCAGCCGCCGCCGGATGACCTCGGCGGGCATCCGGGTGGAGACGTCGAGGAAGACACCGCCGTGCGGGGAGCCGCGGCCCGCCTTGACCTCGGCGTTGATGGCGCGCGCGACCTCGTCGCGGGGGAGCAGCTCGGGCGGGCGGCGGTTGTGGTCCGGGTCCTCGTACCAGCGGTCGCCCTCGTCCTCGGACTGGGCGTACTTCTCCTTGAAGACGTCCGGGATGTAGTCGAACATGAAGCGCTTGCCGTCGCTGTTGCGCAGCACCCCGCCGTCGCCGCGTACGGACTCGGTGACGAGGATGCCCTTGACGGACGGCGGCCAGACCATGCCGGTCGGGTGGAACTGGACGAACTCCATGTTGATCAGCGGCGCCCCGGCGAGCAGTGCGAGCGCGTGCCCGTCGCCGGTGTACTCCCAGGAGTTGGACGTGACCTTGAAGGACTTGCCGATGCCGCCGGTCGCCAGGACCACCGAAGGGGCCTGGAGGACGAAGAAGCGGCCGGATTCGCGTTCGTAGCAGAACGTGCCGGCCACCCGCCCCTCGTCCTTGAGGACACGGGTGACGGTGCATTCCTGGAACACCTTCAACCGGGCCTCGTACCAGCCGAGTTCGCGTTCGTCCTCCTGCTGGAGGGAGACGATCTTCTGCTGGAGGGTGCGGATCAGCTCCAGGCCCGTACGGTCGCCGACGTGCGCCAGGCGCGGGTACTCGTGGCCGCCGAAGTTGCGCTGCGAGATCCGGCCGTCGGGGGTGCGGTCGAAGAGCGCGCCCCAGGTCTCCAGCTCCCAGACCCGCTGCGGCGCCTCGCGGGCGTGCAGCTCGGCCATCCGCCAGTGGTTGAGGAACTTGCCGCCGCGCATCGTGTCGCGGAAGTGCACCTGCCAGTTGTCGCCCTCGTTGACGTTGCCCATGCTGGCCGCGATGCCGCCCTCGGCCATGACCGTGTGAGCCTTGCCGAACAGCGACTTGCAGATCACCGCCGTACGCATCCCCTGCTCACGGGCCTCGATGGCGGCGCGCAGCCCGGCGCCGCCCGCGCCCACCACGACCACGTCCCACTCCTGCCGGTCGAGCTGCGTCATCACAAGGCACCCTTCCTAGAAGAAGCGCGGGTCGTCGAAGACCCCGGTGGCGAGGAGGAAGACGTAGAAGTCGGCGGCGGCCACGCTGATCAGCGACGCCCAGGCGAGCGCCGCGTGCCGGGCGTTGAGCCTGCCGACCCAGCCCCACAGGCGGTAGCGCACCGGGTGTCTGGAGAAGTGCCGCAGCCGGCCGCCGACGATGTGCCGGCAGGAGTGGCAGGAGAGGGTGTACGCCCAGATGAGGACGATGTTGACGAGGAAGACGAGGGTGCCGAGGCCCATGTGGCCCCACTCGTAGTCCGCGTTCCGGAAGGTGAGCACGGTGTCGTAGGTGAGGATGCCCGCGACCAGCACCGCGAAGTAGAAGAAGTAGCGGTGGATGTTCTGGAGGATCAGCGGGAAGCGGGTCTCGCCGGTGTACTTCTTGTGCGGCTCGGCGACCGCGCAGGCCGGGGGCGAGGCCCAGAAGCCGCGGTAGTACGCCTTGCGGTAGTAGTAGCAGGTCAGCCGGAAGCCCAGCGGGAAGATCAGGATCAGCAGCGCGGGGGACAGGCCCCACCAACTGCCGAAGACGTCCCAGTTGGGCCCGCCGCGCATCGGGTGGCAGTTCTCCGCCAGGCACGGCGAGTAGAACGGCGAGACGTACGGTGCGGCGTAGTAGTCCGCGTTCGCGAACGCCCGCCACGTCGAGTACACGACGAAGGCGAACAGGCCCGCCGCGGTCGTGGCCGGATACAGCCACCATCGGTCGGTGCGCAGGTGGCGGGCGGCTATCGCGGCGCGCGAGGGAGCGTGGACGCCGGTGCCGGGCGGACCGGCCGCGCCCTTCGCGCCGCTTGCCTCGGTATGCGGTTGGGGTTCGGTGCCAGTGGCCAACGTCGGTCTCCGTAGACGGCTGTCCGGTGGTGGGACGGGTGGCGCTCAGCGGCGGTACGGGTGGGGGCTACGGTGCCCGGCGGTCGCGGGCGCCGAGGCCCTCGTCCTCCGCGTCGGCCCACAGGGCGGCGTCGTACGGCGCGTCCGGGATGGTCACCATCTCGGGGACGGGCGCCGACGGGCGGCCGGTGCGCGGGCCCACGGTGTACGCGGGCCGCCCGCCGGGCGCGTCCGCGCTGCCGTCCCGCAGCAGTTGCAGGCTCTCGCGCAGATGGTCCGTGTCGCTGCGTACGCGCCGGATGTCCAGGCCGCCGCCGACCTGTGCCTCCAGTCGTCCGACCGACCGTTCCAGGTCGTCCAGACTGCGCTGAGCTGCCGTCAGATCGTCCTGCAAGGACATGACTTGCCTCACCTCCGCGGGTGTGGTCGGCGCGCCCTCGCCGCTCGCCCGGACCCGTCCGGGCGCAGCGGCGTGCGCCTGCGAGTGTCGCGCGTCACAGTCGCGATTGGGAAGGGATCTGCCGTGATTCCGGAACCGGACCGGCGTGTTTCGGCACGTGTGCGCCCTCGGTCCGCGCCGGAGGGCGTGCTTTTGTACGGCGGCGTGTACGCCCGCGGACGCGGCACCCGTACGCCCTCCCGGTCGGTGCGGGCGGGCCCGTGACGGGAACCGCGCAGCCCGCCGTACGGGACCGCGCGCGCCGGGCACGGGGGCGGCCGGGAGCGGAAACGGTTGGGCCGGGCGGGTGGCCTTCGCGGCGGCCGCCGACGTGTCGCCCGCCCCGGTGGCGGCCGGTCCCCTTCAGTGGTGGAGCCATAGATGTGATGAGCCGCAAAGTCGGCCGAACGTGATCCGTGGCCCCGCGGCCCGCCGCGGCGGCGCCGCGGCGCGGGCGAGCCCCGGAGGTAACCGTGATGACCCACCCCGTCAGCTCAGGCGGCGCGGCCTGCCGCAGGCGCCGCTGCGCCGCGCTCCTCGCTGCCGGAGTGCTGCTGCCGCTGCCGGTCCTGACCGGCTGCGGCGGAGGCGACGACGCCGAGCAGGCAGGCCCCGGTGCCCAGGACATCTCCGTCACTCCCCGCGACAAGGTGCGCCAGGGCGGCACCCTGCGCTGGGCGGTGGACGCCGCGCCCGGCACACTGAACGCCTTCCAGGCGCGCGCGGACGCGGCCACGCGGCGCGTCACCGACGCCGTACTGCCCCGGCTGTTCACCCTGGACGAGCGGGGCCGCCCGCAGCGCAACCCGGATTTCCTGGACGCCGCCGACGTCACCGACCGCGAGCCCCGCCAGACCGTCGTCTACAAGATCAACCCGAAGGCGCGGTGGAGCGACGGCCGGGCCGTCGGAGCGGACGACTTCGCCGCGCAGTGGAAGGCGCTGAACGGCAAGGACAACGCCTACTGGAGCGCCCGCAACGCCGGGTACGACCGCATCGAGAAGGTCGGACGGGGCGGCGGCGCGCACGAGGTCGAGGTCACCTTCACCAAGCCGTACGCCGACTGGAAGTCACTGTTCACGCCGCTGTACCCGAAGAGCGTGACGGGCGACGCGCGCGCCTTCAACGACGGCGCCCGTGAACAGCTCAAGGCGGTGGCCGGGCCGTTCACGGTGCGGGAGCGGGACAGCGAGGCCGGCACGCTCACCCTCGCGCGCAACCCGAAGTGGTGGGGCGCCCGGCCCAAGCTGGACACCATCGTGCTGACCGCGCTGCCCCGCGAGAAGCGGGCCGCGGCCCTGGCGGCGGGCAAGGTCGACCTGGCCGAGGTGGACCCCGCGGACGCCCGGGCGATCATCGCGGCGCGCAAGCCCGCGGCCTCGCGGTCGGCCGACCCCGGAACACCGGGCGGCAGCCCGTCCGGCCCCGGGTCGCCGGGAGCCGGCTCACCGAGCGCGGGAACACCGGGCGCCTCGGAGACCGGGCGCGTCGAAGACGCCGACGCCGGGCGCTCCCCGGCCCCGCGCGGCGACGACGCCCCGCCGCGCAAGGTGTCCGCCGCCGAGCGGGACGCCCTGCGCCGCTTCACCGTCCGCAAGGCCCTGGAGCCCGCCTACACCCAGCTCGCCCTCAACGGCAGCACCGGCCCGCTCAACGACGACCGGGTGCGCCGCGCGGTGGCCCGCGCCGTCGACCGGCAGAAGCTGGCCGACTTCGTACTCAAACCCCTCGGTCTGCCGAACCGGCCGCTGGGCAGCCATCTGCTCATGACGGGCCAGCCCGGGTACGCGGACCACAGCGGCGCCCTCGGCGGACCGGACACCAAGGCCGCACGGGCGATGCTGGCGGACGCGGGCTGGCGGGCGCCGGGCGGCGCCCCGGCGCAGCCGCGGGACCCGGAGAAGAAGGTGGACGCCGACCGGGGCGGTTCCGACGACGGCAAGGCGGGCGACCGGGAACTCGCGGCCGCCGGACCGGTGACACCGCTGTCCGCGGTCGGCGTACGGTCCGCCGACCTCCAGCGGTCCACGCTGCTGCGGCAGAGCGCCGGCCTCTACAAGGACGTGGCGGCGAACCTGCGCACGGCGGCCCGGGGGGACATCACCGTCGCGGCGTACGCGGACTACCGGCGCTTCGAGATGCTGGCGGCCGGCGCGCTGACCGCCGCCGAGATGATCGAGGTGGCCCCGGCCGCCGGCGGCCGGGGCACCGGTACGGAGGGAGCGGGTCAGGTCAGGGCGGCCGACGGCAAGCCGGTCGAGGGCGGCCTGGCCGCCCCGGTGGACGCCTTCCGCGACCCCACGGCCCGCGGCCCGGTCCCCGCCCTCAAGAAGGACGGCAAGCCGCTCGTCCTGCGCTTCGTGCTCCCCGACGGCCCGGGTTCCGAACGGCTGCGGACGGTCGCCGACCGGATCTCCGGGATGCTCGCCCGCATCGGGGTGCAGACCGCCGTGCAGAAGGTGCCGGACAAGAGCTACTTCGAGGACCACATCGCGGCCGGCGACTTCGACCTGGCGCTCTACACCTGGCCCGGCTCCGCCTATCCGGCCACCGACGGCCGCCCCATCTACGCCAAGCCGCAGCCCGCGGCCGACGGCAGCCTCACCGTCGAGCAGAACTACACCCGGGTCGGTACCGACCACATCGACCAGCTCTTCGACCAGGCGGCCGCCGAGCTGGACGAGGACGCCTCCCGCGAGCTGGTCGACCGCGCCGACGCGCGGATCTGGGCGGCGGCCGGGTCCGTACCGCTCTACCAGCGGCCCGAGGTCGTCGCGGCGAAGGAGAGCCTGGTCAACGCGGGCGCCTTCGGCTTCGCGACCCCGCGCTTCCAGGACATCGGTTACAAGAAGTGAGGGGCCGGGCGTAGCGGACGAGCGGATTCGGCGGCCGGGCCCGATGACCGGACCTGGCGGCCGGGTCCGACGGGGGACCCGACGACCGGAACCGGCGGCCGGACCCGACAACCCGACCGGCGGCCGGCCGGAGCGGTCCCCCGCCCGGCCGGCCGCCGTGCCACGCCCCGGTCACGGCCGGACGCTCCCCCGGGCGAAGCGGGCGTGCGCCCCGGCGTGCAGTGCCCGTTCGATTCAGCATCTCCGCAGGTCGGAGGCGGTTCTGCGGCCCAGGGGCGGCCGATGCCGCGGCAGCCCCGTACCATGGGGTGAGGCCGTGGCGTCTTCATGCCCGGCAGGCACACGTACCGGACCGTACGTGCCGCCATCCACGATCCGGGAGAAGCGCCGCAGTATGCCCACGCGCCACGACATTCGTAACGTCGCCATCGTCGCCCACGTCGACCACGGCAAGACGACCCTCGTCGACGCCATGCTCAAGCAGGCCGGCTCCTTCGCCGCGCACGCTGCCGAGTCCCTCGACGACCGCATGATGGACTCGAACGACCTGGAGCGTGAGAAGGGCATCACGATCCTCGCCAAGAACACGGCGGTGAAGTACCACCCCAAGGATGGCGGCGACGTCATCACCATCAACATCATCGACACCCCCGGCCACGCCGACTTCGGTGGCGAGGTCGAGCGCGGCCTGTCGATGGTGGACGCGGTCGTGCTGCTGGTGGACGCCTCCGAGGGCCCGCTGCCGCAGACCCGCTTCGTGCTGCGCAAGGCGCTGGACGCGAAGATGCCGGTCATCCTGTGCATCAACAAGACCGACCGCCCGGACTCCCGGATCGCCGAGGTCATCGACGAGACCTACGACCTGTTCCTGGACCTGGACGCGGACGAGGACCAGATCGAGTTCCCGATCGTCTACGCCTGCGCCCGTGACGGTGTCGCCTCGCTGACCAAGCCGGAGGACGGCACGGTCCCGCAGGACAGCACCAACCTGGAGCCGTTCTTCAGCACCCTGCTGGAGGCCGTCCCGGCCCCCGAGTACGACGAGTCGGCGCCCCTCCAGGCCCACGTCACCAACCTCGACGCGGACAACTTCCTCGGCCGTATCGCGCTGCTCCGCGTCGAGCAGGGCGAGCTGCGCAAGGGCCAGACCGTCGCGTGGATGAAGCGCGACGGGTCGGTCCAGAGCGTGCGCATCACCGAGCTGATGATGACCGAGGCGCTCACCCGCAAGCCCGCCGAGGTGGCCGGCCCCGGCGACATCTGCGCCGTCGCCGGTATCCCCGACATCATGATCGGCGAGACGCTGGCCGACCCGGAGAACCCGGTCGCGCTGCCGCTGATCACGGTCGACGAGCCCGCGATCTCGATGACCATCGGCACCAACACCTCGCCGCTGGTCGGCCGCGGCGGCACCGGCAAGGGCGCGGACGCCAAGGCCGCGACCAAGGACCGCAAGGTCACCGCCCGCCAGGTCAAGGACCGGCTGGACCGCGAGCTGATCGGTAACGTCTCGCTGCGCGTCCTGGACACCGAGCGCCCCGACGCCTGGGAGGTGCAGGGCCGCGGTGAGCTGGCGCTGGCCATCCTGGTCGAGCAGATGCGCCGCGAGGGCTTCGAGATGACCATCGGCAAGCCGCAGGTGGTCACCAAGGAGGTCGACGGCAAGACCTACGAGCCCGTCGAGCGCATGACGATCGACGTGCCCGAGGAGCACATGGGCGCCGTCACCCAGCTCATGGGTGTCCGCAAGGGCCGGATGGACAACATGTCCAACCACGGCTCGGGCTGGGTCCGCATGGAGTTCGTCGTGCCGTCCCGCGGTCTGATCGGCTTCCGTACGGAGTTCCTGACCAACACCCGCGGCACCGGTATCGCGCACTCCATCCACGAGGGCCACGAGCCCTGGTTCGGCACGCTGACGACCCGCAACAACGGTTCGCTGGTCGCCGACCGGGCCGGCGCGGTCACCGCCTTCGCGATGACCAACCTCCAGGAGCGCGGTGTGCTCTTCACCGAGCCGGGCACCGAGGTGTACGAGGGCATGATCGTCGGTGAGAACTCGCGCTCCGACGACATGGACGTGAACATCACCAAGGAGAAGAAGCTCACCAACATGCGCTCCTCCTCCGCCGACTCCTTCGAGGCGATCGTGCCGCCGCGCAAGCTCTCCCTGGAGCAGTCGCTGGAGTTCTGCCGCGACGACGAGTGCGTCGAGGTGACCCCGGAGGCGGTCCGTATCCGCAAGGTCGTCCTGGACCAGAAGGAGCGCGGCCGCACCGCTTCGCGCGCGAAGCGGTAATACGCACCGAGGCGCCGGGCGGACACGCTGGGTAATGACCCGCGGCCGCCCGGCGATTACGCTCAGCGAGCGCCCCACCGGATTTCCGATCCGGTGGGGCGTTTTCCGTTTACCGGTACGGCGGGTCGGCTACCGCATTGATGATCACCGTGTCAACGGGATTCCGGTTGCGATCCGGCCATGGAGAGTCCGAATTACGGACGAAGATCAGCATGTGTGGTGCCGACGGTCCGTTTCGTTACCGTCTGGATGGTTTGGTTTGTCCGGATTCCGAACTCTCGGAAAACGGATGTGACCAAACCGAGACCCCTTACACGTGGTTTATGGGGCGAAGGTGACTGAGACTGGGGTGCATTGAGCTCGGGTCAATGGGTCACGCGCTGTGGGGAGCGCCGACTCACGAGCAGCAGGAGCTGGTCGCTGGCTGTCAGGGGTGTCAGCTGCGGGCAGCTCCTTTCCATGAAGTGAATGGACTCATGAGGAGGCAGTCCCATGCGCGGTGCCAAGAGCGCCACCTGGGTCGCAGGTGCGATAGCCGTGGCCCTGACCGCCACGGCGTGCGGCGGCGGCAGCAGCAGTAGTGGCAACAACGCGCCCGTTGACCCCAACGGCACGTACACCTACTACAACACCGAGCCGCAGAACCCGCTGATCCCGACCAACACCAACGAGGTCGGCGGCGGTTACATCGTCAAGAACCTCTTCCGCGGTCTGGTCGACTTCGACCTCCAGGGCAAGCTGCGCTACCAGAACGCCGAGAGCGTCGAGTCCACGGACAACCAGCACTTCACGGTGAAGCTGAAGAAGGGCTGGAAGTTCCACAACGGCGAGCCGGTCACGGCCGCCTCCTTCGTGGACGCCTGGAACTGGGGCGCCAACGCCAAGAACGCCCAGCTGAACTCCTCCTGGTTCGAGCCCATCAAGGGTTACGAGGAGATCCACCCGAAGGAGGGCGACCCGAAGACCGACAAGATGTCGGGCCTGAAGGTCGTCAACGACAACGAGTTCACCATCGAGCTGTCGCAGCCGGTCTCGACCTTCAAGGAGCGTCTCTTCTACGACGCCTTCTTCCCGCTGCCCAAGGCGTTCTACAAGGACACCAAGGCGTTCGGCGAGCACCCCATCGGCAACGGCCCGTACCAGCAGGACGGGAACTGGGAGCACAAGGTCCAGTTCAAGACGAAGAAGTTCGCCGACTACAAGGGCGAGGACAAGCCCAAGAACGGCGGCGTGATCTTCAAGTTCTACAACACGGACGACAGCGCCTACAACGACCTGGTCTCCAACAAGGTCGACATCATGTACAAGGTCCCGAACTCGGCGACCGGCAAGTTCAAGTCCGACCTCGGTGAGCGCGCCGTCAACGAGCCGTACGGCGGCCAGACCACCATCGCCTTCCCCATGTACGACAAGGAGTGGGGCAAGCCCGAGAAGGCCAAGGTCCGCCAGGGTCTGTCGATGGCCATCGACCGCGACACCATCGTCAAGACGGTCCTCAAGGGCGCTTCCGACGCGGCCGACGGCTGGGTGCCCACCGTCGTCGAGGGTTACAAGAAGGACGTCTGCGGCGAGTTCTGCAAGTTCAACCCGACCAAGGCCAAGCAGCTGATCAAGGAAGGCGGTGGCGTCCCCGGCAACAAGATGACCATCACCTTCAACAATGACGGCGGCCACCGGGACTGGGCCGAGGCGGTCTGCAACGACATCAAGCAGAACACCGGCGTGAACTGCGCCGCCCAGCCGCGCCCGACCTTCCAGCAGGTGCGTAACGAGATCACCGGCAAGAAGATGGACAGCGCCTTCCGTATGGGCTGGGTCCAGGACTTCCCGAACATCTCCAACTTCATCTCCGAGCAGTACCGCACCGGTGCCGGCGCGAACGACATGGGCTTCTCCGACCCCGAGCTGGACAAGCTGATGGACCAGGCCAACGCGGCCAAGACCATCGAGGAGTCCAACAAGCTCTACCTCCAGGCCGAGAAGAAGCTGACGGAGACGATGCCCTCCATCCCGCTGTTCTTCGACCACACCCTGGGCGGTTACTCCAACAAGGTGCAGAACGTGAAGTTCGACACCTACCGCCAGGCGATCTGGACCGACGTCGAGGTCAAGAAGAAGTAACCGGGACGCTGCATGTGACGCAGGCCCAGTAGCCGCCCGCCCCCTCCACCCCGGGGCGAGGCGGCCGCTGGGCCCGTCAGCGACAGGAGGAACCATGGGGCGTTATGTCGCGAGGCGACTGCTCCAGATGATCCCGGTCTTCATCGGGACCACTCTGCTCATTTTCCTGATGGTGTATTCGCTGCCGGGCGACCCCATCAAGGCGCTTTTCGGTGACAAGGCCGCCGACCCGGCCACCGTCGCCAGACTTCGGCACCAGTACGGGCTCGACCAGCCCATGCTGACCCAGTACTGGAACTACCTGACCGGCCTGTTCAAGGGCGACTTCGGTGACAGCTTCACCGGCCGACCGGTCGCCGACCTGATGGCCGAGGCATTCCCGGTCACCATCCGGCTGGCGCTCTACGCCTTCGGTATCGAGGTCGTCATCGGTATCGCGCTCGGTATGCTCACCGGCCTGAAGCGCGGCAAGCTCGTCGACCAGGCTGTTCTGGTGCTCACCCTCATCGTGATCTCGATCCCGGTGTTCGTGCTCGGCTTCCTCGCCCAGTTCTTCCTGGGTCTGAAATGGGGGCTGATCACACCGACGGTCCAGGACTCCATGAATCTGGGGGAACTGACCGTACCGGCGATCGTGCTCGGCGCCCTGTCGCTCGCGTACGTCACCCGGCTCACCCGTACCACCGTCGCGGAGAACCTGCGCGCCGACTACATGCGCACCGCGCTCGCCAAGGGCCTGCCCAAGAGCCGGCGCCTGGGCGTGCACCTGATGCGCAACTCCCTGATCCCCGTGGTCACCTTCCTCGGCACCGATCTCGGCATGCTGATGGGCGGCGCCATCGTCACCGAGGGCATCTTCAACGTCCAGGGCGTGGGCAACACGCTGTTCAAGGCGATCCAGACCAGCGAAGGCCCCACCGTGGTCGGCATCGTGACGGTGCTCGTCCTCATCTACCTCGTGAGCAGCCTGGTCGTGGACCTGCTGTACGCCGTTCTGGACCCGAGGATCCGCTATGCCTGAGAAGACAACTGTGAACCCCGGCAGCGTCGCGGGCCCGGGCACCACCGGCGACACCGTGGACCTCGCGGCGCCCGGCGTCGGCGCTGCCGCGGCCGAGGCCGCCGGCGGCCCCGCCAACAAGCCCCGCAGCCTCGGCCAGGACGCCTGGCGCGAACTGCGCTCCCGGCCGATGTTCTGGATCGCCGGCGTGCTGCTCGTGGTGCTGATCATCATGGCGGCCGTGCCGTCGCTGTTCACGGGCGCCGACCCGGCCCACGCCGACCTGCGCAACCACTACCTGGGCGAGCCCCAGTGGTCGCACCTGTTCCAGGTCGACTGGTTCGGCTACAACAAGCAGGGCCAGAGCGTGTGGGCCCGTACCGTCTACGGCGCCCGCGCCTCGATCATCGTCGGTGTCTGTGTGACCTTCGCGGTCACCGTCTTCGGCGGCCTGCTGGGCATGCTCGCGGGCTACTTCGGCGGCTGGGCGGACGCCCTCCTGTCGCGTATCACCGACGTGTTCTTCGGCATCCCGCTGCTGCTCGGCGCGCTCGTCCTCCTGCAGGCGTTCACCAGCCGTACGGTGTGGACCGTGACCCTGGGTCTGGCCGTCTTCGGCTGGATGCAGCTCGCCCGCGTCATGCGCGGCGCGGTGATCACCCAGAAGCAGGCGGACTTCGTGACGGCCGCCAGGGCGCTCGGCGCGGGCAACACCCGCATCCTGTTCAAGCACATCCTGCCGAACGCCATCGGGCCGGTCATCGTCGTCGCCACCATCGCGCTGGCCGGCTACATCTCCGCCGAGGCCACCCTGTCCTACCTGGGCATCGGCCTCCAGCCGCCGGCCATCTCCTGGGGCGTGGACATCTCCGCGGCCAAGGACGTGCTGCGCGACGCCCCGCACGTCCTGCTCATCCCGTCGGCGTTCCTGAGCATCACCGTGCTGGCGTTCATCCTCCTCGGCGACGCGGTGCGCGACGCCCTCGATCCCAAGCTGCGCTGAGGGAGGCGTACGTGACCACCATTTCGAAGACCGCGGACGTTCCCAAGCCGGGGGCGGACGCCAAGGACAGCGGTCCGCTGCTCGACGTCCGTGACCTGCACGTCGAATTCCACACCCGGGACGGCGTCGTCAAGGCCGTCAACGGCGTCAACTACAACGTCAGCGCCGGCGAGACGCTCGCCGTGCTCGGCGAGTCCGGCTCCGGCAAGTCCGTCACCGCGCAGGCCGTGATGGGCATCCTGGACATGCCGCCGGCGAAGATCCCGCAGGGCGAGATCCTCTTCCGCGGCCAGGACATGCTGAAGATGACGCCCGAGGAGCGCCGCCGGACCCGCGGCGCGAAGATCGCCATGATCTTCCAGGACGCGCTGTCGTCGCTGAACCCGGTGCTCACCGTCGGCTACCAGCTCGGCGAGATGTTCCGGGTCCACCAGGGCATGTCCAAGAAGGACGCCAAGGCCAAGGCGATCGAGCTGATGGACCGGGTGAAGATCCCGGCCGCGGCGGCCCGGGTCTCGGACTACCCGCACCAGTTCTCCGGCGGTATGCGCCAGCGCATCATGATCGCCATGGCGCTGGCCCTGGAACCGGACCTGATCATCGCGGACGAGCCGACCACGGCGCTCGACGTGACGGTCCAGGCGCAGGTCATGGATCTGCTCGCGGACCTCCAGCGCGAGTACAACATGGGCCTGATCCTGATCACCCACGACCTGGGTGTGGTCGCCGACGTCGCCGACAAGATCGCGGTGATGTACGCGGGCCGGATCGTCGAGCACGCGCCCGTGCACGAGCTGTACAAGAACCCCGCGCATCCGTACACGCGCGGCCTGCTCGACTCCATCCCGCGCCTGGACCAGAAGGGCCAGGAGCTCTACGCGATCAAGGGCCTCCCGCCCAACCTGCTGAACATCCCCACGGGTTGCGCGTTCAACCCGCGCTGCCCCAAGGCGCAGGACATCTGCCGTACCGAGGTGCCGCCGCTGCACGGCGTCGCCGACGGCCGCGGCAGCGCGTGCCACTTCTGGGAGGAGACGATCAATGGCTGAGCCCACGAAGGACGCGGCGCGCGAGCCCATCCTCGAAGTCCGCGACCTGGTCAAGCACTTCCCGCTCACCCAGGGCATCCTGTTCAAGAAGCAGGTCGGCGCGGTCAAGGCCGTCGACGGCATCTCCTTCTCGCTGTACGAGGGCGAGACCCTCGGCATCGTCGGCGAGTCCGGCTGCGGCAAGTCCACGGTCGCCAAGCTGCTGATGAACCTGGAACGGGCGACGTCCGGCGAGGTCTTCTACAAGGGCCAGGACATCTCCAAGCTGTCGGGGCGCGCGTTGAAGGCCGTGCGCCGCAACATCCAGATGGTGTTCCAGGACCCGTACACCTCGCTGAACCCGCGCATGACGGTCGGCGACATCATCGGCGAGCCGTACGAGATCCACCCGGAGGCGGCCCCCAAGGGCGACCGCCGCAAGAAGGTCCAGGACCTGCTGGACGTCGTCGGCCTCAACCCCGAGTACGTCAACCGCTATCCGCACCAGTTCTCGGGCGGCCAGCGCCAGCGCATCGGCATCGCCCGCGGACTGGCCCTCAACCCCGAGATCATCATCTGCGACGAGCCCGTCTCGGCGCTGGACGTGTCGGTCCAGGCGCAGGTCATCAACCTGATGGAGAAGCTCCAGGACGAGTTCAACCTCTCCTACCTCTTCATCGCCCACGACCTGTCCATCGTCCGGCACATCTCCGACCGGGTCGGGGTGATGTACCTCGGCAAGATGGCGGAGATCGGCACCGACGAGCAGATCTACGACCACCCGACCCACCCGTACACCCAGGCCCTGCTCTCCGCCGTCCCCGTACCGGACCCGGAGGCGCGGGCCGGCCGCGAGCGGATCATCCTCTCCGGCGACGTGCCGTCCCCGGCCAACCCGCCGTCCGGCTGCCGCTTCCGCACCCGCTGCTGGAAGGCCCAGGACAAGTGCGCCGAGGAGGTGCCGCTGCTCGCCGTACCGGAGCGCTTCGCCACCACGGGCAGCCTCGCGGCGCACGACTCGGCCTGCCACTTCGCGGAGGAGAAGGACGTGGTCGGCGCGGCCTGAGCCGGGCCGTACGCGCGTACGCGGGGGCGTCCGGGGCATCCGCTCCGGGCGCCCCCGTACGCGTACCCGGCCGCCACCAGCACCGACTCGCTCCCGCGGCGTCACTCCCGGTCCCCTTTGGGCGTCACGGTGAACCACACGGCCTTGCCGTTCGGGCAGTCCCGCACTCCCCAGCTGTCGGCGCAGGCGGCCACGATCCCGAGCCCGCGCCCGTACTCCTCCTCGGCCCCGGCGCTCTGCCGCGCCGGCACGCCCGGCCCGGTGTCCCACACGGCGATCGTGAGGTCGAACGGTGAGCGGTCCACGCTCACGTACGCGTCGGTCTTCGCGTACTGGTACGAGTTGGTCACCAGCTCCGAGACCATCAGCTCCGCCGTCTCCGTCAGGCAGTTCAGCCCGGCCCCGTCCAGGATGTGCCGCAGCGCGGCTCTGACGACACCGACCGCCCGGGGGTCATGCGGAATGAACAGGCCGTAGGACCAGGTGTCGCTGGGCGTGCTCATGAGGCAGCCTCCAGGTGGATGTGGTCTGCGAATGCGCTCTGTGACTGGTTCCATACTCAAGGTAGCGATGGGTGGCGTATACGTGCCACCAACTCACAGAAATGGCTGGCTGGTCCATACTGCCGAGGGGGATCTGGGAGGGATGAATGGGCCTGAGGGCGAGTCCCACGTACCGGCAGCGACGTTTCGGAGCCGAAGTCCGCAGGCTACGGGAGCGCGCCGGCCTGACGGTCAGTGAGGCCGCGGACGTGATGGGCATGCGGCAGTCGCACGTCAGCAATGTGGAGGCCGGCCGCACCCCGTTGGCGCCGGAGCGGCTGCGGGCACTGGCTCAGACCACGAGTGGTACACGTTCTACCTACCTCGAAGCGCTGATCGCGATGGGCGAGGCCCGGGGGAAGGGCTGGTGGAGCGCCTACAGAAGCGCGGTGCGGCCGTCCCTCCTGGATCTCGCCGAACTCGAATCCGGGGCCGGACGCCTGCTCTGCTACGAACCGATGTTCATCCCGGGCCTGGTGCAGACCCGTGAGTACGCCGCGGCCATCCACCATGAGGGATACACGCGGGAGACGAGGCGGCAGCGGGACCTCGCGGTCGACTTCCGGCTGAGGCGCCAGCAGGTGCTCAGCGGCAGCGGGGCGCCGCGCACCCACCTGGTCGTTCATGAAGCGGCCCTGCACGTGTCGCTCGGCAGGCGCGGCGTCATGCGCGACCAGTTGATCCGGCTGATCGAGGTGTCGCGGCTTCCGCACGTCACCGTGCAAGTGCTGCCCTTCGCCGGGCCGGTGCCTTTTGGTACCTCGTTCACGGTGGTGGAGCCGGAGGTCGAGGAACTGGGCACGGTCGTCGTGTCACACGTCGAAAACTCCCTGTACCTCGGTGATCCGGACGCTCTTGCGAGGTACCACGCCACTTTCGCTAGGCTCAGCGAAGTGGCCTTGCCTCCGGTCGACGCCGCGGCCCTCCGCGAGGCGCACGCGGTGAAGGACTCGCTGGGGATCATCCGGCGTCTCCTGTATCCCCTGCTCTAGGAGGGCGTGCATGTCCCAGCTCACGTGGCAGAGGTCCAGCTTCAGTGAAGGTGGCGCGGATACGTGTGTCGAGGTGGCTGCCGGGTGTGGAGATGTGCGGTGGGTGCGGGAGAGTGCGGAGGGTGGGGTGGTGAGGGTGTCTGTGGGGGCGCTGGGGGGACTGGTGCGGGTGCTTAAGGTGGGGGCGGTCGGTTGATTCTTGGGTGTGCGCTTTGTGCGGGGGTTGCGCTTTGCGGGAAGGCGGGCGGCTGGCCGGTGGGGATGCGCGCGTCGGGGCGGTGGCGTGGTTGGTGTTGGCGGCGCAGACTGAAGGGGCAGGTACGTTCCACCGGGTGGGGTGAGGTTGATGCGCCGCCTTGGCATGACGGCGTCCGTCGCTGTCCTGGCCGCGACCGCGTTGGCGGGCTGCGGGGCGTCCGGCGACCGGGCGGACCGTACGGAGACCACGGTCACCAGCACGCGTACGGTCACTGAGGAGCCGACGCCCGCGCCTTCCGGCAGCGGGACGGCCGGGAGTACCGCGTCACCGGAGGCCGGGCCGACGGCCACCGCCCGGGATGCCGCCTCCGTCGTCCAGGACTATTACGCGGCCGTCAACGCTCGTGACTTCCGCCGCGCCTGGGACCTCGGAGGCAAGAACCTCGGGGGGACGTACGACGCCTTCGCGGCCGGCTTCGCGGACACCGCCCGGGACACCGTGCGTGTCGTGGACGTGAGCGGCGACGTGGTGACGATGACGTTGGAAGCCGAGCAGCGGGACGGGTCCGTGCGGACCTTTGCCGGTACGTACACGGTGCGGGGCGGGGCCATCGTCGCCGCGGACATTCAGGTGGTGGCGGGGCCGACGCCCAGCGGTGGTTCGCCTCGTCCTGGCCCGTCGACGGGTGGGCCCGATGTCGATTGCTCCGATCTCGACGGCCCGACCCGAGTGGGGCCGGACGACCCGCACCGCCTTGACCGTGACGGCGACGGTGTCGGCTGTGAGCCCCACGGGGAGTGACGGGGATCGCTCGTACGGGGGGTTCTGGCCCGTGTTGCGGGCGGGTGGCGTGGTGTGGGGGACGGGAGGTGCCAGGTTGGGGCCGAGGGCGTCGGTGGGTGTCCGGGGTCGCGGTTCTGAGGAGGCAGCTCGTTGGGTGGAGCCTGGCGCGTCGGGTCGGTGGTCTGTGTGGCCGCCGTGGCTGCCCTGGCCGCTGCCGGGTGTGGTGGGGGCGGGCAGGACCCCACGGTCGTCCGGGCGTCCTGGGGTGACCCGCAGAATCCGGTGGAGCCGGCCAACACCACCGATGTGCAGGGCGGCAAGGTGCTCGATCTCGCTTTCCGGGGGCTGAAGCGGTACAACCCGCGGACCGCTGTCGCGGAGAACATGGTCGCGGAGTCGGTCGAGTCGCCGGATGCGCGGAATTTCACTGTCAAGGTCAAGCCGGGGTGGACGTTCAGCAATGGGGAAAAGGTGACCGCGCGGTCCTTCGTGGACGCCTGGAATTACGGGGCGCTGGTCACCAACCGGCAGCAGGGGGCGCCGTTCTTCAGTTATGTGGAGGGGTATGAGGACGTGCACCCCGAGGGGGCGGGGGAGAAGCCGACGGCGAAGACGATGCGTGGGCTGCGGGTACGGGACGAGTTCACTTTTACGGTGCGGCTGAACAGGAAGTTCGGGCTGTGGCCGGACATGCTCGGATACAACGCCTTTCTGCCGCTGCCCCGGTTGTTCTTCACCGATCACGACGCGTGGCTGGCGAAACCGGTCGGCAATGGGCCGTACGCGGTGCAGTCGTATGCCAAGGGCGGGGTCATGCGGCTGCGGAGGTGGGGAAAGTACCCGGGTCCGGACCGGGCGCGGAACGGTGGAGTTGATCTTCAGGTTTATACGGACAATGACACTGCTTACACGGATTTGATGGCGGGGAATCTGGATCTGGTCGATGATGTGCCGGCTCCGCAGTTGAAGCATGTGAAGAAGGATCTGGGCGGGCGCTACATCAACCAGCCTGCGGGGATCATCCAGACGCTGTCGTTCCCGATGTACGACGAGAAGTGGTCGAAGGCGGGAGTGGAGAAGGTCCGGCGGGGGATTTCCATGGCCGTCAACCGGCCGGCGATCACCCGGCAGATCTTCCGGGGGACGCGGACGCCCGCCACCGACTGGACCGCGATGGCCCTGGGGGAGCACGGCGGCTACCGGGCGGGCCTGTGCGGTGACGCGTGTACGTACGATCCGGCCGGGGCCCGGAAGCTGGTCGCCGAAGGGGGCGGGATTCCCGGCGGTTCGATGAAGGTGACGTACAACGCGGACACCGGGTCTCACAAGTTGTGGGTGGACGCGCTGTGCAACAGCGTGAACAAGGCGTTGGGCCGGCATGTGTGTGACGGTGCGCCGATGGGAACCTTCGCCGATTACCGCACCAAGGTCACGCAGAAGAAGATGAGCGGGCCTTACCGGGCCGGCTGGCAGATGGACTATCCGCTGATCCAGACCTTTCTGCAGAGCCAGTACTTCACCGGCGCGTCGTCCAACGACTCGGGCTGGAGCAACAAGGAGTTCGACGGACTGGTGAGCCGGGCCAACGCGGAGAGCGAGCTGCGGCAGGTGAACGACACGTATCACCGGGCCGAGCGGATTCTGGCCCGGGAGATGCCCGCGATCCCGCTCTGGTACCAGAACGGTAGTGGCGGGTACGGGGAACGGGTCGAGAATGTCGCGCTGAATCCCTTCAGTGTTCCGGTGTACGGCCAGATCACGATCAAGGGCTGAGGGGCGGGTGGACGGCCGTGGGGCGTTATGTCATTCGGCGACTGCTGCAGATGGTGCCGGTTTTCGTCGGTGCCACGTTTCTCATTTTTGTGATGGTGTACGCGCTCGGTGACCCGGTCGCGGCCCTCTCCGGTGACCGTGCACCCGACCCGGCGACGGCCGCGCAGATCCGCCGTGAGCTTCATTTGGACCAGCCGCTGTGGCAGCAGTACCTGCATTACATGGGGCAGATCTTCACGGGGAATTTCGGCACCACCTTCGACGGGCAGCAGGTCCTGGACAAGATGGGTACCGCCTTTCCCGTCACCCTGCGGCTCACCGTCGTCGCGATCGTCGCGGAGATCGTCGTCGGGGTGACGCTCGGCGTGCTCAGCGGGCTGCGGCGGGGGCGGCTGCTGGACTCCGGGGTGCTGGTGCTCACGCTGATCGTGGTGTCCGTACCGACGTTCGTCAGCGGGTACGCGCTCCAGTACCTGCTGGGCGTGAAGTGGGCGTGGGTGAGCCCGGCCGTCGCCCTGGGCGCGCCGCTGGACGAACTGCTGCTGCCGGGCTGTGTGCTGGCGCTGGTGTCCTTGGCGTACGTCACCCGGCTCACCCGGACGTCGATCGCGGAGAACGCCCGCGCCGACTACGTCCGTACGGCCGTCGCCAAGGGCCTGCCCCGGCGCCGGATCGTCGTCCGGCACCTGCTGCGCAACTCGCTGATCCCGGTGGTCACCTTCATCGGCGCGGACATCGGCACGCTGATGGGCGGCGCGGTGGTCACCGAGCGGATCTTCAACGTGCACGGCGTCGGCTACGAGCTGTACCAGGGCATCGTCCGCCAGAACTCCCCGACCGTCGTCGGCTTCGTCACCGTCCTGGTCATCGTCTTCCTGCTGGCGAACCTGATCGTCGACCTCCTGTACGCCGTGCTCGACCCGAGGATCCGCTATGCCTGAACCCGAGCGTCCCGAGCCGTTCCGGACGGCGGGCGGCGGAACGCCGTTGCCCGCTGTCGAGGCGGAGACCATGGGCGGGCTCGGCGGGACACCGGAGGTGCCCGGGGCCCCGGGGGCTCCGCAGGGGGCCGGCGTGCAGCCGGCCGGCGGCCGGGCCCGCAGCCTGTGGTCGGACGCCTGGCACGACCTGCGCCGCAGCCCCGTCTTCATCGTGTCCGGCCTGCTGATCCTGTTCTTCCTGCTGGTCGCGGTCTGGCCGTCCCTGCTGACCGGCACCGATCCGTTGGACTGCGACATCACCTTGTCGCAGGAAGGCGCGCGCAGCGGCCACCCGTTCGGGTTCGACACCCAGGGCTGCGACGTCTTCGCGCGGACGGTGTACGGGGCCCGGGCCTCCGTCACGGTCGGCGTGTGCGCCACGGCCGGAGCCGCCCTCCTCGGCGGGGTGCTGGGCGGGCTGGCCGGATTCTTCGGCGGCTGGTGGGACGCGCTGCTCTCGCGGATCGCCGACATGTTCTTCGCCATCCCGATGCTGCTGGGCGGTCTCGTGTTCCTGTCCGTGGTGCCGTCCGGCTCCGTATGGCCGGTCGTCGGGTTCATCGTGCTGCTGGGCTGGCCGCAGCTCGCGCGGATCGCCCGCGGTTCCGTACTGACCGTCAAACAGGCCGACTTCGTGCAGGCGGCGCGGGCGCTGGGGGCCGGCAACACCCGGCTGCTGCTGCGGCACCTGGCGCCCAACGCGGTCGCGCCGGTGATCGTCGTGGCGACCATCGCCCTCGGCACGTACATCGCGCTGGAGGCGACGCTCTCCTATCTGGGCGTCGGCCTGAAGCCACCGACCGTCTCCTGGGGCATCGACATCTCCGAGGCGTCCAAGCAGATCCGCAACGCGCCGCACATGCTGCTGTGGCCGGCCGGCGCGCTCAGCCTGACCGTACTGGCGTTCATCATGCTCGGCGACGCGGTGCGCGACGCCCTCGATCCCAAGTTGCGCTGAGGAGACGGTGGATGACGGCTGAGGGGTTGCGGCAGGAGGCCGGTTCCGGCGGCGGTGTGCTGCTGGACGTGCGGGACCTGAAGGTGGAGTTCCGTACGCGGGACGGTGTGGCGCACGCGGTCAACGGGGTCGGTTACCGGGTGCGCGCGGGCGAGACGCTGGCCGTACTGGGGGAGTCGGGCTCGGGCAAATCGGTGACCGCGCAGGCCGTTCTGGGCATCCTGGACACGCCACCGGGGCACATCACGGGCGGTGAGATCCTCTTTCACGGGCGGGACCTGCTGCGGATGAGCGCCGAGGAGCGGCGCGGGATGCGCGGCACCAAGCTGGCGATGATCTTCCAGGACGCGTTGTCGGCGCTCAACCCCGTGCTGAGCGTGGGGGCGCAGCTCGGGGAGATGTTCGAGGTGCACCGGGGGATGTCCCGCAGGGAGGCACGTGCCTGCGCGGCCGAGCTGATGGACCGGGTGCGCATCCCGGCCGCCAGGAGCCGGGTGGGCGACTATCCGCACCAGTTCAGCGGCGGGATGCGCCAGCGCATCATGATCGCGATGGCGCTGGCCCTCGGCCCCGACCTGATCATCGCGGACGAGCCGACGACGGCGCTCGACGTGACGGTCCAGGCCCAGGTCATGGATCTGCTCGCGGAGCTGCGGCGGGAGTACGCCATGGGGCTGGTGCTGATCACCCACGACTTGGGGGTTGTCGCGGACGTCGCCGACCGGATCGCGGTGATGTACGCGGGCCGGATCGTGGAGACCGCCCCCGTCCACGACCTCTACCGGGCGCCCGCCCACCCGTACACCCGCGGTCTGCTCGACTCCATCCCGCGCCTGGACCAGAAGGGCAGGGAGCTGTACGCGATCAAGGGACTGCCGCCCAGCCTGACCGCGATTCCGCCGGGCTGCCCCTTCCACCCGCGCTGCCCCAAGGCGCAGGACATCTGCCGTACGGACCGGCCGCCGCTCTACGACGTGGCACCGGGCCGGGCCAGCGCCTGCCACTTCTGGGAGGAGACCATCAGTGAGCGAGGAGACCGCCGGTGAACGCTGAGGCGGCTGGGCGCGCGGGGGAAACCGTCCTCGACGTACGGGACCTGGCCAAGCACTACCCGCTGACGCGCGGCATCGTGCTGCGCCGGCAGATCGGCTCGGTCAAGGCCGTGGACACCGTCTCCTTCACCCTGCGCAAGGGCGAGACGCTGGGGATCGTGGGGGAGTCCGGCTGTGGCAAGTCGACGGTCGCCAAGCTGCTGGTCGGGCTGGAGAAGCCGACCGGCGGACAGATCCTGTACCGGGGCGAGGACATCACCAGGCTGTCGGGGCGCGCGCTGAAGGCCGTGCGCCGCAACATCCAGATGGTGTTCCAGGACCCGTACACCTCGCTGAACCCGCGCATGACGGTCGGGGACATCATCGGCGAGCCCTACGACATCCACCCGGAGGTGGCTCCTAAGGGGGACCGGCGGCGGAAGGTCCAGGACCTGCTGGACGTGGTCGGGCTCAATCCGGAGTACATCAACCGCTATCCGCACCAGTTCTCCGGTGGGCAGCGCCAGCGCATCGGCATCGCGCGTGGGCTGGCGCTGCGCCCCGAGGTGATCGTGGCGGACGAGCCGGTCTCGGCGCTGGACGTCTCCGTCCAGGCGCAGGTCGTCAACCTGCTGGAACGGCTTCAGGACGAGTTCGACCTGTCGTACGTCTTCATCGCGCACGACCTGTCGGTCGTCCGGCACATCTCCGACCGGGTCGCGGTGATGTACCTCGGCCGCTTCGCCGAAGTCGGCACGGAGGACGAGATCTACGGGCATCCGACGCACCCGTACACCCAGGCCCTGCTCTCGGCCGTACCGGTACCGGACCCCGAGGCGCGTGCCCGGCGCGACCGCATCCTGCTGAGCGGCGACGTGCCCTCGCCGGCCGACCCGCCGTCCGGCTGCCGCTTCCGTACCCGCTGCTGGAAGGCGCGGGAGCGCTGCGCGCTGGAGGTGCCGCCGCTGGACGTGCCGGAGGGCTTCGCGGGGGTGACGGGCCCGGCCCGGCACGCCTCGGCGTGCCACTTCGCGGAGGAACGGCAGGTCGTGCCGGGCGGGTAGCGGGCCGCGCCGTCCGCGGTCCCGGTTTCAGCTCCCGAAGGGCACGTCGCTGTTGGTGGCCATGCGCCGCTCGGCCGGGTGCCCGGCGACGTAATCGGTGACGGAGGACAGTGCCTTCTTCACGGCGGACCCGTCGGTGCCGCAGCCGCCGCGCCACCCGGACGTGCCGTCCGGGTAACAGGCGGCGCGCAGCCCGTAGATGAGGCTGTCGGCTTCGGCCCCGCCTGCCGCGTACGGTGCCAGCAGCTCGGCGACGTTCTTCGCGTCGCCCGTGCCGACCGTCCAGCCGGCCGTCGAGGCGAATTCCTTGCGGTGACGGGCCTCGGCGCCGGCCCGGAGCTCGGAAGTGATCTTGCGGGCGCCGAGCGCGATACTGAAGAGGCCCTTGTCCATCACGCGCTGGTGCGCGGGGATGCGGGAGCCGTGGGTCGCGAAGGCTTTCGCCACGTCCGCGGCGTTGCCGCTGACGTCGATCCCTTCGAGCGGGCGCAGGCCGGTCGTGACGTCCTTCCAGCCGGTGCCGCCCTCGGTGCCGTAGAACCCGTAGAGCACGCGTACGCCCTGCTTCTCCACGGTGCGGCGGGCCAGGTCGCGAAGCGCCGCCACCGAGCAGTGCCGCCACTTCGCGTCATCGCTGCGGCAGTGGTCCGGATTCTTGATGTCGAGCCACACGAAGGTGACGGTCTTGCCCTCGCTGCGCCGCTGGGCGATGCGCTGGAGCACGGCCTCCATCGTGTCACCGGCGCTGGTGGGGGTGCCGTCGTGATCCGCCCACCAGCCCTTCTTCCAGGCGGTGGCGTCGATCTCGACGGCGTTGGCGCCGTGCCGCAGCGCCGCGTCCACGCCGTCGGCGGTCAGCACCCGGTGGGCGATGGCGTAGGTGGGGCGCGGCGCGGGCCGGTGGGGGCCGGTGGTGGCAGCGGCGGCCGGGGTGCTCGCGCAGAGGAGCGTCAGGACGCCGGTGGTGGCCAGGAGGGGCACGCGGGTGCGTATCCGGGCCGGGGAGCGGTGAGCCATATGTGTCATCTGTCCTTGTGTGGAGCCGGTGTGTCCTCGGCACCTGCCCCGGACGGCTGATCCGACACCGGGGGACGCGGGCCGGCGCCCCGGCCGCTCAGGCCCCCTCGTCCCCCGCCTCCGGCCCGGGTACCGCGTCCTCGATCGCCGCCAGTGCCGGGTCCAGCACGATGTCCGCGTCCCGCGCCGCCGTCGTGGGCTCCTCCGGGAAGTGACACGCCGTCAGGTGTCCGCCGACGTTGCCGGTGATCTGCACCAGCGGCGGTTCCTCGGCGGCGCACTTGTCGCGCGCCTTCCAGCAGCGGGTACGGAACCGGCAGCCGGACGGCGGGTTGATCGGTGAGGGGACGTCGCCGGCCAGCCGGATGCGCTCGCGGTCCTCCGCTTCCTCCTGTGCGTCCAGCAGCCGGGCCTCGGGGACGGCGGAGAGCAGCGCGTGGGTGTACGGGTGGCGCGGCCGCTGGTAGATGGACTCCCGGTCGCCGACCTCGACGATCTTGCCGAGGTACATCACCGCGACGCGCTGGCTGAAGTGCCGTACGATCGCCAGGTCGTGCGCGATGAACAGGAACGCGATGTTCAGCTCCCGCTGCAACTCCTGGAGAAGGTTGACCACTTGGGCCTGGATGGAGACGTCCAGCGCGGAGACCGGCTCGTCCGCGACGATCAGCTTCGGCTCCAGGGCGAGGGCGCGGGCGACGCCGATGCGCTGGCGCTGGCCGCCGGAGAACTCGTGCGGGAAGCGGTTGTAGTGCTCCGGGTTCAGGCCGACGATCTCCAGGAGTTCGCGTACCCGCCGCTCCATGCCCCCCTCCGGGGCGATGCCGTTGATCTCCATCGGCCCGCCGATGATGGTGCCGACCGTCTGCCGCGGGTTCAGCGACGAGTACGGGTCCTGGAAGATCATCTGGATCTCGGAGCGGACCGGCGCCAGCTCCCTGCGCCCGGCGTGGGTGATGTCCCGGTCCCGGTACGTGATCGTTCCCGCGGTCGGCTCCAGCAGCCGGGTCAGCAGCCGCCCGGTGGTGGACTTGCCGCAACCCGACTCGCCGACCAGGCCGAACGTCTCGCCGCTGTGCACGGTCAGATCGATGCCGTCCACCGCCTGCACCGCGCCGACCCGCCGTTTGAACGGGAACCCGGCCATGATCGGAAAGTGCTTGGTCAGGCCCCGGGCGGTCAGCAGCACCTCGCCGGGTCCGGCGGCGGCCGGCCGGGGAGCGGGCACGATGACGTCTTCGGGTGCGCTCATGGTCGTCGCTTCGCTTCCTAGCCCAGCCGGGGCTTGATCTGCTCGGTGAACAGGGTGTGTTTCTGCTCGGGGCTCAGGTGGCAGGCCGCCGCCCGGCCGGGGGCCAGCGGCGGGCGTTCGTCCTGGCAGCGGGTGCCGCCGACCTCGGAGACGAAACCGCAGCGCGGGTGGAAGGGGCAGCCCGTCGGCGGGGAGAGCAGGCTCGGCGGGGTGCCGGGGATCGGTGTCAGCGGCTCCTCCACGCTCGCCGACAGCCGCGGCATCGAGCCCAGCAGCCCCCAGGTGTACGGGTGGTGCGGCTCGGTGAGGATCTCCTTGACGGTGCCGCGCTCGACGGCCCGCCCGGCGTACATCACCAGCAGTTCGTCGGCGGTGTTGGCGACCACGCCCAGGTCGTGGGTGATCAGGATGATCGCCGAGCCGAACTCCTGCTGGAGGTCCTTGAGCAGGTCCAGGATCTGCGCCTGCACGGTGACGTCCAGCGCGGTGGTCGGCTCGTCGGCGATCAGCAGCGACGGGTTGCACACCAGCGCCATGGCGATCATGGCGCGCTGCCGCATCCCGCCGGAGAACTGGTGCGGGTAGTCGTCCACCCGCAGCGTCGGCTGCGGGATGCCCACCTTCTCCAGCATCTCGACCGCGCGCTGCCGGCCCTCGCGCTTGCTCGCGCCGGTGTGCTTGACGAACGGCTCGGCGATCTGGCGGCCCACCGTGTAGTACGGCGACAGCGACGTCAGCGGGTCCTGGAAGATCATCGCCATCTTGTTGCCGCGCAGCTTCTCCAGGTCCCGCTCCCGGGCGCCGGTCAGCTCGTCGCCGTCCAGCAGGATCTCGCCGGTGATCGTCGTGTGGCTGGGGCTGTGCAGGCCCAGGATGGCGAGGTTGGTGACCGACTTGCCGGAGCCGGACTCGCCGACGATGCCGAGGGTACGGCCGCGCTCCAGGTCGAAGGAGAGGTCGTCGACCGCTTTGACGACGCCGTCCTCGGTGGCGAACCGCACGTACAGGTCGCGTACGGACAGGAACGGGTCCGAGGCGGCCGGGGCCGGCGCGCCCGCGGGCTGGGTGAGTGTGGACACGGGGCCTCTCCTAGGACAGCCGCACGCGCGGGTCGATGAACGCGTAGCAGGCGTCCACCACGATGTTGAACAGGATGATGAAGGTCGCGGCGAACAGCATCACGCCCATGGTCATGGGCAGGTCGGTGTTCTGCACCGACTTCACGGCGAGGGTCCCCAGGCCGGGCAGCGCGAAGGTGTATTCGGTGATCATCGCGCCGCCGAACAGCGACCCCAGGTCGATACCGAAAATGGTCACGATGGGAATGAGCGAGCCGCGCCAGGCGTAACGGAAGAAGACCGTACGGGACGCCATTCCCTTGGCCTTGGCGGTCCGTACGTGGTCCTCCTGCAACTGTTCGATCATCGACGAGCGGGCCATACGCGTGTACTGCGCGGTGAAGATGACGGACAGCACGCACCACGGAATGATCAGCCCCAGGAACCAGCCCAGCGGATCCTCGGTGATCGGCACGTATTTCGGCTGACCGAACCAGCCGAGGTTGTAGACCAGCAGCGCGAGCACGATCGGCCCGATGAAATAGATCTGCATCGAGGAGAGCACCAGCGAGGACGAGCTGAAGATTTTGTCGATGAGCCGGCCCTGTTTCCAGGCGGCGATCATTCCGGTTCCGACACCGACGCTCAGGAACACCGCGGCGGCCCCGATGGTCAGCGAGACGGTGGTGGGGAACCGGTCCACGATCGTGTCCCAGACAGGGTCGCCGTTGGCGAAGGAATAGCCGAAGCAGGGGGCGGGGCAGTGCCCCACGGCGAAATCCCGTCCGGTGACGATGCCGGACATGAACAGCCAGTACTGGACCGGTACGGGTTTGTCGAGCCCGAGATTCTTGTGGATCACTGCGATGGCGTCAGGCGTGCAGTTCTTTCCGCAGGCCAGCAGCGCGGGATCCCGGGGGGCGGCGAAGAAGAGGAAGAACGTGAACGCGCTGATGATCAGCAGGATCACGATCGCGCCGAGGGACCGGCGGAAGAGAAAACGCAGCATGGCGGTCGCAGCTCTCTTGGGCAGCCAGAGGGTCGGGAGTGCGCCGGGCCGGTGTGCCCGCCCGGGACGGCGGGCACACCGGACGCGGGCGGCGCACGGCGCGCGGGCGGCGCCGGGGCGCCGGCCCCGCTACTTCTTCACGAACATCTTGGTCGGGTCGACGGAGCTGATGATGTCGTTGTTGACCACCCCGCCGACCTTGGAGCCGTGCAGCTGGATCTGCTTGTAGTAGAAGGTCGGCAGCTGCGGCAGGTCCTCCTTGAGGATCTTCTCGCCGAGCGCGAACCAGTCGTGCGCGGCCTGCTTCTGGTCGGTCATCTGGGAGATCCGGTCGATCTCCTTGTTGACGGCCGGGTTGTTGTAGTGCGAGTAGTTCGGCGCGTTGTCCTGGATCTGGCGGCCGTCGTAGACCGGCGGGATGACGGTCAGCGAGCTGGGCCAGTCGGCGCCCCACGCGGACGGGTAGATGTCGAACTGGTTGTCGACCTTGCCGATGATGTCGTAGTACGTGTCCGAGGGCAGGTCCTTGTTCTGCACGTTGAAGCCGGCCTTGCGCAGGTTGTCGGCGATCGCGACCGAGTACTTCTGCGGCTCGGGCGCGTTGGTGTAGGCGAAGGTCAGTTTCATGCCGACCTTGCCGGCCTCCTTGAGCAACTGCTTGGCCTTCTCCACGTCGCCCATCGGCTTCTTGAGCTTGCCGTACGGGTCGATGTCCTTGTGCCCGGTCAGCGTCGGGCTGATGTAGCTGCCCGCCAGCTCGCCGCCGCCCGGCGTGCCGAACGCGTCCAGCACCGCCTGGATCGGGATCGCGTGGGCGATGGCCTCACGGACCTTCTTGTCCTTCAGGCGCTTCATGTTGAAGTTGATGACGCCGACGTAGGGCTGGTAGCCGCTGGTGGAGCGCTTCTTGATGTCCGGGGTGGAGGCCACCTGCTGGAGGCTGGCCGCGTCGACCTGGTTGTTGAAGCTGACGGCCGTCTGGTTGTCGGCGCTGTCGGACATCAGCCGCTGGGTGGAGTCGGGGTAGGAGACGCCGAACTGGATGTCGAACTTGTCCACGTACTGGTGCCGGGTGATGTCCGTGTCCGGGTCCCAGTTGGGGTTCTTGACCAGGGACATGCCCTTGCCGGACTTGAACGATCCCGGCGCGATCTTGTACGGCCCGGAGGAGACCGGGGCCTTGTCGTACCGCTCCTTGGTGTCGCCCTGCTCCGGTACGACGGCGTAACCGGCCATCGCCAGCGCGTACGGGAGGTCGCCCACCGGCTTCTTGAAGTGGAAGCGGATGGTGCTCTCGTCCGGGGTCTCCAGCACGCTGTCGGGCAGGTGCTTGCCGCCGTACGGGCCGCCCGGCAGCAGCTTGCGGTACTCGTTGCCCTCCGCGTCGGCCAGCCAGCGCTGGACGTACGTCGGGCCGTTGGAGATGAAGTTGGCGAAGGTCCGCTCGAAGGTGTGCCGGATGTCCTTGGACGTGATCGGCCGGCCGTTCTCGAACTTCACGCCCTTCTTCAGGGTGTACGTCCAGGTCCGGCCGCCGTCGGTGGACTTGCCGCTGTCCGTCGCCAGGTCGCCGACGACCGTGTACTTCCCCTTGTTGTCCAGGTGGTAGGAGGTCAGCCGGCGGAAGATCAGCGTGGAGAGGGTGCCCTCGTCACTGACGTAGATCTGCGCCGGGTCCAGGTGGTCGTAGGTGTCGCGCTGGTAGACCTTGATCGTGCCGCCGGGGGTCGCGCCGGGCACCGGCTCGGCCGGCCCGGTGGACGCCTTGGCGTCGCCGAAGGCGATCTGGGCGCGCTGGCCCTCGGCCTTCTTGCGTCCCTGGTCGTCCTCCGCCCCCTGACCGGCGCCGCTGCTGCAGGCGGTCAGGACCAGGGCCCCCGCGGACAGCGCCACGACCGTGGCGCGCGCTCTGTGCGTACGGGCTGTGTTCATGGTGGTGGATGCACCTGCCTGTCGTAGTTCCGTGGCCGCTGCCTGACGTGTGCGGTGCTGGGGTGGCAGCACCCCCCGTGGAACACGGTTCACCGGGCGCGCTTCGGGTCGAAGGCATCCCGGACGGAATCCCCGAGGAGGTTGAACGCGACGATGAAGAGCACCATCGCGATGCCGGGGAAGAACAAGTACGTGATGTCGTTGCGGTAGTAGTCCGCCGCGTTGGCGAACATCCGGCCCCAGTCCGGGGTGGGTTCGACGAGCCCGACGCCGAGGAAGGACAGGCCCGCGATCGAGGTGACGAAGTTGGGGAGCATGTAGGTCGTCTGCACCAGGATCGGCGTCATCACGTTCGGCAGCAGCTCACGCCGGATGATCCGGGCCGGGGAGGCGCCGCTGACCTTGGCGGCGTCGATGAACTCGCGCTCGCGCAGCGACAGGACGGTGCCGCGCAGCAGCCGGGCCAGGCTCATCCAGCCCAGGAACCACAGCACCAGGATGAGAATGAGACAGCGCATCCAGGTCGCCATCGCGTCCTCGGGGGCCACGAAGATCGCGCCGACCACGGGGACGAACGCGACGAAGAAGAGCTGGTTGGGAAAGGCCATCAGCAGGTCGATGACGCGGCCGATGAAGTAGTCGACCCGGCCGCCGAAGTATCCGGCGGCGACTCCCATGACGATTGCCGTGAGCACCGAAACGAGAGTGATGGCGACTGAGAGGTAAAGAGTGGTGCGGATGCCGTAGACGAGTTGCATGAACACGTCACGCCCGAGGGTCGGTTCGATTCCGAACCAGAATTCAGAAGAGATGCCTCCGTTCGGCTGCGCCGGATATCCGTTCACCAGCAGGCCCGGAGTGATCTGTCCGTACCGGGTGTACGGATCCTTGCCGTACAGCGCGGAGATCAGCGGGGCGAGCAGACCGATCAAGAAGAACGCCAGTACGACGCAGCCACTGATCACTCCGGTCCGGTCGCGCTTGAACCTGATCCACATCAATTGGCCGGGGGAACGGCCGACCAGTTCCCCACCCTTGCGGTCCTTGACTTTCCGCAGCCCTTCGGGTCCGAGTCCGGAGGGATCGGTCTGCGTTACCGCGGTCTGGGACGGACTGGTCATCGCGAAGTTCCCCCGCACCGAGTTCACTTGCAACAGGAAGCGGAGCTGATTCGCACCGCTGGTTGAGCGGACTTTGGCAAGTGATTTATGGCCCAGTCAAGAGGACGGTGAACGCTCGGTGGGGCGGTGTCCTCTTCTTGAGCGAAGATTGCGCAGATTGACGCCATGGCGTGCTTGACAGCGGTACGCGGCGTACGGCATGGGCGACATATCCTGCTCAACGTCCGTAACGCCGGGGCAACTTGACTGTCGTCACGCCGATATACGGACGCGCCATACTCGACAGCGTACGGCCGTGCGGGTGCCGTGAACCGGCCGGGGTGGTCCTGCGATCACCCCGGCCGGCGGCGGCGCGCCCGCCGTCCGCCGTCTGCTGCCGCGCGGTTGTCCCGGTGCGGTGGGTGGAGTAGACCTGTCCGTGCGGGGGCAGGGGGTGGGCCACGACATGGGGCGGAGAAGGGCTCGCGCGCGCGGTGTCGGAGGGTTCGGCGCGCTGTTGTGCCTGCTGCTCGCGCTGTTGAGCGCCGGATGGATCACTCGCGACCTCTTCGTGGCGCAACGCCCCTCGGACCTCTGGTGGGTGTGGGCGGCTGTGCCGACGCGGCCGGACGGCGCGCGGGTGTGGGCGACCACGCTGCTGGACCCGGTGTCGGGGCTCGGCTGCCTCCTCGCGGCGGTGGCGGTGCTGCGCCGCTCGCCGTCCGCCCCGTGCGCGCTGGGCGCGGTGGCCGGGGTGACGTTGCTGTTCCGGGCGCCGCCGCTGTGGAACCTCGGCGCGGAAGGGCTTCCCGGGGCGGGGGCCGGGGCCAGGGAGTGGGCGCTGATCACGGCCGGTGTCGCCCTTGTGGTGAGTGGCCTGCTGCTGATCGCCGCCTCGGCCGGACGGAGCGGCGCGGACCGCCGGGAGAGTCGCCTGCGCCGCGCACCCGCGGTGGTGGCCTTGATGCTGCTGGCCTGCTCCGGCCTGATACTGGCGGCCTGGCAGGTCTACTCGCTAAGGGAGTTGGGGTGGAGCGCGTACTGGGGCAGTGTCGTCGGTGACACGTACCGCGCGCTCTTGCAGCCTCCGGTCAACTGGACCCTGCTGTCTCTGGCGCTGCTGTCCCTGGTGTCCGCCGTCGGGGCGGCCCGGCGCTCGGCGTCCTTACGGCCACTGGGCCTGCTGACCGCGTCACTCCTGGTGGCGCACGGTGCCGCGGTGCTGGCCGCCGAGCAGCGCGCGGGACTGATCGGACACTTCCGTGCCCTGGCCCCACGCACGCAACTCGACGTCGGCACCGCCGCGTTCACCGTACTGGCCGGTCTTGTGGTGCTGCTGGCGCTGGCCCGCCCGGCGGCCGGGGCGGCCGCAACGCGCGGGACCGTGGGCGGGCGGCTGCCGCCGGGGTACGCGCCGCCGCCCCCGCCCTCGGACCTTCCGCCGAACTGGTGAAGGAGAGCCGGACGGCTCAGTCCGTCCCCAGCGAGCGCTTCAGGAAGTCGACTTGCAACAGCAGGAGATTTTCGGCCACCTGCTCCTGCGGTGTCATGTGGGTGACGCCCGACAGTGGCAGCACCTCGTGCGGCCGGCCCGCCGCGAGCAACGCGGAGGAGAGCCGCAGGGTGTGCGCCACCACCACGTTGTCGTCCGCCAGCCCGTGCACGATCATCATCGGCCGGTGCGGCTCCACGGCGCCCACCAGGCCGTCGTCGTCGACCAGGGAGTTCTCGGCGTAGAGCGCCGGGTCCTCGTCCGGGTGCCCCAGGTACCGCTCCGTGTAGTGGGTGTCGTACAGCCGCTGGTCGGTGACCGGGGCGCCCACGACGGCGGCGTGGAAGACGTCGGGGCGGCGCAGCGCCGCCAGCCCGGCCAGATAGCCGCCGAAGGACCAGCCCCGGATCGCGACCCGGTCCAGGTCCAGCGGAAAGCGGTCGGCGAGCCCGTGCAGCGCGTCGACCTGGTCCTGGAGGACCACCGCCGCCAGGTCCCGGTGGATGGCCTTCTCCCACTCGGGGGAGCGGCCCGGGGTGCCCCGCCCGTCCGCGACGACCACCGCGAAGCCCTGATCGGCGAACCACTGCGACGTCAGGTAGGCGTTGTGCGCGGCCACCACCCGCTGCCCGTGCGGCCCGCCGTACGGGTCCATGAGGACCGGCAGCGGCCCGTCCTCCGCCCGGTAGCCGGTCGGCAGCAGCACCGCGCAGGGGATCTGCCGCTCGCCGGACAGGACGAAGCGCGGGCTGGTGGCGAGCACCGGCACCTCGGCGTACGAGCCGACCGCGGCCAGCCAGGTCTCGCCGCCGTCCGCCTCCAGGCGCACCACCTCCGTCTGCGCTCCCGGCCGGTCCGGACAGGCGTGCGAGAGGACCGTAACCGCCCCGCCGCGCACCGCGGAGGACACCGACGGGTACGGTCGCTTGCCGACCCGCTCCCAGCCGCCCTGGTCGCCGCTGCCGCGGTACCAGGCGCGGTAGACGCCGATGTCGTGCAGCTCCTCGCCGCTCGCCGTGAACAGCACGTCGTCCTCGCCGATGTCCAGCACGGCCCGTACGTGCAGCGGCGCCGCCGTCAGGGCCCGGTCGCCGACGAACAGCCGGCGGGCCCCGCCCTCGTCCGCGACGCGCACCAGGCGCCCGTCCGGCGTCCAGGCGGGCGACCCGGCGGTCAGCTCCACCCACCGGGGGTCCTCGTCGGCGTGCGCGGTGCTGGTCGCGCCGGTCTTGAGATCGACCGTCAGGTAGCGCTGGGCGCGCTGGTCACGGCTCTGTACGAGGAGGAGGGGCGGGCCCGCCGCCGACCAGTGCACGCGCGTCAGGTACGGGTACCGCTCGTGGTCCCAGGTGACGTCCGTGCGCGAGCCGTCCAGACCGAGCAGGGCCAGGCCCACGGAGGCGTTGGGGGTGCCGGCCGCCGGATAGGCGACCCGGTCCGGTTCGCGGTCCGGGTGCGCCGGGTCGGCGATCCACCAGCGGCGTACGGGCGCGTCGTCGACACGTGCGGCCAGCACCCGGTCGCTGTCCGGTGACCACCAGAAGCCGCGGTAGCGGCCCATCTCCTCGGCCGCCAGGAACTCCGCGAGGCCCCAGGTGACGTCCGGGCCGTCCGGCTCGGCGAGGGAACGGTCGCCGGGCACGCCGTCGCCGCCGGGCACGCTGTCGCCGTCGCCGGGCGCGGCGTCGGCCGGGACGACCCGCAGGCGGCCCTGGGACACGTACGCGATGTGCCGCCCGTCGGGCGACGGGCGGGGGTCCACCACCGGGCCCGGAACGGGAAGTTCACGGGCGGTGCCGGCGCGCAGTTCGGCGGTGAACAGGCGGCCCGAGAGGGTGAAGGCGGCCAGTTCCACCGCGGCGTCCACGGCGTAGCCCACCACACCGGACGATCCTTCGCGCGTACGTTCCCGGCGCGCCCGCTCCTCGGGCGACAGCTCCTCGTCCGCGCCGGCGAGCAGCGCCGCCGGGTCGGCGGCGGCGTACTCCCGTCCCTCGTCAAGATCCAGTACCCACAGCAGATTCGCTCGATCGGTGCCCGTACGGGAGCGGAGGAACGTGACGCGTGAGCCGTCCGGCGCCACCGCGAAGCCGCGCGGCGCGCCCAGGGAGAAGCGCTGGGTACGGGCGTGTTGCCGAGGAAAAGAGAGCTGTCCGGTCATGCGGAGGAGCCTACGACGCCGCGCCCCGGCCGTGCCCGCTTCCGCGATGATCGCGTGCGCCCCCGTTCTGCTCCCGTGCACCGACATATGCGCGAGCGTGGAAAGTTATGATCCCCTCCGCGGAGTGGGTATGGGAGTGGAGCGTGACATCCCCGTGCCCGCGGGGCCGTCACCCGTCGGCCCCGCGTCGTCCCAACGCTGTCCGGACCGTGCGTACTTGGAGGTGAGCCGCCGTGGCACTGACGATTTCGGCGGTGGTGCTGCTGGCGATCATCGTCTTCCTGCTCGTCAAGAAGTCCGGGCTGAAGACGGGACATGCGCTGGTGTGCATGCTGCTCGGCTTCTATCTGGCCAGTTCCTCGATCGGCCCGACCATCAAGCAATTGACGACGAACGTCGCCGGGATGCTCGGCGGCATCAAGTTCTAGGCCCCTGCCCGCGCGGTGCCGCGCGGGCGCCGGAGCCCGTGCGCGGAAGCGGCGGCTCCGGCCTCGGACCGGGGGTGGGCCGGGCGGGCCGGATCGGGATGCGGGGTCCCGGCCGCCCGGCTCGTACGCTGTCTCCATGACCGACCTTCCCGCCCGCCGGCTGCTGCTCGTGCACGCGCATCCCGACGACGAGTCCATCAACAATGGCGCCACGATGGCCAAGTACGCGGGCGAAGGAGCCCTGGTCACGCTCGTGACCTGCACCCGCGGCGAAGAGGGCGAGGTCATCCCGCCGGACCTGGCCCACCTCGCGCCGGACCGGGACGACGCCCTGGGCCCGTACCGCGTCGACGAGCTGGCCGCCGCCATGGAGGCGCTCGGCGTCACCGACCACCGCTTCCTGGGCGGCGCCGGCCGCTACCGCGACTCCGGGATGATGGGCGCCCCGCAGAACGACCGGCCGGGCGCCTTCTGGCGGGCCGACCTGGACGAGGCCGCCGGTCACCTGGTCGCCGTCGTCCGCGAGGTACGGCCGCAGGTGCTGGTCACCTACGACGACAACGGCGGATACGGTCACCCGGACCACATCCAGGCGCACCGCGTCGCCATGCGCGCCGCGGACCTCGCCGCCGACCCGGACTTCCGCCCCGAGCTGGGGGCGCCGCACCGGATCGGCAAGATCTACTGGAACCGTAATCCGCGCCCGGTGGTCGAGGAGGGCTTCGCGCGGCTGCGCGCGGCGGGCCCGTCCTTCCCCGGCGTCGGCGCGGCGGAGGACGTGCCGGGGATCGTGGACGAGACCGTGGTGACCGCCGCGGTCTCCGGAGGTGAGCGGTACGGGGCCGCGAAGGCGGCGGCGATGCGGGCGCACGCCACGCAGATCGCCGTCGAGGGCCCCTTCTTCGCGCTCTCCAACGGCCTGGGGCAACCCCTGCTCGAAACCGAGTACTACCAGCTCGTACGGGGCAGATCCGGCGCCGCGGCAGGGGAGCGCGAGGACGATCTCTTCGCGGGTGTGGCGGACGGCACGGGGAACGGGGAGCGCGCCGAGGACGAGAAGGAGCAGGCGGTATGAGCGGCGGGAAGAAGCGCACCAGGGCCACGTCGGGCGGCAAGGGGCCGAAGGCGGGCGCGTCGGCGGTCCCCAAGGGTGGCAAGGGCGCGGCGGCCAAGGGCGGTGCCGGTGGCGGCGCCGGTACGGGTGCCGGGTCCGGTGCCGGGGCGGGCGCGGGCGCGGGAAGCGCGCGGGGCGCGGCGGCCGGAACCGGGCTCGCCGCGCCGCTGAGCCTTGGCCGGGTGGCCGCGTACGTCCTGCTGTTCGTCCTCGGCGCGGTCGTGGCGGCCGCGGGCGGGCTCGTCCAGGCGGCGTGGTTCCCCGGTGGGCTGCTGCTGGCGCTGGCGGCGGCCGGCGGCCTCTTCTACGGGGGGCAGGTGGCGCTCGGCCGTACGGGTGGTGTGCTGGCGTCGGGCGCGGGTTGGCTGCTGGCCGTGATCCTGCTCAGCGACGCCCGCCCCGAAGGGGACTTCCTCTTCGGCGCCGGCCTGGGCACGTACGTCTTCCTCGTCGGCGGCATCGTGCTCGCTGTGATCTGTGCCACCGGATCGCAGATGCGGGCCAACGGTGCGCAAGCGGCCCGACTTGGCAAGTAAGTACCGGCCCCAGTGATCATTTTCAGGACCGCACGGCGGTCCGGGAGCGGGGCGTTGTCCTGCTCCCGGGGTGACCGCCGACAGCGGCCAGTATGGTGGTGCGCGCCGCCGAGCCGCCCAAGCACCGTACTGACGAGCGGCGGAGCCAACCGGGAGAACCTGCTTTGAGTCGTGAATCTGACAGTTCGTCCTCCGGCGCCCCGGGGCGCGGCGGTGCCGCGTACCCGTCGGGGACACCGCCGTACGGAACGCCTCGGTCCGAGGCGGACGACGCGGTGGCGGCCGACGCCGCGGCCAAGCCGGAGGAGCCGAAGACCGAGACCACGCTGACCACGCGGATCAAGATCAATATTCCGGGGTCCCGCCCCATCCCGCCGGTCGTCGTGCGCAAGCCCGTCGGTGAGGAGCCGGGGGCGGGCGGATCGGCCGGTACCGGCCCGTCCCCCTTGTCCAGCACCTCCGGTACGTCCGGTACGTCCGGAGCGCTCGGCCAGAGGGCGTCCGACGGAGGGGCCGGCGGGTCCGAGCGCACGGGCAGCACCCGCAGGCCGGACGCGCCGGGGGCCGACGGCGCCAAGAGCGCTCCGGCCGAGAAGACCAGCGACTGGTTCTCGCCCCGCAAGCCGACGGCGGCCTCCACCGGTACCCCGGCGCCCGCCTCGTCGCCCGCGCCGGGCCCGCAGGCTCCCGCCGCGCCGCAGGACCGCGCCGACGACGCGCAGCAGCGCCCGGACCTGCCGTACTTCTCCGACGCGCCCGCGTCGGGCAGCGGCTCGCCGTTCGACGAGGCCCCGTCGCCGTTCGACTCGCCGTCCAGCCCGTTCGACGGGCCTGCGCAGAGCGGGGCGAATCCGTTCGACACGCTCGGCGGCACCGGCACCGGTCTTGGCGCTGGCAGTGGTGTCGGCACCGGCGTCGGCGGGGGCTTCGGCCAGGGGGCCGACCGCGGCGGTCTGACCGGTCCGAGTGGCCCCGGTGGTCCGAGTGGCCCGACGACCGGTCCGGCCACGGGTGACTCGGCCTTCGACCTGCCCACCGGGTTCCACACGCCGGGTACCCCGGGCGCTCCGGGCACGCCGGGTGCGGACGGTGGTCCCGGTATGACCGACGACACCGCGGTGCTCACCCCGCAGCCCCCCGCCCCGCCGGGCGGACCCGGCAGCGGGACCGGCGTCACGGGCGGGGTACCGGCCGGGGGCCAGGGGACGGGCGTCCACGGCGGTACGTCCGGCGGCAAGGGTCGCAAGGGCGGCAACGCCGGCAACGCCGGCGACTTCCCCGGCGGCGCGCCCACCGGCGCCGGCCGTCCCGGCGGCGACCAGATCTCCAGCGACACCCTGGTCGGCGGCATCCCGACGGTCCCCGCCGACGCCGCTCCGGCGCCCTTCCCGCCCGGACCGGGCGCGGGCCAGGACACCCCGGCCCCGCCGCGCGCCAAGATCCCCGAGCCGATAAACCCGAAGAAGAAGGGCCGCAACAAGGTCGTCCTGCTGGGCGTCGCGGTCGTCGTGCTGGCCGGTGTCGCGTACGGCGCGGGGCTGCTGCTCGACCACGCGGACGTGCCCAACGGCACCACCGCGCTGGGCGTGGACATCGGCGGCGCCACGAAGGAAGAGGCCGTCAAGAAGCTCGACGCGGCCGTCCAGAAGACCCGCAACGAGCCGCTGAAGCTGACCGTGGACGGCAAGGAGCAGACGCTCGTGCCGGCCAAGGCCGGGCTGAACATCGACACCCAGGCCACGGTCCGGGACGCCTCCGGCCGCGACTACAACCCGGTCTCCGTCATCAGCTCGCTGTTCGGCGGCACACGCACCGCCGAGCCCGCGATGATCACCGACGACGAGAAGCTGGACGTCGCGCTCAAGGCGGTGGCCGGCCCGGCGGGCGCCGCCAAGGACGGCAGCATCACCTTCGAGAACGGCAAGGCCGTCCCGCACTACGGCACGCCCTACAAGGCCGTCGACGTCAAGGCGTCCAAGAGCAAGATCGAAAAGGCGTACCTGGACCGGGCCGCCACCGGCAAGAACACCCCGGTGGTGCTGGCCGCCGTCGAGCAGCAGCCGAAGGCGGGCAAGGCGGAGGTCGACCGGGCCCTGCGGGAGATGGCCGAACCGGCCGTCTCCGGGTGGGTGTACCTGTCGGCGGGCGGCGTCGAGGTGCCGTTCAGTCAGCGCTCCATCGGCGAACTGCTCACCTTCACCGCCGCTCCCGACGGCAAGCTCCAGCCGGTCATAGACCTGGCCAAGCTGGAGGAGAAGTACGGCCACGCCTTCGACAACGTGTCGATCGACGGTGGCGCCGGCAAGGTCAAGATGACCCCGCAGCACGCCGCCGCGGCGATGACGCAGGCTCTCAGGAAGCCGGCACCGCCCGCGCCGCAGAAGCGTGTCGCCAAGGTCGAGGGAGCCACGACGAGCTGACCCACCGTCACACCGGGCCCGGCTGAGTCGAGCCGGGCCCGGTGCGCCGCTCCGCCCCGGAGCGTCGAGTCGGTGTCGGTGCGTCGGGACGGGCCCATTACGTCGAGTCGGTGCCGGTACGTCGGGTCGGTGCCGGTACGTCGGGTCGGGCCTGTTGCGTCGCTCCGCCCTCGGTACGTCGATCCGGTGCCGGTACGTCGTGCCGAGCCCGTTGCGTCGATACGGTCCCGTTACGTCGAATCGGACCTGTTGCGTCGCTCCGCCCTCGGAGCGTCGAGCCGGTCCCGGTGCGACGAGTCGGGCCCGGAGCGTCGAGCCGGGCCCGGAGCGTCGAGTCGGGCCCGGTACGACGCTCCACCTCCGGTGCGTCGAGTCGGGCCAGTTACGTCGTCCCACCCCCGACGTGACGCTCCGCCCCCGTATCGTCGCTCCGCTCCCGTCACGGCGCTTCACCCCCGCACCGTCGCTTCACCCCCGTACCGTCGTACGGAACCGTCTCGACGTCGCCCCACCCGCCGGGCCGGGCCTCCTTGCGGCTATCAGGGCGTCGTGGCGCTGCTGTGCCGTGGCGGTCGGAACCCGCCCGTTGCAATCCCCAAAGGCAAGAGCGCGGACCTTACTTTCGTCGGTACTGTGCGGCCGCGGCGCGCCATAGCGTCCCGGGCATGATCTCCGTAACCGACCGCCGGACCCGCACCGCCGGGTCCGCCCCCGCGCGCAGCGCCTCCCACCGTTCCCACCGTCCGGCCGCCACCCGCGCCACGGCACTGGCCCTGGCCGTGACGGCCGTCCTCGCCACCGGTCCGGCCGCCGAGGCCGCAACTCCCCAGCACGGGACCGGCCGCCACCAGGCGATCCGACAAGCGCTGCGGGACGTGGTGGAGAAGGGTGGCCTTCCCGGGGTCGTCGCCGAAATTCGGGACGGGCGGGGCCGGTGGTCCGGCTCGGCCGGGTACGCGGACACGTCCACGCACCGCGAACGGACCCGCGCCGACCACTTCCGTGCCGCCAGCATCACCAAGGTCTTCCTCGCCACCGTCCTCCTCCAACTGGCGGAAGAGGGCGTGCTCGACCTGGACGACAGCGTCGAGAAGTGGCTGCCCGGACTCGTGCGCGGCAACGGCAACGACGGCCGCGCCGTCCGGCTGCGCCAGTTGCTGAACCACACCAGCGGCCTCGCCAACTACTCCGAGGACGCCGAGTTCGCCCGCCGCTCCTCCGGTCCCGCGTTCCCCGGACACCGCTACGACACCTACCGTCCCACCGACCTGGTGGCTCTCGCCCTGAAACGGCCCCCGCACAGCGCTCCGGGCAAGGCGGCCCGGTACAGCAACACCAACTACCTCCTCGTCGGCATGATCATCGAGAAGGCGACGGGCCGCTCCTACGCCCATGAGACGGAGCGGCGCATCCTGGCCCCGCTGCGGCTGCGCGAGACCTCGTTCCCCGGCCTGGACCCCCGGATGCCGCTGCCGCACCCCACCGCCTACTCGCGGCTGCGGCAGAAGCAACCCGACGCGCCGGTCGTGGACGCCACCGAGCAGAACATGTCGTGGCTCGGTGCGGCAGGCGACATGATCTCCACCACCGGTGACCTGAACACCTTCTTCCGGGCCCTGACCAAGGGGCAACTGCTCGGCCCCGCGGCGACCCGCGCGATGTTCACCACCGTGCCCGCGGAGGTCGCAGGCTACCGCTACGGGCTCGGCATCGAGTCCGTCACCCTCTCCTGCGGGGTGACGGTGGTGGGCAAGACGGGCCGCGCCAACGGCTCCGTGTCCGGGGTCGTCGGCACCCGGGACGGCGGCCACCAGTTGACGTTCAACATCAACGGCGACTGGACGGGCGACGCGGCCACGTACGTGGGGGTCGTGGAAGCCGAGTTCTGCGGCGCGCGCAAGGGCTGAACGCGCCGCGCCGCGCCGGCGCCCACACCCACATCCGTGCCGGCGCCCGTGCCGGCGCCCGCACCCGCACCCGTCGCTCAGGCGCACATACCGCCGTCGACCCGCAGAACCGTTCCGGTCACGTACGAGGCGCGGTCGCTGAGCAGCCAGGCCGCGGCCTGGGCGATCTCTTCCGGGTCGGCGGCGCGGCCCAGCGGGGTGCGGGCGTTGAGCTGCTCGATGGTGCCGGGGGACCGCTCGTCCCACGCGTGCAGCATCTCGGTGAGCGTGGTGCCGGGCGCGACGGCGTTGACGCGGATGCCCTCAGGGCCGTACGTGACGGCCGCCGACTCGGTGAGACTGTTGACCGCCCGCTTCGCCGCGCCGTAGACCGGCAGTTGAGGGTTGCCCGCAAGGCTGCCGACGCTGGAGGTGTTGACGATCGCCCCGCGACCCGCGGTGGCGCGGATGGCGGCGACCTCGGCGGTCATCGCCAGCCACGGCCCCTTGAAGTTGACGGCGCTCACGAGGTCGAATCCGGCTTCCGGCAGCTCGTCCAGCGGGCCGGGCGGCTGCCCCGTGGCCCCGTTGTTGAAGGCCACGTCGAGCCGTCCGTACAACTGCACGGCCCGGTCGACGGCGGCGCGGACGCTCGCCGCGTCGGCCAGGTCGCACACCACGTGGTCCGCGGTCCCGCCGACCGCCCCGATCTCTTCGGCCACCGCCTTGAGCTGGGCTTCCGTGCGTGCCGCGAGAAGCACCTGGGCCCCCTCCCGGGCGAACAGCCGTGCCGCGGCGGCGCCGATGCCGCGGCCGGCTCCGGTGATGAAGGCGACCTTGCCGCTGAGCAGGCCCGCGGGCGCGGTGGACGGGGCCTGTGCAGTCGGCGAGGTCGGCGTGATCGGCGGGGTCGGTGTGGTCGGTGTGGTCGACAGGTCGTTCATGCCGACGAGCCTGTGCCCGGCCGCCCGGCCCAGCCAGGCACCGGCTGTACCTGGCTGGGCCGCCCGGCGTCCGCGCACACTGGGGAGGTGGACCGACGCGTACGACGAGAACTGGGCGACTTCCTGCGCAGCAGGCGCGAGCGCATCACCCCCGCCGACGTGGGGCTGCCCGCCGGAGCGCGCCGCCGCACCCCGGGACTGCGCCGCGAGGAGGTGGCGCAGTCGGCGTTCATCTCGACCGAGTACTACACGCGGCTGGAGCAGGCCCGCGGCCCGCAGCCGTCCCGTGAGGTGCTGGCCCAGCTTGCCCGCGCGCTGCGCCTGTCGGATGCCGAGCGCGACCATCTCCACCACCTCGCCGGCGCCCCGCCCGGGCCCCCTCCGGGCCCGTCCCGCGAGGTACGGCAGAGCATCGTCGACCTGCTGCGGCGGCTGCCGGAGGCCGCGGCGCTCGTCGTCTCGGCGACGTACGAGGTCATCGCCTGGAACGAGCCGGCCGCCGCGCTGATGGAGGACTTCTCCGCCCTCTCACGCCGGGACCGCAACCTCGTCCGGCGCGCCTTCCTGGGGCCGCACCCGCACGGCCGACGGTTGTACGGCGTCTCCGACGCGGACGCGTTCGCCCGGACCGCGGCGCGGCAACTGCGCGCCACCGCGGCCCGCTACCCCGACGACCCGGAGGTGACCGGCCTGGTCGAGGAGCTGCTGGCCGGCAGCGAGGAGTTCGCCCGGCTCTGGGCCGCCCACGACGTGGCCGCCCGGCCCACCCTCTGCAAGACCTTCGAGCACCCCCTGGTCGGCCCCGTCAGCGTCGACTGCGACGTCCTGGACATCGCCGACCGGGACCAGCGCGTCTTCCTCTACACCGCCGCGCCCGGCTCGCCGTCGGCGGAGGCACTGCGGCTGCTGTCGGTCGTCGGCACACAGCGCATGAGCGTGCCCGGCTGACCCCGCCACGGCCGTTTCCGGGGCGGCCGGAGCCGTTTCCGGGGCCGCCGGGCCGGATCCAGGGACACCACCCATGACATCTGTCATCCCGTACTTGCGACAGGCGACACTGCCGCAGGCCCCCGCCTCACTGTGAGGCTGGAACCATGACGAGCACAGCCACCACCACAGACCGGGCCGCCGGGCGACGGGCGGGCCCGGCGCCCGTGGTCAGCTTCCGGGGAGTCAGCAAGAACTACGGCGCCGTACGGGCGGTGGCCGACCTGGACCTGGAGCTGCACCCGGGCGAGACCGTCGCCCTCCTCGGCCCCAACGGCGCCGGCAAGTCCTCCGCCCTCGACCTGCTCCTGGGCCTGCGCACCGCCGACGCCGGCACCGTGTCGCTCTTCGGCACCAGCCCGCAGCGCGCCATCGAGCAGGGCAAGGTCGGGGCCATGCTCCAGAGTGGCGGCCTGATGACCGGCGTGAAGGTCCGTGAGCTGGTCAAGCTCGCCAGTGACCTGCACCCGGGCGGCCACCCGGTCGAGCAGATCATGGACGCCGCCGGCATCACCGAGATCGCCGACCGGATGGTCGACAAGCTCTCCGGCGGCCAGGAGCAGCGGGTGCGCTTCGCGCTCGCCACGGCCGGCGCCAACGACCTGATCGTGCTGGACGAGCCGACCACCGGTATGGACGTCTCCTCCCGGCAGACGTTCTGGGGCACCATGCGGGCGCAGGCCCGGCAGGGCCGTACGGTGCTGTTCGCCACCCACTACCTCGAAGAGGCGGACGAGATCGCGGACCGCGTGATCGTGCTGCACCGCGGCCGGGTGCTGGCCGACGGCACCGCCGCCGAGATCAAGGCACGGGCCGGCGCCCGCCGCATCACCTTCGACCTGGACGGGCCGGTCGACCGCGAGGCGCTGCGCCGCCTGCCGTACCTGACCTCCCTGGAGGTGTCCGGGCGTACCGTGCGCATGCAGTCCGGGGACGCCGACGCGACGGTGCACGCCGCGTACGGCCTCGGTCTGTACCCGCGCAACCTGGAAGTGGCCGGACTCGGCCTGGAGCAGGCGTTCATCGCCATCACCGACGCAGCGACCGCCGAGGAGGCGGCACGATGACCACCCTGATCAAGCTGGAGATCGTCCGCTCCCTGCGGAACAAGAAGTTCATGTTCTTCTCGGTGATCTACCCGCCGGTGCTCTACCTGATCATCGCGGGCGGCGCCGGCAGCAAACCGATCCCGGGCATGACCCTGGACATGCCGCTGTACTTCATGGTCGCCATGGCGGCGTTCGGCGCGATGACCGCCGTCCTGATCGGCAACAGCGAGGCGATCGCCAAGGAGCGCGAGAAGGGCTGGGTACGGCAGCTACGGCTGACCGCGCTGCCCGGACGGGGCTACGTCGCCGCGAAGATGGGCGCCTCCGCGACGGTCAGCTTGCCGTCCATCGTGCTCGTCATGCTCGTCGCCGCGACGGTCAAGGGCGTCCGCCTGGAAGCCTGGCAGTGGATCGCCATCCTCGTCGCCACCTGGCTCGGCAGCTTCGTCTTCGCCGCGCTCGGCGTCGCCATCGGCTACCTGGCCAGCGGCGACGCGGTCCGCCCGATCGCGATGATGATCTACTTCGTGCTGGCGTTCCTCGGCGGGCTGTGGATGCCGCTGACGATCCTGCCGGAATGGGTGCAGAACATCGCCGAGTGGCTGCCGACCCACGCGTACGCCGCGCTCGGCACGGCCATCGAGGGCGGCCACGCCCCGGACGCCAAGGACCTGGCCATCCTCGTCGGCTACCTGCTCGTCTTCGCGGGCGGCGCGGGCTGGCTCTACCGGAAGGACACGCGTACGGCATGAGGACGGCGGAGACCGAGCCCAACCCGGTGCTGATCGGATCGGCACCCCGCACCCGTCGGCAGGCGCTGGTGAAGAGCGCCTGGGTCGTCATCTGGTTCCTGTACCTGGCGGGGCCGATCGGGGACCTGGCCGACGGCGGGATGTCCCCGGCGCACGAGCTGCTGGGCTGCGCCGGTCTCCTGACGTTCGTCGCCGTCTACTTCGTCGTGCTCTTCCGCCACATGGCCCACCGGCCCGTGAAGAACCCGCTGGTCCGGTCCGCCGTGGCCGTCATCGCCGCGCTCGCCGTCCTGCTGTCCTCGGTCCTCGGGCCGAACTGGCTGGTGCTCTTCACCTTCGTGGGCGTCGCGGTGGCCGTCACCCAGCCCTTCGGCGTCTCGCGATGGGCCATTCCCGCGCTGACCGCCACTCTCGTACTGGTCGGCCTGCGCTACGAGGACATCCACGCCTACCTCTTCGCGTACGCCCTGCCCTGCCTGCTCAGCGGCTTCGCGATGGTCGGCGTGCAGTATCTGATCCGTACGACGAAAGAACTGCGCGAGGCGCGGGAGGAGGTCGCGCGGCTGGCCGCCAACGAGGAGCGGCTGCGGCTCGCCCGCGACCTGCACGACCTCCTCGGCCACTCGCTCTCCCTGATCACGCTCAAGAGCGAACTGGCCGGCCGGATGCTGCCCGGCGAGCCGGCCGGCGCGGCCCAGCAGGTCGCCGACATCGAACGGGTCAGCCGCCAGGCACTGGTGGACGTACGCGAGGCCGTCACCGGCTACCGGCGCCCCCGCCTGACCGTCGAACTGGCCGGGGCACGCGCCGCGCTGCGCACCGCGGCGATCACGGCGGACATCGACCCGGCGGTGGAACAGGAGCACCGGGGCCTCGCGGAGGACGGGGAGGGCGCGCTGGCCTGGGCGCTGCGGGAAGCCGTCACCAACGTCGTACGGCACAGTGGTGCGGGCCGCTGCGAGGTGCTGCTCACCGAGGAGTGGGAGGCCGACGAACGGCGGTACCTGTGCCTGTCCGTCGTGGACGACGGCACCGGACCGCCGCGCGGCGGGAGCCACGACGGGAACGGCCTGAGCGGGCTGCGGGAACGTCTGGCGCTGACCGACGGCCGCCTGGAGACGGGTGCGGCGCCGGGCGGCCGCGGCTTCGCCCTGCGCGCGTACGTGCCGCTCGGCGGCCCGCCGGTGCCCGGCGCCGTCGCCCGGCCCGCGGAGCAGAGCCCGTCGGGGCGTGAGGCGTAGGGCCGTGCGCCCCGGTGGCTCCGGCGCGCGGGCGCGCGCTCCCGCTCCGCCCGTTGGAGTGGCCCGGCGCGGGAACCGGCGCAGCGGCCCTCCGGGTTGTGCAGGCTGGCGCCATGCCACCCATCGACCCGCGGGCCGTCGTCGGCCCCCTCGCCCCGCCCGGCTGTCCGGCCTGCCGCGACCGGCGCCGCCTGTGGAAGGACACCAGCGACTCGGGCCGGGCACCGGAGACCTGGCACTGGTGGTGCTCCGGCTGCCGCCAGACCTTCGAGCCGACGTCGCAGCACAAGCGCTTCTACATGTGAGCCCTGCGCCCCGCCCGCACCGGCCGCCCGCGCTGCCGTCGCCCGCCGACCTGCGCCTTCCCTGGCCTGGCTAGGGTGGCCGCATGACTGACCCGCACGGCGAGCAGCCCGTGAAGAAAGTGCGCCTCCTCCTCGCCGAGGACCAGTCCATGGTCCGGGAAGCGCTGGCCGCGCTGCTGGGGCTGGAACCCGACATGGAGGTCGTGGCCCAGGCCGCGCGGGGTGACGAGGTGATCGGCGCGGTGCGGGAACAGTCCGTGGACGTGGCGCTGCTCGACATCGAGATGCCCGGCCTCAGCGGCCTGGACGCCGCCGCGCTGCTGCGCGCCGAGTTCCCGGCGCTGAAGGTCGTCATCCTCACCACCTTCGGACGGCCCGGCTACCTCCGCCGCGCCATGGAGTCCGGCGCCGACGCGTTCCTGGTCAAGGACGCCCCGGCCGCGCAGCTGGCGGACGCCGTACGGCGGGTGCTCCGCGGTGACCAGGTCATCGACCCCGCGCTCGCCGCCGCCGCGCTGTCCGAGGGGGCGAGCCCCCTCACCGACCGGGAGTGCGACGTGCTGCGCGCGGCGGCGGACGGCTCCACCAACGCGGAGATCGCCGCCGCCCTGCACCTCTCGCACGGCACGGTGCGCAACTACCTGTCCACCGCCATCCAGAAGACGGGCGCCCGCAACCGCGCCGAAGCCGTCCGCACGGCAGGCGCCAAGGGCTGGCTGTAACCCCGCCCGGTGCCGGTCCGCGCTGTAAGCAGTCTCACCCCCGCAACCGCCTCACCAGGACTTTCGACCCTGTGCGAGGCGGAACGGCGCCAGCACGCTGGAATGTGTGACGACTTTCCAGCGATCCCCGGCGCGTGACCGCGGTGTGGCGGTGCCGCTGATCGTCGCGACCCTGGCCATCACGCTGGCGGACGCGGGGACCGGCCCGCAACTGCACTTCGCCCTGTTCATGGGCATCGCGCCGCTGATCGCCGCACTGCGCTGCGGCTACCGGTGGACGGCCGCGGTGGCCGCCGTGTACGTGCTGTGCCAGGTGTTCATCCAGGTGCGGCTGGTGCCGGACTGGTCGGTGGCCAGCAAGGTCGTCGGGGTCTTCGGGGCGCTGCTGGTCGCGGTGTTCGCGCTGGTGCTGTGCCGTACCCGGCTGGAGCGGGAGGCGCTGTACGCCCGTACGAGCATGGTCGCCGACGCCGTGCAGCGGGAGATGCTGCGCGAACTGCCGCTGACCGCCGGACCGCTGGAGGCGTACGGGTTCTATGTCTCCGCCCAGGAAGGGGCCCGGGTCGGCGGGGACATCTACGAAGCCGTGGAGACGCCGCACGGACTGCGGCTGATGATCGGCGACGTCCAGGGCAAGGGGATGCCCGCGATCGGCGCCGGGCACGAGGTGCTGGCCTCCTTCCGGGAGGCGGCGTACCACACGGACAGCCTCGAAGCCGTCGCCGAGCGGATGGAGCAGGCACTGGCCCGCTACAACGCCCGTTCCGCCGAGCGCGGCGGCCAGGAGCGGTTCGTCACCGCCCTGCTGCTGGAAGTACGCGGCGAGGACGGTACGAAGGTGCTGTCCTGCGGCCACATCCCGTACTACCTCGTACGGGACGGCCAGGTCACCGAACGCAACGACGGCGAAGGCGGTCTGCCCCTGGGGCTCGGCCGGCTCACCGACGAGCCGCGGCAGAGCGTGGCCGTCGAACCGGTGGCGGACGACTGGATCGTGCTGTGCACCGACGGCGTGACCGAGGCCCGCGGCGCGGACGGCGCGTTCTACCCGCTGGCCGACCGGCTGGCCCGCTGGACGCACCTGGAGCCGGACGAGCTGGCGCGCACGCTCCGCGCCGACCTGGAGCGGTTCACCGGCGGTGAGCTGAAGGACGACGCGACCGTACTGATCGTGCGCCGCGGCCCGCACACCGCCGGACAGCAGCCCGCCGCCGAGCGGACAGGGCAGACAGAGCGGACAGGGCAGGCCACGGCGGATCAGTTGAGCATGGCGCGGGCCGCGGCCGCCTGACGCCGTACCGCAGCGGCGGTGGCCGGGTCGATCTCCTCCACCACCTTCGCGTACTCCTCCAGCCCGGCCGCGCCGCCCAGGAAATCTCCGCGCTGCACGAGCAGTTGCGCGTGGTCGTGACGCAGCCGCGCCGGGTGGCTGGGCAGCAGCAGGGACAGCTCGACCGCCCACAGCTGCACGTCACTGCGCTCCGGCCGGGCCGCCGCCCACGCCCGGATGTTGTTCAGGACGCGCAGCACGATCTCCAGCGGGCCGGCCGGAGCGAGCATCTGCTCGGTCAGCGGCGCGCCGGTCGCGCCCGCGACCAGCACCCCCGCGTCCTCGTCGGTCAGCAGCCGCCCGCCGTCGAAGGGGTCGGCGAGGACGTGCGTGCCGTGCGGGTCGCCGAAACCGACGACGAAGTGGCCCGGCAGCGCCACCCCGTACACCGGAGCGCCCGCCCGGCGCGCGACCTCGATCCACACCACCGACAGCAGGATCGGCAGACCCCGCCGACGCCGCAGCACCTCGTGCAGCAGCGACGACTCCAGCCGCCGGTAGTCGGTGGGCGTGCCGCGGAACCCGAGGCGCGCGCCGAGCAGTTCGGCGACGTTGCGGGCCCAGGGGCGCGGGCCGCCGGTGGGGGCGTACGGCAGGCACCCGGCCAGCGCGTCCAGTTCGATCTGCGCCGCGTCCAGGGCCGCCTCGTCCAGCGCGGGATCCGCCTCCGCCGCGATCAGCAGGCACAGCCGGGCGAGGTCCGGCCGTTCGTCGCGCGCGGCCTCGGCGAACTGCCGGCGCCGCTCTGCGGACGTGTCGTCCCCGTCCGGGTCCGGGTGCATACGAGGTTCGTACCCGTTCAGCTCGGGCCTCCCTGGGAGGCGCGCCAGTGGTGGTAGTGGTGGTGGGTGACGAAGCCCAGCCCGTCGTACAGCGCGCGGGCACGGTCGTTGTCCGTCTCCACCTGGAGGTACGCGGCCGAGGCGCCCTCGTCCAGGGCTTTGCGGGCGAGCGCCGCCATCACGGCCGAGGCCAGGCCGCGCCGCCGGTGCTCCGGGCCGACCTCGACCGCCGCGAACCCGGCCCAGCGCCCGTCCACCACGCACCGTCCGATCGCGGCCAGGCCGCCCGCGTCGTCCGGAACGCCCGCGAACCACACGGACGGGCCGCCCCGCAGCACCTTGAGCACCTCGGGCCCCGGCACCCCGGACCGCCGGTAGCGGCGCAGCCAGGCCGGTCCGGCCTCCCGGGTGAGCGCCACCCGGGACACGTCCGCGTCCAGGTCGCCGACGGGGGCCAGCGCGGCGGTACGCAGCTCCGCCGTCACCTCGCGCGTCCAGCCGCGCCGGTCCAGCGCGGCCGCCAGGTCTTCCCCGGCGCCCTGGGCGCCCGTACTGACCTGTATGTACGCGGGCAGTGAGCGTTCCGCGTACCAGGTGCGGACCCGGTCCAGCGCGGCGTCCAGCGGCAGCCCCGGGTCGCCCGACGCCGCCACCGAGTTGGCCCGCCGGGTGAACCCGGCACTGGCCCGCAACTGCCACTCGCCCAGCCACGCGCTCTCCACCGGCGGCCAGCCGCGGGCGGCCACCCGGTCCAGTTCCGGTGTGCTCGTCGCGGGGGAGCGGCGGCGGGCCGGCGCCGCCGGAACCGTCTTCCCGGCGACCAGAGTGGTCTCGGGGATCCGGACGGTCTCTCCGTTCCGTCGTGTGATGCTCAGCACACCGCCGTCCCAGGATGTGAGAACACCGACCGTGTCGGTGAACCTGGCGGCCCCCTCCCCGGCCCCGCTCAAGCGCCGGACAGATACCCTTTTGCCCACGTCAGCACGGGTGATGTGGACCTCCAGCCGTCCGCCGGTAGTGAATTCCACGGCTCTACCCGCCCCTCTTGTTCGTCTCGTGCCCGGGAACGGAGATACTAGGTGCGGGCATCGACGACGCCGCGCTCCCGCGCGCCCCGCGGCGGAACTGCCAATCGGTCCGCCAGCCCTACCGAGGAGGAACGACAGCGTGACCTACGTCATCGCGCAGCCTTGTGTCGACGTCAAGGACAAGGCATGCATCGAGGAGTGCCCCGTCGACTGCATCTACGAGGGCTCCCGGTCCTTGTACATCCACCCGGACGAATGCGTCGACTGCGGCGCCTGCGAGCCGGTCTGCCCGGTCGAGGCGATCTTCTACGAGGACGACACCCCGGAGGAGTGGAAGGACTACTACAAGGCGAACGTCGAGTTCTTCGACGAGCTCGGTTCGCCCGGTGGTGCCAGCAAGCTGGGCCTGATCGAGCGCGACCACCCCTTCATCGCAGCGCTGCCGCCGCAGAACGGCTGAGCGGCCGCATGGCGCCGCCCCGGTCCCGTACGGCCGGCCTCCCCGTCACCTGAGATCGGGCAGCCGACGCCGCACGGGGCCGAGGCGTTTCCCGACCTGTGCGGCCAGAGGAACGTGAGGAAAGAGAGCAACGTGGGCACCGTTTCGTCCCGTCTTCCGGTCTTCCCCTGGGACCGGCTGGAGCCGTACAAGACCACGGCGGCCGCGTATGCCGACGGCATCGTGGACCTGTCCGTCGGCACTCCGGTCGACCCCGTGCCCGCGCTCGTGCGCACAGCCCTCACGGACGCCGCCGACAGCCCCGGCTACCCCACGGTGTGGGGCACCGCCGCCCTGCGTGACGCGATCACCGGCTGGGCCGGGGAGCGCCTGGGCGCCACCGGCCTGGACCACACCAACGTGCTGCCGGTCGTCGGCTCCAAGGAACTGGTCGCCTGGCTGCCGACCCAGCTCGGCCTGGGCGCCGGCGACCGCGTCGCGTACCCGCGCCTGGCCTACCCGACCTACGAGGTCGGCGCGCGCCTGGCGGGCGCCGAACCGGTCGTCTACGACGACCCCTGGGAGCTGGACCCCACCGGCCTCGAGCTGCTGTGGCTGAACTCGCCGTCCAACCCGACGGGCCGCGTGCTGAGCGCCGACGAGCTGCGCCGTACGGTCGCCTGGGCGCGCGAGCACGGCGTCCTGCTCTTCAGCGACGAGTGCTACATCGAACTGGGCTGGGAGGCCGACCCGGTCTCCGTCCTGCACCCGGACGTGTGCGGCGGCTCGTACGACGGCATCGTGGCCGTCCACTCGCTGTCCAAGCGGTCCAACCTGGCCGGCTACCGCGCCGCGTTCCTCGTGGGCGACGCCGCCGTCCTCGGCGAGCTGCTGCTGATCCGCAAGCACGGCGGCATGATGATCCCCGCGCCGGTGCAGGCCGCGACCGTCGCGGCGCTCGGCGACACCGAGCACGTCGGCGAGCAGCGCGAGCGCTACGCGCGCCGCCGTACGGCCCTGCGCGAGGCTCTGGAGGCCGCCGGCTTCCGCGTCGAGCACAGCGAGGCGTCGCTCTACCTGTGGGCGACGCGTGACGAGTCGTGCTGGGACACCGTCGGCGACCTCGCCAAGCGCGGCATCCTGGTCGCGCCGGGCGACTTCTACGGGAGTGCGGGGGAGCGCTTCGTACGGGTCGCCTTCACCGCCACCGACGAGCGGGTGGACGAGGCCGTACGGCGCCTGGCGCAGTAGCCCCCAGCCGCACGCCGGGGCAGTGGCCCGACCCGCACGCCCGGCGCGGCGGCCGCAGACGCGACGAGCCCGGAGCGGACGCCGTACCTCAGGCGTCCGCTCCGGGCTTCGCTGTGCGGCACTCCGTCAGCTGATGGGCAGCCCGTTCGTCGGCAGCAGGTCCGAGGCCAGGCCGCTGTCGCCGACCGCCTGGGCCAGTCCGTCGGTGGACAGCGAGTCGGTCAGCCCGTCGGTGGACAGCCCGTCGCCCGGCAGCGCGTCGGTCAGGCCGTCGGTCGGCAGGCCGTCCTCGGTGGCGGTGTGGAGGGTGTCGGTGAGGATGTCCCCCGCGCTGTCCGCGGTGTCGCTGGCGGCGTTGCCGGCGGCCTGCTTCGCGGCCGGCGCGGTCTCCCCGAGCGTCTTGCCCGCGGTCTTGCCGGCGGTCTTGCTCAGGGCCGGGACGGCCTTGCGGACAACCTTGCTGCCGGCTTCGGTGGCGTTCGCGCCGGTTTCGCCGGCGAGGTCGCCGGCACCCTGGACCGCGCCGTCGGCGGTGTCGGCGAGGCTCGCGGTGTCCACTGCGCTCAGTCCGCCCAGGTCGGAGGAGTTCGGCAGTTCCACGGCGCTCGCGGAGCCCGCACCGACCACGGGGGCTGCGCCGGCTGCGACCAGCAGCGCGGCTCGGGCGATCCGACGCGAGAGGGGGAGGGACATGGTGCTCCTTTTACGGAGAGGGACTGGTTCTTCTGACAGACGTGCCGTGTCCGCCGGCGGGGCGCGGTGGCTGCCGGACGCACGACGTGACTACCGCGTCAGGCCCGGGAAGGTTGCGGCACGGCCGGTAAAGAATCAGTGGGGGGTCACATAATCTGCTCCGGAGGAAACCGGGCAAACTGCGCCGTGCGCAGTATGGTGCTGAAACGTCACGCCTCAGTCTCCGGGCGGGACCCACGCCGTTCGAGTGACCCCGGCGACGGTGAGGCGGCGCCGCTGCCCGGGGTTGACGACGTTAACTCGGCCGAGGGACCGGCCGGACGGCTGCGCGGTGCGCACGAGGCTGACGGCGTGACGGCCGTACGGGTGAGGAGCGGCGCCGCGCGGGGGCTCCGGCGGCGGTCGCGCGAGCGCGTCCCCAGAGGCCGGTACGGCCGCCCGGCGCCCCGGCCGCACGGCAGCGTCACCGGGGCCGACGACGACCGTGTCACCGGGGCCGGCGCCACCGCCCGGCGCACGGCCGTTCCGGCGGCCGCTCCCCGGTGCCACCCGCTCCGGCAGCCGCCTCCGGGCTCACTTCGCGGTGACGATCCGTACGTCCGTACCGGAAGCCCGCGCCGCCGCGCCGGTCGCCTTCTGCCAGCCCTTCCCGGAATCGGCCGCCGACCACATCTTCCCGGCGTAGGAAATCTGCTCGATGCCCAATGCCCCGGAGTGGGCCATCGCCCAGGTGGCCAGCTCCCAGCCGCGGCGCTCCGTCCCCGGACCGGCCGCCGGCGCGCCGCCGGCCTGCCCCGCGCCCGCCGCGGCCCCGGAGACCCCGGAATCCGCGGCGTCACCGTGGGAGGCCGGCCGCGCGGGCACCGTCAGCACCCGGCCGCCGTCCTTGCCGCCGTCCGCGCCGCCGGGAGCCGTCCCGTCCGTGTGCGGCAGGACGTCGGGCCCGAACTCGCGCACCAGCTTCTTGCGCACCTCGTCCGTACCGCCCGGCCGCTTCCGGTCCGCCGGACGGTTCACCGAACATGTCATCGCCGCGCCGTCGCGCCCGGTCAGGGCGCCGGTCAGCAGCGCGGCGTCCGGCTCGTGCTTGGCGTACGCCTGCGGGAAGCCGCTGCGCTGCACCTTCTGCGCGGCCACCGTCAGCGGCAGCCGCGAGTAGCCCGGCACCTTGACCAGGTGCGTGTAGAACTCCCCGGCCGAGTAGACCGGGTCCATGATCTGCTCGACCGTGCCCCAGTCCTGGGACGGGCGCTGCTGGAACAGGCCGACCGAATCGCGGTCACCGAAGCCGATGTTGCGCAGCCCCGACTCCTGCATGGCGGTCGCCAGCGCGATCGTCACGGCCCGCTGCGGCAGCCCGCGCGCGGAGCCGACGGCCGAGATGGTCGCGGCGTTCGCGGCCTGCTCCGGCGAGATCTCGTACGGCTGCCCGCCGTCCGCGGCCCGCACCGAGCAGCGCGGCGCACCCGGGCCGCCGGTCACGTACTGCACGACGAGATACACGCCCAGTCCGACGAGCACGGCGAAGGCCGCGCCGGCCCGCAGGAGGCGCTTGCCGCGGGTGCCGCGGGAGGGGGCGGAGGACTGGGGAGGCACGCAGCCAACGGTACTGGAGGGGCGCCGGTAGGGTCGGACGCATGGAGACCGCTACGCAGACCCCCGCACTGGACCTCTCCCGCGACGCGGCCGAGCTCACCGCTCAGCTCGTCGACATCCCCTCCGTCAGCCGGGACGAGAAGGCCATCGCGGACGCCGTCGAGAACGCGCTGCGTGCGCTCCCCCACCTGACGGTGGAGCGCGACGGCAACTGCATCGTCGCGCGCACGCACCAGGGCCACGCCGAGCGGGTCGTGCTGGCCGGCCACCTGGACACCGTGCCGATCGCGGACAACGTGCCGTCCCGGCTCGACGAGAACGGCGTCCTGTGGGGCTGCGGCACCACCGACATGAAGTCCGGCGTCGCCGTGCAGTTGCGCATCGCCGCCACCGTCCCCGCGCCCAACCGCGACCTGACCTTCATCTTCTACGACATGGAGGAGATCGCCGCCGAGTTCAACGGACTCGGGCGGCTGGCCGCGGAGCACCCGGACTGGCTGGAGGGCGACTTCGCCGTCCTGCTGGAGTCCTCGAACACCGAGGTCGAGGGCGGCTGCCAGGGCACGCTGCGGGTGCTGCTGCGCACCGAGGGCGAGCGGGCCCACTCGGCGCGTAGCTGGATGGGCAGCAACGCCGTCCACGCGGCGGCGCCGATCCTCGCCCGCCTGGCGTCCTACGAGCCGCGCCGGGCCGTCATCGACGGTCTCGAATACCGCGAGGGCCTGAACGCCGTACGGATCGAGGGCGGCGTGGCGGGCAACGTCATCCCCGACGCCTGCACCGTCGCCGTGAACTTCCGCTACGCGCCCGACCGCAGCGAGCAGGAAGCGCTCGACCACGTCCGTGAGGTCTTCGCGGACTGCGGCGTCGCCGAGATGATCGTCGACGACCACTCGCCGGGCGCGCTGCCGGGCCTGTCGCACCCCGCGGCCGCCGCCTTCATGAAGGCGGTCGGCGGCGTCGCCAAGCCCAAGTTCGGCTGGACGGACGTCTCGCGCTTCAGCGCCCTGGGCGTGCCCGCGGTGAATTACGGGCCCGGCGACCCCGTACTGGCGCACAAGAAGGACGAACGGGTCGCCGTCGAGCGGATTCTGCACTGCGAGGAGCGCCTGCGGTCCTGGCTCACCGCGTAACCCACCGGCCCCACGTGCCCCACCGGTGTCCCGGCATCCGGAATTGCCCTGCCCGTCACCTGCGCCGATCTACCCTTGCCGGACACCGACCGGCAGCGGAGGGAGCACGATATGGCCAGCCCCGAGGAAGAGCGGGCGTGGGAGGAACAGCGCCTGGGACCCGTGGTGCGCCGACGCGAGCAGGTGCAGAAGGGCACCACGGACCAGCGGCTGCTGGACACCGCCGAAGGCGACACGGACTGGGTGCACACCGACCCCTGGCGGGTCATGCGCATCCAGTCGGAGTTCGTGGAGGGCTTCGGCGCACTGGCCGAACTGCCGAGCGCCATCAGCGTCTTCGGCTCGGCCCGGACGCCCGTCGGCTCGCCCGAGTACGAGACGGGCGTCGAACTCGGCCGGGCGCTGGTGGAGGCCGGCTTCGCGGTGATCACCGGCGGCGGGCCCGGCGTGATGGAGGCCGCCAACCGGGGCGCCAGGGAGGCCAAGGGCGTCTCCGTCGGCCTGGGCATCGAGCTGCCCTTCGAACAGGGCATGAACCCGCACGTCGACATCGGCGTCAACTTCCGTTACTTCTTCGTCCGCAAGACGATGTTCGTGAAGTACGCGCAGGGATTCGTCGTGCTGCCCGGCGGCATGGGCACCCTCGACGAGCTGTTCGAGGCGCTGACCCTCGTCCAGACGCGCAAGGTCACCCGCTTCCCGATCGTGCTCTTCGGCACGGAGTACTGGGGCGGCCTGGTCGACTGGCTGCGTGACACGGTGGTCGCGCAGGGCAAGGCGTCGGAGCACGACCTGCTGCTCTTCCACGTCACCGACGACGTGGACGAGGCGGTCGCGCTGGTGTCCAAGGAGACCGGGAAGTAGCGCCGGCTGCCCGGCAGCGCGCTACGCGAGTCCCCGGCGGGCGACCGCCGGGGGCCGGTGGCCCGCGATGGAGGCCACCATGTCCAGGACCTGCCGCGTCTCGGCGACCTCGTGGACGCGGTAGACCTGAGCGCCCAGCCACGCCGAGACCGCGGTCGTGGCCAGCGTCCCGAGGAGCCGTTCCTTGACCGGCCGGTCCAGCGTCTCGCCGACGAAGTCCTTGTTCGACAGCGAGACCAGCACCGGCAGCGGGGTGTCCCCCGCCCCGGGGAAGCCGAGGTCCCGCGGCACGGCGTGCGTCATCTCGTCCAGCCGGCGCGTCGCCTCCAGACTGTGCCGGGTGTTCTTCCCGAAGTCGTGCCCCGGGTCGATCATGATCGCGTCGCGCCGTACGCCCAGCTCCACCGCCCGCTCGGCCAGTCCCAGCGTCACCCTCAGGATGTCCGCCAGCACATCCTCGTACGCCACCCGGTGCGGGCGGGTACGCGGCTCCACACCACCCGCGTGGGTGCACACCAGACCGGCGCCGTGGCGCGCCGCGACCTCGGCCAGCTTCGGGTCCACCCCGCCCCACGCGTCGTTGAGCACGTCGGCGCCGGCCTCGCAGACCGCCTCGCCGACCTCGTGCCGCCAGGTGTCCACGCTGATCACCACGTCCGGGAAGCGCTTGCGCACCTCGGCGACGAAGCCGACCGTGCGCCGGGCCTCCTCCTCGGCGCTGACCTCCTCGCCCGGGCCCGCCTTCACCCCGCCGATGTCGATGATCGCGGCACCCTCGGCCACCGCCTGCTCCACCCGGGCGAGCGCGGGCTCGTCCGTGAAGGTGGCTCCCTGGTCGTAGAAGGAGTCCGGGGTCCTGTTCACGATGGCCATGATCACCGGCTCGTGCTCGGTGAACTCTCGATTCCCCAGCCGCAGCATTGCTTCTCCTCTTCCTGGTCCGGCAGCGACCCTAACGGTCACACCCGCATGGCACGATCAGTGCCAACACATAGCTCGGGGAGATGGTCGTGTTCTGGTTCTTGCTGATCGCGATGGTCGTGGTGGTCGCCGCGGTCACGCTCGCCGTGGTCGGCGGCGGCGACGCGGGCGGGCTCGGCGAGGCCGCCCCGGACCGGCTGTACGAGCCGCTGCCCGCCGACCGGCCCGTCTCCCGCGCCGACGTGGAGGCGGTACGCCTGGCGGTGGGGGTGCGCGGCTACCGGATGAACGACGTCGACGACGTGCTGGACCGGCTCGGTGCCGAGCTGGCCGAACGGGACGCGCGGATCGCCGAGCTGGAGGCGGCCCTCGCGGGCGCGCACGCCGCGGCGATGGGCCCGCCGGACCTGATCAAGGACGGCCCGGAGGACGGCTCCGGGGACCGGGACGGGAAGCGGCCCGGGGAACGCCCGGCCGCACCGGAGCCTCCGGTCCCCGGGGGCGAGGAAGAGGGGAAGACCGCCTCATGACGGGAGTGAGCACGGCTCCGGACGGGGTGCCCCGCTGCCCCTGGGGCATGGAGTCGGAGAAAATGGCCGACTACCGCACCTACCACGACACCGAATGGGGCCGGCCGGTCCACGGCGACGACGCGCTCTTCGAGCGGATGAGCCTGGAGGCGTTCCAGTCCGGGCTGTCCTGGCTCACGATCCTGCGCCGCCGCGAGGGCTTCCGGGCCGCGTTCGCGGACTTCCGGATCGAGGCGGTCGCCCGGTTCACCGACGCGGACGCCGAGCGGCTGCTCACCGACGCCCGCATCATCCGCAACCGCGCGAAGATCAACGCGGTGCTCACCAACGCGCGGGTCGCGGCCGAGCTGGCCCCGGGCGAGCTGGACCGCCTGATCTGGTCGTACGCGCCCGAGCGCGGCACCCGCCGGACCCCGCGCACGCTGTCCGACGTGGCGCCCGTCACCCCGGAGTCCACGGCGCTGGCCAAGGACCTCAAGAAGCGCGGCTTCCGCTTCGTCGGTCCCACGACCGCGTACGCGACGATGCAGGCGTGCGGCCTGGTCAACGACCATCTGGCGGACTGCCATGTGCGGGACGCGGTGGAGGCGGCGGCGGAGGTGTGAGGCGCGACCGGGCCGGGGCCGCGGGCCTAGGCCGGGCCGGCCTCAGCGCCCCAGGAACGTCGGCTTCTCCTTCTTCACGAACGCCTCGACCGCGATGTGGTGGTCCTCCGAGGCGCCCGCCCGCGTCTGCAGTTCCTCTTCCTTGGCCAGCGTCTCGACGAGCGAGTGCCCGGCCCCGTACGCGAGGGATTCCTTGATCGCGGCATAGGCGGCGGTCGGCCCCTCGGCCAGCGTGCGCGCCACCGCCGCCGCCTCGGCCGCCAGTTCCGCCGCCGGGACGACCTTGTTCGCGATGCCCAGCTCGTACGCCTCCTGAGCGGAGATGCTGCGCGGGAAGAGCAGCAGGTCGGCGGCGCGGCCGTGGCCGATCAGGCGGGGCAGCGTCCAGGAGATGCCGGAGTCGGCGGTGAGCGCCACGCCCGCGAAGGAGGTGTTGAAGGAGGCGGTGTCGGCGACGACCCGGTAGTCCGCGGCCAGCGCGAAGCCGGCGCCGGCGCCCGCCGCCACCCCGTTGACCCCGGCCACCACCGGCTTGGGCATCCCGGCGAGCGCCGTGACGACGGGGTTGTAGTGCTCGCGCACCGTGCTCATGGTCTGCCCCGAGCCGGTCGCGCGGTCCTCGGCCAGCAGCCCGATGTGCTCCTTGAGGTCCTGTCCCACGCAGAAGGCGCGTCCGGTGGCGGTCAGCAGGACGGCCCGTACGGCCGGGTCGGCGGCGGCCTCGCGCAGAATGTCCCGCAGGGCGGCCTTGGCCTCCGTGTTCATCGCGTTCATGGCGTCGGGGCGGTTGATCGTGATCGTCCCGACGCCGTCGGTCACGTCGTAGAGCACGGTGTCGGCCATGGTGAGGGGTCCCTCCGTAGCGGCTCGCGCTGCCGGGCAGTGGCAGCCAGCGCTCAGGATGCCGGAGATCATCGGTGCCCGTCATGTGACGTACGTCAAACGACCGGCGAGGACCGGACGCCGGACGAGGGCGAAGTATCGCAGCCCACTCCCCGAATTGGGTGGTTTTGCGAGAGCGCGTTGCCGAAGGGATGCTCCCCGATGTTGGTCATCGGGTCGTGCGATGCGGGATAATGGCCTGGAAGCAATGTGTTCGATGCCGGTGACACCTGGGTTGTCGGCTGCGTGAGCTGGTTTCAGGAAGGGGAACGAGCATGGCGGCCATGAAGCCGCGGACGGGCGACGGCCCGCTCGAGGTGACCAAGGAGGGGCGGGGCATCGTCATGCGCGTTCCGCTCGAAGGCGGCGGTCGACTCGTCGTCGAGCTGACTCCCGACGAGGCCAAGGCTTTGAGCGAGGCCCTGGAGAAGGTCACCGTCTGACAGGGCAGCCGCCCTGATGCTGCGGTTTCCCGGGGCTGACCCCTGGACCCCCAGCCGAATACCCGGGCCCCGGTGGGCGCCGCGCGCAGGCGCGGCGCCCACCGGGGCCGTGTTCGTTCCCGTGCGGCCGGTCCGCACCCGCGGCGGGCCTTGCGTCCGTACAGTGGTCCCCGTCGCGCCGCCGCTCCGGCGGCCGGGCCGTGCGCGCCGCGGTCCGTGGTCAGCCGCGCTTGACGGCGCACAGCAGGCCGTCGCCCACCGGCAGCAGGGACGAGACCAGCGCGTCCGTCTCGCGGAGGGTGCGCAGCAGTTCCCGCAGGCGCAGCACCTCGGCGGGCTGGGCCGCCGAGTCGACCGTACGGCCGTCGGCGAAGACGCCCTCGAAGCAGACCAGGCCGCCGGGGCGCAGCAGCCGCAACGATTCAGCGAGATAGTCCAGGCACTCCATGCGGTCGCCGTCGCAGAAGACGAGGTCGTAGCCGCCGTCGGCGAGCCGGGGCAGGACGTCCAGGGCGCGGCCGGGGATGAAGCGCGCGCGGTTGCCGGCGAAGCCCGCCTCCCGGAACGCCTGCTTCGCGAACTGCTGCCGCTCCGGTTCCAGGTCGACCGTCGTCAGGACGCCGTCCGGACGCATACCGTGCAGGAGGTAGATGCCCGACACTCCCGTGCCGGTGCCGATCTCGGCGACCGCCTTGGCGTCGGCCGTCGCGGCGAGCAGGCGCAACGCGGTGCCGGTGCCGGTGGACACCGCACGGATGCCCGCCTCCCGCGCCCGCTCCCGGGACCAGTGCAGGGCGGCGTCGGCCTCGTCGTCGATGGTCCCGGCGCCGTACGCCTCGGCGAATGCCAAGCTCGTCTGCCGGTTGCCGGTAATGGCCCTCTCCTGTCCCCGTAGTTGACGCAACCGTGACTGTATCCGCTGCGTGCGGGAACCCGCAGATGGGACCGGGCGTTGAAGCACAGCAGGGGGGATGCATCGGTGAAGACCCAACGAGATGTGCGGGATGACGCGAAGCCAGGCCAAAAGCAGGTCAAATCTGCTTATCCGGAGCTAACGGGCGAGGTGGATATGGTAGGGGCTCTACTGGACACCACCAGAGCCACCAGGGGAGGTGCGGCTGCGACGGGTGACCGATGGGCGCGCAGGCGTCTCAGGCGGTCGGCCGCCGAGCCGAAATCCGTGACAGACACCGCTGACCGTTCCCGCTCCCACGGCCTCAAGGGTAGGGGAGGGGCCTTCGACACCGCTACGACAGCGACGTTCGCCGCCGAAGCGGATGCGCAGGCCTGGACCCCGCCCAGCTGGGAGGAGATCGTCAGCACGCACAGCGCGCGGGTCTACCGTCTCGCCTACCGCCTCACCGGCAACCAGCACGACGCCGAGGACCTGACGCAGGAGGTGTTCGTCCGCGTCTTCCGCTCGCTGTCGACCTACACCCCCGGCACCTTCGAGGGCTGGCTGCACCGCATCACGACCAACCTCTTCCTGGACATGGTCCGCCGGCGCCAGCGCATCCGCTTCGACGCCCTCGGCGACGACGCGGCCGAGCGGCTCCCCAGCCGCGAGCCCTCCCCGCAGCAGCATTTCAACGACACCCACTTCGACGCCGATGTGCAGCAGGCGCTGGACACCCTCGCGCCCGAGTTCCGCGCCGCCGTGGTGCTCTGCGACATCGAGGGCCTGTCGTACGAGGAGATCGCCGCCACCCTCGGTGTGAAGCTGGGCACGGTCCGCAGCCGGATCCACCGCGGCCGCTCCCACCTGCGCAAGGCGCTCAAGCACCGCTCCCCGGCGGCGCGCGCCGAGGAACGCGAGCGCGACCGGCGGCCGCTCACTTCGGTCACTACAGGGGAGGTCGGAATCGCGTGAGCGGTACAGGCGGTCCGTCCCCCGCCGAGCATCATCTCGGCGACCGCCTCGCGGCTCTGGTCGACGGGGAGTTGGGGCATGACGCGCGCGAGCGGGTGCTCGCGCATCTCGCTACGTGTGGAAAGTGCAAGGCGGAGGCCGACGACCAGCGGAAGCTGAAGAACGTCTTCGCCGAGACGGCGCCCCCCGGTCCCTCCGAGGGGCTGCTGGCGCGCCTCCAGGGGCTGCCCGGAGGTGATGCCGACGGCTCCGGAAGTCGGCTGGGCCCCGGGCGCTTCGGCAGCGGCGCCTTCGGCGGTGACTTCACCGAGGGCGGCGATTTCGAGGCGCGCGGCGGCTCGTTCCGGTACGTACCGTCCGGCAGCCGTGCCGTCGGCGCGGTGCCCCGCCAGCCGCGCTCGCGCGGCTTCCGTATCCACGAGCCGGACCGGCCCGCGCCGCAGCGCCGCCGGTTCGCCTTCGCGGCGGCCGGGGCGGTGTCCCTGGCGGCGTTCGCGCTCGGCGGCGCCCTGCCGCTGGAGGCGGCGGTCGACACCCCGAGCAGCCGCGGCAACGGTACGGGCAGCCAGATGACGCCGCTCAGCGCCACCCCGGGACCGGTCGGCCCGCCCGGAACGACCCGCGGCGAGGCCCTGCTGTACGCGACGAGCCACCCCTGGGCGCGGTCGCTCCCCGACGCGGGCCCGACCGTGGAGCCGGCCCCCAGCTCGCTCGGTCTGACCGGCCCGTCGGCGCCGTCGGCCGCGCGCCCCGCGCCGACGCTGCCGCTGTCCGAGATCGCGTTCCCGGCCGACGGCCGGTCCGCCCTGCCCGCGCTGACGCTCCAGACCGGTCAGCTCCTGCCGTACCACCCCGCGCGGGGCAGCGCGTCCGCCCCGCTGTCCGGCGCCCGTGTCGTCGGCCCGTACCTGCCCTCGGCGGACGCCGGACGCCCCCTGGCCGGGCCCGCCGTACCGTCCGGTCCCGCCTCCCGGGAGGCGATGACCGCCCATCACCCCGCCCCGCGCTGACCGGGCTCTGCGCACGGCCGCGCGAACCTGGTTGAATCGCTCTCCGGACGGCGTTCCCCCCGCGCGGGGGCGGGCCTCCGGCGAGGTGGTGGTGCCCGCCTGACACAGCGGGCGAATCGGTGGGGAGCACGGAGACCATGGACGAGGGGACGGCCGCCGGGCCGAAGCGGAACTGGTGGAGCCGGTCGGGGCAGCAGCCCGCGCAGCCGCCGGCACAGGCGCCCGCCGCGCCCGGCCCCGCGGCACCCGACGCCGAAGCGGCCGCCGCCACCCGGGAATTCACAGCCCTGCCCGGGGAGGCCGACGCCGCACCGGGTACGTCACCGGACACCGGGCAGGCGGCGGGCACCGGCGCGCCCCACAGGCCGAGCGCGCCCACTCCCGCACCCCGGGCGCCCGCGCCGCACGCCCCCGAACGGCACGCCCCCGCACCGCCGGTCGGCCCTCCCGCCGCGCCGCCGCGGCAACAGCCCCTCCACCCCCAGGACCCGTACGGCACACCTCCGTACGGCGACCCCGGGCCCTGGGCCCCCGCGCCGCCGGTCCAGCGTCCGACGGCCACCCCGGCGCACGGCACGGGCGTTCCGCCGCAGGGCACCGGCCCCGCGCCGCAGAGCCCGGCGCCGACGCCTGCCGGACAACCGACCTCTGCCGGACAGCCGACGCCTGCCGGACAGCAGCCCGCGTACGGCACCGGCGCACCCGTACCGCCGCCCCAGCAGCCGTCCCCGGCCCAGCCGCAGCCCCCCGCGGGCCCGCAGCCGCACGAGGGCTCCGCCGCCCGTGCACCGATGCCGCAGGCCGAGCCCTCGCCGACGGCTGCCCAGCCGCCGCAGGCTCCGTCCGAGGCACACGACACGTCGAGCCGCGCCCCGCTTCCGCCCGCGGCGTACGACACGTCCGGCGGCGCCCCGCTTCCGCCCGAGGCGCACGGCGCGCCGCAGCCCCCGCACGCCCCGCCGCCCGGCCTTGGCGGCACGGAGCCGCATCCGGGCGCGACAGTGGACGGACAGCCCCACCAGGCCCCCCAGGCCCAGCAGACCCACCACGCCCACCCGTCCCATCCGCAGAGCGAGCAGCAGGGGCACTGGCAGCAGTACGACCCCTGGCGGACGCCGCAGCACGGCGCGGCGATGCCCCTGGGCACGCCACCCCCGCCGCCACCGGCCCCCCGGCGCAACCGCCGCGGCGCGCTGGCCGCGGGCGCGGTGATCCTGGCGCTGGTGGCGGGCGGTGTCGGCGGCGGCGTCGGCGCGTACATCGAACGCAACGGCGGCCTCGGCAGCATCGAGCTGCCGCAGGACACCGGCGACCGGGGCGGCCGCAAGCCGGACAGCGTCGCCGGTATCGCCCAGGCGGCGCTGCCGAGCGTGGTCACCCTGCACGTACGCGGCAACAGCGAGCAGGGCACCGGCACCGGCTTCGTCCTCGACAAGCAGGGCCACATCCTCACCAACAACCATGTCGTCGAGCCGGCCGGCACCGGCGGGGAGATATCGGTCTCCTTCAGCGGCGGCCAGACGGCCAGGGCCAAGGTCATCGGCCGGGACGGCGGCTACGACCTGGCCGTCGTGCAGGTCCAGGGCGTCTCCGGGCTGCGGCCGCTGGCGCTCGGCGACTCCGACTCGGTCCGGGTCGGTGACCCGGTCGTGGCGATCGGCGCACCGTACGACCTCGCCAACACCGTCACCGCGGGCATCATCAGCGCCAAGCAGCGGCCCATCACGGCGGGCGGCAAGAAGGGCGACGGCAGCGACATCTCGTACGTGGACGCCCTGCAGACCGACGCCCCGATCAACCCGGGCAACTCCGGCGGCCCGCTCGTCGACTCCCGGGCCCGGGTGATCGGCATCAACAGCGCCATCCGGGCGGCCGACAGCTCGGGCGGCGGCCTGGACGGCGGCGGCCAGGGCGGCAGCATCGGCCTGGGCTTCGCCATACCGATCAACCAGGGCAAGTGGGTGGCCGAGCAGTTGATCAACAAGGGCAAGGTCCTGCACCCGGTGATCGGCGTCACGCTGGAGATGGAGTACGCGGGCGACGGCGCGCGGGTCAGTTCCCAGAGCAAGGACGGCGGTGTCCCCGTCACGCCCGGCGGCCCGGGGGCCAAGGCGGGCATCAAGCCGCGGGACGTGATCACCAAGGTGGACGGGCAGCCCGTGCACAGCGGCGAGGAGCTGATCATCAAGATCCGCAGCCACCGGCCGGGCGACCGGCTCACGCTGACCCTGCGGCGCGACGGCAAGGAGCAGACCGCCCCGCTGACCCTCGGCGCGGCCGGCCAGGAGTAGCGGCCCCGGGAGCGTTTGCCCGGTGTTGGGACGGGCGACTCCCGCCGGACGCCACGGGCCAGGTACCGTGATAGGCGGCCTGGCCCATAGGCCCGACACGTCCCCCTAGGTCCTGGTGGGCCACGGATGACCCAAGGAGCTGCAAGGTGTTCTTCGACATAGGACCCCTAGAGCTGGTCGCGCTCGTGATCCTTGCGGTACTGATCTTCGGGCCGGACAAGCTGCCCAAGGTGATCTCCGATGTCATGGGGTTCGTGCGCAAGGTGCGGGCGTTCTCGGACAACGCCAAGGAAGACATCCGCAGCGAGCTGGGCCCGGAGTTCAAGGACTTCGAGTTCGAGGACCTGAAGCCCAAGAACTTCGTCCGCAAGCACGTGCTGGAGAACGACCAGTACGGCCTTCAGGAGATCCGTAACGGCTTCGACCTGAAGAAGGAGATGGCCGAGGTCACGGACGCCGTGCACGGCGTCGACAGCGCCTCCTCCGCCGACCAGGGGTCCGCGTCCCGGGTGAGCTTCAGCAAGGAGTCCCCGGCCGCCGGGACCGGCTCCGGCGGCGGGTCCGCCGCGCCGGACCTGTTCACCAAGGGCGCGAAGCCGGCCCGGAACGAGCGCCCTCCGTTCGATCCCGATGCCACCTGACTCGTCTTATGCAAGCCTTATGCCCGCTGGTGCCGAACGGGTTGACTATGCTCCCGGTGTCCGGGGTGAGGTCGCCTGAGGGGGGCGGGCCGCCCACGACGCAGGGCAACTAGGAGGCTCCGCGCAGATGGAGACGACGGGTCGGGCAGGAGTTCAGGCGGTCACCGCCGACACCGGGCGGAAGGTCGACGGCTATCTGTCGGCCGCGTTCCCGTGGTACGGACTCGACGACGCGTTCACCGGTCCCCGCTGGCTGCTGCAGGTCGGCGCGGCCGCGGACGGCACGGTCGAGCACGGCGCGACCGGCCACGGCCAGCAGCCCACCATAAAGGTGGAGAGCACACCGGACTCGGAGCGTTTCGCGGTCGTGGTGACCGTCGCCAGCCGCCCCGTGCGGCGCAGCGCCGACGGCACGGGGGTCCTGGACGCCACCTCCACCGCCACCGCGGCCTGGCTCGCCGGATCGGGTCTGCTCTCCCGCACCTGGCCGACGCAGATGGACCGCACGCTCCGCCAGGACTGGCTCGACCAGCAGACGATGCTCGCCTGGGAACTGGCGGACGACCTCGGCGGCGAGGGCTGGAGCGCGCTGACGCTGCCGGTGGACGGCGTGCCGACGCCGTTCCGCTACCGGGAGTCGGAGTACGGCTGGGTGCTCGCCGGGTCGGCGGGCGACGGCCCGGAGGGCGTGCACATCGGTGCGTACGGGCGCGGCATGAGCGCGTACGGACTGGGCTTCGCGGTGGTCAAGGACATCGCCGCGTACGAGAGCGGCGACGGTGTCACGAGGCCGGCGGCCACCGGAGACACGCGGACGGAGGACGTGCCCGCGGAAGGCGTGGCGGCGGACTGAGCCGAGCGCGGCCGGGGCCGTACGGGCACGGCCCGGCGCCACGCCCGCCGCACGACGACGAAGGGGCGGGCCCGCCGGGCCCGCCCCTCCGCCTGTCCCGGCCGCCGTCCCCGGCCGCCGGGCGCCTCAGAACTTGTTGCGCGGGGTGATCCCCAGTGACATGCCCGACAGGCCGCGCTGGCGGCCGCCCAGCTTGCCCGCGATGGCACGGATGGCCGCGCCGGCCGGGGACTCCGGGTCGGTCAGCACGACGGGCCTGCCCTCGTCGCCGCCCTCTCGCAGCCGTACGTCGATCGGGATGGCGCCCAGCACCGGTACCTGGGTGCCGGTCGTCTTCGTCAGGCCCTCGGCGACCCGCTCGCCGCCGCCGGTGCCGAACACGTCCACCATCTCGTCGCAGTGCGGGCAGGGCAGCCCGGACATGTTCTCCACCACGCCGACGATCTTCTGGTGGGTCTGTACGGCGATCGAGCCGGCCCGCTCGGCGACCTCCGCGGCGGCCTGCTGCGGGGTCGTGACGACCAGGATCTCCGCGTTCGGTACGAGCTGTGCCACCGAGATGGCGATGTCGCCGGTGCCCGGGGGCAGGTCGAGCAGCAGGACGTCCAGGTCGCCCCAGTACACGTCGGCCAGGAACTGCTGGAGCGCGCGGTGCAGCATCGGCCCGCGCCAGACCACCGGGGCGTTGCCCGGGGTGAACATGCCGATGGAGATCACCTTCACGCCGTTGGCCGACGGCGGCATGATCATGTTCTCGACCTGGGTGGGACGGCCGTCCGCACCCAGCATCCGGGGCACCGAGTGGCCGTAGATGTCGGCGTCCACCACGCCGACCTTCAGGCCGTCCGCCGCCATCGCCGCGGCCAGGTTGACCGTCACCGACGACTTGCCGACGCCGCCCTTGCCGGAGGCGACCGCGTAGACCCGGGTCAGCGACCCCGGCTTGGCGAACGGCACCTCGCGCTCGGCGGTGCCGCCGCGCAGCGACGACGCCAGCTCCTTGCGCTGCTCGTCGCTCATCACGTCCAGGTCGACCGAGACACCGGTGACGCCCTCGACCCGGCCCACCGCCTCGCGCACGTTCGAGGTGATCGTCTCGCGCATCGGGCAGCCGGCGACCGTCAGGTAGACCGCCACCGCCACCGCGCCGTCCGCCGCGATGTCCACCGATTTGACCATGCCCAGTTCGGTGATGGGGCGGTGGATCTCGGGGTCGTTCACCGTGGCGAGCGCGGCGTGGACCGCGTCCTCGCTGGGCGCTGCGCTTCGGGGCGTGTCGGTAGCCATGCCCCAAGACTACGGGGGTGGTGGCGGCCTCCGGAAAGGCCTGGTGACGGTCGTGTTCGTCACTCCCGGCGCCCGCTCCACCCCCGACTTCGTCCGCCTTCTCCGCCCGGGGTGACCGCGCTACTCCCGGCGCCGGCTCTCCTGCTCGCTCTCCGCGTCCACCATCTGACGCAGCTCCAGCTCCTTCAGCAGGTCCTGGAGTTCGGAGCGGATCCAGTCGCGGGTGGCCACCTCGCCCAGGCCCAGCCGCAGCGCCGCCACCTCCCGGGTCAGGTACTCGGTGTCGGCGATGGCCCGCTCGTTCTGCTTGCGGTCCTGCTCGCGGGTGACCCGGTCCCGGTCGTCCTGCCGGTTCTGCGCCAGCAGGATCAGCGGCGCGGCGTAGGACGCCTGGAGCGAGAGCATCAGGGTCAGGAAGATGAACGGGTAGTTGTCGAAGCGCAGATGACCGGGCGCGGCGACGTTCCAGATGATCCACACCACGATGATCACCGTCATCCAGACGATGAACCGGCCGGTCCCCAGAAAGCGGGCGATCTTCTCCGACAGCCGTCCGAAGGCCTCCGGGTCGTACTCCGGCAGCAGACTGCGCCGGGGCGCGCGCGGCTGGTCCAGGCGCACCCGGGGGCGCCCGCCGCCCGTCCCGGGCCCCGGCGCCGCACTCAGCGCCCGCGCACGCTCCTTGACACCGTCCCGTTCCTCAGCGCCCATCGTCCGGCTCTCCCTCCCGGTCCGCTGCCGCGCCCGGCGGCCCGTGCATCTCCGCCTCCCGCCAGTCGTCGGGCAGCAGGTGGTCCAGTACGTCGTCGACGGTCACCGCGCCCAGCAGGGAGCCGCTCTCGTCCACGACCGGCGCCGCCACCATGTTGTACGTCGCCAGATAGCTGGTCACCTCGTTCAGCGGGGTGCCCGGCGGCAGCGGCGGCAGATCGGTGTCCGCGATGGAGCTGACCAGGGTGAACGGCGGATCGCGCAGCAGCCGCTGGAAGTGCACCAGCCCCAGGTACTTGCCGGTCGGCGTCTCGTCCGGCGGCCGGCACACGTACACCTGCGCCGCCAGCGACGGCGACAGGTCCGGGTCGCGCACCCGGGCCAGCGCGTCCGCGATCGTCGCGTCCGGCCGCAGCACGATCGGCTCGGTCGTCATCAGACCGCCCGCGGTGCGCTCCTCGTACGCCATCAGGCGCCGGACGTCCGCCGCGTCGTCCGGCCGCATCAGAGCGAGCAACCGTTCCTTCTCGTCCTCCGGCAGCTCGGAGAGCAGGTCGGCGGCGTCGTCCGGGTCCATCGCCTCCAGGACGTCGGCGGCCCGCTCCTCCTGGAGCTTGCCCATGATCTCGACGCGGTCGTCCTCCGGCAGCTCCTCCAGGACGTCCGCCAGCCGGTCGTCGTCCAGCGCGGCGGCGACCTCGCCGCGCCGCTTCGGCGTCAGATGGTGCAGCGCGCTGGCCAGGTCCGCCGGACGTAGCTGCTCGAAGGTGGCGAGCAGGTTCTCCGCGCCCTGCCCGTGCTCCTCCAGCGAGAACCCGGTCACCGCCGACCACTCCACCGTCAGGGTCTCTCCCTTGCGGCGCAGCGCCCCACCCTTCCCCTTCCGTACGAAGACCTTGTCGATCTCCCAGTCACGGCGGGCCGGCAGTTGGCTGATGCCGATGTCCAGGACGGTGGCCTCCTCGCCGGTCTCGACCAGGCTCACCCGGCGGTCCAGCAGCTCACCGAGGACCAGGGTCTCCGACGCGCGCTGCTCGAAGCGCCGCATGTTCACCACGCCGGTGGTGATGACCTGGCCGGACTCCACCCCCGTCACCCGGGTCATCGGCAGGAAGATCCGGCGGCGGCTGACGACCTCGACGACCAGGCCCAGCAGCCGGGGCGGCCGGCCGCGCACCCGCAACATCGCCACCAGGTCCCGGACCCGGCCGACCTGGTCGCCGTTGGGGTCGAAGACGGCGATGCCCGCGAGATGGGAGACGAACACCCGAGGGGTGACCACCGCCATGCCGAGTGCCTCCGCTTCCGTTCCGCTGCGCCGTAGCGGGCCGCCGCGCCACCGCGCGGCCGCGCCCCCTCTTCCCTGGCGTTACGTGTTGCCGCTTCTCCGCAGGTGAAGCCCCTCAGGCGGGCTTGATCCGAAATCAGGCTAACGTGCACCACCCGGTGCCGCCCCGACGGAAAGGGCCGTACGGTGTCCACCGCGCACTCCGCCGTACGACGTGCCCGGGCCCGGGTACGCTGCCGTACTGCCGTCGAGGTCATCCGTATCAGGAGGCAGAACCGTCGTGACCGCTTTCCCCTCGGCAGGCCCCGCCGGAGCCTGCTCCCGCCGACCGGCCGCATCCCGTCGCAGGCGCGGGGCGACGCTGACGGCGGCGGTGTGCGCGGTGCTCGCCGGGGCACTGGCGGGGTGCTCGACGGAGGACCCGGACGCCGGGACCAACGGGGTCGGCAAACTGCCCGCCGAAAAGATCCAGGCCAAGGCGCAGACGGCCGCCCGCGGCGCCAGAACGGTACGGCTCTTCGGCCACCTCGTCAGCCAGGGCCGCACCTACAAGCTGGACCTGCGGCTCGGCCCCGAGGGCGCCCGGGGTGAACTCGCCACCGACGCGGCCACCTTCCAGTTGCTGCGGGCCGACGGCGCGCTCTACCTCAAAGCGGACGCCGGGTTCTGGGCCCGCGAGAAGAACGCCAATCCGTCGAAGAACGACGAGACGGCCGTCGCCAAGCTCGTCGGCAAGTACGTGAAGGTGCCGGCCACGGACCCCGTCTACAAGCGCTTCAGCGGCTTCACGGACAAGGACGTCCTGCTCAGCAGCCTCCTCGGCCTGCAAGGCAAGCTCGTCACCGGTGACCGCAGCACCCTCGACGGCACCCGCACCATCCGCATCGCCGCCGGCCAGGGCGCGGGCGGCACCCTCGACGTCTCCCTGGAAGGCGAGCCCTACCCGCTCCGGCTGCGCCGCGCGGGCGACGCGGGCGAGGTGCGTCTCACCGACTGGGGAAAGCCGGTGGAGATCCAGGCACCGGCGGACAGCCAGGTCATCGACTACGGCAAGTCGATCACGCTGGGCGGCTGAACGCAGCGCACGTCGGCACCATGGTTTGGCTATATTGCGGCTATGGCGACGACGACGATTCAGGTTCTGCGAGAGACCCGTGATCACCTTGCCGAGCTGGCCAGAGAGCGCGGTGTGAGCATCGGGCAGCTCGTCGAAGCGCTTGCCGCGGAGCAGCCGACGGCAGCGCAGCGGGCCGAGCGGCTGGCCGCCGACCGGGAAGCCGTACGCCGCATGATGGGCGTGGCCATCAGCGACGAAGAGTTCGAGCAAGCCCCCGACGTGCTCGGCAACATCTACAAGATCGCTGCTGAGAAGGTCCGGGCGGCCAAGGGCGTCGCAACGTGATCATCCTGGACACCAGCGCCGTCATGGCGCTCGCCGGCGGCCACAAGACGCTGAACCTCCTGGCCGGCAATATGGCGGAGACCCCCGGCGAGCGTCTGAACATCCCCGCTCTGTGCCTCACTCAGGCCGAAGCCGGTGAAGAGAACCTCGCGCAGCGCGTCCTGGCCTTTTCCTCAGTGGTCGTCGACAGCCTCGACACGATGGCCGCTGTCAGCGTCGGCACCATGATTCGCGACGGCTACGGCGGCCCGGACACCTGCCACGCCCTCTACTGCGCACTGCCGCGCCCCGAGTTCACCGGCATGCCCATCCTGCTGACCGGCAACGAGGACGCCTACCCGCCCGGCGTGGTCACCGTCGACATCGACTCACCCGGCATGCTCGGCTTCCACTGACGGGCAGTCGGCCCAGGCCGGAGCAGCGGTGCGCCGGGCCGTCCAGGTGTGCCCCTCAGCGCCCGCGCCGCTTCCCCCGCAGCAGCTTGGGCAGCGCCGCCGGAACGGGCTCGCGGGTCGTGACCGGGGTGGGGAGCGGGCGCGCGGCCCGGGAGTCGTCGCCGAAGGCCGTGGTGGCCGACGTGTCCGCGACCGGTTCCAGGCGCAGGACGCGGCACTCGCGCGCCCAGCGGCGCGGCATGGTCTCCGCGTCCGGCGCGTTGAGCCGCTTGCCCTTGAGGTCTTCCACGGCGGCCTGCCACGCCTCGCTGTCCGGCTCCAGCTCGGTGACCCGGGCCTGCCAGCCGACCAGCCGGCCGCCCTTGTCCTTGCTGCGCAGGGTGACGGTCGCGGTGCCGCCGTCGGTCAGCCCGAGGTCGTGCAGCGGCTGCTCGTCGGCCGGGTCGGCCACTCCGTCCGTACGGCCGGAGCCCGCTCCGACGACGCACGCGGCGCCGTCGTGCCAGACGTGCCACAGGGCCCGCGCCGGGCCGGTGGCGCCCCGTACCCAGATGAGGCCGGACTTCTTCGTGGCCTCTTCGATGAGCGCGCGGTCCAGCAGCGCCTGCGACACGGTGTCCGTCATGGGATCAGCCTAATGGGCGGCGCGCGTGGTGCCCGGACCGCTCAGCCCTCTCACAGCCACCCGTTGCGCTTGAAGCCGCGGTGGATGCCGAAGCAGATGCCGACCGTGACGAGCAGGACGAGCGGGTAGCCGTACCTCCACTTCAGCTCGGGCATGTACTCGAAGTTCATGCCGTAGATTCCGGCGATCATCGTCGGTACGGCGAAGATCGCCGCCCAGGAGGTGATCTTGCGCATGTCCTCGTTCTGGGCCACCGTCGCCTGCGCCAGGTTGGCCTGGAGGATCGAGTTGAGCAGGTCGTCGAAGGAGAGCACCTGCTCGTTGACCCGGGCCAGGTGGTCGGCCACGTCCCGGAAGTACTTCTGGATGTCGCAGTCGACCAGCCGCATCGGCCGCTCGCTCAGTACCTGCATCGGCCGCAGCAGCGGCGACACGGCCCGCTTGAACTCCAGGACCTCGCGCTTGAGTTGGTAGATCCGTCCGGCGGCGTCGCCACCGCCCTTCGCCGCGCCCTTGCCGGCGCCCGCGTTCTTGCCGTCCGAGCCGGAGCTGAAGACGTCGATCTCCACCTCGTCGATGTCGTCCTGCATCGCGCCGGCCACCGCGATGTAGCCGTCCACGACCTGGTCGGCGATGGCGTGCAGCACCGCGGACGGGCCCTTGCCGAGCAGCTCGGGGTCGTCCTGGAGGCGGTGGCGCAGGGCGCGCAGCGAGCCCTGGCCGCCGTGCCGCACGGTCACGATGAAGTCCCGGCCGGTGAAGCACATCACCTCGCCGGTCTCGACCACCTCGCTGGTGGCGGTCAGCTCCGTGTGCTCGACGTAGTGGACCGTCTTGAAGACGGTGAACAGGGTGTCGTCGTACCGCTCCAGCTTGGGCCGCTGGTGGGCGTGGACCGCGTCCTCCACGGCCAGCGGGTGCAGCCCGAACTCCCGCGCGATCTCGGCGAATTCCGCCTCGGTGGGCTCGTGCAGCCCGATCCAGGTGAAGCCCCCGTCGCTGCGTACGCCCGCCATCGCCTGGGACGGCGTGACGTGGTCGCTGACGCGCCGGCCGTCACGGTAGACGCCGCAGTCCACGATGGCGCTGTTGGTGTGCGCCGCCTGGTGCGGGTCGGTCTCGTACTTGTACGGGGAGTCCTCACGCCGGCGGGAGGGGCGGACGGCGGCACGCAGGTCGCGGATCATCGACATGGGCAGGCTCCTTCACGGGCCGGCCGCCAGCCGCGGGCGCGCGGCGTAACGCTGCCCGGAACGAGGACGTACAAGACGGCGCTGGCCGTACGTCCGCAAAGCGGGCGGCGCTCCGTGCGCAGGTCTGACGGCAGTTCGCAGAAAACACGGAAACGAGAGTCGAAGGCGCTCTTCCGTCATCTGTTTCCGGCGCGAAGGCACTTAGCGGGTTTCACCGCGTGCGGCAGGGGTACGGAAGCCCCTGGATCAAGAAAGCCGCTGGGCGCGCTGGGGGATGACAGGAGAACTGTCGGTACTGCACGGTCGACTTGGATCCACCGCAGCCCCACCTCCTCCGGCCGGTCCCCGCTGGGGGACGAACGTCATTCCCTGACCAGACGGCAAGGCTATCAGCCGTCAGAACCGATCCGGCGCGCCTTTGCCCGTTCCATACGAACGGCCGCCACGGGCGGCGGGACGGGCCGCCGGGCGGCTGCGGCCGGGCCAGGACCCGGGCCTATGCTCGCGGCATGTCTGACGTTCTCGATCTGGTCGAAGCCCGCCTGCGCACGACCCTGGGCGAGCCGGACGCGCGCGCCGCCGTCACCTTCCTCGGCACCGACCGTGTCGAGGTCCTGCGCTTCACCGGCGGTGGCCCGGACGGCGATCTGGTGCGCTACGTCACGCTCGGCATGTCGGACCGGCCGATGACCGACCCCACGGCCGTGCTGGCCGACCCGCTGCGCGGCCCGCGCGCCGAACTGGTGCTGTCGGTCAAGGCGGGCCGCGCCGACGTCGACAAGGTGCTGCGGCCGCTCGCCGTGCTCGCCGCCTCCCCGCAGGTCGAAGGCGTGATCGTGGCGCCGGGGGCGTCGCTGGACGTGGGGGAGCCGCTGTGGCCGGGCGCCCCCTTCACCTCCGTACTGGTCGCGGAGCCCGGCGGTCTGGTGGAGGACCTGGAGCTGGACGAGCCGCTGGACCCGGTCCGCTTCCTCCCCCTGCTGCCGATGACGCCCAACGAGGCCGCCTGGAAGCGGGTGCACGGCGCCGAGGCGCTCCAGGAACGGTGGCTCAAGGGCGGGACGGACCTGCGCGATCCGCTGCGTACAGGGGTGGCGCTGGCATAGCGGTGCGGGTGGAGTCGATGTTCAGAGGGGGAGCCGCACCGGTGCGTACGGGAGTGGCGTCGGCCTGACGGCGTACGGGAGCGGCGTCGGCCTGACGGCGCGCCGTACCGCGGTGGTGCGGACCGTCAGTTGGCGAAGGCGGACACACCGTCCTCGGTGGCGTGCCGCGGCTCCAGCTCGTGCGCCCGTACGGTCAGCGCCCGGCGCCGTACGGCCACGATGCCCGCGCCGACGAGCGCCGCCAGGGCCGCGACCACGAACGGGATGTGGATGTCGGTCCACTCCTCGATCTTCGGCGCCAGGAACGGGGCGGCCGCGGCGGCGAACCAACGCACGAAGTTGTAGCCCGCGCTCGCCACCGGCCGCGGCGCGTCGGAGACGCCGAGCGCCAGCTCCGTGAAGACGGTGTTGTTCAGGCCGATGAAGGCGCCGGACAGGATCGTGCAGACGACGGCCGTGACGTGGTTGCCGTACCCGAGGACCAGGAGGTCGACGGCGAGCAGGACCAGTGAGCCGCCCAGGACCCTCAGCGACCCGAAGCGCTCCTGGAGGCGCGGCGCCACCAGCACGGAGAAGACGGCGAGCAGCACGCCCCAGGCGAAGAAGACCCCGCCGGACTTGTACGGGCTCATGTCCAGCACGAAGGGCGTGAAGGCCAGCACCGTGAAGAACGCGTAGTTGTAGAAGAACGCGGAGACGGCGGCGGAGGCCAGCCCGCCGTGGCCCAGGGCCTTGATCGGGTCCAGTACCGAGGTCTTGCGCGCCGGCCGGGGCTGTTCCTTGAGGAGGACCATGATGGCGAGGAAGCCGACGGCCATCAGGACGGCGGTGCCGAAGAAGGGGTAGCGCCACTTCATGTCGCCGAGGACCGCGCCGAGCAGCGGCCCGCACGCCATGCCGAGGCCGAGCGCCGACTCGTACAGCAGGATCGCCGCGGCGCTCCCGCCCGCCCGTCGCCCGCCACCGCCCCGGGCCGAATCGCTTCGCGATGCCCCTATGGGATTCGCCGCACCCACGATGACGGCGAGCGATGTGGAGACGAACAGCGCGTTGCCGAGGCCCCAGCCGGCCCGGAAGCCGACCAGTTCGCCGACCGACGAGGACGTGCCGGACAGGGCCGCGAAGACCACCACGAGCGCCAGCCCGGCGAGCAGCGTCTTACGGCCGCCGATCCGGCTGGAGACGAAGCCGGTGACCAGCATCGCGACCGCGGTGATCAGGAAGTAGGAGGTGAACAGCAGGGAGACCTGGCTGGTGGAGGCGTGCAGGCCCTTGGCTATGGAGGGCAGGATCGGGTCGACGAGGCCGATGCCCATGAAGGCGACGACCGAGGCGCCCGCCGTGGCCCAGACGGCCATCGGCTGGCGCAGGATGCCGGTGCCGCCCTCGTCGAACGGATCGTCTCCGCCGCCGCCGTGGCCGCTCTTGCCGTGTGCCGACATGCCGTTGTCCCCTTTCTGCTCGGGTGGCGCGAGCCCCCGGTCCCCGGGGGCGTCCGGCGTGCCCACCGGAACGTTGCTGTCTACACACAATAAGTTAGCCGACCTAAAGAATGCAAGCTGCAACTAAATTGGTCCGAGGGCTGGCCCACCGGCCCGGGACGCCGGATGGGTGATCGTCCTTGACGCGGCGCCCGGCCGGGAGGACCGTGGGGCTCTATGAGGGGCGAACCCAGTTGCCCGAAGTGCGGTGGCCGGGTGCGGGCGCCCGGTCTCTTTGCCGACTCCTGGCAGTGCGGCGTGCACGGCACCGTGCACCCTCTGCAACCGGTCGTCCCGCCCAGCGTCGAAGCGCTGGCCGTGGTCGTACGCCGGGCCCGGGTGCCGGTGTGGATGCCGTGGCCGCTGCCCGTCGGCTGGCTGTTCACGGGCGTGTCCTGCGCGGGCGACGACCGCAGCGGCGGGCGCGCCACCGCGGTGGCCTGCTCGGGGCCGGGACCGCTGGGCGGGCCCGGTGAGCTGCTGCTGATCGCGGAGGAGCTGGGCGTCGGCCTGGGCGCGCGGTACGCGGGCATCGACGGCCCCGACCCCGGCCCGCACATGTGCGTGAACAAGCCGCCGCACGTGAAGGTGCTGGCGGCCGGGCGGCCGACCCCGCTGTGGCACGTCGAAGGGGCGCCCGAGGACCGGGCGGTCTTCGCCGGGGAGGCGCGCGGGCTGTGGCTGTGGGCGGTGGTCTGGCCCGCCGAGTCGGGGCTGCTGCTCTACGACGAACTGGTCCTCACCGACCTGCGGGACGCCGGCGCCGAGGTCGATCTGCTGCCGTGCGGGGCGCTGTCGCCGCGGTTGCTCACGTGAGGAGGGCGGCCACCGGTTCCCTGGGCTTCTGCGGGGCCGGTGGCCGGCCCGCGCGGGCGTGTGTTCGAGGGTCCGGCGGGCGGCCGGTATCCTTCTGAGGTCCCCTGGCCGGCCCCGCAGCAGTCTGGAGTTCAGCGTCGTGCGCATCGATCTGCACACCCACTCCACTGCTTCCGACGGTACGGACACCCCCGCCGAGCTGGTGCGCAACGCCGCCGCTGCCGGGCTGGACGTCGTCGCGCTGACCGACCACGACTCCGTGGGCGGCCACGCCGAGGCCCGGGCCGCGCTGCCCGAGGGGCTCACCCTGGTCACCGGCGCCGAGCTGTCCTGCCGGGTCGGCGGGGTGAGCATGCACATGCTGGCGTACCTTTTCGACCCCGAGGAGCCCGAGCTGGCCCGGGAGCGCGAACTGGTCCGTGACGACCGGGTGCCGCGGGCCCGCGGCATGGTGGCCAAGCTGCGCGAACTGGGCGTCCCGATCACCTGGGAACAGGTGGCGCGGATCGCCGGCGACGGCGCCGTGGGGCGGCCGCACGTGGCCGCCGCGATGGTGGAACTGGGCGTCGTCGAGACCGTCTCCGACGCCTTCACGCCGCAGTGGCTCGCCAATGACGGCCGGGCCTACGTCGACAAGCACGAGCTGGACCCGTTCGACGCCATCCGCCTGGTCAAGGCCGCGGGCGGGGTGACGGTCTTCGCCCACCCGCTGGCGGTCAAGCGCGGCCGTACCGTCCCCGAGGACGTCATCGCCGAGCTGGCGGCGGCGGGGCTGGACGGCGTCGAGGTGGATCACATGGACCACGACGACGCCGCGCGGTCCCGGCTGCGCGGACTCGCCGCCGACCTCGGCCTGCTGACCACCGGCTCCAGCGACTACCACGGCAGCCGCAAGACCGTCGCGCTCGGCGAGTACACCACCGACCCCGAGATATACGGCGAGATCGTGCGCCGTGCCTTCGGCGCCTTCCCCGTTCCCGGCGCGGGCGGCTGACCGTACCGCGCTCCGGCCGGCGGGCAGGTCCCCGTCCCGGCCGGACGGGCACGTTCGTGCTCCGGGCCGGCGGGTGTTCGCCCCGCCGTGCCTGTCCGGGCCACTGCCGCCCGCTCACGCGCCCGCGCGCGTGAGGCTGCGCGCGCTCCCCTCTCTCGCACCACGCTTCCGCCTTTTCCCTCCCGTACCGCCGCTCTCTCCTACCGCTGTTCTCTCGTCACACCGCTCTCTCGTACCACCTCTCGCAAGGCCATCACTGTGTTCGACTTCGCTGTCTTCAGTACGCTCTTCGTCACCCTGTTCGTGATCATGGATCCACCGGGAATCATCCCGATCTTCCTCGCCCTCAGCTCCGGCCGCCCCGCCAAGGTCCAGCGGAAGATGGCCTGGCAGGCGGCCACCGTCGCGTTCTGCGTCATCGCCGTCTTCGGTCTCTTCGGCGAGCAGATCCTCGGCCGGCTGCACATCACCCCGCCCGCGCTGATGATCGCGGGCGGGCTGCTGCTCCTGCTCGTCGCGCTCAGCCTGCTGACCGGCAAGTCGGAGCAGCCCACGCAGACCAAGGACGTCAATGTGGCGCTGGTGCCCCTGGGGATGCCGCTGCTGGCGGGGCCGGGGGCCATCGTCTCGGTGATCCTCGCGGTGCAGCACGCGGACGGGATCAGCGGGGAACTGTCGGTGTGGGCGGCGATCGCCGCCATCCATGTGGTGCTCTACCTCGTGATGCGCTTCTCGCTGGTCATCATCCGGGTGATCAAGGACGGCGGGGTCGTGCTGGTGACCCGGCTGGCCGGCATGATGCTCTCCGCGCTCGCGGTGCAGCAGATCATCAACGGCGTCATGCAGGTCGTACGCGGCGGCTGAGCCGTCGGCGCGCCGGGGCGCCGGGCCGGTCGAGCCGTCGACGGTTCCGGGCGCCCGACGCGCCCGGCCGGGTCCGGACGCGCGAAGCGCCCCGCGCGAAAGGTTTCGTGCGGGGCGCTCCGTGCGCCGGACATGTGCGCGTCACGCGCTCATGAGTGACGCGGTTCGGGCGTCATCGGGCGGCGGTATCGGCTGGGCGGATGTAGATGCGCTGGCCGACTGCGGCGGCCTGCTGCACGATCCGGTTGACGGAGGCGGCGTCCACGACGGTGCTGTCCACGGCGTTGCCGTCGACATCGTCCAGGCGCATGATCTCGAAGCGCATAACGGCTTCTCCCTTCGTCTGATCCTCCTGCGGAGAACTTTGCTGTTGTACGGGGTGGCCGCGGGGCGACGGTGCCCTGCGTTCCCAGTGGGTACAACGACATGCTGCCTGCAATCATTCCCTACGCTAAAGAAAATTTTCGGTCGTCTAAGTACTGGTGGGTAGAGAGAGCGGTTGTGCGCGCTGAGTGACCGGCCGGACAATGGGCCCGTATGAACGACGACGCCCGGCCCACCGGCCCCACACCCGACCTCACCGCGGTACTCGCGGGGATCGAGCGCACCAACGAGCTGCTCACGCGGGTGCTCGCCGAGGTCGCCACCACCCCGTCCACCCATGCGGCCTTCGTCGACGCGGGTTATGTGTACGCGGCCGCCGGGCGGCTGGTCGCCGGCACCGAGGACCGCAGGGCCTTCGAGCTGGACGCGGAGGGCCTCATCGAGGCATTCATCGACAAGGCCCGCACGATCTTCCCGGACAGCCGGCTGCTCCGCGTGTACTGGTACGACGGCGCCCGGCGCCGCATCCACACCACGGAGCAGCAGCGCGTCGCCGAGCTCCCGGACGTCAAGGTGCGGCTCGGCAACCTGAACGCCAACAACCAGCAGAAGGGCGTCGACTCGCTGATCCGCTCCGACCTGGAGTCGCTGGCCCGGCACCGCGCGATCAGTGACGCGGTCCTGATCGGCGGCGACGAGGACCTGGTCTCGGCGGTGGAGGCCGCGCAGGGCTACGGCGCCCGGGTCCACCTGTGGGGCATCGAGGCGGTCGGCGGGCGCAACCAGGCCGAGCCGCTGCTGTGGGAGGTCGACAGCCAGCGCACCTTCGACCTGGAGTTCTGCAAGCCGTACGTGACCCGGCGGGCCGTCGTCCACGACCACGGCGACGCGGCGGCCGACGGCACCGGCACCGGCACCGGCGGCACACCGCCCACCCGCGACGAGGTCCGCTTCGTCGGCGCGCGGGTCGCCGCGCGATGGCTGGGCGAACGCGGCGTCCCCTGGGTCACCGAGCTGCTGCCCGGACACCCGTACCTGCCGGGCGCGGTCGACCAGGAGCTGCTGACGGCCGCCGAGGCGCTGCTGCACCACTCGCTGCGCGGGCACGCGGACCTGCGGCGGGCGCTGCGGGACGGCTTCTGGGAGCACGTACAGGCACAGTGTTGACGGGGGCCGGGCGGCCTGGTGGGCGGGCGCCCGGCGTCGGCTCCGGCGCCCGATGCGCGGGAGGGCCGAGAGCCGTACGTACGGGCGCGTCGACGGCTGCGCAGGGGTACGGAGGCGACGCGCGCCGGGGCGCGCGCCCCGCTCAGTGGGTGCCGTGCCAGAACTCCGCGAGCGCCGCCGCCGTCTCGGCCGGACGTTCCGCGTTGGGGGAGTGCTCCGCGCCCTCGACGACCGTACGCCGGGCTCCCAGCCGTCCGGCCATCACGTCCATCTCCGGCACCGGCCACGCGTAGTCGACGGTGCCCGACACGACGTGCTTGGGCAGCGGTACGGCGGCCAGCTCCGCCACCCGGTCCGGCTCCGACACCATCTGCCGCCCGGTGGCGACCAACTGCTGCGGGGCGGTGTTCATCCAGCGCCGGTGGAGGAAGGCGCCGATCTCCGGCGGGGTGGTCGCGTCCTCGGCCTCCGGCGGATCCAGCCGGCGCATGGCCAGCCACACCGCCTGCATGTCCAGCGTCCCGAGGGCGTCGATGAGCATCCGTACGCGGGCCTGCTGGGAGGCGGCGATGGCGGCCGGGCCCGAGCTCATGACGGTCAGGGAACGGAACGGCGCGGGGTCGTGCAGGACGGCGGCCCGGGTGAGGAGGCCACCGAGGGAGTGCCCGAGGAGATGCACCGGGCCGTCGCCCAGGGCGCGCGCCTGCGCGGCCACGTCCTGCGCCAACTCGTGCTGCGCGTAAGCCGATTCGTCGTGCGGACCGGGTGACTCGTGCTGGCCGCGGCCGTCCACGGCCACCACCCGGAACCCCGCGGCGGCCAGCGGCTCCAAGAGGCCGATGAAGTCCTCCTTGCTGCCGGTGAACCCCGGTACGAGCAGCGCGGTCCCGTCGGGCGTCCCGTCGGGCCGGGCGTCGTGGACGGCGAACTCGCCGCGCGCGGTGACGAGTCGGCGCGCGCGGGCGCACGAGGGCAAGGTGAGGGTGGGCGGCCTGCTCATGGGACGAGGCTATCCGGGGCTCGGGAAGCCGCCGCGCGCGGGCGCACACGCCGACGGCCCGGCCCCCGCGTGCGCGGGAACCGGGCCGTCGTACGGTCGGATCAGCCCTCGGCCGGGGCCTCGGCCGTGGCCTTCTTCGCGGCCGTCTTGCGGGTGCGGCGCGGCTTGGCGGGAGCCTCGCCCGCGGCGGCACCGGCGTCGGCGGCGGGGGCCGCCTCGGCCTTCGCGGCGGCCGTCTTGCGGGTACGGCGCGGCTTGGCCGGCGCGTCGTCCTCCGCAGCGGTACCGGCGTCGGCCGCAGGGGCCTCCGCCGTGACCTTCTTCGCGGCCGTCTTACGGGTACGGCGCGGCGTGGCGGCCGCCTCGTCCGCGACGGTCTCCGTGCCTTCCGTAGCGTCCACCGCGGCCTCCGCCTTCTTGGCGGCGGCGGTCTTGCGGGTGCGGCGCGGCGTGGCCGGGGCCTCGTCGGCCGCGGGCTCGGCGCCTTCGGCCGTGTCGACCGCTGCTTCGGCCTTCTTGGCGGCGGCGGTCTTGCGGGTGCGGCGGGGCTTGGCGGGCGCCTCGTCCGCGGCCGGCTCGGCGCTCTCCACCGCCGCCTCGGCGACCTTGGCGGTCGCCGTCTTACGCGTACGGCGGGGCTTGGCCGGGGCCTCGTCCGCCGCCGTCTCCGTGCCTTCGGCCGTGTCGACCGCGGCCTTCGCCTCGGTCTTCTTGGCGGCGGCCGTCTTGCGCGTACGGCGGGGCTTGGCGGGCGCCTCGTCCGCGACGACCTCGGCACCCTCCGCCGTCTCCACGGCGGCCTCCGCCTTCTTGGCGGTGGCGGTCTTGCGGGTGCGGCGCGGCGTGGCCGGAGCCTCGTCCGTCACCGTCTCGGCGGCCTCGGCCGTGTCGACCGCGGCCTCGGCTTCGGTCTTCTTGGCGGCGGTCTTGCGGGTACGGCGCGGCTTGGCCGGAGCCTCGTCCGCGACCGGCTCGGCCACGGGGGCCGACTCCGTGCTCTCCACCGTCTCCACGACGGCCTCCGCCGCGGGCTTGGCGCTGCGCGTCCGGCGGCGCGGCTTGGTGGCGGGCGCCTCGTCCGCGGCCGGCTCGGCGACGGCCGGTGCTTCCGCGACGACCGGCGCCTCGGCGGTGGCCTGCGCCGGAACCGTGACGGTCCCGGTGGGGTTCTCGACCGTGTCCACGGCGGTGGCTGCCGCCGTCCGGGCCGTCTCCGCCTTGGCGGCGGAGTTCGCGCCACCCCGCGTACGGCGGCGTCGCGGCTTCGACGGCGCCGCGGTGTCGTCGGCGGCCTGCGCCGCCTCGGACGCGATGCTCTCGGCGGCCGGCGCCGCCTGGTCACGGGCCGGCGACACGGCGGCCGACGCGTGGCCGGAGCCGCCGCGCGTACGGCGACGGCGACGCGGCTGGCGCGGCCCGTCCGTCGCGGCGGCGCCGCCCTCGGACGTACCGGAAGGTCCGGACGTACCGGACGCCTCGGGGGCGCCCGCGCCATCCACCAGCGCGCCGCCTCGCGTGCGCCGGCGCTGACGCGGCGTACGGCTGCGGCTCGGGCGCTCCTCCTCGACGGCGGGCGCGCCCCGGCGCGGACCGCGGCCGCGGCCGCCCGTCTCGCCCAGGTCCTCGACGTCCTCCGCCGCCAGCCCGGCCCGCGTACGTGCCGTACGCGGCAGGACACCGGTCGTGCCCTGGGGGATCTCCAGCAGCTCGTAGAGGTGCGCGGAGGTGGAGTACGTCTCCTCCGGCTCGTCGAACGGCAGGTCCAGCGCCTTGTTGATCAGCTTCCAGCGCGGGATGTCGTCCCAGTCGACCAGCGTGATCGCGATGCCCTTGGCGCCCGCGCGGCCGGTCCGGCCGATCCGGTGCAGGTAGGTCTTCTCGTCCTCGGGGGACTGATAGTTGATGACGTGTGTCACGCCCCCGACGTCGATGCCGCGGGCGGCGACGTCGGTGCAGACCAGCACGTCGACCTTGCCGTTGCGGAACGCGCGCAGCGCCTGCTCGCGGGCGCCCTGGCCGAGGTCGCCGTGGACCGCGCCGGAGGCGAAGCCGCGGCGCGCGAGCTGGTCGGCGATGTCGGCCGCGGTCCGCTTCGTACGGCAGAAGACCATCGCGAGGCCGCGGCCGTTCGCCTGGAGGATGCGGGCGACCATCTCCGGCTTGTCCATCGAGTGGGCGCGGAAGACGTGCTGCGTGGTGTTGGCGACGGTCTGGCCCTCGTCGTCCGGCGCGGCGGCGCGGATGTGCGTGGGCTGCGACATGTAGCGGCGGGCCAGGCCGATGACCGCGCCCGGCATGGTCGCCGAGAACAGCATGGTCTGGCGGCGGACCGGCAGCATGTTGATGATCCGCTCGACGTCGGGCAGGAAGCCGAGGTCCAGCATCTCGTCGGCCTCGTCCAGGACGAGAGCCTTGACGTTCGAAAGGTTCAGCTTCTTCTGGCCGGCCAGGTCCAGCAGGCGGCCCGGGGTGCCGACGACCACGTCGACGCCCTTCTTCAGGGCCTCGACCTGCGGCTCGTACGCCCGGCCGCCGTAGATCGACAGCACCCGTACGTTACGGACCTTGCCGGCGGTCAGGAGGTCGTTGGTGACCTGCTGGCACAGCTCGCGGGTGGGAACCACCACGAGGGCCTGCGGGGCCTCCGTGAGCTGCTCGGGCTTGGCCCGGCCCGCCTCGACGTCCGCGGGGACGGTGACGCGCTCCAGCAGGGGGAGGCCGAATCCCAGGGTCTTGCCGGTGCCGGTCTTGGCCTGGCCGATGACGTCGGAGCCCGCCAGGGCCACCGGGAGCGTCATCTCCTGGATGGGGAAGGGGGACGTGATGCCGACGGCTTCAAGGGCTTCGGCGGTCTCGGGGAGAATCCCGAGGTCTCGGAACGTAGACAGAATCTTGCCTCTTCTGTGAGACGCGGCACGAGGCGGCCAAGGGGGTCGTACCGCGCCCTCGCACGGTTTCGTACGGGCCGGCCTCTGATCAGCCGGATGGCGCGGGACCACTGCCTTCGCTCAAGCACTCGAACCGCGAGCGGTGTCCCTCCCGCTGTGCGTACGTCGCGTACGCGCCGCGAAAGAGGGCGGTCGGGTTGGAGCCGATCGGGCCACCGACCGGGCATCCGCATGCGTGGAACAACCCGCCGATACTCGGCGGGCGCATTACCACCATACCCCGGATAGCCAGACGTGTGTCCGGGCAATCGTTCGGTCGGGTGGGACGGGAGTGGCTGACCAGCCACTTCCCCCGGTTGCGCAGCGGGCTATTGTGCGCTTCATGGAGACGCCTGACAACGCAGCGCACACCGCCGAAGATGACCGAGAACACACCGGGATCGCCGCTCAGGACTGGGCCGCGGCCTCCGCGGAGCCGCAGTACCGGGCCGCGGTGATCGACCTGCTGGGCGCCCTCGCCTACGGGGAGCTGTCCGCCTTCGAGCGCCTCGCGGAGGACGCGAAGCTGGCGCCGACGATGGACGACAAGGCGGAGCTGGCCAAGATGGCGTCGGCCGAATTCCATCATTTCGAGCGGCTGCGGGACCGCCTCGCGCACATCGAGGCGGAGCCGAACGAGGCGATGGAGCCGTTCGCTGCGGCGCTGGACGAGTTCCACCGGCAGACCGCCCCGTCTGACTGGCTGGAGGGCCTGGTCAAGGCGTACGTCGGCGACTCGATCGCCAGTGACTTCTACCGCGAGGTGGCGGCCCGGCTCGACGCCGACACCCGGGGCCTGGTCCTCGGCGTCCTCGACGACACCGGGCACGCGACGTTCGCCGTGGAGAAGGTACGGGCCGCGATCGACGCCGACCCGCGCGTCGGCGGCCGGCTCGCGCTGTGGGCCCGGCGGCTGATGGGTGAGGCGCTGTCCCAGGCGCAGCGGGTCGTGGCCGACCGGGACTCGCTGTCGACGATGCTGGTGGGCGGCGTGGCCGACGGGTTCGACCTCGCGGAGGTCGGCCGGATGTTCTCGCGGATCACCGAGGCGCACACGAAGCGGATGGCCGCGCTGGGCCTGGCCGCGTAGGACAGGAGCGGACGGGTGAGCCCGGTGCCGCCTGTTGACCGGTGCGCAGCCGGTCGTCGGCAGGCGGCCCGGGACTCGGCACCCCGTAGTGACGCCGGAGGGGCTGGACGTGTGTCCAGCCCCTCCGGCGCAGGCATTCGGCAGAGGTCTGCGGGAGGGGCGGTTCCGTCGCCCCCGCACCCGCCCGGCTCACACCCCCGAGCGCAGGGGTGACAGCCGGTGGGTGGGCCGGATCAGCAGCGAGAGCATGGCCGCGCCCAGGCAGGCGGCGGCCAGCAGCGTCGGGAAGAAATGGCCGGGGCCCAGGATGGAATGGGCGAGAAAGGCGCCGAGGAGGGCCGCGGCGGGGCCCGTCGCCAGTGTGAGGGTGCGCGCGGGGAACCGGCCCGGCAGCCGGCGTGTGGCGGCCAGTGCGATGGCGAGTCCGACGATCACGGAGCCGAAAGCTTCCCAGACCATGGTTTATCCCTCCCGCGGTGACGACCGGTTGGACGACACAAATCGGTCGTAGGCGGTCGTACCCAGGGGGAATGCGCGGCAACCCTCGCAGGCGCACGGAGTCGCGAGCGGGCCGGACACCGAAGCGGCGGCCCGGAGACGATCTCTCCGGGCCGCCGCTCGTGACGGGTGCGCGCGGGCCCCAGGGCCCGCGGCCGGCTACAGCGCGCCGAAGCCGACCTTGCGGACGGTCTGCTCGCCGATCTCCACATAGGCCAGCCGGTCCGCCGGGACCAGGACCTTGCGGCCGTGATCGTCCACGAGGCTCAGCAGCTGCGACTTGCCGCCCAGTGCGTCCGCCACCGCTCGCTCGACGTCCTCGGCGGTCTGCCCGCTCTCCAGAACGATCTCGCGGGGCGCGTGCTGCACGCCGATCTTGACCTCCACGGCTTTGTCCCTCCGACGGTCTCGGTGCCCCCTGGCGAGGCCACGGGGCAGGTGCGCGGCAATCCGCGCCGTACGCAGCACACATTAGCCCGGTGAGCGGACGGACAGGGCGCCGCGGAGCACGCCCGCAGCGAACAGGGGAGGGGTGTGGGTGCGCGGGAGTGCGGGGCGTGGCAGGGCGGACCCGGCCGCCGCCTGCCGCTCGGACCCGCGGTACGGCTCACTGCCTGGTGGTACGGCTCACAGTGCGGCGGCGTACAGCCCGTAGCCCGGTAGCGGGACGGTCCGCAGGCCGGTAGCGGTACGGCTCACCGCCCGGAGGTCCCGTTCGGTACCCGGCGGTACGGCCCGCGGGCCGATGGCCGGGTCCGGTGCCCGGCGGCACCGGTCAGCGCCCGGCGGACCGGTTCACTGCCCCTCGGAGCCGTGCAGCGGGAAGCCCGCGATGCCCTTCCAGGCCAGCGAGGTCAGCAACTGAACGGCCGTCTCACGCGGCACGGTGCTCTCGGAGGAGAGCCAGTAGCGCGCCACGACCTGCGAGACGCCGCCCAGCCCGACGGCCAGCAGCATCGACTCGTCCTTGGACAGGCCGGTGTCCTCGGCGATGACCTCGCTGATCGCCTCGGCGCACTCCAGGGAGACCTTGTCCACCCGCTCGCGCACGGCGGGCTCGTTGGTCAGGTCGGACTCGAAGACCAGCCGGAAGGCGCCGCCCGGGTCCTCGACGTAAGCGAAGTAGGCGTCCATCGTCGCGGCGACGCGCTGCTTGTTGTCGGTCGTCGAGGCGAGCGCGGTGCGCACCGACTGCAGCAGCGCCTCGCAGTGCTGGTCCAGCAGGGCCAGGTAGAGGTCGAGCTTGCCCGGGAAGTGCTGGTAGAGCACGGGCTTGCTGACGCCGGCGCGCTCGGCGATGTCGTCCATCGCGGCCGCGTGGTAACCCTGCGCCACGAAGACCTCCTGGGCCGCGCCCAGGAGCTGGTTGCGCCGGGCTCGGCGTGGCAGGCGCGTGCCCCGCGGGCGTGCCGCCTCGGTCTGCTCGATGGCGCTCACGCTGCCTCCCAGGTGTGGTTCCGTCCGCGGCGCACGCACAGCGGTGCGCCGCGTCCGCCATCGTACTTTTGGGTAACCCGGCTGTGCGTGGTCACGGACGAGAAAATCTGCCGCCGAAGACTGTGGGAATCCGACATATGCCCCCAGGTCATCGGTAATCGTCTTCGTCGAGATCCACGACGCGGGACTGTTCGGCGACGTCCGCCTCGTCCGCGACGGACGGATCGATGCCGGTCAGCGGCTGGTCGTGGTGCGGCGCGAGGTCCGCCTGCTGCTCCGCGGCGTCGGCCTCGGGCGCTTCGATGTCGAATTCCGAGGCGTCCGCCTCGTCCTCGAAGGTGTCCGGGTCGGTCGGGTCGACGGGCATGGTGGCTCCCTTTCTCTCACGTCCTCCGGAGGCCAGGGCGAGCGTCCGCACGCGAGCGCTCATCACACGGGTGCCCTTCCTGCCCGAGCCTAAGAGAGCCGGTTCCGAAATGCGATGCGGTGTGTGAGCGCGAACACACGATCGGCGGCGTGATCGTCTCGTAACATCGACTCCATGTCTTCGACGGATTCGACGGAGTCGACCGGATCGCCGGACACCTCGCCGGACACCCGCGCCGTTCTCCCGGTGCCCCCGGCGGGCCGTGCCTCGCGCGTCGGTCCGGGGGAGACGGTGCGTTCCGTGAGCCTGCCGGGCCTGACGATGAGCGTGCGGGGCGTACCGGGCACGCGGGCCGGACTGCCGCCCGCGCTGTACGTCCACGGCCTCGGCGGCTCCTCCCAGAACTGGTCCGCGCTGATGCCGCTGCTCGCCGGCCAGGTCGACGGCGAGGCGCTGGACCTCCCCGGATTCGGGGACTCCCCGCCGCCGGACGACGGTGACTACTCCGTCTCCGCGCAGGCACGGGCGGTCATCCGCCATCTGGACGCGAGCGGCCGCGGACCGGTGCACCTGTTCGGGAACTCCATGGGCGGCGCGGCCGTGACGCGCGTGGCGGCGGTACGCCCCGACCTGGTGCGGACGCTGACGCTGATCTCGCCCGCGTTGCCGGAGCTGCGCCCGCAACTGTCCGCGGTACCGACCGGACTGCTCGCGGTACCCGGCGTGACCCGGCTGTTCGGCCGGCTGACGCGGGACTGGACGCCGGAGCGGCGCACCCGTGAGGTGCTGGCGCTGTGTTACGGCGATCCCGCCCTGGTCACGCCGGACGGCTTCACCGCCGCGGCGGAGGAATACGCGCGGCGCCTCGAACTCCCCTACTTCTGGGAGGTGATGACGCGCTCGGCACGGGGCATCGTCAACGCGTACACGCTCGGCGGGCAGCACAATCTGTGGCGGCAGGCGCAGCGGGTGCTCGCACCCACGCTTCTCGTCTACGGTGGGCGCGACCGCCTGGTCTCCTTCCGTATGGCACGCCGGGCGGCCGCCGCTTTCCGCGCCTCCCGGCTGCTGACGCTCCCGGAGGCGGGGCACGTGGCGATGATGGAGTATCCGGAAACGGTGGCGCGGGCCTTCCGCGAGCTGTTGGACGACGCGGCCGCGCGGGACGCGGCCGGTGCGGGCGGGAGCGCCGGTGCGGGAGAGTCCGCCGCCGGTGGCGCGTCCTGGACGTGAGTAGGAGCTGACAGGCCGAGTGGGACGTCACAGCCGCCGGAGCCCGGCCGCAACCGCCGGTGACACCTCCGGAATAGGTGAGGTGGGCGAGGCGGGCGGGCTCGGCGCGGCAGGTGGCGCCGGACCCGTTCCCGGACCGGGTACGGGCCGCAGGCGCCGCCGCGCCGAGCCTGGACCGGACGGCGGGGGCGGCGGAGAGTCCGGCCGGGCGGGTGGCGCCGGGCAGCAGCGCACGCCGGGGGACGAGCCCGCGCAGGGCGCGGTCCGTTACGCGACCGGGCACCGTACGCCCGAGCAGGGACCGGCGCAGGGCGCACCGTGGCAGTCACCCGCGCAACGCGCGCCGCAGAATCCGCCCACGCGCCCCGAGCCGCACCATCATCCGTCCGTGCGCCCCGCCTCGCAGAACGCGCCCGCGCGCGACGCATCCCCCGGTACGCCCGCACACGGCACGCCGGCACAGGGCGCGCCCGTGCCGAGCGCGCCGACGCAGGGCACGCCCCGGGTGCCGCGCCCGCGCGACGGTCGCCCGCAGCCCGCGCCGGCCACCCCGGCGCACGGATTCGCCCCGTTCGAGGGCGGCGGCGAAGGCGCGAGCAGGCCGGTCCCCGGCGCCGATGGTGCCGTCTCCGCCGCCACTGCTGACGCCGCAGCCCAGGGCGGACCCGGACGGACGGACAGCGGCAGTGCGCCCGGCAGCCCCGCACCCGGCAGCCCCGCACCCGGCGACAGCGAGTCCAGCGCCGAGACCGGTCCCGTCCTCGGCCCGACCTCCACCGGTACGGGGTCGGTCGGGTCGCCGTTCGTCCCGCGGGAGGGGGTGCCGGCGCCCCGTCAGGAGTACATCGACGCCTTCGCGGCGCAGCCCGTACCCGGAGAGAGCCGCACCCGCGGTCCCGAGATCACGGACGACGACGTGTTCGCGTCCGGGGCCCCGGAGCACGGGCGGCCCGTGCCGGGGCGCGACACCGGCCGGTCGGTGGTCTTCCCGAGGGAGGGCGACGGCCCGGCCGAAGCGCCGGACGTCACCCCGGACGCCGGTGAACTGGGCGCCCAAGGACCCCAGTTCAGCTCCCGCAAGAAGATCGCCAAGGGGCGTACCTTCACCGGTGTGGCCGCGGCGGCCGTGACGACCGTGCTCGCGGTCGTGGTGGCCGGGCAGGTCGCGGAACAGCGGCAGGACGACGGCAAGGCGCAGGCGCTCAGCGGGAAGGACCGGACGGCCGGTTCCGACGCCGCCTCGCGCTCGAACGCGCGCCCGACGCAGCAGGCGGCCCCCGTCACGTACGACGAGAAGATGGCGAAGGCCTACCCGCTGGACGCGAAGCAGGCGGCCTCCGGGCAGTTCAAGCCGGCCGGCGGGGACGCCAAGGCGCCGGGCCACGGCAAGGTGTGGCGCTACCGCGTCGACGTGGAGGAGGGCATGGGCCTCGACGGTGAACTGTTCGCCGACGCGGTGCACAAGACCCTCAACGACGAGCGGAGCTGGGCGCACGGCGGTCGGCGCACCTTCGAGCGGGTGGGCTCCGGCGAGGCCGACTTCGTCATCACGCTGGCGAGCCCCGGAACCACCGCCAAGTGGTGTGCCAAGTCGGGGCTCGACACGACCGAGGACAACGTGTCGTGCGACTCGGCGGCGACCGAGCGGGTCATGATCAACGCGTACCGGTGGGCCCAGGGCGCCCAGACCTACGGGCCGGACCAGATGCACGCGTACCGGCAGATGCTCATCAACCACGAGGTGGGCCACCGGCTCGGACACAACCACGAGAGCTGTACCCGGCAGGGCGCCCTGGCGCCGGTGATGATGCAGCAGACCAAGTTCCTGACGACGGACGGCGCGACCTGCCGCCCCAACGCCTGGCCGTTCCCGGAGGGGCGCTGAGGCCGGCGCCCGGAGGCCGGCGCCCGGAGGGCCTTGGCCCCGGGGGCCGGGGGCTTGACCCGGGGCCCACGGCCTGGGGCTTGGCCCGGAGGGCACCGGCCCGGGGCCCGGGGCGTTGGCCCAAGGCTCTTCTGAAGGGCCGACCCGGGAACGGCTGAAGGGGAGTGGCTGAAGGGCGCTGCCCCAGTGTGCCGAGCCCGGCGTGCCGCGCCGGGCGGGTGCGCCCCCAGCCCGCTTGTCCGGCATACGGAACGCCACGTCTCCCATCGCGGGACGCTTTTGCCACCGGACGGACATTCGGGAAATCTTCCTCCCATGCCGCGCCCTGCCATCGCCTTCGAACACGCCGCTTTCGAGCTGGCGCTGATCGGCGTGTCCGTGCAGTCCGTGGCCGACATCCACTGTCGCTGAGGCCCGTCCCCGGCCGCGCGGAGGCGCGCCGCGACGGCCCGCGTACCCCGGGGCCGTCAGACGCGGCGACCTGTGACCCGGGCCGGGGTGTCCCCCGCGTCACCACGTATCTCACCCGAACGTGTCCGCAGGGGCGGCCCCGCGCCTCACCGCGCCTCTGCTGCCGCCGCCTTCCGCGGGTACGTCCCGCTGTGAAAGGCACCCACCGACATGGCCGAGCCGTCCCGTCCCCGTTCCCTTCCGCCCGCCCGCCGCGCGGCCGCCGTCGCGGTGGCCGTCGCGCTGGCCGCCGGGGCCACCGCCTGCGGCCCCAAGGACACCGCGGCGGGTGACGGCGCGGGCGCCGCGCCCGCCAAGGGCGGCACGCTCACCGTCCTGAACTCCCAGCCGCAGACCAACTTCGACCCGGCACGCCTGTACACCTCCGGCGGCGGCAAGGTACCGACCCTGGTCTTCCGTACGCTGACCACCCGCAACCGGGAGAACGGCGCGGCCGGCGCGAAGGCCGTACCGGACCTCGCCACCGACACCGGACGCCCCAGCGAGAACGCCACGGTGTGGACGTACACGCTCAAGGACGGTCTGAAGTTCGAGGACGGTTCGCCGATCACCAGCGCCGACGTCAAGTACGGCATCGAGCGGTCCTTCGCCGCCGAACTCTCCGGCGGGGCACCGTATCTGCGGGACTGGCTGGTGGGCGGCGAAAGCTACCAGGGGCCGTACAAGGACAAGAGCAAGGACGGTCTCGCGTCCATCGAGACCCCGGACGAGAAGACCATCGTCTTCCACCTGAAGAAGCCCGAGGGTGAATTCCCGCTGCTCGCCACGCAGACACAGTTCGCCCCGGTGCCGAAGGCCAAGGACACCGGCACGACATACGAGGAGCACCCGGTCTCCTCGGGTCCGTACAAGGTCGTCAAGAACACCGGTGACGGTGAACACCTCGTCCTGGAACGCAATCCGCACTGGTCCGAGAAGACCGATTCCGAACGGCATGCCTATCCCGACACCATTCACGTGAAATCCGGCCTGGATTCCGCGGTCATCAACCAGCGGCTGGCCACCGGCGCCGGTCCGGACGCCGCCGCGGTGACCACCGACACCAACCTCGGCCCGGCCGAACTCGCACGGATCAGCGGCGACCGGGAACTCGCGAAGCGGGTCGGCACCGGACACTTCGGCTACACCGATTACCTCGCCTTCAACCCGAAGGTGAAGCCTTTCGACGACCCGAAGGTGCGCCAGGCCATCGCCTACGCCGTCAACCGGCAGAGCGTCGTGAACGCCGCGGGCGGCTCCGCGCTCGCCGAACCGGCCACCACGTTCCTCCCGAACGGCGAGTCCTTCGGTCACACCCCGTACGACCACTTCCCGGCGGGCCGCACCGGAAATCCGGCCAAGGCGAGGGAACTGCTCAAGGAAGCCGGCCACGAGAACGGGCTGAGCATCACCCTCACGCACTCCACCGCCAAGAACTTCGCGACCGGCCCGGACATCGCCGCCGCCGTGCAGGAAGCCCTGAAGAAGGCCGGGATAACCGTCAAGCTCCAGGGCCTGGAGAACAGCGACTACGAGGAGAAGGTGCACAGCGTCGACGACGCCCCCGGCCTGTTCATCGGCGGCTGGGGAGCGGACTGGCCGTCCGGCGGCCCGTTCCTCGCGCCCGTCTTCGACGGCCGGCAGATCGTCCGGGACGCCTCCAACTTCAACCACGCGCAGCTCGACGACCCGGCGGTCAACCACGAGATCGACGAGATCAACAAGCTGACCGACCTGAAGGCGGCGGCGGAACGGTGGGGCGCGCTGGACAAGAAGATCGGCGAGCGGGCCCTGTCCGTGCCGCTCTTCCACCCCGTCTACAAGCACCTGTACGGCAAGGACGTCAAGAACGTCGTCATCAGCGACTGGGACGGCGTGCTGGACATCTCCCAGGTGGCGGTCAAGTGACGACCACCGACATGACTTCCCGTCAGGCCGGATCCGGGGCCGGGCCCTCGGAAGCCGAGACGGTGCCCCCTCGGAAAGGCACGGTCCGGCGGCGGCTGCGGCAGCGGCCCGCCGCCGTGACATCCGCGGTTGTCCTGCTCGTCCTCGCCCTGCTCGCCCTCGGCGCACCGCTGCTCGCGGCGCTGGAGGGCCAGGACCCGACCACGTACCACGACGACCTGATCGACTCCGCGCGCGGCGGCGTACCGCTCGGCTCGTACGGCGGGATCAGCGCCGACCACTGGCTGGGCGTCGAACCCGGCACCGGCCGGGACCTGTTCGCCCGGCTGCTGTACGGGGCCCGGGTCTCCCTGCTGATCGCGCTCGGTGCCACGGCCGTACAGGTCCTCATCGGTGTGGTGGTCGGTCTCGCGGCCGGGCTGGGCAACCGGCTCGCGGACCAGGTGATCTCCCGGTTCACCGAGGTGCTGACCGCGCTGCCGATGCTCGTCATCGCGGTCTCGCTGACCGCGATCGTGCCCGCCGACTTCCCCCGCCCGCTGCTGCTGGTGCTGGTCCTCGGGCTGCTGGGCTGGTTCGGCATGTCCCGGATCGTGCGCGCCCGCACGCTGGCCTTGAAGAAGCTGGACCACGTGGCGGCCGCCCGGCTCGGCGGTTCGGGCCCGCTGCGCGTGGCGCGGCGCGAGCTGCTCCCGTCGCTCGCCGCGCCGGTGATCACGTACGCGACGGTCCTGGTGCCCGGCAACATCGTCGCTGAGGCGTCGCTGTCCTTCCTCGGCATCGGCGTCCGGCCGCCCACCGCGTCCTGGGGGCAGATGCTGTCGACCGCGACCACATGGTTCCGGGCCGACCCGGTGTACGTCCTGCTCCCGGCGGGCTTCCTGCTGGTCGCCGTGCTCGCGTTCACCGTGCTGGGCGACGCGGTCCGCACGGCGCTGGACCCGCGCGAGCGGTCCCGGCTGCGGGTCGGCACCCGGGCGGGCCGTAAGCGTCGCAAGGGCGGTACGGACCGGTCCGCGGGCGCCACCCGTGAAAGGCACGAGAAGCGACAGGAAGACGAGAACCGCGGGAACCGCGAGAAGGAGGCCGTCGTATGACCGGCTACGCACTGCGCCGGCTCGGCGGCGGGCTCCTGGTCCTCTTCCTGCTGACCGTCGCCGTCTACGCGCTCTTCTACGTCGCGCCGGGCGACCCCGCCGAACTGGCCTGCGGGCCGCGCTGCAACCCCGCACAGGTCCAGCAGGTACGTGAACGGCTGGAGCTGGACGCGCCGGTCCTGACGCAGTACCTGCACTTCCTCCAAGGGCTGGTGGCCGGCCGTGACTTCTCGTCCGGCACCGGAGTACTGCACTGCGACGCGCCCTGCCTCGGCCTCTCGTACCAGAACAGCTCGCTCGTCACGGAGCTGCTCGCCGACCGGCTGCCGGTCACCGCGTCGCTCGCCCTCGGCTCGATGGTGCTGTGGCTGCTGCTCGGGGTCGGCACCGGCCTGCTGTCCGCGCTGCGCCGCGGCGGCACGACGGAACGCGTCCTGACCGGCCTGACCCTCGCCGGCACGGCCACCCCGGTCTTCATCACCGGACTGCTGCTGCTGATGGTGTTCTGCGCGTACCTCCAGTGGCTGCCGTTCCCCTCCTACGTCCCGCTGTCCGAGGACCCGGAGCAGTGGGCCTGGAACCTGCTGCTGCCCTGGACGGCGCTGGCGCTGCTGGAATCCGCCAAGTACGCCCGGCTGACCCGCTCCTCGACGCTGGAGACGCTGGCCGAGGACCACATCCGCACCTTCCGCGCGTACGGCGTGCGGGAACGTTCCGTCGTGACGCGGCACGCGCTGCGCGGCGCGCTGCCGCCGGTCATCGCGCTCACCGCGCTCGACCTCGGGACGATGTTCGGCGGCGCGATGCTCACCGAGGCACTCTTCGGGCTGCCCGGCATCGGCCAGCTCCTGGTCCACTCGGTGCGCGTCGTCGACCTGCCCGTGGTCGTCGGTGTCGTGCTGGGCACCGGCGCCGCCGTCATCGTCGCCAACGCCGTGGCGGACGTCCTCTACGCACTCGCCGACCGAAGGGTGGCCCTGACATGACCTCCGAGGAAACCGAGGACACGACCGGGGCGGCGCCCGGCGTTCTGGAGCCGGACCAGCCGCGGCCGGGCCTTCTGGAGCCGGGCCGTCCGGAGCCGGACCTGCTGGTGGACGTCCGCGACCTGTCGGTCGCCTTTCCCGGCGGGGGAGACGCCGACGGGAAAGGCATACCAGGGGGAGGCCCGGCCGCCGTGCAGGCCGTGGACCGCCTCTCCTTCTCGCTGACCGCCGGCCGGGCCCTGGGCATCGTCGGCGAGTCCGGATCCGGCAAGTCCACCGTCGCGGCGGCCCTGCTGGACCTGCACCGGGGGACCGGAGCGCAGGTGAGCGGCACGGTACGGGTCGCCGGTACGGACGTACGGGCGGCGGACGAGCGCGAGCTGCGGCGGCTGCGCGGCGGCCGGGCCGCCATGGTGTTCCAGGACCCGCTGTCCTCGCTCGACCCGTACTACGCGATCGGCGACCAGATCGCCGAGGTGTACCGGGTGCACCGGCCGGACGTCTCCCGGCGCGCCGCCCGCGCCCGCGCCGTCGAGGTGCTGGAGCGCGTGGGCATCGCGGACGCCCCCCGGCGCGCCCGCGCGCGGCCCCACGAGTTCAGCGGGGGCATGCGCCAGCGCGCATTGCTCGCGATGGCGCTCGCCTGCGAACCGCGCCTGCTGATCGCCGACGAGCCCACCACCGCGCTGGACGTCACCGTCCAGGCGCAGATCCTCGACCTGCTGCACGGACTGCGGGCGGAGACCGGCATGGGGCTGCTCCTGGTCACCCACGACCTGGGGGTGGTCGCGGGCAGCGTGGACGAGGTGCTCGTGATGCGCGGCGGCCGGGCGGTGGAGCACGGCCCGGTCGGCGAGGTACTGCTGGCGCCGCGCACGCCGTACACGAAGGAGCTGCTGGCCGCCGTGCCGCGGGTGGACGCGAAGCCGGACGGGCGCGCCCTGCGCGGCACGCACGCCGCAAGCGGTCGCGGCAGCGGCAGCGGTCGCGACAGTGACGGCGTGCTGCTCGAAGCCGTCGGGCTGCGGCGGGAGTTCGGCGGCCGGAGGCACCGGACGACGGCGGTCGACGAGGTCTCGCTGACCGTACGGGAAGGGGAGACAGTCGGCCTCGTGGGGGAGTCGGGCAGCGGCAAGACGACGCTCGGACGGATGCTCGTACGCCTGCTGGACCCGACCGCGGGAACGCTGCGCTACCGGGGGCGCGACATCGGCACCCTCGGCGACCGGCGGCTCCGCCCCTTCCGCAGCGAACTCCAGATGGTGTTCCAGGACCCGGTCTCCTCGCTCAATCCGCGGCGCAGCATCGGCGAATCGGTCGCCGATCCGCTGCGCGCGGCCGGCGACCGGGACGACGCGCGCGTGGTGCGCCGGGCGTGCGAACTGCTGGAGCGGGTCGGCCTGGACCCGGCGTGGTACCACCGCTACCCGCACGAGTTCAGCGGCGGGCAGCGGCAGCGCGTCGGCATCGCGCGGGCGCTCGCCCCCGGCCCCCGGCTGCTGGTGTGCGACGAACCCGTCTCGGCGCTGGACGTCACCACACAGGCGCAGGTCGTCGGCCTCCTCGGCGAACTCCGGCGGGAGCTGGGCCTCGCGCTGGTCTTCATCGCGCACGACCTGGCGGTCGTACGGGCGGTCAGTGACCGGGTCGCGGTGATGCGCGCCGGGCGGATCGTGGAGGAGGGCACCACCGAGGAGGTGTACGAACGCCCCCGGCACCCGTACACGCAGGGCCTGCTGGCGGCGGTGCCCGTGCTCGACCCGGAGGCGTCGGCCGGGCGGCGGGCCCTACGTGCCGCGGTGTGACGGTCACATAGCGCGTCAGAACGCCCACCGGGGTGGAAAGTTACGTCTCTTCACCCCTTCCGGTGGCGCGACGGACAACCGTCCGTCGTGTCACCGGAATCTCTGCGTAGCTTCTTCCTGCAGGTAGCGGCGGGCCCTCAGGGGTGACCGCCGCCGTGGACGCCGATCAGGAAGAACGGGGGTGCGCTCGTGCGCATTGGTCTGCTCACCGAGGGTGGCGGCCCGGATGCGTCAGGTGAGACGCGTCCGTGGCGCGACCGGCTCGTGCACGGGCTCCCTGGCCACGAGTTCGAGGTCTACACCCTTGAACGGGGGCCCGAGGACGGCGTCGGCCGTTGTTCCGAGGGCGGCGTCGGCCGTGGTCCTGAGGACGGCGTGCTGGACGGCGTGATGGACGGTGTGCGGGGCCGCGCCCGGGTGGCGCGGGTCGCGCCGCTGCACGGAGAGCTGCCCGCCGCCCTGCGGTGGAGGCCCGGCGGGTGGCACGCCGGGGCGCGCGGACGGCGTGCGCGGCGGCGGTTCGCGGAGTGCTTCGGCGATCTCGCGGCCGGGTTCACCGCGGCGGAACCGCCCGCCGGCCGGGCCCTTCCCCCGGTGCCGGCAGCGGACGGCGCCGCGGACCGTGAGGGCCAGGCGGACCGTTTCGCCGCCGGTCTGTACGGCCTGGCGCGGTTGGCCCGCGACCATGGCGGCCTGCCCGAACTCCTCCGCTCCGAACAGGCCGTACGCATCCTGGAGAGCGCCTGCCGCGCGCCCGGCGCACTGCGCGCCGCGCACGGCGCCCGCGTGGGCGACCTGCTGGCCGTGACCGAGGAACTGGAGCGCGCCCTGCGTCCGCTCTCCCTGGACTGGTATGGCACGGGCCGGTACGACACGGACCGGTACGGCGGCTCCGCGGGCGCCTCCGGGAGCGACGGCGGCGGGCTCGCCGCCGTCGACCTCTGCCACGCCACGGCCGGCGGCTCCGTCGCCCTCCCCGGTCTGCTGGCCAAACGCTTCTTCGGTACACCCCTCCTGCTCACCGAGTACGGCGCGCGCCTGCGCGAGCACTACCTCGCGCGCTCCGGAGTGGGGGCGAGCGCCCCCGTACGCGCCCTGCTGGGTGCCTTCGAGACCGCGCTGGCCGCCGAGACGTACGCCGAGGCCGCGCTCGTCACCTCCGGCAACGCCCGCACCCGGCGCTGGCAGGAACACTGCGGCGCCGACCGGGAGCGCCTGCGCACGGTGTACCCGGGCATGGATGCGACCGGCTTCGCCGCCGTCCCCGACACGGCGGCCGACCACTCCGCGACGCTGATGTGGACCGGCACCGTCGAACCCGCCAAGGACCTCGTCTCGCTGCTGCACGCTTTCGCCGCCGTGCACCGGGCCGAACCGGCCGCGACCCTGCGCATCGTCGGCGCCCCGGGCCCCGGCCCGGAGGACGCCGCCTACCTGGCGCAGTGCCGGGTGCTGGCCGCCCAGCTCTTCCCCGACGAGGCCGCGGACGCGCGGAGCGCCGGTGACAACCCGGTCTCCTTCGAGGAGATCGGCGGCCCCGGCCTGCCGCGCCCGCAGGATGCCTACGCGGCCGGTTCGGTGCTGGTCCTCTCCAGCGTGGCGGAGGGCTTTCCGCGCTCCCTCGTGGAGGCGATGCTCAGCGGCCGCGCCACCGTCTCCACCGACACCGGAGCGGTCTGCGAGGTCATCGGCGGTACGGGCCTGGTCGTGCCGCCGCGCAACCCGCGCGCGCTGGCCGACGCGTGCCTGGCGCTGCTGCTCGATCCGGGGCGGCGCGCCCGGCTGGGCGCCGCCGCGCGCGCCCGCGCACTCGAACTGTTCACGGTGGAGCAGAACATCGCGGCATTTCGTGGCATCTATCTGGAGCTGATGTCCCGTACGCCGTGCCGCCCGGCCGCCGGCGCCGGACCGGGCGGCGACAGCGAGCCCCGTCTCTTCACCCGGCCCGCCGAGTCCCACGTACCGGGCCGCTGGGCCGTGGCGGGTGGCGCCGCGCAGGCCGCACCGCCGACGGGCCGCGCACCGAGCTGGGCGGCACCGGACCCGGGCGTCCCGACCGCTGAACCGGTCGTCGCGTCAGCCGCCGGATCGGTCACCGAACCGGCCGCCGAACCGGCCGTCGCCGGGGCGGGAGCCGGTGCCGACCGTCAGAGAGGAGCGCGACCGTGACGACAGCCGACAGGGAAACCGGCCCCGGCCTCGACACCGGCGCGCCGCCGGAAGCTGGTCCAGGAGCCGGGACGGAAACCGGCACGGAAACCGGGACGGAAGCAGCGGCACCGGAAACGACCTGGCCAACGACGCCGGAAGCGGTGACGGAAGCGGTGACCGAAGCGGGAGTCACCCCGCCGCCCTCCGCCGCGCCCGCCCCCCTGCCCGTACGGGACACCCCCGCCCGGCCGCCCCGGCGCGGCCCGGCCGACCCCGTGAAGACGCTGATGCACCAGCACCGGGCGCTGTGCGAACAGGCCGTCGACCCGATGGAGATCGCCGCCGGGCTGGAGGCGCACGGTGTCACCGACCGTACGGCGAGCTGCTTCCGGCACCGCGACGTCTTCTCGCTGGCCGAGGAGCTGTACGCCCGGGTCCCCCGCGCCGACGCGCCGCCACCCGCCGTACCCGCGCCCGGCCCCGTACGGCGGGGAAGGGCGGTCCGTGTGGCGCTGCACCTGCTGCCCGGCGCGGTGTGTGCCGTCACCGTGGCCGCCGTCGCCGCTGCCGGGCACGCGTCCACACCCGTACCGTTCACGTCGGCCGACGAGCCGTCGCCCAGCCTCGTACAGACGGTCGTCGCGGCGGCCGGAGCAGGTCTGGTGCTGCTCGCCCTGCGCCTGTGCGTCCGCCACGGCCCGCTGAGTGCGCGGTATCCGACCGCCCGCTCCATCGGGATGTGGGCCTGCTGGCTGGCCGGATACGCGCTGGGCGGTGACTGGTTGCTGCGCCAGGCCTTGGCGGGCGGCCCCGATCGACCGCCCCCCCATTCCCAGTTGGAGATCGCCTCCGTCCTGGCCCTGACGTGCGCCGTCGTGCCCGCCGCCTGGTGCGCGCGCTGGTTCGCGGGCCGCGCGCGCCGTGAGCTGGCGGGCAGCCGGTGCCTGACCGTATTCGCGTCCGGTGCCAGGCCGTTGCTGCTGGTCGCCACCGCGATGCAACTCGTGGCGCTGCTCGCCCTGTCGGCCGCGGCGGACGCGGTCAGCGGCGGTGCCGGTGGCGACGGTGGTGGCGTGGGGACGGTGGCCGCGGCCTCGGCCCTGGGCGTCCTGCTCTTCCTGGCGCGCCTGCTCGCCCGGCACGGCTTCCCGGCCGCTGCCGCCGCGGGCCCGGCCGCCGCCGTCGCCCTGGAAGCCGCCGCCCTGGCCTGCGTGCTGGCCGCCCGGCTGCCGGGCCTGGAGCCGCTGGGCAGGCCGGTCGAGGTGGCCGTCACCCACCTCGGCCCGTCCGCCGTACCGGCCGTGGCCTGTGCGCTGCCCGCCCTGGCGCTGTTGCTGTACGCGCTGCGCGCACTCACCGGCGCCTCGGCGCACGCCCCGGCTCCCGACGCGGCCCCCGCGCCTCCCGCCCCCGTACCGGCGGAGGCGGGCCGGCCGTGACCCCGCACACCTCGCCACCCGCGATATGCACGCCACTGCTTCCGGCCCGTCCGGTCCCGCTGCCTCTTCCGGCACCCCCGGTGCTTCCGGTACGCACGCCCCCACTCCCGGCGCGCGTACCGTCGCCGCCCGCGCGTACGCCATCACCCCCGGCGGTCGCGCGGGCCTCCGAGGTGCCGGCGCTCCCGTGGCGCCGGTCGTCCTCCTCCGGACGCCCGCCACCATCCGTGCGGCGTACATCGCCGTCGCCCGGCCCCGCGCGGCGGTCACCGCTGCCGAAGCACGTCCTCAACCCACCGCATTAGGAGAACGACATCATGACTGTCCACCCCACCGAAGCACACCGGGACCGGGGGGTCACGCGATGAGGGTGCTGCTCATCGGTGCCAACGGGTACCTCGGCCGTTACGTCGCCGACCGGCTGCTCGCCGACCCGGCCGTCCAGCTCACCGCCCTCGGGCGCGGCGACGACGCGGACGTCCGCTTCGACCTGGCCTCCGGCAGTCCGGGCGCCCTGACCCGCTTCCTGGACGCCGTCCACCCCGGTGTCGTGGTCAACTGCGCGGGCACCACCCGCGGCGGCGCCCGGGACCTGACCCGGCACAACACCGTCGCGGTCGCCACCGTCTGCGAGTCGCTGCGGCGCAGCAGTTGCGGTGCCCGGCTGGTGCACCTGGGCTGCGCGTCCGAGTACGGGCCCTCGCAGCCCGGCTCCTCGACCGCCGAGGACGCCGTACCGCGGCCGGGCGGCCCGTACGGCGTCAGCAAGCTGGCCGCCACCGAACTCGTCCTCGGCTCCGGCCTGGACGCCGTCGTGCTGCGGGTCTTCTCCCCGGTCGGCCCGGGGACCCCGGCCGGGTCGCCGCTCGGCCGGCTCGCCGAGGCGATGCGGCGCGCGATGCAGTCGGGGGACACCGAGTTGAAGCTGGGCGGCCTGGGCGTGCAGCGCGACTTCGTGGACGTACGGGACGTGGCGCGGGCGGTGCACGCCGCCTCGCTCTCCGCCGCCCAGGGTGTGGTCAACATCGGTACCGGGCACGCCGTACGGCTGCGCGAGGCCGCCGCGCTGCTCGCACGGGTCGCCGGGTTCGGCGGCTCGCTCCACGAACTGGACACCCCGCCCGGCTACGCAGGCGGCGGCCCCGCCGCCGCGCGGCTCGCCATCCCGGGGCCGGCCTCTGAACACGGGGCGGTTCCCCCCGCGTACCCCTATCCGGACGGGTGCGGGAGCTGGCAGCAGGCGGACGTGCGCACCGCCCGCGACCGCCTGGGGTGGCGGCCGCGGATCGGGCTGGAGGAGTCCCTCGCCGACATCTGGATGGAGGCCGCATGTCGTATCTGACGACGTCCCTGGGCGCCGGCACCGCCGTGACCGGTGCCGCACCGCTCGGCGTCGGCATTCCGGGGTTCGCCCACCCGCTGCTGGCGCCCGCCGAGTGGGCCGAGCTGCTGCGCCTGGCCCGGGGGTTGGCCTGCACCGGAGCCGCACGCCGGGCGCCGGGGCCACGGGGCGGCGCGGCGGCGCTGCACTGGGTGGTGCTCAACGTGGCGCGCGGCCCCGGGGTGCGCCCCGACCCGTACTGCCTGCCGGCCGCCGCCCAACTGCGTGACGCGGGGGCCCGGCTGCTGGGCCACCTCGACCTGGGGCACGGCGCCCGCCCGTTCGGCGAACTGGTCTCCGACGCGCACCGGTTCCTGGAGTGGTACAAGGTCGACGGTTTCTATCTGGACCGCTGTCCCACGGACCGGACACTGCTCCCCGAGACCCGGCGGCTGACCACCACCCTGCGGGCCCTCCAGGAGCGTGCGCACCTCGTCACCGGGCACGGCCGCCACCCGTACCCCGGCTACGCGGAGGTCGCCGACCAGCTCGTCACCTTCGCCGGCCGCTGGTCCGACTACCGCTGGTCCCAAGTGGCGGAGTGGACCGCCGAGTACCCGGCGCGGCGCTTCTGCCACCTCGTGCACGGTGTCCCCGGCACCCACCTGGAAGAAGCCCTGCGGATCGCCCGCTGGCAGGGCGCCGGGACCGTCTACTTCACCGACCGCGCCGACCACGGAGGGAGCGCCTGGGAGTCGCTGCCCGGCTACTGGGACACATTCGTCTCGCGTATCGGACCGGGTGTCTCGGAATGAAGAAGGGCGTGGCAGTGTTACGGGAAGACCACCGTCCCTTGCTCCGGGTGCGCCCGGAGCGGGGGGTCGCCCATCGAGATACCGACAAACGGAGTCCCCGTGTCGCTGCCACCCCTGGTCGAGCCCGCCTCGGAGCTCACCGTCGACGAGGTCCGCAGGTACTCCCGCCACCTGATCATCCCGGATGTCGGGATGGACGGGCAGAAGCGGCTGAAGAACGCCAAGGTGCTGTGCGTCGGCGCCGGCGGCCTGGGCTCGCCCGCGCTGATGTACCTCGCCGCGGCGGGCGTCGGCACCCTCGGCATCGTGGAGTTCGACGAGGTCGACGAGTCCAATCTCCAGCGCCAGATCATCCACAGCCAGGCGGACATCGGCCGCTCCAAGGCCGCGTCCGCCAAGGACACGGTGCTGGGCATCAACCCGTACGTCACGGTCAACCTGCACGAAGAGCGCCTCGACTCCAGCAACGTCATGGAGCTGTTCGCCCAGTACGACCTGATCGTCGACGGCACCGACAACTTCGCCACCCGCTACCTGGTCAACGACGCCTGCGTCCTGCTGAACAAGCCGTACGTCTGGGGCTCGATCTACCGTTTCGACGGCCAGGCGTCGGTCTTCTGGAGCGAGCACGGCCCCTGCTACCGCTGCCTGTACCCGGAGCCCCCGCCCCCCGGCATGGTCCCCTCCTGCGCCGAGGGCGGCGTGCTGGGCGTGCTGTGCGCGTCCATCGGCTCCATCCAGGTCAACGAGGCCATCAAGCTGCTGGCCGGCATCGGTGACCCGCTGGTCGGCCGCCTGATGATCTACGACGCGCTGGAGATGACGTACCGCCAGGTCAAGGTGCGCAAGGACCCCGACTGCGCGGTCTGCGGCGAGAACCCGACCGTCACCGAGCTCATCGACTACGAGGCGTTCTGCGGTGTCGTGTCCGAGGAGGCCCAGGAGGCGGCGGCCGGTTCCACGATCACTCCGGCGCAGCTCAAGGAGTGGATCGACACGGACGAGAAGATCGAGATCATCGACGTCCGGGAGCCGAACGAGTACGAGATCGTCTCGATCCCCGGCGCCAAGCTGATCCCGAAGAACGAGTTCCTGATGGGCAGCGCCCTCCAGGACCTTCCGCAGGACAAGAAGATCGTCCTGCACTGCAAGACGGGCGTCCGCTCCGCCGAGGTCCTCGCCGTCCTGAAGTCCGCGGGCTTCGCGGACGCGGTGCACGTCGGCGGCGGCGTCATCGGCTGGGTCAACACGGTCGAGCCGGAGAAGCCGGTCTACTGAGCGGCGGCCGGCCACCCACGGCGGAGGGGGCCCCCCCCCCAGGGGGGGGGGGCCCCCCCCGGGGGGGGGGGGCCCCCCCCGGGGGGCCCCCGGGGGGGGGGCGGCCGGGGTGGGGCACCCCCGGGGGCCCCCCCCCCCCGGGGCCCCCGG
>NZ_JBVHPX010000001.1:244469-972786 GCF_055567735.1 Streptomyces sp. NPDC026394
GGGGCCCCCGCCGCGGGCGCCCAAACCGGCGGGAAAACCACGGCCCCCCCCAAAACCCCCCCCACCCCCCCCCCACCCCCCCCCCCCGGGGGGGGCCCCCCCCCCCCCGGGGGTGGGGCCCCTCCGCCGTGCCGGGCGCTCAGATCTGGCCCTTACGGGTCAGCTGCGTGAACGAGATCCAGCCCGGCAGTACCGGCAGCCAGAACGTCATGAGCCGGAACAGCAGCACCGCGGGGAACGCGATGTCCGCGGTGAGCCCGGCCAGCGTCAGCGTGGTGGTCAGCGCGGTCTCGATGGCCGCCACACCGCCGGGGGTGGGCGCCGCCGAGCCCACCGCGTTGCCCGCGAGGAACACCACCGCGATGGCCGCGTAGCTGAGCTGCCCGCCCCCGCCGAACGCGCGGATCGAGGCGTCCAGGCACAGCACGTTCGCCGCCGTGAGCAGCAGCGTGCCGCTGATGCCGATCGCCAGCTTCTTCGGACGCTGGAGCACGTCCAGCATGCGCGGCACCACCCCCGCGAACAGCGACCGTACGCGGGTGGCGATGAACTTGCGCAGCACCGGGACCGCGGTGACCACCAGCACCAGCACGGCCGCCGTCAGCAGGCCCGCGATCACCGCGCGGGACGGGGACAGCGACGGGGTGCGCTCGGTGCCGGTCAGATAGCCGAAGGTCAGCAGCAGCACGATGTGGCAGCCCAGGCCGAAGAGCTGGGACGCGCCCACACTCGCCACCGCCAGGCCGGGCCGGATGCCGGACCGCTGGAGGAAGCGGGTGTTCAGCGCCACCCCGCCGACCGCGGCCGGCGCGACCAGCTTGACGAAGTTGCCCGCCACCTGCGCGATCACCGTCCGCAGGAAGGACACCTTCTCCGGTACGAAGCCGAGCAGGCTCATCGCCGCCGCCGGGTAGGTCAGCGCCGAGAAGGCCATCGCCGCCGCCACCCACAGCCACTGCGCCTCGCCGACCTGGCCGAAGTTGGCGTGGGTGATCTGCGACAGCAGGAAGTACGCGGCGAAGACACCGGCGATCCAGCTGACGAGGGTGCGGGGCCTGATCCGCTCCAGGCGGGCCGGCTCGACCGGCGCGGTCGGCCGGATCAGCAGCACCTGCTGGCGGATCTGCGAGAGCAGGTCCTCCTCGCGGGCCTCCTCCAGCGCCTCGTCGACCGCCCGCTTCTCGGCGTTCTTCTCGGCGCGCGCCACCTTGCGGTTGGCCGGCTGTTCCTGTGTGTGCGCGCCGCCCCGCCCGGCCGCCTCGGCAGCCTTGCGCTCCTTGGCGGCGCGCGACGCCTCCAGGACCGCCTCCCGCTCCCGCGCGGAACGCTCGCGGCCCAACTGGCGCAGGGTGGCCCGGGTGGTGCGGCTCAGCGCGATCGGCTGGAGCAGCGGCAGACTGTCGGCGACCGTGTCCGGGCCGAGGACGTCGACGGCCGCGGCCACCGCCCGCTCGGCGCCGGCCCGCAGCGCGAAGGTGGTCAGCAACTGCGCGATGTCCATCCGCAGGACCAGGTCGCCCGCCGCGATCTCACCGCCGCGCAGATCGGTCAGGAAGATCCTGCCGGAACGATCCACCAGAAGGGCGTCACCCACCAGGCGCCGGTGGGCGATGCGCCGCGACTGGAGCGCCGCCACCTGCCGCCAGGCGTTGCCCATCAGATCGTCGGTGATCTCCTCGTCCGGCAGCGAGTCCAGCGGCCGGCCGTCGATGTGCTCGTACACCAGCATCACGGCGTCCGGGCCCAGCTCGGAGGTGGCGATCAGCTTGGGCGCGTTGGCGCCGGCCGCGATGGCCGCGTACGCCAGCAGCGCCTCCTGCTCCAGCGCCTGGCGCAGCGACTGGAGGCTGCGGCGCTGGTTGATGCCGCGCAGCGACAGCCGGCGCCACACCCGGTAGAAGAAGCCCTGGGCCTGCCGTTCACGGTCCACGACGGTGACGTCGATCGGCGGGCCGTCCTCCAGGGTGACGATGTAGCGGCGGCCGCGGTCGGCGTGCTCCGGGTGCTCGGCGGTGCCGATGTCCTCGGCGCGCACCGCCCGGACGGGGTGGAAGCCGACCCGGCGCAGGCCCGCGAGGAGGTTCTGGCCGGTGGGGCGGACATTGGGCGAGCCGACCGCGTACAGCGTCCCGAAGGCCACCGTCCAGCCGATGAGGATGGTGGTGACGATGGCGAACGGCGTCGTGTACCGGCCCACGAGCACGGCGAACGCGTCGAGCAGCAGCACGCACCACATCGCCACCCGCCAGCGCGGGCGCCGCGACATCCCCACCGCGGTCATGTACGCGATGACCGGCGCGAGATAGCTGTGCACCGGCGGGGTCAGCCCGCCGTTGGCCAGCGGCTGGGTCAGCGCGACCTGGATGGACTCCGGGGCGGCCTCGGCGACCCACAGGTCGGTGGCGAGCGAGACACCGTGCGCGAGGACCGCGGCCAGCACCCCGTCCGCGATCCGCAGCCCGTCCCGTTTGATCAGCCGTTCGATGGCGAAGGCCACCGGGACGATCAGTACGGCCACGCTGGACGCCAGCCCGGCGAAGTTGATCAGCAGGCGGGGTGCCAGGCCGGCGCCCTCGCCGATGTCGCGCTGGAGACCCTGGGTCGTGCCGTGCGCGAACGTCGCCAGCAGCAGCACCAGCGCGATGCCGACGATGCCGAGCAGCAGGCGCATCAGGTCGGACGGGCGGTGCACCCGGGCGGGCAGCAGCGGCTCGTCCCCGGAGACCTGGTCGACGTGGAACTCGCTGCCTACGTGGTCGGGCAGCGGGGCCGGGCGATCGAGCCTGTCGGTTTTGCTGCTTTTGTCGCCCTTGCTGCTGCTGGTGGCTTTCTCGGTGCTGTCGACTTTGCCAACTTTGTCGGGGGTGGCGCCGGCCTCGGCGGTCGCCCCGGTCCCGGTGGTCGCTTCGCCCTCGGCGGTCGCTCCCGTCCCGGCAGCCCGGCCCGTGTCGCCCGGCCGGTCCGGGCCGGCCGTCCCGCCGGCGGTGCGTTCCTCTTCTGCCGTGCCCTCCGCTCCGGTGGAAGCGGTCGCCGTGTCCGCCCGGCAGGGCCGGTCCGGCCCCGCCGGCCCGGCCGGCCCTTCCGGTTCCTCCGGACTCGCGGGCTCGTCGGCTCTTCCGGCCTTCTCGATCGTGCTCGCCTTTTCGGTCTCGGAAGCCTGTGACGGCTTCCCCCGTGGTTTTCCGTCCCCCCGGGCGGGGGTGGCGGAGGACAGCGCCTCAGGGGTGCCGGCCTCCCGTGGAGGCACCGCACCCTGCTGTTCGGCCGTCTCTTTTTGATCTCGTATCACCAGTCACCGCCCGGAAGATGGTGGCATGGCCGGGAGGAGGCGGGGGGCATCAGGGTGCATTTCGAAGGGCCGGGAAACGGAACATACGCCGCCGCGACCGCCCGCGCACGCCGTCGGCGGGCCGCCGCGCGGACGGGGCGGGACTGTCGGTGGTGTGGTGCAGGATGGGCCGAATGAGTGGGACGGCGGAAGACATTCCCGAGTACGGCACCGGGGAGATCCCCGAGTACGCGGAACGGGTCCTCGGCGTCGCCGAGCTGATCCCGCCCGGGCGGGTGATGACGTACGGCGACGTCGCCGAGTGGCTCGCGGGGGAGGAGTCGCCGGGCGAGCCGGGGCAGGGGCCGCCCTCCGGCGGAGGGCCCGCGGGGGCCGGTGCCGGGCGGCGCGTGGGCGGGCCGCGCCAGGTGGGCCGGGTGATGGCGCTGTACGGGGGCGCCGTGCCGTGGTGGCGCGTCGTGCGCGCGGACGGGCAGCTGCTGCCGGGCAGCGAGCTGCGCGCGTTGGCGCACTACCGGGAGGAGGGCACCCCGCTGCGCGAGGCGTCCAGGTCCGCCGAGGGGCATGTACCGCGCCTCGACATGCGACGGGCCCGGTGGGACGGGCGCGATACGGGGGTGGAGGGCTGAGGGGGCGGTGATGTCGGCGGGGCTGTTGAGATCCGTGGGAGTGGAGCGGGTGCGTCCGTAGTACGTCCGTCCGGGGGATGCGGGGCCGAGGCGTACGGGTTCGTGACGAGCGGGGCCGAGGCGTACGGGTTCGTGACGAGCGGGTCCGGCGCGTGCTGACCCGGTCGGCATGGTCGGGCGCTCCAGAGGCGCGTGCTGCCCATGCGGCGCGTGCGGCTCCCGCAACGCGTGCGGCTCCCGCAGTGCGTGCGGCTCACGTGATGTGTGCGGTCCACCCGGCAGACCTGCCATGTTCGACCCGTGCGGCCCTCCCGGCCCGTTCAGCTCACGCACCCCGTACGCCGCATCCGTCACGGACGCCCCCGTCCGACGTACCGTCGTGGGACGGACTGCGGCTCGTGCGCCACCTGGCGTAGCGTCGGGCACGTTCCGTACCACCGCCCCGCCGCCCGGCGTCCGGCGCGGTGGCCGCACCGCCACGCCCCGCACCGCGGTGCACACCACGACCAGCACCTCCTCCCAGGACCGGCGATCCACGTGAGTTCCTCCTTCTCGGCCTCGGCCATGCCGTCCGCGCAGCCGCGCCGGCGGCCGGCGCGTCGGGATGCCACCGGCGCGTACCGACTGGTGCGTACCCGGCCGGGACCGGCGGACCCTCCTGCTTTGGACGCACGTCAGCGCGCTGTGGTTGACCACGGCGGCGGGCCGCTGCTGGTCCTCGCCGGTCCGGGTACGGGCAAGACCACGACGCTCGTGGAGGCGGTCGCCCGGCGCGTCCAGGAGGGCGCGGACCCCGAGCGGCTGCTCGTGCTGACCTTCAGCCGCAAGGCCGCCGTCGAACTGCGGGACCGGATCGCCGCGCGCCTGGGCAGCACCGCCGCCCCGCAGGCGACCACCTTCCACTCGTACTGCTACGCGCTCGTACGGGCCCATCAGGACGCCGACCTGTTCGCCGACCCGCTGCGGCTGCTGTCCGGGCCCGAGCAGGACCTCGTCGTGCGTGAGCTCCTCGAAGGGCAGGCCGGGCTGGCGGCCGCCGGACGGGCCCGGGTGCGCTGGCCGGACGAACTGCGCGCCTGCCTGACGACGCGCGGCTTCGCGGACGAGGTCCGCGCGGTGCTCGCGCGGAGCCGGGAGCTGGGGCTGGGCCCGGACGCGCTCGCCGACTTCGCGCGGCGTACGGGGCGGCCCGACTGGGGCGCGGCGGCCGGATTCCTCGCCGAGTACCTGGACGTGCTGGACGCCCAGGGCATGCTGGACTACGCCGAACTGGTGCACCGCGCGGTGCTGCTCGCGGAGCGCGACGAGGTCGCGGCGGAACTGGCGGCGCGTTACGACGCGGTGTTCGTCGACGAGTACCAGGACACGGACGCCTCGCAGGTGCGGCTGCTGCGCGCGCTGGCCGGCGGCGGCCGTACGCTCGTCGCCTTCGGTGATCCGGACCAGTCGATCTACGCCTTCCGCGGCGCCGACGTCAACGGCATCCTCGACTTCCCGGCGATGTTCCCCCGTACGGACGGCACCCCGGCGCCGGTCGAGGTGCTCGGCACCTCCCGCCGCTCGGGCGCGGCCCTGCTGGCGGCCACCCGGCGGCTCACCGCCCGTATGCCGCTGACCCGCCTCCCGGCCCGGGCGGTACGGGCACACCGCGACCTGGCGGCGGTACGGGACGGCGGCCGCGTCGAGGTCTACACGTACCCGACGCCGGGCGCCGAGCTGGACAACATCGCGGACATCCTGCGGCGCGCGCACCTGGAGGACGGCGTGCCGTGGCGCGACATGGCCGTCCTCGTACGCGCCGGCGCCCGTTCCCTCCCCGGCGTGCGCCGGGCCCTGACCACGGCCGGTGTGCCCCTGGAGATCGACGGCGACGAGCTGCCGCTGCGGCAGGAGCAGGCGGTGGCACCGCTGCTGACGGCCCTGCGGGTGGCGGCTTCGGCGGCTGCCGCGCCTGCGGCAGCGCAGGCGCACGTGCCTGATGCCGATGTGCCGGCCGACGGTGATGGGAACTCCGTTGCTGATGCCTCGGCCGAGGACGCCTCAGGCGTGGGCATCTCGTCCGAGGGCGCCTCGGCCGAGGGCACTTCGGACGATGCCGTCTCGGCCGCTGACGCCCCTGCCGATGATGTTTCCGTTGCTGATGCCCCCGTACCGGCAGACCGGGTTCCCGAGACGGCGCCCGGGCTCTCCGCCGAGACGGCCATAGACCTGCTGACCTCCCCCCTCGGCGGTCTCGACGCCGCCGACCTGCGCCGGCTCGGGCGGGCGCTGCGCGAGGAGGAACGGGCCGCCGGGCACGACGTACCGCGGCCCTCCGACGAACTGATCGCGCGGGCCCTCGCCGAACCGGAGCGCCTGGTCGCGCACGATCCGGCGTACGCGCGGGGCGCACGGCAGCTCGGCGAGCTGCTGCGCACCACCCGCGACCTGCTGGCCCGCGGTGGCACCGCCGAAGAGGCCCTGTGGACCCTGTGGGACGGCACCCCCACCTGGTCCCAGCGGCTGGAGCGGACCGCCCGGCGCGGCGGCGCGGCGGCCCGTAACGCCGACCGCGACCTGGACGCCGTCGTGGCGCTGTTCGAGACCGCCGCCCGGGCGGAGGCCCGTACCGGCGGCCGGGGCGCCCTGAACTTCCTGGAGGAGCTGGACGCCCAGGACATCGCCGCCGACACCCTGACCCGCCGGACCGTCCGGCCGGACGCGGTGCGCCTGATGACCGCGCACCGTTCCAAGGGGCTGGAGTGGCGGCTCGTCGTGGTGGCCGGCGTACAGGAAGGGCTCTGGCCCGACCTGCGCCGGCGCGGTTCGCTCCTGGAGGCGGACCGGATCGGCCGCGACGGACTGGCCGAGCCGCTGCCCCCGGGCGCGCTGCTCACCGAGGAGCGCCGGCTGTTCTACGTGGCGGCGACCCGGGCCAGGGAGCGCCTGGTGGTCACCGCCGTCAAGGCCGCGTCCGACGACGGCGACCAGCCGTCCCGCTTCCTGACGGAGCTGGGCGTGGAGCCGCAGGACGTCACCGGGCGCCCCCGCCGTCCGCTGTCGGTCGCCGCGCTCGTCGCGGAGCTGCGGGCCACCACCGTCGACCCGGACGCCACTCCGGCGCTGCGGGAGGCCGCCGCGCGCCGGCTGGCGAAGCTGGCGGCGCTGCGCGACGACGACGGCCAGCCGCTGGTACCGGCCGCCCACCCGGACCAGTGGTGGGGCCTGTACGAGCCGACGCACAGTGCCGTGCCGCTGCGCGACCGCGACCGCCCCGTGACGCTCTCCGGCAGCGCGCTGGACCAGCTCGCCAACACCTGCGCGCTCCAGTGGTTCCTGGGACGCGAGGTGAAGGCGGACACGCCCGCGACCGCCGCCCAGGGCTTCGGCAACGTCGTCCACGTACTCGCCGACGAGGTCGCCTCCGGCCGTACCCCTGCCGACCTGTCCGTCCTGATGGAGCGCCTGGACTCCGTATGGGACACGCTCGCCTTCGACGCGCCCTGGAAGTCGCGGCAGGAGAAGGACAACGCGCGCGCCGCACTGGAGCGCTTCCTGCGCTGGCACGTGATGGAGCGCGGCACGCTGGGCCGCGAGACCGTCGCGACCGAGCACGCCTTCGACGTCACCCTCGAAGCGGGCGAGTACGCCGTCCGCATCCGGGGCAGCATGGACCGCGTCGAGCGGGACGCGGAGGGCCGGGCGTACGTCGTCGACTTCAAGACCGGCAAGCAGAAGCCGACCGGGCCGGAGGTCGCCCGGCACCCGCAGCTCGCCGTGTACCAGTTGGCGGTGCGCACCGGAGCGGTGGACGCCGCCTTCGAGGGGCGGCGGCCCGAGCCGGGCGGCGCGGAACTCGTCCACCTGCGGCTGGGCGCGCCCCAGAAGGAGGGCGGGGACGCGCTCCCCGCCGTCCAGGCGCAAGGGCCCTTGGACGGGGACTGGGTGGGCGAGCTGCTCGCCACCGCCGCGGGCCGCGTCCTGGAGGAGCGCTTCACGCCCACCACGGGGCAGCACTGCACCCACTGCACGTTCCGCAGCGCCTGCTCGGCCCTGCCGGAGGGGCAGCACGTGGTGGACTGACGGGGACGGCGGGGCCGCCCCCGCTGCGGGTGTGACGGCCACCGCGGTGAACGGCGGCCTTCGCCGCCTTCGCCGGCCCGCTCAGCAGGCGTTTGCCGCGATTGTCAGTGGGGGCGGATACGGTCTCGGATGTGTCAGCTCGCATCACCGACCCCGAGCAGCTCAAGGAGCTCCTCGGCATCCCGTTCACCCCGGAGCAGACGGCCTGCATCACCGCACCGCCCGCCCCGCAGGTCGTCGTGGCCGGCGCCGGTTCCGGCAAGACCACGGTCATGGCCGCGCGCGTGGTGTGGCTGGTCGGCACGGGCCAGGTGGCTCCCGAGCAGGTGCTCGGGCTGACGTTCACGAACAAGGCGGCGGGCGAGCTGGCGGAGCGCGTCCGCAAGGCTCTGGCGGCGGCCGGGGTGACGGAGCCGGCCGATCCGTTCGGCGCGGCCGGTCCGGGCTCCGATGGCCCGGGGCGGGGCGTCCCGGGCGCCGGGGACGGCGTCCCCGGTGAACCCCGGATCTCCACGTACCACTCCTTCGCCGGTCAGCTCCTCAAGGACCACGGCCTGCGCATCGGCCTGGAGCCCAGCGCCCGCCTCCTCGCCGACGCCACCCGCTTCCAGCTCGCCGCCCGGGTGCTGCGCACCGCCCCCGGCCCGTATCCCGCCCTGACGAAGTCGCTGCCCGCCCTCGTGGAGGACCTGCTCGCGCTCGACGGCGAGCTGGCCGAGCACCTGGTGGAGCCGGACCGGCTGCGGACGTACGACACCGAGCTGCTCGCCGCCCTCGGCCAGGTGAAACTGACCAACGCCGACCTGCGCAAGGTGCCCGAGACGGTCCGCGGCCGCCTGGAGCTGCTGGAGCTGGTCAGGACGTACCGCGCCGAGAAGCGGCGGCGCGAGCTGCTCGACTTCGGCGACCAGATCGCCCTGTCGGCGACCCTCGCGACCACCCGCCCCGAGGTGGGCGCGCTGCTCCGGGAGGAGTTCAAGGTCGTCCTCCTGGACGAGTACCAGGACACCTCCGTGGCGCAGCGGATCATGCTCTCCGGCCTGTTCGGCGGCGGTACGGGCCATGCGGTGACCGCCGTCGGCGACCCCTGCCAGGCCATCTACGGATGGCGCGGCGCCTCCGTCGCCAACCTGGACGACTTCCCCGACCACTTCCCCTTCGAGGACGGCAGCCCGGCCGGCCGCTCCGCCCTCAGCCAGAACCGCCGCAGCGGCGGCCGCCTGCTCGACCTGGCCAACGGGCTCGCCGCGCCGCTCCGCGCCATGCACGCGGGCGTCGAGGCGCTGCGTCCGGCGCCGGGCGCGGAGCGCGACGGCGTGGTGCGCTGCGCGCTGCTGCCCACCCACGCGGAGGAGATGACCTGGCTCGCCGGGAACATCGCCCACCTGGTGCGTACGGGCACCCCGCCCGGCGAGATCGCGGTGCTGTGCCGGACCGCCGGCGACTTCGCCCGAATCCAGGGCGAGCTGGTCGCGCGGGAGATCCCGGTCGAGGTCGTCGGCCTGTCCGGGCTGCTGCACCTGCCCGAGATCGCCGACCTGGTGGCGGTGTGCGAGGTCGTCCAGGACCCCACGGCCAACGCCGCCCTGGTACGGTTGCTGATCGGCCCGCGCTGGCAGATCGGCCCCCGTGACCTGGCTCTCCTGGGCCGCCGGGCACGGCTCCTGGTCCACCGCGACGGCCAGTCCGGGGACCCCGAACGGCGGCTGGCCGAGGCCGTGGAGGGCGTCGACCCCGCCGAGACCATCTCGCTCGCCGACGCGCTCGACACCTTCCTGGAGTCGGACGGCCGCCCCGACGACGGCCTGCCGTTCTCCCCGGAGGCGCGCGTCCGCTTCGCCTACGTGGCACGCGAACTGCGCGAGCTGCGACGTTCCGCGGGCGATCCCCTGATGGACGTACTGCACCGGGTGCTGTCCGTCACCGGCCTGGAAGTCGAGCTGTCCGCGTCCCCGCGCGCGCTGGCGGCCCGCCGCCGGGAAACCCTGGGGACCTTCCTGGACATCGCCGCCGGTTTCGCCGCCAAGCAGGGCGGTGCGGCCCTGGACGGCGACGCGACGCTCCTCGCCTTCCTGGGCTTCCTGCGCACGGCCGTCCAGCACGAGAAGGGCCTGGACAGCTCTCTCCCGGGCGGGGACAACACGGTCAAGGTGCTGACCGCCCACAAGTCCAAGGGCCTGGAGTGGGACGTGGTCGCCGTCCCCGGCCTGGTCGGCAAGCAGTTCCCCAGCGAGCAGGCCCGCGACTCCTGGCTCACCCGGCCCAAGGTGCTGCCGCACGCCCTGCGCGGCGACGCCGCGACACTGCCGGACGTGGCCGACTGGAGCAGCCGTGGCCTGAAGTCCTTCAAGGAGGAGATGAAGGACCACCAGTCCGTCGAGGAACTGCGCCTCGGCTACGTCACCTTCACCCGCCCGCGTTCCCTGCTGCTCGGCTCCGGCCACTGGTGGGGCCCCGACCAGAAGCGGCCCCGCGGCCCGTCCGCCTTCCTGGAGGCCCTGCGCGCCCACTGCGAGGCCGGTCACGGCGAGATCGAGGAGTGGGCCGACGCGCCCGAGGAGGGCGCGGAGAACCCGTCGCTGAAGGAGGCGGAGACCGAACGGGAATGGCCGCTGCCGCTGGACGCGGTGGCGAAGGAACGCCGGCGAGCGGCCGCCGCGACGGTCCTGGCGTACCTGGACGGGATGCCGGGAGGCGGCACCGGCACCGGTACAGGCGCAGGCGTGGACGCCGGCACCGGCGCGGGCACGAGCGCCGGTGCCGCACTGCCGCACGCCGCCGCGGCCGGCGGTCCGGAGGCCGCGGCCACCCACGACGCCCCGCATCCCGCGGTGGGGGGCGCCGCGTCCGTACCCGGCCGGTACGAGGACGTTCCGTATGAGAACGATCCTTACGAGGGTGACCCTCGCGAGGGCGCCTCTTACGAAGACGCGTACGCAGCCGGCGACGCCGAAGGGCCCGGCTTCGGCCCCGGTCCCGAGCACGACCTCGCCGACTGGGACGCCTGGAGCGCCGAGCGGCCCGCGCACCCGGAGGACGACGACCGGCCGGACGGCACCGGCACCGGTTCCCGCACCTCGGACGGTGCCGTACGCCCCTCGGACGGTGCCGCACGCGCCGATGACCGGCGGCCCCACGTACCGGGGCCCCACGTACCGGCCCAGGCCCGCGCCCCCCGAACCGCTCCGGACCCCGCCCTCCTCCCCGAGGAGCGCAGGACCGTCGCCTCCTGGGACCGCGACCTCGACGCGCTCGCCGACGAGCTGCGGCGGTCCCGTGCGACCGTGCGCGACGTGCCCCTGCCGTCCTCGCTCAGCGCCTCGCAGTTGCTGTGGCTCGCGTCCGACCCGGACGGCTTCACCCGGGAGCTGGCGCGCCCCATGCCGCACCCGCCCCGGCCCGCCGCCCGCCGCGGTACGCGCTTCCACGCCTGGGTGGAATCGCGCTTCGAGGAACTGACACTGCCGCTGCTCGGTCCCGACGAGCTGCCGGGCGGCGCGTACGGCCGCGAAGCCCGCGCACGGGAAGCGGCCGGAGAAGCGGACCCGATCAGGGACGAGGACGACCTGGCGGCCCTCAAGGACGCCTTCGCCCGCACCCCGTACGCCCGGCGCACCCCGTACCGCATCGAGGTTCCGGTGCAGGTCACCCTCGCGGGCCGGGTGATCCGCGGCCGTATCGACGCCGTCTACCGCAGCCGCGGCCCCCAGGGGGACAGGTACGAGATCATCGACTGGAAGACCCACCACGCGCAGACCGCCGACCCCCTGCAGCTCGCCCTCTACCGGGTGGCCTGGGCCGAGCAGCACGGCCTGCCGCTGTCCGCGGTCGACGCCGCGTTCCTGTACGTACGCAGCGGCGAGACGGTCCGGCCGCCGCGGCTGCCCGACCGTGCCGGACTGGAACGCATCCTGCTCGGCGAACCCGCACGGACCATCGGCGAGGCAGCCGTGGAGACGGACGCGGAGAGAGACGTGGGGAGAGACGCGGAGACGGACACCGCGGGAGGAGAGCAGAGGTGACAAGATCGATGAGACCGGCGGCCGACCGCGCCCGCGAGCCGGATAGGCTCGGACACATGAGCACCACCTCGGACAGCGCCGTCCGCGCCTACATCAACGTCCACCGCGAAGAGTTCCTCGACGACCTGGCCGCCTGGCTGCGCATCCCCTCGGTGTCCGCCGACCCGGAGCGCGCCGCCGACGTGCGCCGCAGCGCCGAATGGCTGGCCGGCCGGCTCACCGCGACCGGCTTCCCCACCGCCGAGATCTGGGAGACGGACGGTGCTCCCGCCGTCTTCGCGGAGTGGCCCTCCGGGGACCCGTCGGCCCCCACCGTCCTCGTCTACGGCCACCACGACGTGCAGCCCGCCGCCCGTGAGGACGGCTGGCACACCGACCCCTTCGAGCCGCAGACCGTCGACGGCAAGCTGTACGCACGCGGCGCCGCCGACGACAAGGGCCAGGTGTTCTTCCACACCCTCGGCGTCCGCGCCCACCTCGCCGCGACCGGCCGCACCGCCCCGGCCGTCAACCTCAAGCTCCTCATCGAGGGCGAGGAGGAGTCCGGCTCCCCGAACTTCCCCGCCCTGATCACCAAGCATGCGGACCGTCTGGCCTGCGACGCCGTGATCGTCTCCGACACCGGCATGTGGTCCAAGGACACCCCGACCGTCTGCACGGGCATGCGCGGCCTCACCGACTGCCAGATCGACCTGTACGGCCCCGACCAGGACATCCACTCCGGCTCCTTCGGCGGCGCGGTGCCCAACCCCGCGACCGAGGCCGCCCGCCTGGCCGCCGCCCTCCACGACGAGGACCGCCGGGTCGCGGTCCCCGGCTTCTACGACGGCATCGTCGAGCTGACCGACCGCGAGCGCGAACTCTTCGCCGAGCTGCCCTTCGACGAGTCCGAGTGGCTGCGTACCGCCCACTCCCACGCCGCGCTCGGCGAGACCGGCCACAGCACCCTGGAGCGCATCTGGGCCCGCCCCACCGCCGAGGTCAACGGCATCGGCGGCGGCTACCAGGGCCCCGGCGGCAAGACCATCGTGCCGTCGGCGGCGCAACTGAAGCTGTCCTTCCGCCTGGTGGCGGGCCAGGACACGGCCGCCGTGCAGCAGGCCGTACGGGACTGGGTCGCCGCCCGGCTGCCCGACGGCATCCGCCACGAGATCACCTTCTGGGGCGCCACCCGCCCCTGCCTGACCCCGCTCGACCACCCCGCCCTGCAGTCCGTCGTACGGGCCATGGGCCGCGCCTTCGGCCAGAAGATCCGGTTCACCCGCGAGGGCGGCTCGGGCCCGGCCGCCGACCTCCAGGACGTCCTCGGCGTACCGGTCCTCTTCCTCGGCATATCCATCCCCTCGGACGGCTGGCACGCCCCGAACGAGAAGGTCGAGCTGGACCTGCTGATGAAGGGCGTCGAGACCGCCGCGCACCTGTGGGGCGACCTGGCGGAGAACTGGCGCGTCGCTTGATCCGTGACCACACCGCACCGACGCCCGTGGCCGTGACCGGGCCGACGGGCCGCTCCACGGTGACGCCCGGCGCCCACCCCTGGGCGGATGCCGCATCCGGCTCCCGTCCCGGGGGCGGCGCGGCCGTGTCCGTGACCGGGCGGGTGGGCGCGGTGGCCGGGCGTCCGGGGCAGAGGACCGGCCGACTCGTGAGCGGTACGGCCGCGCTCGTGACCGGGCCGGAGACCCCGACGTCCTGGGGCTCGGCACACGAGGCGGGCCGGTCCGTGTCGGAAGGCGGTTGGTTCGCGTGCGAGGCGGGCCGGTCCGTACGCGAGGTCGGCCGGTCCGTACGCGGGGACCGCCGGTCCGTACGCGGGCCGGCCGTGACCACGGCTGCGACCGTGCCCGTGCCCGTGACCGGCCCGGAACTCCGTGCCGCCGGGAGCCCGACGCACAGCACCCACTCTGGATCCCGCCTCGGGACCTGCCTTGGCGCCCGCCCCGGGCCCCGCCCCGGGACCTGCCTTGGCACCCGTCCTGGACCTCGCCCCGGGACCTGCTTCGGCGTCCGCCTCGGCACCCGCCCCGGACCCCGCCTCAGCACCCGCCCTGGCGTTCGCCCGGTGGCTCGCCCCGACACCCACACCCGTCCTCCCGCGCCACCACCCACCCTGCGCACCCGCCGCCGTACCACCCACGCCGCTTGCACCGCCGCCCGAGGAGCCCGCACCGCCGTTCGTCCGGCGGCCGTGCTCGCGAGCAGCAACCACCCACGCCCATAGGGGGAGTTGGAAACCGCAGTGACCACCTGGACCGACCACAGCGCCGACCGGCCGATCACGTTCAGCGCGCCGAGCGGCATCGACAGAGCCGCCCACCACCGCCTCGACGAGGCGTGGCTCGCGGCGGCCTGGAGCCACCCGACGACGCGCGTCTTCGTGGTCTCCGGAGGCCAGGCACTGGTCGACGACACCCCCGACGGCCGCACCGAACTGGTGATGACGCCGTCCTTCGAGGCGCCGCTCACCGAGACGCACCGCTACTTCCTCGGCACCGACGAGAACGGCGTGCGCTACTTCGCGCTCCAGAAGGACTCGCTCCCGGGGCGCATGGACCAGTCCGCGCGCCCCGCCGGCCTGCGCGAGGCGGGCCTGCTGCTGTCCCCGCGCGACGCCGGGCTGCTCGTGCACGCCGTCGCCCTGGAGAACTGGCAGCGCCTGCACCGCTTCTGCTCCCGCTGCGGCGAACGCACCGTCATCGCGGCGGCGGGCCACATCCGCCGCTGCCCCGCCTGCGGCGCCGAGCACTACCCGCGCACCGACCCCGCCGTGATCATGCTGGTCACGGACGAGGAGGACCGCGCGCTCCTCGGCCGCCAGGTGCACTGGCCGGAGGGCCGCTTCTCCACCCTGGCCGGCTTCGTGGAGCCCGGTGAGTCCATCGAGCAGTCGGTGGCCCGCGAGGTCTTCGAGGAGGCGGGCGTGGTCGTCGGCGACGTCGAGTACGTCGCCAGCCAGCCGTGGCCCTTCCCGTCCAGCCTGATGCTCGGCTTCATGGCCCGCGCAACGTCCTCCGAGATCCAGGTCGACGGCGAGGAGATCGAAGAGGCCCGCTGGTTCTCCCGCGAGGACCTGAAGGCCGCCTTCGAGTCCGGCGAGGTCCTGCCCCCGTACGGCATCTCGATCGCCGCCCGCCTCATCGAAGCCTGGTACGGCAAGCCCTTGCCCAAGCCGTAGGACCACCCCGGCCGGGGCCGCGACAGGCCCCGGCCCGGCCCCGCCACCAGGCCCCGGGTTCTGCACCGGCTGCGGCTACCGTCTGGGCTGTCTGCCCTTGGCCGCACAAATGCCACAAGGAAACGGGCACGCCGGAACCACGCCGCCCGCACCCCTCACCCCGGCAGCGGAACCTCCCGCTGGTGCGCCTCCTTCATATGGCGCCGGTACCGTACCCGGGCGTCGACCTCCCGCGACTGGTCCCGCCTCTCCCGCCCGTCCCTTTCGAGCGCCTTCAACAGCTCGCACACTTCGCACACCTCGCTCCTGCACGCCGCGCCTTCTGTCATACCGACACGATCGACCTGTATGGACCTGGCGCCCAGTGGCATCCATAGGGGCAAGTTCTGGTGCAGCACCGTCTGCTGCCCCCCGGGCAGCGGGCGAAGGAGCACTATGGGTCCATGCCCATCGGGGAGCTCATCAGGAATCTGCGCAAGGCTCGCGGCTGGAGTCAGGGGCGGCTGGCTTCGGAGATCAACAAGATGTTCGGTACAGGGCTGACGCGTGAATACGTGAGCCGCTGGGAGTGTTCCAAGGTGGTACCGGGGGCCTATCACCTCCGCCACCTGTCGGCCGTCCTGGACGTTCCGCCGGCCACTCTTGAGGGTGAAGTGGGCCGGCGTGCCTTCATCAGCGACGTGGCCGCCACCGCGATAGCCCCCGTGGTCGCCTCCGACCTGCTCAGCGTGGGTTTCGCCGCTCGCTTGCGCGGCGGCCCGTCGGCGGAACAGTGGGAAGCCAAGCTGGCCACGTACGGCACCGACTACATGTCGATGGGGGCCGCCGACATCCAGCGCCGCGTGGCCGGTGAACTCGTCGTGGTGCAGCAGCAGCTCGACGACCCTCGCCTGTGGTCGGTGGCCGCACGGCTCATGACCCTGTACGCCAAGACGTTCCCCGGCTCGGACGGCGCCAAGGCCGTCTCCTGGTACCGCACCGCCGTCCGGGCCGCCGACCGGTCCGGAGACGAACGGGCCCGCGTATGGGTGCGCGGCCGTGCCGCGATCGCCCTCGGGTACGAGGGCGCTTCCCTTGGCGTCGCCGACATCCTGGCGGACCAGGCCATGGCGATCTCCGAGGAGCCGTCTCTCGGGCTGGTGAACGCCGTGATGGGGAAAGCCCACGCGGCAGCGGTGCGGGGCGACAGGGCGACCGCCGAACGGCTGGCCGAACGCGGCCGACGCCTCTTCGACCGCGCCGGTTCCCGCGAGCAGACGTCGGACTACGCCGTGCCCTGGTGGCGTATGAACGTCTTCCTGTCGCTGTTGCTCGCCCGTCTGGGGGACGAGAGGGGCGCGGTCGACGCCCAGGAGCGGGCACACCGCGAGCTTCCGGTGAGCCTGCCGAGGTTCGCCACGCACCTGGAGATGCACCGCGGGCTCATGCTGGCACGGTCCGGCGACCGTGCCGGAGGGGTGGCGTACGCGCAGGCGGCTCTGGACCGGCTGCCGCCCGGGAAACACTCGCTCACGCTGCGTATGCTCATGGCAGAGGTCAAGGCTTGACGCGGCCCTCGTCTCGGACGACGACGCTCCTCCCGGCCGCGCCGGGCGCGCGTACGACGAACCCCCGGCCGAGACGACCGGGGGTTCGCCCGCGTGAACCCGTGGGCTCGGTGCGAGCCGTCGCTCAGACGCCGAGTGCCTGCTTGACCTGGGCCAGGGACGGGTTCGTCATGACCGACTCCTCGCCCGAGGCGGGAACGATCCGGACGGTCGGCACGGTCTGGTTGCCGCCGTTGGCCTTCTCGACGAACGCCGCGGACTCGGGGTCGTGCTCGATGTTGATCTCGGTGTACGCGATGCCCTCGCGGTCCATCTGGCCCTTCAGCCGACGGCAGTAGCCGCACCACGTGGTGCTGTACATCGTCACAGTGCCCGCCATGGGTCCTCGCGCTCCTTCAATCTCGGCGTGTTTGCAGTACGAGAACGCCTGCCCGCCCCGGACCATTCCCGCCCGTGCCGGGCCGCTCCCGTACGCGTACGGTTCCACTTCTGTAGGCCCGCGTATTCGTACGACCGCGGGGTGACGGCTGCGGACAACTTTCCCGGCTGCCCCGGTCGACCTGGCAGCATGGTCGGGTGACAGCAGCATCGGACTCCACTCTCTTCCCGCAGGTTGCGGCCGCGACCCAGTTCCCGGCCACGCCCGCGGGTGCCGACGCGGTGCTCGACGGCCTGGACCCCGAGCAGCGCGAGGTCGCCACGGCCCTGCACGGCCCCGTGTGCGTCCTGGCGGGCGCCGGGACGGGCAAGACCCGCGCGATCACCCACCGCATCGCGTACGGCGTGCGTGCGGGCATCCTGCAGCCGTCCACGGTGCTCGCCGTCACCTTCACCGCCCGCGCGGCGGGGGAGATGCGCGGGCGGCTGCGGCAGTTGGGGGCGGGCGGGGTGCAGGCCCGGACGTTCCACTCGGCCGCGCTGCGCCAGCTCCAGTACTTCTGGCCGAAGGCGGTCGGCGGCGAGGTGCCGAGACTGCTGGAGCGCAAGGTCCAGGTGGTCGCGGAGGCCGCTGCCCGCTGCCGGATCCGCCTGGACCGCAACGAGCTGCGTGACGTCACGGGCGAGATCGAGTGGTCCAAGGTCACCCAGAGCGTGCCCGCCGACTACCCGGCCGCCGTGCACAAGGCCGGGCGCGAGGCCCCCCGCGACCCGGCCGAGATCGGGCAGATCTACGGCACGTACGAGCAGCTCAAGCGCGACCGGGGGACCATCGACTTCGAGGACGTGCTGCTGCTGACGGTCGGCGTCCTGCAGGACCGGCACGACATCGCCGAGCAGGTCCGCGCCCAGTACCAGCACTTCGTCGTGGACGAGTACCAGGACGTCAGCCCGCTCCAGCAGCGGCTGCTCGACCTGTGGCTCGGCGACCGCGACAACCTCTGCGTCGTCGGCGACGCCAGCCAGACGATCTACAGCTTCACCGGCGCCACCCCCGACCACCTGCTGAACTTCCGCACCCGCCACCCGAACGCCACCGTCGTGAAGCTGGTCAGGGACTACCGCTCCACCCCCCAGGTCGTGCACCTCGCCAACGGGCTGCTCTCCCAGGCGCGCGGCCGCGCCGCCGAGCACCGGCTGGAGCTGATCTCGCAGCGGGACGCCGGCCCCGAGCCCGCCTACACGGAGTACGCGGACGAGCCGGCGGAAGCGGAGGGCACCGCCCGCCGTATCCGCGATCTGATCGCGTCCGGCGTGCCGGCCAGCGAGATAGCGGTCCTGTTCCGCATCAACGCGCAGTCCGAGGTCTACGAGCAGGCCCTCGCCGACCATGGCGTGCCGTACCAGCTCCGTGGTGCCGAGCGGTTCTTCGAGCGGCCCGAGGTGCGCGAGGCGGGCGTCAAGCTGCGCGGCGCCGCCCGCTTCGGCGCCAACGACGCCCTCCTCGACGACGCTGTGGACCTCCCGTCCGAGGTCCGGGCGGTGCTGAGCGACATGGGGTGGACGAGTGTGCCCCCGGCCGGCTCCGGCGCCGTGCGGGACCGCTGGGAGTCGCTGGCCGCGCTGGTCCGCCTCGCCGAGGACTTCGCCGAGGCCCGGCCGGCGGCCACCCTCGCCGACCTGGTCGCCGAGCTGGACGAGCGGGCCAACGCCCAGCACGCGCCGACCGTCGAAGGTGTGACGCTCGCCTCGTTCCACGCGGCCAAGGGCCTGGAGTGGGACGCCGTCTTCCTGGTCGGCCTCACCGAGGGCATGATGCCGATCACCTACGCCAAGACCGACGAGCAGGTCGAGGAGGAGCGCCGCCTGCTGTACGTGGGCGTGACCCGGGCCCGCCTGCATCTGGGGCTCTCGTGGTCCCTGTCGCGCGCACCCGGCGGCCGCGCCGTCCGGCGGCCCAGCCGCTTCCTGGACGGCCTGCGGCCCGGTTCGGGGGGCGCGGGGCGCCGGGCGGCGGCTGCCGCCGCGGGCGGTGTCGAGCGGGGCGGCGCCATGGCCCGGGGCGCGGGCAAGCGCCGGACCCGGTCGCCCGCCCGTTGCCGGGTCTGCGGCAAGACGCTCACCGATGCGGGTGAAATGAAGCTCATGCGCTGCGACGACTGCCCCTGTGAGCTCGACGAGGCGTTGTACGGGCGGCTGCGCGACTGGCGGGCCGAGCGGGCGCGGCGGCTGGGCCAGCCGGCGTACTGCGTCTTCACGGACAAGACGCTGATGGCGATCGCCGAGGCCGTTCCGGGAACCGAAGGGGAGCTGGCGGGCATCCCTGGTGTGGGGGGACGCAAGCTGGGCAGATTCGGCGCCGACGTCCTCGCGCTGTGCGCAGGTGAGGAGCTCGTTCCGGCAGCGGACGGGCCGTCGCCGGACGATCTTCCGGAGGGCGGTGCAAGAACCTCCGGAAAGTCGTCAGAAAAATAGTTTGCGCGCGCGGAGCGCATCCCCATAGCCTTCACAGGCACGAAGACGACGGGCCTTCCGGGATCCGCCGGTTTCGTGTTGTACTGAACAAGCCCGGACCGGATTTTCCGGTCCGCCGAGACGCCGAGAGGAGGCGAGACCAGTGATCAGCTTCATCGAGACCCAGAAAATGACCGATCGTTCGGTCGTCGCCACCTGCATGCTCGGCGCCTCGCTCCCGGGCACCGGTCTGTCCGGCTTCGGTCGGCTGTCCGGTCTTGAGGTCTCCCGTGCCGCTTCCTTGGTGTCCCTGCCCAAGAACGAGTGCGACGAGCGACCGACCCAGGCACCCGCAGTAGCGGCAGCGGCACAGGCATCGAATGCGCATGCCTTCGCCGGCGCGGCGGCCAACGGTGCCGAATCCCGGAAGCAGTACGAGACGCAGCAGGACACGTGGGCCCACCGCGGGCACGAACCCTGGAGAGATCCAGCCTGATTCGCATGATCAGGTCGGCACCTTCCAGGGCCGCGGAACCCACACCGGGATCCGCGGCCCTTTTGCTTTGCCCATGAGCCCAGCCACCAGCCGGGCCGAACAGACGAGGAACACACCACCGTGCAACTCCAGACGCACACCCCGTCCGTCGCCACCGACCTGATCCCCCCGCCCGACTCCCAGGAGACCCCTTTGCTGCCCCTCACCGAGCTCGACGACGAGATCGACCGACTCGGCGCCGCCGTGCCGTGCCGTACCTACGACCCCGAGGTCTTCTTCGCCGAGACCCCGGCCGACGTGGAGTACGCCAAGTCCCTGTGCCAGACCTGCCCGGTGCGCGAGGCGTGTCTCGCCGGCGCCAAGGACCGTCGTGAGCCATGGGGCGTCTGGGGCGGCGAACTGTTCGTCCAGGGCGTCGTGGTGCCCCGCAAGCGTCCGCGTGGCCGCCCGCGCAAGAACCCGGTCGCGGCATGAATCTCGGCGGCACGTACACCAGCGGCACAGGAACGATCGACCGTCCCGCCCAGCGGGACCCCCAGAAGCAGGACCCGATGAACCCCACCCTCACCGACACCACCGCACCAGCGAACTCCGGCGTGATCGAGTCGCGTCAGAACAGGACCCGTGAAATGCAACTCATCCCAGAAGCCCTGGCGCGCGCACATATGCAACAGCGCCTCCAGGAGGCCGAGTCCGAACGCAGGGCCCAGCGCCTCGCCGCGGCCCGGCGCATGCAGCGCCGCGCCGAGCGGGCGTCGCTGCGCGCCCGGCGCGCTCTGGCCATGGCCGTCATGCAGTGACCCGTCGGCTGCCCGGCATCCGTACGGTGCCGGGCCGCCCAGCGGTGTCACCACCGCATCAGGCGGCCACCGCAACATCACACATCTCAGGGGCTGTCCAACTGGGCGGCCCCTGAGGCGTTGTGCCCCCTTTCCCGGCGGTGACGGGGATATTGTCGGCTGATGAACCAGAAGACTTATGAACAGGCGGGGTTGACCACCGACGACGCGGAGTGCGCCCAGTGCGGAGCCACGGCCGAGGGCACCCCGGCCACCTGGACCTGCACCATCGCCAACGGCACCCGCCAGCACCTCTGCGACACCTGCACCCGGGCCAACCTCCGCGTCATCGAATCCCACCTGGACCCGGTGCCGACGCGGTGAACGGCGGCCGGCGGCTCCCGCCTGGCCCGCGCCGCAGGCTCTGGCCCGCGCCTCAGGCCGGTGTCTCCTCCTCCGCGGGGTTGCTCTGTCCGGGGACGGACGGGGCGGAAGCGTCGGCGGAGGCGGCGTCGGTGGTGAAGCCAGGGAGCCAGGACTCCAGCTCGTCGCGCAGGCGGACGGTGGCTCCCAGCTGGCACAGGACGCCGATCGTGCTCAGCGTCACGCGGTGTATGAGCAGGTAGGAAGGGGGCAGGTTCAACTGGCGGCCGAGCTGGTAGGCGGGGGAGCGGGGATCGGCGATGCGCGCGGCCTGGGTGCGCATCCAGGAGCGGGTGAAGGTGAAGGCGTCCACCTGGGCCGGTTCGATGATCGGGAGCAGATAGTCCAGCACCGCGTCGGGGTCCAGCTCGATGGACTCCTTGACGAAGCCCTCCTCGCGCAGCAGCTCGTAGACCGCCTCGGCCTCACCGTCGAGCGTCATGCGCAGTGAGGCGCCGATCGTGGACGGCAGGCCGTCCGGCAGCCGGTCGACCGTCCCGAAGTCCAGGACGCCCAGCCGCCACTTCTCCGCGGGGCCGCCGGGCGCGTCGCCGGTCAGCAGCCGGAAGTTGCCCGGGTGCGGGTCGGCGTGCAGCAGACCGGTGCGCGCGGTGCCGGAGAAGAGGAAGCGGGCGAGGAGCTGACCGGCCCGGTCGCGCTCCTCCTGGGAGCCGTTCGCGATGACCTCCGAGAGGGGGACGCCCTCCATCCACTCGGTCACCAGCACCTGGTCGCTCTGGTGGACCACCGCGGGCACCCGTACGTCGGGATCGTCGGCGAACTCCTCGGCGTGTGCCTGCTGGGCCTCCGCCTCCAGGGCGTAGTCCAGCTCCTCGGAGACCCGGTCCCGCAGCTCGGAGATCAGCGGCTTGATGTCCATACCGGGGATCAGCGGCCCGAGCAGCCGGGCGAAACGGCCCAGTTGGGACAGGTCGGACAGCAGGGCCGCTCCCGCTCCCGGGTACTGGACCTTGACCGCCACCTCCCGGCCGTCGTGCCAGACCGCGCGGTGCACCTGGCCGATCGACGCGGCCGCCGACGGCTTGTCCTCGAACTCCGTGAACAGCTCACGCCAGTCCGCCCCCAGCCGCTCCGCCAGGATCGCGTGCACCGAATCGGTCGGCATCGGCGGCGCGGCTTCCTGAAGTTTGGTGAGCGCGGCGCGGTACGGGCCGGCGATCTCCTCCGGCAGCGCCGACTCGAAGACCGACAGCGCCTGCCCGAACTTCATGGCGCCGCCCTTCAGCTCGCCGAGCACCCGGAAGAGCTGCTCGGCGGTCCGCTGTTGGAGCTCGCGGCCGACGATGTCCGCCGATCTGCCGCCGATCCGCTTGCCCAGCCCCCAGGTGGCGCGGCCGGCGAATCCCAGTGGCAGCGCGGCCAGCTTGGCGGTACGGGTGACCGCCTTGCGGGGAAGATCTGACATGCGCCCCTCCAACTCACACTGTCCCCAACCGGGGTTACTCCGCCATTGTTACGTGTCGCCGAAGCGGATCCGAGGCGCCCGTGGCGCCGGCCGGTCCCGCCGCGCCGCAGCCGCACTCCGGATGCGGCGCGACCCTGGTCGTCCGCCAGTCCGCACAGGGCAGCGCGACCTCCATCCGGGCTCCTGTGCAGGGTGGCAACTGACCGTCCAGAAACGCCAGCGCCTGTACGGCGGCGAGCCCCGCCACCGCTGTCGCCAGAGCCGCGTCGCACGCCGGAACGGCCGGTGCGCCGCGCCCCGAGCGCCACTGGGCCAGCAGTCGCGGCCAGGCCGGCTCCGCGTCCGTACGCCGCAGTTGGAGGCAGCCCGCGCAGGAGGAGCCACCCGGCAGGACCAGCGGACCCACCACTCCGGTCCCTTCGACCACCCCGGCGAACAGATGCGGGATTCCCGCGGTCACGAAGGGCTCGTACAGGACCGGGTCGGGCGCGTAGGCGGCGAGGCCGTCGCGCGGCGCGATCACGACGAGCCCGAGGCCCGGCTCCCCCGCGTCCGACGGTCCGCTCCCCGGCCGCAGCCGCCGTGACCAGGGTGAGGAGCGGTGGACCAGGCTGCGGGCCGCGGTGTCCCGGCGCGCACCGATCTGCTCCGCCCGCACGCCGCCCGGCACGACGTCCCAGGGTTCGACCTTCCCGCCGTCCTGCACCTCCACCCGCCCGATACCCGCCGCCGAGAGCAGGGCCGCCACCGCAGCACCCACCCGTCCGGCGCCGCGCACCCGCGCCCGTATGGCCCGGCGCGCCCCCATCCGCTCCAGTCCGCCCGCCGCCTCGGGATGGCGCACGGACAGCGACGCGAGGTCCGCCCGGAGCCGGCCGAAGGCCGCGGAGTCGGCGCGCACCGTGTCGGCCGCGGGACCGCCCGCCGACGGCGCGTCCAGCAGGCCGGCCTGCCCCAGCCGGTCCACCACCCGCCGCGCGTGCCCGGCCGGCAGGCCCAGCTCCTCGGCGGCGTCCGCCAGCTGTTCCAGGCTGCGGGTGCCGTCGATCAAGGCCAGAAAACTCCCGGTGGCCGTGTCCACCGGGCCCAGTTCCACCGCGTGCGCCGGGGCCACCCCGAACCGCACCGTCTCCCGGTCCCGCCATCCGCGCCGCAGCGCGGGCTTGAGCATCGGATACATGAAGCCGCCCCCGTCGATCGGATCTCGTCCAGCGGTCTTCAGCATCCCGCGGCCGCGCGACCGGCGTCGGAAGTTGTCCACAGCCCGCAGGCAATAGTCATACAAGCCGTCCCTGTCCTTGAGCGGTACGGGAACATGGCGGAAGCCGGGGGCAAGACTTCCCGCACGGCCAGCGGGTAACGTCGGGGCGTGCCCGCCGACCCTTTGCGCCGAGCCGCAGACCCTCCACGCAGGACCGCCACGCGCCCCGCGACCGGGGGCCCCGCGACGAGCCCGGTCGAGGTGCGCAGAAGCTCGCGGCGACGCCGTACGGTCTCCGCCTACCGGGAGGGCGACCGCACCGTCGTCCTGATCCCGGCCCGGATGTCGGAAGCCGAGGAACGGCGCTGGGTCACGGTGATGCTGGACAAGCTCGCCGCGCAGGAGAGCCGGCGCAAACTCGGCGACAGCGAGCTGGCCGAGCGCGCGCAGCGCCTGTCGGAGCAGTTCCTGGGCGGCCGCGCCCGGCCCGCCACGGTGCGCTGGGTGACCAACCAGAACACCCGCTGGGGCTCCTGCACCCCCGCCGAGGGCAGTATCCGCCTCTCGCACCGGCTCCAGGGAATGCCGGAGTACGTCGTCGACTACGTCCTCCTGCACGAGCTGGCGCATCTTCTCGTCCCCGGTCATGGGCAGCGTTTCTGGCAGCTCCTGGAGTCATACCCGCGTACGGAGCGGGCGCGCGGCTATCTCGAAGGGGTGGTCGCGGCGGAGCGGCTGCCGCATCTGCCCGCGGCCCGTACGGAATAGGGCCGGTTCCGCCCGGTTCGCTCCGTGGCCGGCATCGCCCGCTGTCGGCGGCAGCGGTTAGCCTGGCGCGACGTCATCAGAGCGCGAAGCGGGAGCGGGGGACGGTCGTTACGTATGGCCAGGGAATTCCAGCGGGGCCACAAGGCCAGGATCAGTGACCTGACGGCCGGGACGGATCTGTACGTAGGGGTGCGGATCGCGGGTGCCGGCCTGACCTTCGACATCAGCTGCTTCGGCCTCGACGCGGACGAGCGGCTCTCCGACGACCGGTATTTCGTCTTCTTCAACCAGCCGGCCTCCCCCGAGGGGGCGGTTCAGTTGCTGGGCGCCCAGGCGGGCGACACCGAGTCCTTCCGGGTCACGCTCGACCGGATTCCGCAGCACATCCAGAAGCTGTCCTTCACCGCCACGCTCGACGGCGCGGGCCAGATGTCCCAGATCGGCCCCGGGTACCTGCGCATCGTCGCGGGCGGCGAGGAGGTCGCCCGCTACGCGTTCAACGGTGCCGAGTTCAGCACCGAGCGTGCGGTGATGCTCGGCGACTTCTACCTGAAGGACGTGTGGCGCTTCGCCGCGGTCGGGCAGGGCTTCGACGGCGGCCTGGAGGCGCTGTTGAAGAACTTCGGCGGCGAGGTCGCGGAGGAGGAGCCCGCGCCCGAGCCCGAGCCGGCGCCGCAGGGCGGCGTGCCGGGCTTCGCGCCGCCCGCCGCTTCCGAGCCTGCGCCGGGTTTCGCGCCGCCCGCCGTCTCCGAGCCCGCGCCGGGCTCCGCCGCCCCGGCAGCACCAGGGCAGCCCGCGCCGCCGCAGGTCCCGGCCCAGGCGCAACCGCCGCAGGCCCCGCCGCCCCAGCAGCCGGCGCCGCAGGTGCACACCGCTCCGACGATCGCGGCTCCGATGGCGCCGCCCGGCGCACCGCCCGGTCAGTTCCCCGGGCAGCAGCCCCCGTACGGCCAGCCCCCGCACCAGCAGGCCCCGCCGCCGTACGGCCAGCCGGGCCAGGCAGCCCCCCAAGCCCCGCCGCAAGCCCCGCCCCAGGCCCCGTACGGCCAGCCGGGCGATCCGTTCCCCGGGCAGCAGGCCCCGGCCCCGTACGGAGCCCCCCAGGGCCCGCCCGCCCCGTACGGCCGGCCGCAGATCCAGAGTGGCGGCCCCGGCCTCGGCGTCGTCCTGGAGAAGTACCGCGAAGCGCCCACGGGGCAGCGGTGGACCCCGCAGAACGAGAAGCTGATCCGCGCCGACCTCGGCATCGACGGACAGCCGGTGCTCGCCCGCCAGGGCAGCATGGTCCTCTACCAGGGCAAGGTCGACTTCACCTACAAGGGCGCCGGTATCCGGGGCCGCATCGTGGGCAACGCCACCGGCCAGGAGATGCAGCTGATGCGCTGCACGGGCCAGGGCCAGGTCTTCTTCGCGGACAACAGCGCCCATGTGCACCCCATCGAGCTCCAGGGCGACGCGATCCGCGTGTCGGCCGAGAGCGTGCTCGCCTTCGACGAGTCGCTCCAGTACGAGACCCGCCGCATCGAAGGGCACGGCATCCCGGGCGGCGCGCTGTTCACCATGCAGTTCCAGGGCAGCGGCACGGTCGTCGTCAAGACCCAGGGCACCCCGGTGGTCCTCCCGGTCACCCCGACGACCTTCGCGGACGCCAACGCCGTCGTCGCCTGGTCGGCCGCCTCACAGGTGATCATTTCCAGCCAGGTGAGCCTGCGCCGCAGCGCGTACCCGGGACATTCCGGCGAGACCGTGAACCTCCAGTTCCGCGGCGCGCCCGGAAACTTCATCGTCGTCCAGCCCTACGAGGTCTGAGGGAGCCCGCCATGCACGAACAGCACGTCCCGGGCCACGCCCCGACCGCACCCGTCGCCCGCATGGAGAACCACGGCAGCGCCATGGTGAAGATCGCCATGCAGAGCGGCCAGGACATCTTCGCCCGCACCGGCTCGATGGTCGCCTACGAAGGCTTCGTCCAGTACGAGCCCAACCCGCCCGCGGTCCGCCAGATAGCCTCCCAATGGCTGACCGGCGAGGGCGCGCCTTTGATGAAGTGCTCCGGCGACGGCCTGCTCTACCTCGCCGACTACGGCGCGGATGTCGTCTGCATCAACCTCGACGGTGACTCGATCTCCGTCAACGGCACCAACCTCCTGGCCTTCGACGCCCACCTCCAGTGGGGCGTGCAGCGCGTGAAGGGCATGGCGAAGTTCGCCGGACAGGGGCTTTTCAACGTCGGCATCTCGGGCACCGGCTGGATCGCGCTGACCTCCCGCGGCACCCCGATCGTGGTGGACTGCGGCCGCGGCGAGGACGAGACCTACGTCGACCCGGACGCGCTCGTCGCCTGGTCGACGAACCTGAAGATGAAGGGCAAGCGCAGCTTCAAGGCGTCCTCGATGATCGGGCGCGGCAGCGGCGAGGCGTACCAGCTCGGCTTCTCCGGCCAGGGCTTCGTCGTCGTACAGCCCAGTGAGGACAGCACCGACCGGCTCCGGGCCCGGGGCTGAGGGGGAGGACGTCAAGCCATCATGCAGAGTCCGCTTTTCGCCTACACCGAGGCGCAGACCCAGGACCGGTACACCCTGCAGAACCCGCAACTGCTGCGGGTAGCCCTGCAGGGACACGAGGACCTGCTCGCCCGTAAGGGCAGCATGGTCGCCTACCAGGGGCTGCTGGAGTTCGACGGGAACTACCGGACTCCGGGGCAGCAGCACGCCCACGCCGCCTCCGGTGAGGGACTGGACCTGATGCGCGTCTCCGGGCAGGGCACCGTCTACCTGGCCAACCTCGCGCAGTACGTGCACGTCATGGAAGTCGACCACGACGGCCTGACCGTGGACAGCAGCTACGTGCTGGCGTTGGACTCCGGCCTCCACTGGGAGGTCGTCTCGGTGGACAGCCAGTACGGGATCTCGGGCACCGGCAAGTACCAGCTCAACATCTCCGGCCGCGGCAAGGTCGTGCTGATGACCTCGGGCCAGCCGCTGATGATGCAGGTCACCCCGGACAAGTACGTCAACGCCGACGCGGACGCGGTGGTCGCCTGGTCCGCCTCGCTGCGGGTGCAGATGCAGGCACAGACGCACTCCTCGGGCGTGTGGCGGCGCCGTGGGAACACCGGTGAGGGCTGGGAGCTGAGCTTCCTGGGGCAGGGGTACGCGCTCGTCCAGCCGAGCGAGCTGCTGCCGCCGCAGAACGCGGCCATCGGGTCCGGCCTGGCCGCCCAGTTCGGCATGGGGCAGCAGGGGGCCCACGGCCAGAATCAGGGGAACATCTTCACCAACTGAGACGCGCCGACCCGCGCACCGGAACGGCCGCCCGCGCCCCCGTACGTATCCGTACGAGAGCGCGCGGGCGGCCGCCACGCGTCCTACAGAAGCGCGCGGGTGCGCTCCACGAGGCGGACGACCGAGTCGTCCGCCACCGCCGCCACCTCGTCGTACGGGAACCAGCGGAGATCCAGCGACTCGTCGCTGATCACCGCCTCGGCGCCCTCGGGCGCCAGCGCCGCGTACTGCACGTCCAGATGCCACGCGCACGGCGTCAGATGCCGGTCCAGGCGCACCGGCCCGCCCAGCAGCGTCAGCCCGGACGCGATCCCGGACTCCTCGCGGACCTCGCGCAGCGCCGCGTCCGCGAGCGTGGCGTCCTCGGGCTCGCAGTGCCCGCCCATCTGGAGCCACATCTGGAGCTTGCGGTGCAGCGTCAGCAGCACCCGCCCGCGCGCCGGGTCGACGACCAGGGCACTGGCCGTGATGTGCCCGTCCTTGCAGGGCTTGCCCATGCCGTCGGGGTGGGCCGCCAGATGGTCCAGGTAGGAGAGCCGCAGCCGCTCCTGCTCAGGTGACGGCGCGGGCCACTCCTTGAGGACCCGCGCCGCGTCGTCGTGCAGGCTCACTTCTCGCCGTCGCCCTTGTCGCCTTCGGCCCCGGGCTTGCCACCCTTCTCAGAGCCGCCCTGGCCACCGCCCTCGCCGGTCTCCTTGGACAGGTCCGGCTTGCCGGCGCCGCCCGCGGCCTCACCGAGCATCTTGTCCAGCTCGGAGAAGTCCAGCTGCTCGTGGTGGACGAAGCCGTCCGGATCGTCCAGGTCGGCGGCCGTCGGCAGCATGTCCGGGTGCTCCCAGAGCGCGTCCCGGCCGTCCAGACCGCGCGCGTCCGTCAGCAGGGCCCACAGCCGCGAGGCGTCCCGCAGGCGCCGCGGACGCAGCTCCAGGCCGACGAGGGTGGCGAAGGTCTGCTCGGCCGGGCCGCCGGTCGCCCGGCGCCGGCGCAGCGTCTCGCGCAGCGCGTCGGCCGACGGCAGGTGCGGGGAGGCGGCGGCGTGCACCACCGCGTCCACCCAGCCCTCGACGAGGGCCAGCGCCGTCTCCAGACGGGCCAGCGCCGCCTTCTGCTCCGGGGTGTCCTCGGGCTGGAACATGCCCTGCTGAAGGGCGTTCTGCAGCTCCTCGGGGTGCTGCGGGTCGAGCTGGCCGACCACGTCCTCCAGCTTGGTCGTGTCGACCTTGATGCCGCGGGCGTACCCCTCGACCGCGCCGAACAGGTGCGAGCGCAGCCACGGCACATGGGCGAAGAGCCGCTGGTGGGCGGCCTCGCGCAGGGCCAGGTAGAGCCGCACCTCCTCCTCGGGCACGCCGAGACCGGAGCCGAAGTTGGCGATGTTGCCCGGCAGCAGCGCGGCCTTGCCGGCCGGCCCCAGGGGCAGCCCGACGTCCGTGGAGCCGACGACCTCACCGGCCAGGACACCCAGCGCCTGCCCGATCTGCGTGCCGAACATGGCACCGCCCATGGAGCGCATCATGCCGAGCAGCGGGCCCGCCATGGCCTGCATCTCCTCGGGCAGGACGTCGCCCATGGCCGCGCCGACGCGCTCCGCGACCGGGTCCACCAGGTCCTTCCACACCGGCAGGGTCTCCTCGACCCACTCGGCGCGGCTCCACGACAACACCGTGCTCGCGCCCGACGGCAGCGACGTCACGCCGTCCAGCCACAGGTCGGCGAGGCGCACGGCCTCTTCGAGGGCCGCCCGCTCACCGGGGGAGACGCTGGCGTCCTTGCTGCCGTCCTCGGCGCCCTGCGCGACGGTCTGCCGCGCGATGTCCTTGGCCATGTCCCAGTTCACCGGACCGCCCTCGTACGAGAGCATCTGGCCCAGCTTCTGGAAGGCGGCGCCAAGATCGCCAGGGTTCATCTCGCCACCAGGACCGCCCATGCCGCCGAAGAGCGCCGCGAACGGGTTGTCCGCGCCGCCGCTCCCGCCGCCGAATCCGAACGGGTTCGCGGGGCCCTGGCTACCTCCCTGGCCGCCCTTCTTCTTGCCGTTGTCGCCGTCCTCCGGCTCCTCCGGCGGAAGGCCGAATCCAAATGGGGTGTCACTCACGGGTTTCCTCGGCTCGTAGGGCCGCCGGCCCGGGGCCGGCGGCGGCTGCCCGACATTCTCTTCCAGCCTAGACACCCGCCCCGCTTCGGGGCTCGGTGCTTCGCCGTCCCGGCGCCTGCGGCAGGATGGACGCCACCTGGTACGTACGCGTCAGTACGCCTACGCACTGAAGACAACCGCTGGAGACGCCCGGTGAGTTCCCCAGATCCGACCGTTCGCGCAGCGCGAAACGCCGCTGCCGAGACCGAGCACGCAGGAAAACAGGCGGACGGCGCGCCCGCCCGGCCGCTGCGCCGCCCCGTCGTTGCGGTCACCGGCGCCGCCTCCGGCGTGGGTGCCCTGCTGACCCAGGCGCTGACCGAGTCCGACGAGGTCAAGCGGGTCGTGGCCATCGACGAGCGGCGCGGCGAGACCACCGGGGCGCACTGGCACGTCCTGGACGTCCGGGACCCGGCCATCGCCGACAAGCTGCGCGGCGCCGATGTCGTCGTGCACCTCGCCGTCGATCTCGACCTGGAGACCGACGCGGCCGCCCGTACGGCGTACAACGTGCGGGGTACGCAGACGGTCCTCACGGCCGCGGCGGCCGCCGGTGTGCGCCGGGTCGTGCTCTGCACCTCCGCCATGGTCTACGGCGCGCTCCCGGACAACGACGTGCCGCTGGCCGAGGACGCCGAGCTGCGGGCCACCGCCGACGCCACCGGGGTCGGCGACCTCCTGGAGATCGAGCGCCTGGCACACCGCGCGCCCCGCGCGCACCCCGGCCTGAACGTCACCGTCCTGCGCCCCACCGTCCTGGTGGGCGGCACGGACACCGCGCTGACCCGCTACTTCGAGTCGCCGCGGCTGCTGGTCGTCGCCGGTTCCCGCCCCGCCTGGCAGTTCTGCCACGTGGAGGACCTGGTCAGCGCCCTGCGGTACGCCGCGCTGGAGAAGGTCGAGGGCGAGCTGGCGGTGGGTTGCGACGGCTGGCTGGAGCAGGAGGAGGTCGAGGAACTGTCCGGCATCCGGCGCATGGAGCTGCCGTCCTCGGTGGCGCTCGGCGCCGCCGCCCGGCTGCACCGCATCGGCCTCACGCCGTCGCCCGCCGGGGACCTGGCCTACACGATGCACCCGTGGGTGGTCAGCGGCAGTCGCCTGCACGAGGCGGGCTGGCGCCCACGGTGGACGAACGAAGAGGTGCTGGGCGAGCTGCTGGAGGAGGTCGCGGGCCGGCACACGGTCGCGGGTCGCCGCCTGGGCCGCAAGGACGCCACCGCGGCCGGAGCGGCCGGCGCGACGGTCGCCCTCCTGGGCACCGCGGCACTGGTCCGCCGCGCCCGTAAGGCCCGTCGGCGCATCTGAGGGGCTGGGCGCGCTTCGTCACGGGCGTGGGGGAGGGAGCCTTCGTACGCCTGCGACGGCCGCGGAGAGGCCGCTGCACGGCTGACCGGGCGCTGGGCGCCTCCCCGGTGCGGAGCGCCACACCAGTCCGTGACGGCCGCGGGGAAGCCCCGTACGGCCGTGGGAGGCCCTCCACGGCAGTGGGGGAGCCCCGCGCCGCCCGTATCGATGCCGGCTCCCGGCCCCGTGTCGCCCCCCATACGGCCCCGGCCCCGCGCCTGTAGGAGCCTCCAACCCGCCTCTTCGCAGGACCGGCGGAAAGCCCATACCCCGCCCCGCCGCCCCGTACGGCACGATGGAGCCATGCCAGGCACGTATGACCACCCGGGCGAGCAGGGTGCGGCGGACGCGATCCGCCTCCTCGCGGTCCGTGACACCCCGCTGTCCTTGGACGAGGTCTTCGCGGCCGTCGGCGATCCCGCCGCCGGCGGCACGGCCCTGTTCGTCGGTACGGTCCGTTCGCACGACGGCGGCGCCGACGTCGACGCCCTCGGTTACTCGGCGCACCCGAGCGCCGAGGCCGAACTGCGCCGCGTCGCCGAGAAGGTGGCCGCCGACTTCCCCGTACGCGCGATGGCCGCGGTGCACCGCGTGGGCGAGCTGGCCGTCGGCGACCTGGCGGTCGTCGTGGCGGTCTCCTGCCCGCACCGTGCGGAGGCGTTCGCGGCCTGCCGACGGCTGATCGACGACCTCAAGCACGAGGTGCCGATCTGGAAGAACCAGCGTTTTTCGGACGGTACCCAGGAGTGGGTCGGCGCCTGCTGACGGCCGGTTTCCGGCGGTGGCGTCCGTTCCGGGCGGCGTCGGTGAAGCCTTTGCGCGCGCTCCAGTTGCGTAACCCGCCCCCTGGCGTAAGCGTTGACCTGGCAGATGGTTAATCTGCTTATTCGTCGTTGCGGTTGTTACAAGGGGTCGGGAGGCCGCTATGGGAGCGCTCCTCTGGTTGCTGATTCCGGTTCTCGCCGTCATCGCCGCCGTCGTGTGGAGCAGTTGGGCATCGCGCAACCGCAGGACCGGGGACGTCGCGGAACTGGCGGGCTACGCGCGGTTCCGGGAGGCGATGGAGAAGCCCGAGAAGGCACATTCCGGTACTGACGCGGCATGAGCGTGACGGGCTGAGCCGTGGGCGTGGCCGGGGCCGTGGCCGCCGTACGCGGACGCAAGCGGCCGCCATGGCTCCGGTTCCCCGCCGCCCTCGCGCCGCCCCGCCCACGACGGCTCCGGTCGGCCGCGTCCCGCGCCCCGCTCCGCCCGCCCCCGGACGGACGGCCCCGGGGACCGGGTGTCGGAGGCGTCCCGTACTGTCGTTCCATGCCACGCCGCACCGCGACGCTGCTCGCTTCTCTCGTGATGCTGATTGCGCTGATCTGCGCCGGGATGGTGATTCCTGTTCCGTATTCCGAGATGTACCCGGGGCCCACGACCAACACCCTGGGCGAGGACGAGGGCGAGCCGGTGCTGCAGATATCCGGCCACAAGACGTATCCGACCTCCGGCCATCTGGACATGGTCACCGTCCGGGTCACCGGCGCCGAATACCGCATGAACCTCTTCGCCGCGGTCGTCGGCTGGCTCAAGCACGACAGTCTCGTGGTGCCCCACAAGACGCTCTACCCGGAGGGCCAGACGGCGGAGCAGTCCGACCAGCAGAACGCCGAGGAGTTCACCCAGTCCCTGGAGAGCGCCAAGGTCGCCGCGTTCAAGCAGCTGGACATCCCGGTGGGCTCCCAGACGGTCGTGGCATCCGTCGTCAAGGACGCCCCCGCCGACGGCAAGCTGCACGCCGGTGACGTGATCAAGGCCGTGGACGGTACGCCGGTCAAGGCCAACACGGACGTCGCCAAGCTGGTCACCGAGCACAAGCCGGGTGAGCAGGCCGTCTTCACGGTCATCCCGGCCAAGGAGGCGGCCGCGGCCCAGAAGAAGGGCAAGCGGCCCGAAGGCCCCACCAAGGACGTCGCCGTCACGACCGCGAAGGCGAAGGACGGCCGGGCCGTCGTGGGCATCCAGGCCGGTATCGACTACACGTTCCCGTTCAACGTCGACATCAAGCTGCCCGACGTCAGCGGCCCCAGCGCCGGGCTGATGTTCGCCCTGGGGATCATCGACAAGCTCACGCCCGAGGACATGACCGGCGGGAAGTTCGTGGCCGGTACGGGCACGATCGACGCCGAGGGCAAGGTCGGCCCGATCGGCGGCATCGCGATGAAGGTGGTCGGCGCGCGCAACAAGGGCGCCGAGTACTTCCTCACGCCCAAGGACAACTGCGCGTCCGTCGTCGACGACCACCCGGACGGCCTGCGTCTGGTCAAGGTGGACACCATCCAGGACGCGCTGAAGTCCCTGGAGAAGATCCGCAAGGGGGACACGGCAGGCCTGCCGAGCTGCCCCGCGAACAAGTAGGCGGCCCGCGCGGCCCCCGGGGCCCGGCAGCCGCTGCCGCGCCCGCAGGGGTCCGTGGAGGCCCCGTAGGAGGCCCGTCGGCGCCGCGCCACGGCGGCCCGGGCCGGAGCACCCGCACCGGCCCCGGACGGGCCGCGACGTCAGCTCTCGAAGGTGGCGGACAGCGCGTCCGCCAGCCCCGGCACGAGCTGCGAGCCGGTCAGCACCTCGGACGTGGCGTCCTTCTCCCGCAGCCGCAGCGCCGACTCCCGCGTGCCGTCGCGCAGCACCGCCACCGTCATCCGCACCTCCTGGCGGTCCGGGTGGCCGGCGACCCACTTCGCGAGCTGGGCCTCGTCCATACCCTCCGGCACGGAGTCCTCCGCGGACGGCGGCAGCATCAGCCGCTCCACGGTCATCGCGCAGCCGGCCACCGCGTCCGGCCAGCCGATGGTGGCCAGGAACTCGTCCAGCGGGGCGCCGGCCGGGATCTCGTCCTGCTCGACCGGGGTCAGCGAGGCGGTGGTGGAGTCGTCGATACCGAGCTGTTCGGCGAGCGAGGGTTCCTGCTCCCGCAGCTGGGCGGTGTCCACGAGGGCGAAGAGACGGGCGGGCTGGTCCCAGCCGAGCCCGGCGGCGTACTCGTCGATTTCGAGTACGGCACGGGTCAGCGGGCTGGCGGCAAGGGGGGTGCCGTCGACGGGAAGGTTGTTCATGCTCAATATCGTGCCCTGCCGACCCCGGAAAACGGGAACCGAGTAAAGCCTTAGTAAGTTGCAACAGTGGGTCCTACTATCGCCGGGCCTGCTCAACACGACAGCGAACTTCGAGGTGCGCACCTTGGCTTTCCAGATGCCGGACCGCGGCGGAGGCCCGACAGGGCCACGGATCAGAGTCGGCCGACCGTCCCGGCGGATCCGGACCCTGCTCATGACACTGGGCGTGCTGGCCGTGCTGGCCATGCTCTTCGTCATGTTCTCCGGGTTCTGGACCGACTGGCTCTGGTACCGGTCGGTCAACTTCACCTCGGTCTTCACCACCACGCTGTGGACGAAGATCGGACTGTTTGCCGCCTTCGGCGTCCTGATGGCCGCCGCGGTCGGTGTCAACATCTGGCTGGCGCACCGGCTGCGGCCGCCGCTGAGCGCGATGTCCATGGAGCAGCAGAGCCTGGACCGCTACCGGATGGGCATCGCTCCGTACAAGAAGTGGGCGCTGCTGGCGGTCACCGCGGTGGTGGGCCTGATCGCCGGTGCCTCGGCCTCCGGCCAGTGGCGTACGTGGCTCCAGTGGGTGAACGGCGTCCCGTTCGGCCAGAAGGACCCCCAGTTCGGCAAGGACGTCGCGTTCTACGCCTTCGACCTGCCCTGGTACCGCTTCCTGCTCAGCTTCGGCTTCGCCTGCGCGGTGCTGTGCCTGATCGCCGCGGCGCTCACGCACTACCTGTACGGCGGGCTGCGCGTCACGAGCCCCGGCTCGCGCGCGACGGCCGCCGCCACCGGCCACCTCTCCGTGGTGCTGGGCATCTTCGTGTCGCTCAAGGCCATCGCGTACTGGCTCGACCGGTACGGCCTGGCGGTGAAGTCCAGCGGGCTGAAGTCCGCCGACGGCTGGACCGGCCTGCGTTATGTGGACGCCAACGCCTATCTGCCCGCCAAGACGATCCTGTTCTTCATCGCGGCGATCTGCGCGGTGCTCTTCTTCGCGACGCTGTGGCGCCGTACCTGGCAGCTGCCGGTCATCGGTTTCGGCCTGATGGTGCTCTCCGCGGTCCTCATCGGCGGCCTGTATCCGGCCATCGTGCAGAAGTTCCAGGTCCAGCCGAACGAGCAGGCCAAGGAAGCGCCGTACATCAAGCAGAACATCAAGGCGACCCGCGACGCGTACGACATCAACGGTGTCGACGTGCAGGGCTACAACGGCAACTACAAGCCGAAGGACGACACGGACCGGCAGAAGCTGCGGGACGCCGCCGACACCACGGCGAGCGTGCGGCTGCTCGACCCGAACGTGGTCTCCCCGTCCTTCCAGCAGCGCCAGCAGGTCCGCAGCTACTACCAGTTCCCGTCGACGCTCGACGTCGACCGGTACAAGGACAAGGACGGCAAGGACCAGGACACCGTCATCGGTCTGCGTGAGCTGAACCTCAACGGTGTCTCCGAGCGGAACTGGATCAACGACCACTTCAAGTACACCCACGGGTTCGGCGCGGTGGCGGCCAAGGGCACCACGTTCGCCGAGGGCGGCGAGCCGGCCTACACCGAGAGCGAACTGCCCTCGAAGGGCCAGTTCGGGCCGTACGAGCAGCGGGTGTACTACGGCGAGAAGACCACCCAGTACTCGATCGTGGGCGGGCCGCAGAAGGAGCTGGACTACTCCTCCGACAAGAGCGGGGAGAAGAGTTACAGCTACACGGGCAAGAGCGGGGTGAACCTCGCCAACCCGGTCAACCGCGCCGCCTACGCGGTCGCGTTCGGCGAGCCGCAGATCCTCTACTCGGGCGCCATCGGCGAGGGGTCGCGGATTCTGTACAACCGCACGCCCAAGGAGCGTGTGGAGGCGGTCGCCCCCTGGCTGACCATCGACGGCGACGCCTACCCGGCGGTCATCGACGGCCGGATCAAGTGGATCGTCGACGCCTACACGACGAGCAACGGCTACCCGTACGCCTCGCGCACCACGCTCGGCGACACCACCGCCGACTCGCTCACCGACGGTCAGCGGGCGGTCGTCGCCCAGCAGAATCAGGTCAACTACATCCGCAACTCGGTCAAGGCCACGGTCGACGCCTACGACGGCTCGGTCAAGCTCTACGAGTGGGACACCAAGGACCCGGTCCTGAAGACCTGGATGAAGTCGTTCCCCGGGACGGTCGAGAAGAAGAGTTCCATCAGCAAGTCCCTGATGGAGCACATGCGCTACCCGCAGGACCTGTTCAAGGTGCAGCGCCAGCTTCTGACGACGTACCACGTCACCGACCCGAACACCTTCTACACGGGCAGCGAGCGCTGGCAGGTCCCGAACGACCCGACGAACAAGTCGGGCAACTCGGTGCCGCCGTACTACCAGAGCCTGAAGATGCCGGACCAGAAGGCCCAGACCTTCGCGCTCACCACGACGTTCACCCCCATCAAGCGGGACAACCTGGGGGCGTTCATGGCGGTCGACGCCAATGCCACCAGTGGTGACTACGGCAAGATCAGAGTGCTGAAACTGCCGTCCCAGACACCGGTGCCGGGACCGCAGCAGGTCCAGTCGAAGTTCAACTCCGATCCCAAAATCGCCAACGAGCTGAACATCCTGAAGAAACTCGGTGACTCCGAGATCGAGTACGGCAACCTGCTGACGGTCCCGATGAACGGCGGCCTGTTGTACGTGGAGCCGGTCTACCTGCGCGGCGCGGGCACCAACTACCCGCTGCTGAAGAAGGTGCTGGTCAGCTACGGCGAGAACGACCCCGTGCTGGGCAACAACCTGGCCGAGGCGCTCGATGTCGTGTTCGGCAAGAAGCCGCCGGGCTCCGGCACGGAGCAGCCGCCGTCCGACGGCGGTGACACGGGGCAGCAGCCGCCCGCCGACCAGACGGTGCAACAGGCCCTCGACGACGCCGTGAAGGCGTACGAGGAGGGCGAGAAGGCCCGCAAGGAAGGCGACTGGGCCGGCTACGGCGAGGCGCAGAAGAAGCTGAAGGCGGCCCTGGACCGGGCGGCCGAGGCGGAGAAGAAGTCCGCACAGAAGGGTGACGCCGGCAAGAACGGCGGTACCGGCGGAGGCTGATTCCGCGGCCCGGCCCCGGGCGCCGCCCCGTGGGCCGGGCACCCCCCTCCGCCGTGGTACCTTGGTTACACAACGGCGCGGGGTGGAGCAGCTCGGTAGCTCGCTGGGCTCATAACCCAGAGGTCGCAGGTTCAAATCCTGTCCCCGCTACTGAAGAACGAAGGCCCGGATCCTTGGGATCCGGGCCTTCGTCATGTGTGGCGCGACACGCCCGGACGGGCGCGCCTTTTCCCGCTGTGAACGGAAGTGGAGGAGAACGGAGTTTGGCATGTCTCTGTATCGGGAAGTCGACAAAACGCTGTAGTGACCTCACTGGCTGCGGTATACCAGGTGTACGCGGGTTGCGGGTGGTGCGACGATGGCCCTCATGGGGGACAAGGCAAGGTTGTTGGAGACAGGCCGGTTTGTGCACGCGCCCGACGACGGGCGCGAATCCGGGACACCGGACGGACGGGACACCGTGCTTCCGGACCAGCGTGATGCCGACATGCCGCTGGACGTGATCGAGGCCGACGCCGCCGCAGAGGCGTCCGAAGCCGTGACCGAAGCCCACCACCGCCGGGCCGCCGAAGCCGGCGACACCGCGGCCATGAGCGTGCTGGGCGCGATGCTGCTGCGCCGCGGCGACCTGGACGGCGCCGAACCGCACCTGCGCTCCGCCACCGCGGCGGGCGACCGCGCGGCCGCCAACAACCTGGGCGTCCTGCTGCACCAGCGCGGGTACGCGGACGAGGCGGCGGGCTGGTGGCGGGTCGCCGCCGTCGCCGGATCCGCCGCGGCCGCCCACGCGCTCGGCCGCTTCTACCGGGAGCGCGGCGACGAGCCCGCCGCCGAGTACTGGCTGCGCCAGGCCGCCGAGTCGGGGCACTGCCTCGGCGCGTACGCCCTCGCCGACCTTCTGGAGCACCGCGGCGACGTGGGCGCAGAGCGCTGGTTCCGGGCCGCCGCCGAGCGGGGGCACCGCGAAGCCGCGTACCGTCTCGCCCGCCTGCTGGACGACCGCGCCAACGCCTTGGGCGGCGACGGCATCCCGGACGCCGAGGCCGAGCAGTGGTACCGCCAGGCCGCCGCACGCGGGCACCGTCGCGCCGCACTGCACCTGGGCACGCTCCTGGAGGAGCGCGGGGACACCCAGGAGGCCGGCCGCTGGTACCTGACCGCCGCCAAGGGCGGTGAGGCGCGGGCCGCCTGCGCCCTCGGCTTCCTGCTGCGTGACGCGGGTGACGAGGAGAGTGCCGCCGAGTGGTGGCGCCGCGCCGCCCAGGACGGCGACGGCAACGCCGCCAACGCGCTGGGCGCGCTGCACGCCGACCGCGGCGAGACGCAGACCGCCGAACGCTGGTACCGCGCCGCACTGGACGCGGGCGATGTGAACGGCGCGTACAACATCGGCCTGCTCTGCGCCGAACAGGGCCGGGAGGGCCGTGGCGAGCAGTGGTACCGCCGTGCCGCCTACGCCGGACACCGCGAGGCCGCCAACGCGCTCGCCATCATGCTGCTCCAGCGCGGCGACTCGGCAGGCGCCGAGCCGTGGTTCTCCAAGGCCGCCGAGGCGGGCAGCGTGGACGCCGCCTTCAACCTCGGCATCCTGTACGCGGAGCGCGGCGCGGAGCGGACGGCGCACGAGTGGTACGAGCGCGCCGCGGCGGCCGGCCACACCGAGGCGGCCCTCCAGGTCGCCATCGTCCAACTGCGCGACGGCGACACGGAGGACGCCGAGCGGAGCCTGCGCCGTGCGGCGGAGGGCGGCAGCGCCGAGGCCGCGTTCCGCCTCGCCGACCTGCTGGACCGCCGCGACGGCGGCGCCGTCGAACGGCGGCAGGACGACGAGTGCACCCGGTGGTACGAGCACGCCGCGCGGCAGGGGCACCGGCGCGCCCAGGTTCGGGTTGGCATGTTCGCGGCGGCGCGGGGCGATGTGGTCGAGGCCGCGCGCTGGTACCGCGCCGCGGCCGAGGCGGGCAGCCGCAACGGCGCCTTCAACCTCGGCCTGCTGCTGGCCCGGGAGGGCAGCCTGCCCGAGGCCGCCCTGTGGTGGACCCGCGCCGCCGAGGACGGACACGGGCGCGCCGCCCTGCGTCTGGCCCTGCTCGCCGCCCGGCGCGGCGCACTCGCCGAGGGGCACCGATGGTGCCGGCGGGCCGTGGAACTGGGACCGCCGGAGGTCGCGGAGCGCGCGGCACGGCTGCGCGAGGCGCTCCAGGAGGAGCTGACGGCGTGACGCGCGTCGTACGGGGTGGCGCGGACCCGCCCCGTACGGCCCCGCGGGCGCCGCTGGCCCCAAGGCGACGGAACGTGATTTGCGCTGGTCGGCGCGGTGCGGTTACAGTAGACACACAACGGCGCGGGGTGGAGCAGCTCGGTAGCTCGCTGGGCTCATAACCCAGAGGTCGCAGGTTCAAATCCTGTCCCCGCTACTGAAAAGACGAAGGCCCGGATTCCCAGGAATCCGGGCCTTCGTCGTATGGGTGTCCGGAGCGTCATTCGCCGGTGCGTTCGCCCTTCGGGCCCCGGCCGCGCTCGGTGCGCGGGCCTCGGCTGCGTCGGCCCTCCTCGTTCTGGAGGATCGCGTTGGCTTCCTCGTCGGCCTGCTGATCGTTGTTACCGCTGTTCTCGGCGTCCTTGCGGAGCCGGGCGCGGCGCTTGTCGTAGTCCTTGCTGCCGGGCTCGGGCACGGTGACCACCTCCTGGGCCCTGGGTGCCCCGGCAGACCGGGCGAAAACGCCCGTACCGGGGTGTGCCGGAGGCATCGGGGGAGGGGCTGGCATGCCGAAGAGCCCGCGCCGGCCGGTGCGGGCTCTTTTCGTGGGCGGGTCGGCGGCGGTGGCACGGCCGACGCCCGGGTCAGCCGTGGGAGTGGCAGTTCGGGCAGATGCCCCGGTACGTCACCGACACCTCGGAGACCTGGAAGCCGAAGCGTTCCGGCACCGGCAGGGCCGCGAGCGGGTCGCTGTCCAGGTGTACGTCCCTTATGGTCCCGCACCGCGAGCACACCAGGTGCTGGTGGTCGTGGTGGGCGTTGGGGTCGTACCGCTTGGCGCGCCCGTCCGTGCTGACCTCCAGCACCTCGCCGAGCGAGACCAGCTCACCGAGCGTGTTGTACACGGTCGCGCGGGAGATCTCCGGCAGCCGCTCGGTCGCCCGCGCGTGCACTTCGTCGGCGGTGTAGTGGACGTGGTCCCCGTCGAGGACCTCGGCGACGACGCGTCGCTGCGCGGTCAGCCGCCAGCCGCGTCCCCGGAGTCGTTCCAGCAGGTCACTCATGCCAATCACCTATCAGTCAGATAAGGCAAGGGTAGCAGTGGCTCGTCCATCACCGGATCCGGTACGGGTTTCGGGTTCTTCTTGACTTAGACATTGTCCAATGTAGGATCGGTTTCGGCGCAAGCCAAGGGCAGGTTCATGACTCAGGAGGCGCACGTGTCGGTACAGAGCAGCACCGGACCGCTGACCACGGAGGCCGGGGCACCGGTCGCGGACAACCAGAACAGCGAGACGGCCGGCATCGGCGGCCCCGGACTCATCCAGGACCAGCTCCTGATGGAGAAGCTCGCGCACTTCAACCGCGAGCGCATCCCGGAGCGCGTGGTGCACGCCCGCGGCGCCGGCGCCTACGGCACGTTCACGCTGACCGCGGACGTCTCGCGGTACACCCGCGCCAAGTTCCTCTCCGAGGTCGGCAAGCAGACCGAGACGTTCCTGCGGTTCTCCACGGTCGCCGGCAACCTCGGCTCCGCCGACGCGGTGCGCGACCCGCGCGGCTTCGCGCTGAAGTTCTACACCGAAGAGGGCAACTACGACCTCGTCGGCAACAACACGCCGGTGTTCTTCATCAAGGACGCCATCAAGTTCCCCGACTTCATCCACACCCAGAAGCGCGACCCGTACACCGGCTCGCAGGAGGCGGACAACGTCTGGGACTTCTGGGGCCTGTCGCCCGAGTCCACCCACCAGGTGACCTGGCTCTTCGGTGACCGCGGCATCCCGGCGTCCTACCGCCACATGGACGGCTTCGGCTCGCACACCTACCAGTGGAACAACGAGGCCGGCGAGGTCTTCTGGGTCAAGTACCACTTCAAGACCGACCAGGGCATCAAGTGCCTGACCCAGCCGGAGGCCGACAAGCTCGCCGGTGAGGACCCGGACAGCCACCAGCGCGACCTGCGCGAGGCCATCGAGCGGGGCGAGTTCCCGAGCTGGACCGTCCAGGTGCAGATCATGCCGACCGCCGACGCGGCGACGTACCGCTTCAACCCGTTCGACCTGACCAAGGTCTGGCCGCACGCGGACTACCCGCCGATCGAGATCGGCAAGCTGGAGCTCAACCGCAACCCGGAGAACGTCTTCGCCGAGGTCGAGCAGTCGATCTTCTCCCCGCACCACTTCGTGCCGGGCATCGGCCCGTCCCCCGACAAGATGCTCCAGGGCCGGCTGTTCGCGTACGGCGACGCGCACCGCTACCGCGTCGGCATCAACGCCGACCACCTGCCGGTCAACCGCCCGCACGCCACCGAGGCCCGCTCGCACGGCCGCGACGGCGCGCTCTACGACGGCCGGCACGGCGGCGCGAAGAACTACGAGCCGAACAGCTTCGGCGGCCCGGTGGAGACCGGCCGGGCGATGTGGCAGCCGATCGCGGTGAGCGGCACGACCGGTGAGTCGGAGGCTCCCTCGCACGCCGAGGACAACGACTTCGTGCAGGCCGGCAACCTGTACCGCCTGATGACGGAGGAGGAGAAGGAGCGTCTGGTCGGCAACCTGGCCGGCTTCATCTCCAAGGTCTCGCGCGACGACATAGCCCAGCGCGCGATCGAGAACTTCCGCAAGGCGGACCCCGACTACGGCAAGCGGCTGGAGGCCGCGGTCCAGGCCCTGCGCGGCTGACCCTTCCCTTGCCGTAACACCGAAGAGGCCGGACGCCAATGGGCTCCGGCCTCTTCGCGTGCGCGCGGGGAGTGTGCGGCCGCGTTCCGGCCGCACGGCCGAAGTACGCCCGCGCCGTGACACCGGCACAAGCCGTGACACCGGCACAAGCCGTGACACCGGGCGCAAGCCGTCACGCCGGCGCAAGGGCCGGTCACGCCGACGCGAGGCCGCTCATGTCGGCACGAGGCTGCTCACGCCGGTTCGAGGCCCTTCATGCCGGTACGGGGCTGACCCGCTCCTCGCGCGGCTCCGGGACCGAGGCCCGGCACCGGATGATGTCGCGGACCGACACGATCCCCACCGGCTCCAGGTCGTCGAGCACGATGAGATGCCGGAAGCCGCCGTGCACCATGGCGGCGGCGGCCTCGTCGAGCGTCCACTCCGGAGCGGCGAAGACCACGTCCGAGGTCGTGTGGGCCTGCGCGGTCTCCCGGTCCGGGTCCTCTCCCGCGCCCAGGGAGTTGAGGATGTCGCGCTCGGTGAGGATGCCGAGCCCGCTGGTGTCGGTGTCCAGGACGACGGCCGCGCCGATGCGCCGCGCCGCCATCAGACGGGCTGCCTGGCGCAGGGTGTGGGCGGGCCCGATGGTGAGGACCACCGTGCTCATGGCGTTGCGCACGTACATGGGCATGGAATGGAGCCACCTCCCTTGTCGCTTGTGGAGTGCACCTTGCGAATCGATTCACAAGTTCACAAGCTTCGGTGTTCTCATGTTCACATGCGCCTGGGGGTGCAACAAGGGGCGCGGAACGGACGGTTTCCGTTCTCACGCCCCCGGGTGCCGGTTCGTATACGAGTTCAGGACGGACGGGGCCTCAGCGGCGCTCGTCGCCGATGTAGCTGAGCAGCTCCTCGTGCAGCAGGCCGTTGGAGGCCGCGGCGTTTCCGCTGTGCGGCCCCGGCACACCGTCCAGGCCGGTGAACCGGCCGCCCGCCTCCTGCACGACGACGGCGCAGGCCGCCATGTCCCACAGCGACAGCTCCGGCTCCGCGCAGATGTCGACCGAGCCCTCGGCGACCATCATGTACGGCCAGAAGTCGCCGTAGCCACGGGTGCGCCAGCAGTCCCGGGACAGTTCGAGGAACCCCGGCAGGCGGCCCTGCTCCTCCCAGCCGGTGAGGGAGGAGTACCCGAACGAAGCGTCCTGGAGGCGGCTCACCCGCGAAGCCTGGAGCCGGGTGGCGGAGGTCAGGCTGCGGCCGGTGTACGCGCCGAGGCCCTCCGCGGCCCACCAGCGGCGGTTGAGGGCGGGCGCGGAGACGACGCCGACCACCGGGCGGTCGCCGCCCTCGCCGCGCTCCATCAGGGCGATGAGCGTGGCCCAGACCGGCACCCCGCGCACATAGTTCTTGGTGCCGTCGATGGGATCGATGATCCAGCGGCGCGGGCCCGAGCCCTCGCTGCCGAACTCCTCGCCCAGGACGGCGTCGCGCGGACGGGCGCGCTGCAGATGACCACGGATCAGTTCCTCGGCCGCCTTGTCGGCCTCGCTCACCGGAGTCATGTCCGGTTTGGTCTCGACCTTGAGGTCGAGTGCCTTGAACCGCTCCATGGTCGCGGCGTCGGCGGCGTCCGCCAGGACGTGGCCGAGGCGGAGGTCATCGTGATAGTCGGGCATGTGCGAACAGTATCGACTGGTCTCCGGCGTGAGCCACATGACGCCGGTTGCCCGGCGCGTACGGACCCTTGACAGCCCCTGGCGGCGAGTCAATTCTGTGCGGCACACCGGCCATCTGGGCCGGCGGCCTGGGAGGCGACGATGCCTACAGCGCGTGAGTCCCTGCTGGACGCCGCCTACGCGGCGCTCGCGGCCAGGCCGTGGGCGGGCGTCCGGATGGTCGATGTCGCGGCCGAGGCCGGGGTGTCCCGGCAGACCCTCTACAACGAGTTCGGCAGCAAGGAGGGCCTGGCCAGGGCCTTGGTGCGGCGGGAGACGGAGGGCTACATCGCCGGGGTCACCCGGGCCCTGGCGCAACCGGGCGCCGGGCCGGGAGGGGCGGGCGGCGACGTGGAGGCCCGGGTGGTGGCCGCGGCCGCGTGGACCGTACGGGCCGCACGGACCAACCCGCTCGTACGGGCGGCGCTCACGGGCTGCTGGAGCGAGCGCCTGCCGGCACCGGCGGGCGGAATACCGGGACGGCGCGGACCGTACCCCGGCGGCGCGAGCAGCCAGCCGGGGGCGCGCGCGGACGGGCTCCCGCCGGGGCCGACCGACCTGGTGAGCCGGTTCAGCGACTGCGCGATGGCGGCGCTGGAGGCCGACTGGCCCAAGGAGAACCTCCCCGAGCTGGGCACCGCCTGCGCCACCGCGGCCCGCCTCACCCTGTCGTACGTCGTCGCCCCCGCCGAACCGGAGGACCTCACCCGCCAGCTCCACAGGGCCTTCGCCCACGCCGCCCACCGCACCTGACCACCGATCACGGCCGGAGCCTGAGAAGCACGACTAGTGTGCCGACCCCGAGAGCTGAAGCCCGATCACGCCGACGATGACGAAGGCGATGGAGACCAGCTTGAGGGTGGAGACCAGGTCGCCGAGGAAGACCATGCCGTAGATCGCGGTGCCGGCGGCGCCGATGCCGGTCCACACCGCGTAGGCCGGGCCCACGTCCAGCTTCTTCAGCGAGAGGGTGAGCAGGCCGAAGCTGCCGAGGGCGAAGCAGGCGAAGGCGATGGTGGGCCAGAGCCGGGTGAAGCCGTGGGAGAGCTTGAGGCAGACCGCGAATCCCGTCTCCAGGAGCCCTGCCACCACGACGAGCAGCCACGCCATGTCCATTGCCTCCGTACGGTCCGTGACCGCTTCGCCAGCCTTGGTGTGATTATGCATTTACCTCGGCGGCGGGGAGGCAAACTTGAGCGATCAGTCCCCCTCGCGTCGCTCCCGGGTGGCCAGCAGACGGCGTAGCGAGTACAGCCGCGCCGGGTCCGCGTGGCCGTCGGCCACCCACTGGTCCAGGGCGCAGTCCGGCTCGTCGTGGCTGCACGCGCGCGGGCAGTCGGCGGTGCCGGGGACCAGGTCGGGGAAGGCGAGAATGACCCGGGCCGGGTCCACGTGGTGCAGGCCGAAGGAGCGGACGCCGGGGGTGTCGATGACCCAGCCCGAGTCGTCGGGCAGCGGCAGCGCGAGGGCGGAGGTCGTGGTGTGCCGGCCGCGGCCGGTGACCGCGTTGACGTGGCCGGTGGCCCGTGTGCGGTCCGGCACCAGCGCGTTGACGAGCGTGGTCTTGCCGACGCCGGAGTGCCCGACGAACGCGGTCATGTGCCCGCGCAGCCGTTCGCGCACCCGGTCCGCGGCGGTGCCGTCGGTGAGTTCGTCCCGGTTGGTGACGAGGTACGGGACGCCGATCGTGCCGTACGACTCCAGGAGGGCGTCGGGGGAGGCCAGGTCGGACTTGGTCAGGACCAGCAGCGGGTCCAGGCCCGCGTCGTACGCGGCGACCAGACAGCGGTCGATCAGCCGCGGCCGCGGCTCCGGGTCGGCGAGCGCGGTGACGATCGCGAGCTGGTCGGCGTTGGCCACGACCACCCGCTCGAACGGGTCGTCGTCGTCCGCCGTGCGCCGCAGGGTGGAGCTGCGCGGCTCGACCCGGACGATCCGCGCCAGGGTGTCCTTCGCGCCGGTCAGGTCGCCGACGACCGCGACCCGGTCGCCGACGACGGCGGACTTGCGGCCCAGTTCGCGTGCCTTCATCGCGGTGACCGTGCGGTCCTCGATGAGGCAGGTGAGCCGGCCCCGGTCGACGGTCAGGACCAGGCCCTCGCTGGCGTCCTCGTGCTTGGGCCGGATGTTCGTACGGGGGCGGTTGCCCTTGCGGTTGGGGCGGACGCGGATGTCGTCCTCGTCGGGGTTCTTGCCGTAGCGACGCATGGTCGAAAGAGCCTCAGCCTCTCCGCGCGGGGGCCGTGGCCTCGCCGAGCATGCCGGTCCACAGGGCGGGGAAGTCGGGGAGTGTCTTGGCGGTCGTCGCCACGTTCTCGACCTGCACGCCCGGGACGGCCAGCCCGATGACCGCCGCGGCGGTGGCCAGCCGGTGGTCCTCGTACGTGTGGAAGATGCCGCCGTGCAGCGGACGCGGCCGGATGTGCAGGCCGTCCTCGGTCTCCGTGACGTCGCCGCCCAGCTCGTTGATCTCCTTGGTGAGCGCCGCCAGCCGGTCGGTCTCGTGCAGGCGCAGGTGGGCGACGCCGCGCAGGGTGGAGGGGGAGTCGGCGAGGGCGGCCACCGCGGCGATGCCGGGGGTCAGCTCGCCGACCTCGCTCAGGTCCACGTCGATGCCCTGGACGCGGCCGGTGCCGGAGAAGGTCAGACCGCGCTCGGTCAGCTCGCAGGAACCGCCCATGGCGGTGAAGATCTCCCGCAGCGCGTCACCGGGCTGGGTGGTGCGCTCGGGCCAGTCGGGAATGGTGACCCGGCCGCCGGTGACCAGCGCCGCCGCCAGGAACGGCTGGGCGTTGGACAGGTCCGGCTCGACGATCAGGTCCCGGCCCAGCAGGGCGCCGGGGGTGACCCGCCAGACGTTCGCCTCGCCGCCGGACTCGGGGGTGTCCACCTGGGCGCCGACGCTGCGCAGCATGTCGACGGTCATCCGGATGTGCGGCATCGAGGGCAGCGCCGAGCCGACGTGCCGTACCTCGACGCCCTGGTTGAAGCGCGGGGCCGACAGCAGCAGCGCGCTGACGAACTGGGACGAGGAGGAGGCGTCGATCTCCACGGCGCCGCCCTCCAGGGCACCGCCGCCGAACACCGTCATGGGCAGCGCGCCGCGGCCGTCGTCGTCGATCCGGGCACCGAGCGAGCGCAGCGCGTTGATCACGCCGTCGAGCGGGCGCTCGTAGGAGCGCGGGTCGCCGTCGAAGCGGATGGCGCCGTCGGCCAGGGCCGCGACCGGGGGCAGGAAGCGCATGACCGTGCCGGCGTTGCCGACGTCGACGGTGGCCGGGCCGTGCAGGCCGGCCGGGATCACCCGCCACGCCTCGCCGCCGCCGCCGTCCGCGCCGGCCGTCGAGGCGGCGCTGGAGGGGGCGGTCTCCTCGATGCCGACGCCCATCGTGCGCAGCGCCTCGGCCATCAGCAGGGTGTCCCGGGAGCGCAGCGGCCGGCGCAGCCAGCCGGGTTCGGAGGACAGGGCGGCAAGGACGAGGCCACGGTTGGTGACCGATTTGGAGCCGGGCACGGTGACGGTGGCGTCGACCGCTCCGGCAGCGACGGGGGCGGGCCAGAGGGCGGGATGCACGGGGCTCTCGGTCATGTCCCTCACTTTAATGGCTGGACCGGAGTGCAGATCTTGATCAAAAGTGGCGCAACCTGCAGGAAACACGGCACTGATAGTGCAGGCCGGGTCACTGTCCGGCGCCGCGCTCCCGGGGACGCGCTCCGGGGCGCATCCCGAGGGCACCGGCGCCCCGCCCGTACCGTACGGGCGCGAGGGCGCGGCCCGCGCCCGGAAGGCGGGCACCGGCGCTCGGCGCGCGCCCGGGGCGGGCTCGGGCGCGCGCGGCTCGTACCGGCTCAGAGATTCAGCAGCCACCGGCCGCCGCCGGCCAGCGAGCACAGCGTCACGAGGTGGAAGAGCCCCAGCCAGACGGCCGCCGGTACCCGGGTGAGCCGGGCCAACTGGTCGGGGTCGGAGTCCCCGGCCCGGCCGCGGCGCCGCTTGCCCTGGAGCTCGAAGGGCGGCCGCACGCCGCCCAGCAGCAGGAACCACACCACCGCGTACGCGAACGCCGCCTGCACGTCGGGAGTGGTCAGCCAGGAGACGAGGAAGAAGGCGGCCCCGGAGAGCACGACGGTCAGCACGCCGTACGCGTTGCGGATCATCAGCAGCATCGCGGCGAGCAGCGCGACCGCGCCCCACAGCAGCGCCGTGATGTGCCCGGAGGCCAGCAGCCAGGCGCCGAGGAGCCCCAGCAGGGACGGCGTGACGTACCCGGCGGCCGCGGTGAGGATCATGCCGAGGCCGGTCGGCCTGCCACGCGAGACCGTCAGCCCCGAGGTGTCCGAGTGCAGCCGGATGCCGGACAGCCGGCGGCCGCTGAGCAGGGCGACGAGCCCGTGACCGCCCTCGTGGGCGATGGTGATGGCGTTACGGGACAGCCGCCAGGCGCGGTACGGGACGATGGCGCCGAGGGCGAGCACCGCGGTGACGAGGACGAGCCAGGGCGGCGGGTCGGGCTGGATGCCGAAAACCCTGTCCCATACGTCGGTGATATGACCGGTGTCCATCTCTCCCCTTGGTGTGGCGTGGCACTGTGGCATACATGTGCGGACGGTATGCAGCGAGTCGCGGCCCCGAGGATCTGGCGGGGCTCTTCGAGGTCGAGAAGTGGGAGCCGGAAGAGACCCTGGCGCCCGACTGGAACATCGCCCCGACGAAGAACGTCCACGCGGTGCTCGAACGTCCCCTTAAAGACGCGGAAGACCGTCGTCCGGTTCGCCAGTTGCGCAGACTGACCTGGGGACTGGTCCCGTCCTGGGCGAAATCGCCCGATGTCGGGGTCAAGATGATCAACGCGCGGGCGGAAACGGTGCACGAGAAGCCCTCGTTCCGGCGGCCGTTCGCGGCCCGCCGCTGCCTGCTGCCCGGCGACGGCTACTACGAGTGGGTCACCGCCGCGGCCGAACGGCAACTGGAGGAGCAGGGCAAGAAGAAGCGGCCCCGCAAGCAGCCGTACTTCGTCACACCGGCGGACGGCCAGGTGATGGCGCTGGCCGGGCTCTACGAGTTCTGGCGCGACCGCACCCTGCCCGACGACCACCCGCAGGCATGGTGGGTGACCTGCACGGTCGTCACCACCGAGGCCGAGACCACCCCGCTGGCGAACGCGGACGGCGGCGAGGGCCCGCAGACGCTCGCCGACATCCATCCCCGCATGCCGCTGGTCATGACGCCCGACAAGTGGGACGCCTGGCTCGACCCGGCCCGTACGGACGTGGCCGACCTGCTGCCGCTGCTCGCGCCGCCCCCCGCCGGGCTGATGCGCGCGTACCCGGTCCCCACTGAAGTGAGCAACGTCCGCAACAACGGGCCGGAGCTGGTCAAGGAGCTGGCGGCGCCGGAGGTGGGCACGCTGTTCTGAGGCCGGACAGCCGGACAGCCGGACAGCCGGGCTGTCGTGTTCCTGGGCTGCCGTGCCGCTGGGCGGGCGCGCGCCCAGCGCCGCACGCCCGCGGGTCCGCCGCGCGCCCCCGTACGGCTCCGGGTGGGCAGGGCGGCAGGATGAACCCGTGAGCGAAACAGTTGAGACCCCTGTGGGTGAGGCGCGCGTCACCTGGCACCGGGCGGCGGACGCGCGGGCCGTCCTCGCCGTCAGCCACGGCGCCGGCGGCGGCATCGAAGCACGCGACCTGCGCGCGCTCGCGGCGGAGCTGCCCGCGCGCGGCTACACCGTGGCGCTGGTCGAGCAGCCGTGGCGGGTGGCCGGCAAGAAGCTGGCGCCGTCCCCCAAGACGCTGGACACCGCCTGGACCGCACTCTGGCCCGCCCTGGAGAAGCCCGGCCTGCCGGTCGTGGCCGGCGGGCGCAGCGCCGGGGCGCGCGTGGCGTGCCGCACGGCGCGCGGTCTGGGCGCGCACGGCGTACTGGCGTTGAGCTTTCCGCTGCACCCGCCGGGCAAGCCGGAGAAGTCGCGCGCGGACGAGCTGACCGGGGCCGGGCTGCCGACGCTGGTGGTGCAGGGCGGCCGGGACCCCTTCGGACGGCCGGCGGAGTTCCCGGAGGGCACCCGCGTCGTCGAGGTGCCGTACGGGGACCACGGTTTCGCCGTGCCGAAGAAGGCGGACCTCGACGAGCCGGCGGCGATGGCCGTGATCACGGACGCGGCGGGGGAGTGGCTGGACGGACTGTTCGCCTGACGGGCGGGGACCGGCGGCGGCCGACGCCCCCTCGCGCGCGACCCCCGCGCTCCTGCCGGTCCCCCTTCAGTGCTCCTCCCTGTCCCGGCCGCGCGGCCGGGCACGTACGTGCATCCGCTCCCCCTGCCGCCCGAAGAGGCTGAGCACCTCCACCGGTTCGCCGCCCGCCGGACCGAACCAGTGCGGCAGCCGGGTGTCGAACTCCGCCGCCTCGCCGGACCGCAGCACCACGTCCCGGTCCGCGAGCAGCAGCCGCAGCCGCCCGGAGAGCACGTACAGCCACTCGTAACCCTCATGGGTGCGCAGGTCGGGCTCGCCCGCCACCGGATCGATGATCATCTTGTACGCCTGGAGTCCGCCGGGCTGCCGGGTCAGCGGCACGAACGTCATGTGCGCCCTGCGCTGCGGCACCGCGCGCACCCGCGGATCGCCCACCTCGGGCGCGCCGACCAACTCGTCCAGCGGCACCTGATGCGCCTGGGCGAGCGGCAGCAGCAGTTCGAGCGTGGCTTTGCGGCCGCCCGATTCGAGGCGGGAGAGGGTGCTCACCGAGATGCCCGTCGTCTCCGAGAGGGCGGTGAGCGTGACCCCTCTGTCCTGCCGCAGCCGCCGCAGCCGCGGCCCCACGTTCGTCAGCACCCGTTCGTACGTCTTGTCGTCCATCTCTTCATTGCTGAAGCGGCAAGCGGTTTTGTCAAGGTCGTCCGGTCCGTCCGGTCCGGCCCCGGGGGCTCCGTGACCCTGCTCACGGGACGGCTCCGCAGGGCGGGAATGACGTGCGGGGTGCGGCTGTTGTGCCGGTTGTAGGAACGCTGAGGGAATCTTCGAGGAAGTGGAGTCCGCCGCATGGGAATCGCTTGCCCAGCCCGCCCGCAGGCCGCTGACCTGCAGTGGTCAACGCTGAGGGGCGCCCAGGCCGCCATGGCTGGAGCGGCGGCGATACCGGATCGTCGTCTATTCTCCGAATCGAGCGGGTCCGCGTCCGGATCCGTCACGGTGTTGGAGGAGGTGGGTCCGGTCAGCGGTACCGACGCAGGGACCGACGGCACGGCAGAGGAGCACGCTGGCCAGGGGAAGCGGGAGACGGACGCCGAGCGCAACGCGCGCTTCGAGCGGGACGCGCTCACCTTCCTGGACCAGATGTATTCGGCCGCGCTGCGCATGACGCGCAACCCGGCCGATGCGGAGGACCTGGTTCAGGAGACGTATGCGAAGGCGTACGCGTCCTTCCACCAGTTCCGTGAGGGAACGAACCTCAAGGCGTGGCTGTACCGCATCCTCACGAACACCTTCATCAACTCCTACCGCAAGAAGCAGCGCGAACCTCAGCGCAGTGCCGCCGAGGAGATCGAGGACTGGCAGCTTGCGCGCGCCGAGTCGCACATGTCCACGGGGCTGCGGTCCGCGGAGTCCCAGGCGCTGGACCACCTGCCCGACTCCGACGTGAAGGCCGCGCTCCAGGCCATCCCGGAGGAGTTCCGTATCGCGGTCTATCTCGCGGACGTCGAGGGCTTTGCGTACAAGGAGATCGCCGACATCATGGGTACACCCATCGGCACGGTGATGTCCCGTCTGCACCGCGGCCGGCGCCAACTGCGCGGCATGCTGGAGGATTACGCCCGTGAGCGTGGGCTGGTCCCCGCCGGGGCAGGCGCTGCGTCCGCGCAGTCGTCGCAGTCGCACGATCGGAAAGGCTCGGGATCATGAGCTGCGGAGAGCCGCACGAGAAGGACTGCTCAGAGGTCCTCGACCACCTGTACGAGTACCTCGACCGGGAGATGCCGGTCGGTGAGTGCGAGAAGTTCCAGGAGCACTTCGACGAATGCTCGCCCTGCCTGGAGAAGTACGGGCTGGAGCAGGCCGTCAAGAAGCTCGTCAAGCGTTGCTGCGGCCACGACGACGTCCCGGTCGACCTGCGGTCGAAGGTGATGGGCCGGATCGACCTGATCCGCGCGGGCGAGGCCGTGCCCGAGCAGAGCGTGCTCGAACAGGCCAAGCAGGAGCAGGCGGCGGCCCGCGCCGCCGCGGCCGCCAAGGCCCCCGAGCAGGCGTCCGGGCCCGGTCCGGACACCACGCTCGACGCGCGTGGTGAGACCGCGCGGGCCGAATAGCGCGGCGTATCACCCCAAGGGGTGAGGGGCGGGACGCTTCGTCCCGCCCGATCCACTGATCCGCCCGGTCACCGCCGGGCCGTCGCGGCTCCGCCGCCCACCGGCTGCGCCCGGGGATCAACTTCCCTGTACCGGACCGTCGTTCCCGTACGGCAGACCGCCGTCCCGTATGCCCTGGCGCACGCCTCGGCGGCCTCCCCGGCAGAGCCGCCCGGGCCGGGAGGGCCCCGCTCCCGGACTCCCGCACGGCTCCGCACCGCACAGCTCCGTGCCGCTCCGTTCCGGGACGGATCCATGTACGAGCTTGTACGGATCTGTCGGCAGATCCACTTACAGACCTGCTTGCAGACCTGCTTACCGATCCGCCTACAGGTGCATCTGCGGATCTCTCTGCTCCAGCTACAGATCCACGTACAGATCCCCGCAAAGGCCCGCGCAAGGTCATGGAACCGATGGGTAATGAGCGGCCCCGGAGATGGGCATGGTTGGATGCGAAGGAACCCCCACGAACGGGGATTCAGGGGGTCGGCGAAAGGCAAGGAGCCGGTGAGGGGGACGGCGGCGGGCCGCGGGCGGCGCGGCAACCGGGCTGAGCCCGGCGGCAATCTGTGGCAGGTTGTCGAGTAGGCCCTCGAACGGCCCCGGCCTCCGTCCGGGGCGGCATTCAGGAAGCAACCAGCAGGCGGGAATCGTGAAGATCTTCGGCAAGGTACGGCACCGGCCCTCCGCCTCGTGGCGGCAGGCGACCGACCGCGCTTTCACGCTGATCGGTGACGGCCGTTACGAGGACGCGGGCGCGCTGCTGACGCGGGCGGCCGACATGGAGCCGTGGCTGTCGGAGTCCTGGTTCAACCTCGCGCTGCTGCACAAGTTCCGGCACGACTGGGAGCAGGCGCGCGCCGCCGGACTGCGCGCGGTCGCCCTGCTGGACCGCGAGGCCGGCGCCCCCGACTGGTGGAACGTGGGTATCGCCGCCACCGCCCTGCAGGACTGGCCGCTGGCCCGGCGGGCCTGGCAGGCCTACGGCCTGAAGGTCCCCGGCGAGGGGGCGCCGTCCGCCGAGCCGGTCGGCATGGAGCTGGGCAGCGCCGCGGTGCGCCTCTCGCCCGAGGGCGAGGCCGAGGTGGTCTGGGGCCGCCGGCTGGACCCGGCCCGGATCGAGGTGCTCTCCATCCCGCTGCCGTCCTCCGGGCGGCGCTGGGGCGAGGTGGTGCTGCACGACGGCGTGCCGAACGGCGAGCGGACGACCGCGGCCGGCCCGTCCTTCCCGGTGTTCGACGAGATCGAGCTGTGGGCGCCCTCCCCGGTCCCCACCTGGGTGGTGCTCCTGGAGGCCGCCACGGAGGCCGACCGGGACGCCCTGGAGCGGCTGGCCGCCGACGCGGGCTTCGCCGCCGAGGACTGGTCGTCGTCCGTACGCCTGCTGTGCCGTACGTGCTCGGAGAGCCGGATGCCCAGCGACGAGGGCGAGGGCGAGCACCTGGACCCGCACGACCACAGCGAACCGGGCCACCCGGGGCCGCTGGGCCACCGTACGGCGGGCTCCGGCTCACTGTGGGTGCCGGAGCGCGAGTGCGGCATCGCGGCCCCCGCCGGGCTGGTGCGCGGCCTGCTGGACGGCTGGGTCGCGGACAGCCCGGACACGCGTGAGTGGCGGGACCTCGAAGAGGTCTGCTGACAACCTGAGGCCGCGCGGACCGGGGGCGGGGCACCGCCCGTACCGGCGCCCGGCGTCCAGCACGCGCCCGGCGCCCGGCATCTCGTGCGCGCCCGGCGCCCGGCTTTCCACGCGCTCCCGGCGCGCCTCCCGGCCGGAACCGGACGCGGTCTCCGAGAGCCCGCAGGACGCCCCGCGTAGGCTGGAGGGCGAATATTTCGGGTTTCCAGGTTTCTAGGAAGGCGTACGGCGGAGATGGCGCAACAGCCTGTTTTTGACCACAACGAGGAGCGGGCGGCGGAGGGCTTCGTCGACGACGTCACCGACGCGGCGGAGCGGGAGGAGGCGCACCGCGGGCGCGGCACGTCCCGCCCGATCACCGTTGTCGGCAACCCGGTGCTGCACAAGGAGTGCAAGGACGTCACCGAGTTCGACGACAAGCTGGCCCAGCTCGTCGACGACATGTTCGCCAGCCAGCGCACGGCCGAGGGCGTGGGCCTGGCCGCCAACCAGATCGGCGTGGACCTGAAGGTCTTCGTCTACGACTGCCTGGACGACGAGGGCGTACGGCACGTCGGCGTGGTCTGCAACCCGGTCCTGGACGACCTGCCGGTCGAGCGGCGGGTGCTGGACGACTCGAACGAGGGCTGCCTGTCGGTGCCCGGCGCGTACGCGGAGCTGGCCCGTCCGGACTACGCCGTCGTCCGCGGCCAGGACACCGAGGGCAACCCGATCGTGGTCCAGGGCACCGGTTACTTCGCGCGCTGCCTCCAGCACGAGACCGACCACCTGTACGGCTACCTGTACATCGACCGGCTCTCCAAGCGCGACCGGAAGGACGCGCTGAAGCAGATGGCCGAGCGCGAGCCGCGCTACCCCGTCGTCGCCAACGACTGAGCCGCGGCCCGGCCCGGCCCCGCTCACTTCGCCGTGCCGGTGGCGAACGCGCCCCAGATCCGGGGCGGTATCCCGTTGCCGAACAGCCGGGCGTCGCCGCCCACGCCCTCCATGGGCAGCAGCCGCGGCGCGCCCGGCTTGGCACGGAAGACGGTGACGGCGGTGGTCAGCCCGCCGCGGGACCCGCCGTCGTTGCCGATGAACCATGCCGAGCGCATGCGGTCGTCGGGGCCGGTGCCGCCCGCGGCGACGCCTTGCGGCAGCTTGGCGACGGTCTCCTGGGGCAGCGACTTCCAGGCGAAGGACCGCAGCGCGAAGGTGACGCCGCGCGCCGCCTCCGGGGCCAGCACGCGGCGCGGCTCCGGCGGCTCCAGGCCCGGCAGCGGCTTGCCGTCGTGCACGACCTTGGTCACCGAGTACGGCTCGGCCCGGTTGCCGTCGTTGCTGAACAGCGCGTACGCGCCGGCCAGCCGGATGGCGCTGGGCGTGGATGTGCCCAGCGGGAACGTGGGCTCCAGCCGGGCCAGGCTGGTCTTGTGCAGGCCCGCTTCGAGGGCCAGATCCCGGATCTTCTCCAGCCCGAGGCGCTTGCCCGCGCTGACGAACGGAGGGTGGGCGGAGGTCACCAGACCCTCGTACAGCGCGGACGGCAGGGCGACGGCCGACGACGGGCCGCCGGCGCCGGGAACCGCCTCCGCGGCCTCGGCGCTGCCCTCGCGCAGGGCGGTGGCCAGCACGAACGGCTTGAAGGCCGAGCCCGCCGGCACGCCCGCGGTGTCGGCGTTGTTCGCGAAGTGCTTCGTCGCGTCCGGGCCGCCGTAGAGCGCGACGACCGCGCCGTCCCGGGGCCGTACGGAGGCGGCACCGCATTCCACGTACGCGTCGGCGGCACGCTTCTTCGGGTCGATGCCGCGGCGCCGTTCGTCCTCCACGGCTTTCGCCAGCCGCGCCACCTTGTCCTTCTCGAAGGTGGTGTGGACGCGGTAGCCGCCGCGGGCCAGATCGCGGTCGGTCAGGTCCGTACGGCTCCTGAGGTATTTCTTCGCGGCGTCGACGAGATAACCGGTCTGGCCTTTCTGACTGGTCGGTGTGACCGGTTCGCGCGGCTCCGGGAACGTCGTGTAGCGGGCGCGCTCCTCCCGGCTCATCAGACCGGTCTCCACTTCGCGGTCCAGAATCCACTTCCAACGTTCCACCGCCCGCTCGTGGTTGGCGTCGCTCAGCGCCGGATCGTACTGCTCGGCGCCCTTGAGCAGCGCGGCCAGCGCCGCGCCCTGGCTGGGGTCGAGGCTCTTGGCGGGAATGCCGTAGTAGGCGTTCGCGGCGGCCTGGATGCCGAACGAATTCCGCCCGAAATAGCTGGTGTTGAGGTAGCCCTGCAGGATCTCCGACTTGGACTTGCGGTGGTCCAGCTTCAGCGCGATGAAGAATTCCTTCACCTTGCGCTTGAGGGTCTGGTCCTGCGAGAGGTACGTGTTCTTCACGAACTGCTGGGTGATGGTGGAACCGCCCTGGGCATCCTGGCCCTTGGCCATGTTCACCGCGGCGCGGGCGATACCGGAGAGCGAGACGCCGGAATCGGAGTAGAAACTCGCGTTCTCGGCGGCGATGACGGCGTGTTCGACAGGGTCGGGCACCTGGGCGAGGGTGACGTTCTGCCGGTTGACGGCGCCCTCGCTGACCATCTGGCTGCCGTCCGCCCAGTAGTAGACGGTGGCTTCCTGGCGCGAGGCGGCGTTCTCGTCCGGGATGTCGACCTGTGCGTAGACGATGAGGAAGAGCCCGGCGAGACCGGCCGCGCCGACGGCGGCGGCGCCGAGCTGCTGTCTCCAGGACGGCAGCCAGCGGCGCCGGCCGCCGCGGCCCTGGCGGGGATAGTCGATGAACCGTTTCCTCGGTTGCTCGCTGCCCTTCATGCAAGGGGAGAGCTGGCGGGCCGGGGCAGGGTTGCCGTCGCCCGCACGTTGTCATCGACTCATCAAATCCGATCCGGATTCGTCGGACATAAAGAATACGGGCGGTGCCGGTCCGCCGTCGTGGACCGGCACCGCCCGGTTGCTCGACCCGCCGGGTCAGAACCGGATCAGAACTCGTCGTCGAAGGAGACCGAACCCTCGACGGCGACCTGGTAGGCCGAGGCGCGCCGCTCGAAGAAGTTGGTCAGCTCCTGGACGTTCTGCAGCTCCATGAAGGAGAACGGGTTCTCCGAGCCGTACACCGGCGCGAAGCCGAGGCGCTGCAGACGCTGGTCGGCGACGCACTGGAGGTACTCGCGCATCGACTCGGTGTTCATGCCCGGCAGCCCCTCGCCGCACAGGTCACGGCCGAACTGGAGCTCGGCCTCGACGGCCTCCTTGAGCATGTCGGTGACCTGGCCCTCCAGCTCGTCGTCGAAGAGGTCGGGCTCCTCCTCGCGCACCGTGTCCACGACCGAGAACGCGAACTCCATGTGCATGGTCTCGTCGCGGAAGACCCAGTTGGTGCCGGTCGCCAGGCCGTGCAGCAGACCGCGCGAGCGGAACCAGTACACGTACGCGAAGGCGCCGTAGAAGAAGAGGCCCTCGATGCAGGCCGCGAAGCAGATCAGGTTCAGCAGGAAGCGGCGGCGGTCGGCCTTCGACTCCAGCCGGTCGATGGACTCGACCGAGTCCATCCACTTGAAGCAGAACTCGGCCTTCTCGCGGATGGAGGGGATGTTCTCCACGGCGGCGAACGCGGCCGCGCGGTCCTCCGGATCGGGCAGGTAGGTGTCCAGCAGCGTCAGATAGAACTGGACGTGCACGGCCTCCTCGAAGAGCTGCCGGCTCAGGTAGAGCCGCGCCTCGGGGGAGTTGATGTGCTTGTAGAGCGTCAGGACCAGGTTGTTCGCCACGATCGAGTCACCGGTCGCGAAGAACGCGACGAGCCGGCCGATCATGTGCTGCTCGCCGGGCGACAGCTTGGCGAGGTCGGCCACGTCGGAGTGGAGGTCGACCTCCTCCACGGTCCAGGTGTTCTTGATCGCGTCCCGGTAGCGGTCGTAGAAGTCCGGGTAGCGCATCGGGCGCAGGGTCAGCTCGAAGCCCGGGTCGAGCAGGTTCTTGCTGCCGGTGGTGGCGGTGTGCGAGGCGGCAGCGGACGTCGTCTCGTTCTTTTCGGGTGCGGTCGTCATGATTACTGGCATGCCTCGCAGGACTCGGGGTTTTCCAGGGAGCAGGCGACGGCCTCGGGGTCGGCCGCCTGGGCGGGGACGGGAGCGGTCTGCGCGCCCCCGCCCGTACCGCGCGCGGACTGGGCGATACGGGTCGCCGGCCGCGAGCGGAGGTAGTAGGTGGTCTTGATGCCGCGCTTCCAGGCGTACGCGTACATCGAGCTGAGCTTGCCGATGGTCGGGGACGCCATGAACAGGTTCAGCGACTGGCTCTGGTCGAGGTAGGGCGTACGGTCCGCCGCCATGTCGATCAGCGCGCGCTGCGGGATCTCCCATGCCGTGCGGTACAGCGCGCGGGTCTCGGCGGGAATCCAGTCCAGCTCCTGCACCGAGCCGTTGGCCTCGCGCAGTGCGTCACGGGTGCGGGCGTCCCACAGGCCCAGCGCCTTCAGCTCTTCGATCAGGTACGCGTTGACCTGGAGGAACTCGCCCGACAGCGTCTCGCGCTTGAACAGGTTCGAGACCTGCGGCTCGATGCACTCGTACACGCCCGCGATGGAGGCGATGGTGGCGGTCGGCGCGATGGCCAGCAGCAGCGAGTTGCGCATACCGGTCTTCGCGATACGGGCGCGCAGCGCCGCCCACCGGTCCGCCCAGCGCGGCTCGGCGTTCGGGTAGTGGTCCGGGTGCAGCACGCCCCGGGCCGTACGCGTCGCGGACCAGGCCGGGTGCGGGCCGTGCCGCTCGGCGAGGCCGGCGGACGCCTCGTACGCCGCGAGCATGATCCGCTCGGAGATACGGGTGGACAGCTCGCGCGCCTCGGGCGAGTCGAAGCCCAGCCGCAGCCGGAAGAAGACGTCCTGGAGGCCCATCAGGCCCAGGCCCACCGGGCGCCAGCGGGAGTTGGAGGTGCCGGCCTGCTCGGTCGGGTAGAAGTTGATGTCCACCACGCGGTCGAGGAAGGTCACCGCGGTGCGGACCGTGGCGTCCAGCCGCTCCCAGTCCATCTCGCCGTTGTCACCCAGGTGGGCGGCGAGGTTGACCGAGCCGAGGTTGCAGACGGCGGTCTCGCCGTCGTCGGTGACCTCCAGGATCTCGGTGCACAGGTTCGAGGAGTGCACGACCTTGCCGGGCTCGGCGGTCTGGTTCGCGGTGCGGTTGGCGGCGTCCTTGAAGGTCATCCAGCCGTTGCCGGTCTGCGCGAGGGTGCGCATCATCCGCGAGTACAGGACCCGGGCCGGGACCTGCTTGACGGCGCGGCCCTCGGCCTCCGCCTTGCGGTACGCGGCGTCGAACTCGTCGCCGTACAGATCCACCAGCTCGGGCGCGTCGCTGGGGGAGAACAGCGACCAGTCGGCGTCCGCCTCGACGCGGCGCATGAACTCGTCGGGGATCCAGTGCGCGATGTTCAGGTTGTGGGTGCGCCGGGCCTCCTCGCCCGTGTTGTCGCGCAGCTCCAGGAACTCCTCCAGGTCCGCGTGCCAGGTCTCCAGGTAGACGCAGGCGGCGCCCTTGCGCCGGCCGCCCTGGTTCACGGCCGCGACCGAGGCGTCCAGGGTGCGCAGGAACGGCACGATGCCGTTGGAGTGGCCGTTGGTGCCGCGGATCAGCGAGCCGCGGGCGCGGACCCGGGAGTACGACAGGCCGATGCCGCCGGCGTGCTTCGACAGCCGGGCCACCTGGTGGTAGCGGTCGTAGATCGAGTCCAGCTCGTCCAGCGGGGAGTCCAGCAGGTAGCAGGAGGACATCTGCGGGTGCCGGGTACCGGAGTTGAACAGGGTGGGCGAGGAGGGCAGGTACGACAGCGTGCTGGTCAGCCGGTACAGCTCGGCGACGTCGGCGAGTGCCCGCTCGCTGTGGTCCTCGGCCAGGCCGCAGGCCACCCGCAGCAGGAAGTGCTGCGGGGTCTCGATCACCTGGCGGGAGATCGGGTGGCGCAGCAGGTAGCGGGAGTGCAGGGTACGCAGGCCGAAGTAGCCGAACCGGTCGTCGGCGCCGTCCGTCAGCGCGCGCTCCACCAGCTCGTCCAGGCGGTCCGCGTGGGTCCGTACGAACTCCGCCGTGCTGTCGGCGATCAGGCCCTCGCGGTGGCCGACGGCGACGGAGGCGGAGAAGGCGACCGCCCCCTCCGCGGCCGCCTCCTCCGCGATGGCGCGGGTCAGCAGGCGGGCGGCCAGCTTGGAGTACTGCGGCTCGTCGCCGATCAGGCCGGCCGCGGCCTCCATGGCCAGCGAGCGCAGCTCGGCCTCGTCGGAACCGGGGTGGCGGCCGCGCAGCGCGGCGGCGGCGATCTTGCCCGGGTCGGTGGCGGGCAGGTCGACGGTGAGGTCGGTCAGCGTGTGCAGCAGGGCGGCGCCGGGGCCGTCCGTGGCCTGGCCGCCGTGGCCCTGCCGGGGCTGCGTGTCCTTCGCGGGCTGCACGACCTGCTCGGCTGCTGCGGGCTCCGTTGGCGCGATGGTCACGTGCTGCTCTCCCTCACTCGGCGGGGGCCTGGGGAGGGCACGGGGCGCGTACGGGCGTGCGGCACCCCCGGTACGGCAAGGGGCGCGCGGGCACACCGCGCAGCGTCCACCGGTCCAACCCGCGAGACCCGGACGTATCGACGTCCGCGCCGGTCCTGGCGCGGGCGTACTGTGGGCAGGTCTTCGGACTCACGGGTGCGGATTGACGCACTTCGTACACCGTTGCGGGACAGTTCCGGATTCGCACCGGATTCCCCTGCGACGACAGCGAGCACGAGCATACATCTTGTGCTGCCTCGTGCACCCACCCCCATATCTTGTGTCGCGTTGGCGCGGGGATGTCCGGAGCCGTGGTATTCGACGGCCGTTCCGGGGCGGTTTCCCGGGGTTTTCCGGGGCCTCCGAGAGGGTGCCACGCGGTGGCTCCGGGGCTGTTCCCGGGGGTCGGGGCCGTTCGCCGGGCCATCCGCCCGGCCGTTCGCCGGGCCGTTCGGCGGGCCGTTCGGCGGGCCGTCCGCCGCGGCCTGGACGGGGGCTGATGCAGGGGGCGTATTGGTGGCGCGGAATGCCCCTGACGCGTTGACCGGGGCTCCTGGAGCGTATTGGCTCCTTGTCTGCTCCGTCGGTCGGCGGGGCGGGTGGGGGCCTTGTGCGAGGGGGAACATGCGAGGAACCGGTGCGGCGCGCGGCGCCGTGCGCGTCGTGGGGCTGATGGCGGGGGCGTGCGTCGTGGCAGGGGTGCTGACGGCGTCACCGGCAGCCGCCGCGGGGCGGGCGGCTCCGGCCACCGAGCGGGTCGGTGTTGCCATGGACGGGACGCAGGGAAACGGTTTTTCGGGCGATCCGGAGCTCAGCGCGAACGGGCGGTTCGTGGCATTCACCTCGGAAGCCACCGATCTGGGGCCCACGGACACCAACGGCCAGCAAAACGTCTACGTCAAGGATTTACGGACGGGAAAGGTCGACCTGGTCAGCGTCGCCGGTGACGGCACGCCCGGTGACGCCCTCTCCGGATCGCCCGGGATCAGCGCCGACGGACGGTATGTGGCCTTCTGCTCCGGCGCGGCGAACCTGGTCCCCGGCGACACCAACGGCGAGGGCGACGTCTTCGTCCACGACCGCCGCACCGGGCGCACCGTGAGTCCCACCGCGGGCGCCGGGAGGTCCCCGTACGGATACGGGGTGCAGAACTTCGCCCTCAGCGGCGACGGCCACCGCCTCGCCTTCGGCTCCTACCGCCCGGACCTGGTGCCCGGCGACACCAACGAGCGCCTGGACATCTTCGTCCACGATGTGCAGAAGGGAACGACGCGACGGGTCAGCGTGGCGAGCGACGGCACCCAGGCGAACGCCCCGTCCGCCTTCCCGTCGAACAGCGCCGACGGCCGCCGGATCGCGTTCACCTCGAAGGCGACCAACCTCACCCCCGCCGGCCCCGGCTTCCGCCGCCCGCCGCCGCAGGACCCCCTGTACGTCCACGACATCGCCACCGGGCGCACCCGTGCGGCGAGCCTGAGCACCACGGGCGCCGTGGTCGGCGTGTCGCCGTCCCCCCGGCTCAGCCCCGACGGCCGGTACGCGGTCTTCTCCGCCCTGGCCGCGGACGTGGTGCCGGACGACACCAACGGCACGTACGACCTCTTCGCCCGCGACCTGGAGCGCGGCACCACCCGGCTGCTGTCCCGCGCGTACGACGGCGCCCAGGGCAATGGCTGGTCCTCCGCCGGGCGGCTCAGCGCCGACAACCGGCGGATCTTCTTCACCTCCGCGGCCACCAACCTGGTGCCCGGCGACACCAACGGCCAGGTGGACGGCTTCGTCCGCGACCTGCGCACCGGGCACGTCGAGCGGATCAACGTCGGTGCGGACGGCGGCCAGTCGGCGTCCTGGACGAACACCGCGGCACCCGACGCCACCGGACGGCTGGCGGCCTTCGACTCGCGCGACGAGGGGCTGGTGCCCGGGGACACGAACGGGACGGGCGACGTGTTCGTCCGGCGGCTGGAGCACTGACGCACTGACGCATGTACCGACCGACGCACCGACGCCGGGGCGCCCGGCCGGAACGGGCGTACGGCGCAGCGGCGCATCGGCACCACCCGGACACCGGCGCACCGACCAGGAGGGGAACCGAACATGAGGACCACCCGCACCACCGCCCGGAGACTCGCCGCCGTGACGGGCGTGTGCGCGCTCGCCGCGCTGCTGCCCGCGACCACGGCCGGCGCCCGTACCGCGCCGCCGTCCGACACCGAGCGGGCCAGCGTCACCGCCGAGGGGGCGCAGGCCAACGGCGGCTCGTCCGGCTCGGCGATCAGTGCCGACGGCCGGTACGTCGCCTTCGACTCCGACGCGAGCGACCTGGTGCCCGGTGACACCAACGGGCAGTCGGACGTGTTCGTGAAGGACCTGCGGACGGGCACCGTCCAGCGCGTCAACGTGGCGAGCGACGGCACCCAGGCCGGCTCCTGGTCGTCCACCCCCTCCCTCAGCGCCGACGGGCGATACGTCGCCTTCGCCTCCGACGCGGCCGACCTCGTGCCGGGCGACACCAACGCCGACACCGACATCTTCGTCCACGACCGCAGGACCGGACGGACCGAGAGCGTCACCCTCGACGGGCGGCCCCCGCAGGGCAAGCAGGGTGCCCAGGCGCCGGTGATCAGCGCCAACGGCCGGTACGTGGCGTTCGCCTCCAGCCGCGAGGACCTGGTGCCCGGCGACACCAACGGCGCCCAGGACATCTTCGTACGCGACCGCAGGACCGGCAGCGTGACGCGGGTCAGCGTCTCCGTCACCGGCGGCGAGCAGGCCACCGGCCCCTCCGCCAACCCGGTGATCAGCTACGACGGCCGCAAGGTCGGCTTCATCTCCAAGGCGGCCAATCTCCCCCCGAAGTCCACCCGGGCCGCTCGCCCGGAGGCCGACCCGCGCCGACCGCACAGCTACCCGTTCTTCCTGCACGACCTGGACACCGGCCGCACGAGCGTGGCGAGCCTCAGCTCGGCCGGCGAGACGGTGGGCGCCTGGAACGCCTCGCTCAGCCCCGACGGCCGCCACGCGGTCTTCTCCAGCCAGTACGGTGAGGTGGTGCCCGGCCATCCGACGGGCCGCCCGGACCTGTTCGTCCGCGACCTCGTCAAAGGCACGACGGAGCAGATGAGCCTCACCCACGACGGCAAGCAGCCGCTGTCCGGGTCCTCCGGCCTGGGCGTGCTGTCCGCCGACAACCGCCGCCTGTACTTCCAGTCCTCCTCCCCGGACCTGGTGCCGGGGGACACCAACGACGCGCAGGACGTCTTCGTCCGCGACATGCGCACCGGCACCGTCGAACGGGCCAGCGTCGCCGCCGACGGCACCCAGGCCCTGGCCTGGTCCTCCAACGCCTCCACCGACGCCAGGGGCCGCCTCGTCGCCTTCGACTCCGACGCGGCCAACCTGGTCCCGGGCGACACGAACGGGGTCTCCGACGTGTTCGTGCGGCGGGTGGGGCCGTAACCTCCCAGCCCGGCCCCGGCGGCCCCCGCCCCGGCCGTCGCTTCTAGGACGCCTCGCCCAGTTCACAGGTGAACGCCCACAGCTCGATGCCCGGCACCGGCTCCCAGTCCCGCTCGGGTATGCGGGTGAACCCGATGCGCTCGTACATACGGTGGGCGTTCTTGATCTGCGGCATGGCGGAGAGCACCATGCGGGACAGGCCGAGGGAGCGGGCGCGGTCCATACAGGCGCGCACCAGCGCTTCGCCGGTGCCGCGCCCGCGGCCGGCGGGGGCGACGGCCAGCATCCGGAACTCGCCCTCGTCGGGACCGGCTATCTCGGCGTACGGGCTGCCGGGAGCGGCGAAGGTCACCGCCCCCAGCACCGCGCCGTCGGCGTCGACCGCCGTCAGCACCTCGGCGTGTCCGGCCCGGTGCGCGACATCGCGCAGCTTGCCCGCATACGGGTCGTCGGCCCCGAACGCCAGCAGCCCGTCCGCCGCATAGGCCGCCACGAGGAGTTCACCGATCGCGTCGAACTCCGCCGGCCGTGCGGCCCTGATCGTGATGTCCATGAGGCAAGTGTGCACCGGGGGTGTGACAACGCCTCCCCCGGCACACCTGCGCCCCGCTTCAGTGCCCCGCCGGAACCCCCGCCGTGGCCGGCGGCAGCTCGACCTGGACGCCCTTGTCGCCCACGTCCGCCGTGTAGTCCTCCGGCGACGTCTCGTCGATGCCGTCCGGGGCCTCGGTGGCGCGCAGTACCACCGTGAGGACCACGGTGACCAGGACGTTCAGGACGAACGCGGTCAGTCCGATGTAACCGATCTCGCCGATGCCGGGGATCTCCGCGCTGGAGCCGCCGAAGTGCTTCTGCGTGGGGCTGGCCACCCCGTACGCCGCGAGCGTGCCGTAGACCATGCCGACCGCCCAGCCGGCCAGCAGCGCCCAGCGGTGGAACCAGCGGGTGAACAGGCCGCCGACCAGGGCGGGCATGGTCTGGAGGATCCAGATGCCGCCCAGCAGCTGGAAGTTGATCGCGACGGTCTTGTCCATCGTCAGGACGAAGACCAGCGCGCCGACCTTGACCAGCAGCGACACCAGCTTGGCAACCTTGTGCTCCTGTGCGGGCGTGGCACCGGGTCTGAGGAAGTCCTTGTAGATGTTGCGGGTGAAGAGGTTCGCCGCGGCGATGGACATGATCGCGGCGGGGACGAGGGCGCCGATCCCGATCGCGGCGAACGCCACGCCCGTGAACCAGTCGGGGAACATGTCCTCGAAAAGCTGCGGGATCGCCAGCTGCCCGTTCTGCACCTTGATCCCGGCCGCCACCGCCATGAAGCCGAGCAGCGCGAGCAGCCCCAGCATCAGGGAGTACAGCGGCAGGATGGTGGTGTTGCGGCGGATCACGTTGCGGCTGCGGGAGGACAGCGTCGCGGTGATCGAGTGCGGGTACATGAACAGCGCGAGCGCCGAGCCGAGTGCCAGCGTCGCGTACGCCCACTGCGCGTTCGGCCCGCTGGCCAGCTCCCCGCGCGGCTTGCCGGTAGCCGGGTTCTTCTGTGCGAAGGCGTCCTGGGCCACCGCGAAGATGTGGTCGAAGCCGCCCAGCTTGATCGGGATGTAGATGATCGCGACGACGATGACCAGGTAGATCAGCCCGTCCTTGACGAACGCGATCAGCGCGGGCGCCCGCAGCCCGGACGAGTAGGTGTACGCCGCGAGCACACCGAAAGCGATCAGCAGCGGAAGGTCCTTGACGAACCAGTGGGTGTTCGCGCCGCCGCCGACGCCCATCACGTCCAGCACCGCCTGGATGCCGACGAGTTGCAGCGCGATGTACGGCATCGTGGCGAGGATGCCGGTGAGCGCCACGGCCAGCGACAGCCCCTTCGAGCCGAACCGGCCGCGGACGAAGTCGGAGGTGGTGACGTACCCGTGCTTGTGCGAGACCGACCACAGGCGGGGCAGGAAGGTGAAGATCAGCGGGTAGACGAGGATCGTGTACGGGACCGCGAAGAACCCGGCCGCGCCCGCCGCGTAGATCGCCGCGGGTACGGCGACGAAGGTGTACGCGGTGTACAGGTCGCCGCCGAGCAGGAACCACGTCACCCAGGTGCCGAAGCTGCGGCCGCCCAGGCCCCATTCGTCGAGGTTGTCGGACTGCGCGGCCCTGCGCCAGCGCGCCGCCAGGAAGCCCATGACCGTGACGGCCACGAAGAAGAAGATGAAGACGGCGAGCGCGACGCCGTTCACGCCGTCCTTCACCGCGTCGCACCCCCCTTGCGCAGCCGCTGTTCACGCTGGACCAGCTTGTAGGCGATCATCGTGAGCGCGGTCGAGATCAGCACCCACAGCATCTGGTACCAGTAGAAGAACGGGATGCCGATGAGCGTCGGCTCCACCTTGGCGTACGAGCCCACCCACAGCATCGCCACGAAGGGCGCGACCAGGCACAGCCCGGCGATCACGCGGCTGGGCGTGACGACCGGGGCGGCTCTGTCCGCTGGTGTTCCGGCTGATTCGGACGGCTCTGGCATGGCCGTGGCTCCGTTCCCTGGCGGTCCCTTGGTGATCACGCGTGCAATGGGCAGGAAATCTAAGCCAGGGAAGTTGTACGCGTCACTACCTGTCCGCATATCGGTACGGCAACGACGTACGCCGCCTCCGCCGCGGCGGGCCCCGCCGCCTCAGCAGCAGCGGAAGCCGGAGCGGGGGTCGTCCTCGCGCGCGTCGGCCCGTCGCCGCTCGAACTCACGGCGGCCGGGCACCGGCGCGTCGGGTGTGTGGTGCCGGACATGCGCGACGTACCGCTCGTACGCGCTCTCGCCGGTCAATTCCCGTACGTACCAGCGGATCCAGCGCAGCCCGCGCCGGGCCGCCGCCACGGCCGGTGCCGCGCTCACGGCCCGCTCCGTTCCGCGGCAGCCAGCTCCGCCTTCTCCTCCTTGGAGGCCACCAGCCCGGCGGGCGCGACGATCGCCGACCTCACGTACGGGGCCTCGCTGAGCCGGGACGCCTCGGGACGGCGCAGGTGGCGCACGCAGACCCGGGCGGCATCCGCGATCACCGCCACGATCAGCAGGGCGAGCACCGCCGACAGCACGCCGTCCACCGTCGAGTTGGTGACCACCGTGTGCATGTCGTCCATGCTCTTGGCGGGCGGCAGCACCTTCCCGGCGTCGATGGCGTCCTGATAGGCCGAACGCTGGGTGAAGAAACCGACCTTGGGGTCACCGGAGAAGACCTTCTGCCAGCTCGCGGTGAGTGTCACGGTGGCGTCCCAGGCGAGCGGCACGCCTGTGATCCAGGCCCACTTGAGGCGGCCGGACTTCACCAGCAGGGTCGTGCAGACGGTCAACGCGACCGCCGCCAGAAGCTGGTTGGCGATGCCGAAGACCGGGAAGAGCTGGTTGATGCCGCCGAGCGGCTCGTGCACGCCGACCCACAGGAAGTAACCCCACAGCGCCACCACGGCCGCGCTGCACAGCACCAGGCCCGGCTTCCAACTCACCCTGCGGAACGGCTTGTAGATGTTCCCCAGCATGTCCTGGAGCATGAACCGGCCGACCCGGGTTCCCGCGTCCAGCGCCGTGAGGATGAACAGCGCCTCGAACATGATGGCGAAGTGGTACCAGAACGCCTTCATCCCGGCGCCGCCGAAGACCTGCGAGAAGATGTCCGCGACCCCGACGGCGAGGGTGGGCGCGCCGCCCGTACGGGACAGCAGGGTGTGCTCCTCCACGGCCTTGGCCGCGGCCGCCAACTGGTCGGGGGAGATGCTGTATCCGAACTGGGCGACGGCCTGGGAGGCCGACTGCACGGTGTCGCCGATCACCCCGGCCGGCGCGTTCATCGCGAAGTACAGTCCCGGGTCGATGATCGACGCCGCCACCAGGGCCATCACCGCGACGAACGACTCCATGAGCATCGAGCCGTAACCGATCATGCGGATCTGGGTCTCCTTCTGCACCATCTTGGGCGTGGTGCCGGAGGAGATCAGCGCGTGGAAGCCGGAGAGCGCGCCGCAGGCGATGGTGATGAAGACGAACGGGAAGAGCGACCCGGCGAAGACCGGGCCGTCCCCGCGCCCGGCGAAGTCCGTGACCGCGTCCATCTTCAGACGGGGCACCGTGACCAGCACCCCGACCGCCAGCAGCCCGATCGTGCCGATCTTCATGAAGGTGGAGAGGTAGTCGCGCGGCGCGAGCAGCGTCCACACGGGCAGGACGGAGGCGATGAACCCGTACACCACGAGCCAGACGACCAGCGTCCCCGGCTCCAGCGTGAAGGTGTCGGCCCAGGAGGAGTCGGCGACCCAGCGGCCCGCGACCAGGGCGAGCAGCAGCAGCGCGACGCCGATCAGGGAGACCTCGGTGACCCGGCCGGGGCGCAGGACCCGCAGGTAGAAACCCATCAGCAGGGCGATGGGGATCGTCATGCCGATGGAGAAGGTGCCCCAGGGGGACTCCGCCAGCGCGTTGACGATGATCAGTGCCAGCACGCCCAGCAGGATGATCATGATGGCGAAGGCGGCGAGCAGCGCGGCGGCCCCGCCGACCACGCCGATCTCCTCGCGCGCCATCTGCCCCAGTGACCGGCCGTCGCGCCGGGTGGAGAAGAACAGCACCACCATGTCCTGCACGGCGCCCGCGAAGACCACGCCGACGATGATCCAGATGGTGCCGGGCAGATACCCCATCTGGGCGGCGAGCACCGGCCCGACCAGCGGCCCGGCGCCCGCGATGGCCGCGAAATGGTGCCCGAGCAGCACCCGCCGGTCGGTGGGGTGGAAGTCCACGCCGTCGTTCAGCCGCTCGGCGGGCGTGGCGCGGGTCCGGTCGAACTTCAGTACGCGGGTCGCGATGAACCGCGCGTAGAAGCGGTAGCCGATGGCGTACGAGCCGAGGGCGGCGGCCACCATCCAGGCGGCCGAGACCTCCTCGCCGCGGGACAGCGCGAGCAGCGTCCAGCCGGCGGCGCCGACCAGCGCCACGGCCGTCCACAGTGCGATCTTCCGGGGGTTGGCGGCACTTCGAGGTCTGCCTGCTGGGCGCACCTGTACGTCCTCCCGTCGACGCGACGACGGAAGGACCGTAGAGGCAACGGGGCGGATCGCGCCATACCCCCGCGGGCGTGGCGGGGCGCCGACGCGGTCCGCCCCGGGCGGGACGCCCGTACGGTCCGCCCCGCAGCCGGGCGGTCAGTCGGCCGGCCGCCGCAGCCGGGCCACGAACTTGTAGCGGTCGCCGCGGTAGACCGAGCGCACCCACTCCACCGGCGCGCCCTCGGCGTCGAGGGAGTGCCGGGAGAGCATCAGCATCGGCAGGCCCACGTCCGTACCGAGCAGTCCGGCCTCGCGCGGTGTGGCCAGCGAGGTCTCGATGGTCTCCTCGGCCTCGGCCGGCCGGACGTCGTAGACCTCGGACAGCGCCGTGTAGAGCGAGGTGTACTTGACCAGGTTGCGGCGCAGCGCGGGGAAGCGCTTCGCCGAGAGGTGGGTGGTCTCGATGGCCATCGGCTCGCCGCTGGCCAGCCGCAGCCGTTCGATGCGCAGCACCCGGCCGCCGGCCGTTATGTCCAGCAGCCCGGCCAGGCGGTCGTCGGCCGTGACATAGCCGATGTCGAGCAACTGCGAGGCCGGTTCCAGGCCCTGGGCCCGCATGTCCTCGGTGTACGAGGTCAGTTGCAGGGCCTGCGACACCTTGGGTTTGGCCACGAACGTGCCCTTGCCCTGGATACGTTCCAGCCGGCCTTCGACGACCAGTTCCTGGAGGGCCTGGCGTACCGTGGTGCGGGAGGTGTCGAACTCCGCCGCCAGGGTCCGCTCCGGCGGGACCGGCGTGCCCGGGGGCAGCGTCTCGGTGATCTCCAGCAAGTGGCGCTTGAGGCGGTAGTACTTGGGCACACGGGCGGTGCGTGCGCCGCCGCCGTTGTCCGCACTGCCCCCGTCGGTCTCCATGACCCGCCTCTCCGACTCCTGTCGCGCTGCCGTCACCGGCTCCTCCGTACGTAGCGGCTCATCGTGGCACGGGTGGGGTCCCGGTGCTCCCTTGCTGGTCCGTGCCCGCTCGCGGGGCCTGACGCCAACGTAGCGTCTGCCCTGCGGACGGACGCCGCCGTAGCGGCGACAGGCCCCAGATGTCGGTCCGGTAACGGACCTGACAGCGACTCTTATACACCCTTGACACCCCAAAAGGTCTAGGCCAAGCTGCGGGCACTGGTCTAAACCATTAAAGACCACTCACGGTTTTCAGGGGAGAGCGCAATGAAGCGTGGACTCATAGCGGCGACGGCAGTCGCGGGAATGTTGGTGAGTGTCGCTGCCTGTGGGTCCAGCGACAGCAAGACGGCGGGCGCCTCGGACTTCAAGGGCAAGAAGCTCATCGTCTGGGTCATGGACGGCTCCAACCCGACGCAGTGGACCAAGCAGGTCTCCGAGGACTTCAAGAAGAAGACCGGCGCCACGGTCGAGTTCCGCGTCCAGCAGTGGAACGGCATCCAGCAGAAGCTGACCACCGCCCTCTCCGAGAGCAGCCCGCCCGACGTCGTCGAGATCGGCAACACCCAGACCGCCGCGTACGCCAAGGCCGGCGCCCTCGCGGACCTGGGCGACCTGAAGAAGGAGATCGGTGCCGACTGGACCGACTCCTTCAACAAGGCCGCCATGGCCGACGGCAAGCAGTACGCCCTCCCCTGGTACGCGGGCAACCGCGTGGTGATGTACAACAAGAAGATCTGGGCGCAGGCGGGCATCAAGGAACTGCCCAAGACCCGCGCCGAACTCTTCAAGGCGTTCGACACCATCAAGCAGAAGACCGACGCCGAGCCGCTCTACCTCCCCGGCCAGAACTGGTACTTCTTCGACGGCCTCACCATCGGGACCGGCGCCGACCTGGTCAAGAAGGAAGGCGGCAAGTGGATCTCCAACCTCGGTGACCCCAAGGTCTCCAAGGCCATGGACATCTACAAGCAGTACCAGGCGTTCAGCACCGCCCCGAAGAACAAGGACGAGGCCACCCCGCAGCAGGCCGAGATCTTCTCCAAGGGCAAGACCGGCGCCATCATCGCCATGGGCTACGAGGGCCCCACCGCCGTCAAGGCCAACCCGGCCGTCAAGGACGACATCGGCTTCTTCCCCATCCCGGGTGAGACCGCCGACAAGCCCGAGGGCGTCTTCCTCGGCGGCTCCAACTTCGCCGTCGCGGGCGGCGGCCAGAACCAGGAACTGGCCAAGGAGTTCCTGAAGGTCGCACTGTCCAAGAAGAACGACGGACAGATGGTCAAGGAGGTCGGCTGGAGCCCGAAGTCCCCCGACCTCGCCTCCGCCGCCAAGGGCAACCCGGCCGCCGAGGCCGCCGCGCCCGGCGCCGCCAAGTCCAGCGGCACCACCCCGCTGATCCCCGAGTGGGCCCAGGTCGAGAACACCCCGAACCCGATCAAGGCCTACATGACCGCGGTGCTCAACGGCAAGGCCCCCGCGGACGCCGCCAAGGACGTCGAAGGCGAGATCAACAAGCGGCTGGCCCAGAAGCAGTGACCGACGGCGTGCCCCGAGGTCCGGTCCGTACGGACCCGCGCGGCGCGCCTCGGCACCAGTAACGCGGTCCCCGCGGCGGCGCCAGCCGCGGGGGCCGCCACACCGTACGGGTTCCGTACGGGAGCCGGCCGTCCCGGTCCCCGTACGGAACCGACCAGCGTGAGCACGACCAGGTGATGGGGAGCGGGACATGTCAGTGCAGATCGAGGACGCGGTTCGAGACTCCGCGCCGCGGATCGGCAAGGGCGGCGCCCCGCCGCCCCGGCGCGGCCGGAAGCCGGGCCGGGCCGCCAGAAGCGCCCCCTACCTGCTGCTGATCCCGGCCCTGGCCGCCACCGCGGTCTTCCTGGGCTGGCCCATGGTGCGGAACCTGATCATCTCGTTCCAGAACCTGAACATGAAGCAGCTGATCCAGCACCTCACCGAGTGGCGCGGCTTCGACAACTACGCGGAGGTCCTGGGCGGCGAGCAGTTCTGGCGGGTCACCCTCCGCACCATCGTCTTCACCGCCGTCAACGTCACCCTGATCATGGTGCTGGGCGTCCTGATCGGCCTCCTGCTGGCCCGGCTCGGCAAGAAGATGCGCCTGACGCTGTCCGTCGCGCTCGTGCTGACCTGGGCGATGCCCGCCATCGCCGCCACCACCGTCTTCCAGTGGCTGTTCGACGCCCGCTACGGCGTCGTCAACTGGGTGCTGGACGCGCTGGGCTGGCACTCCATGGCCCGCTTCGACTGGGTCGGCAGCCAGCTGTCCACCTTCTTCGTCATCACCGTACTGATCGTCTGGCAGTCGCTGCCGTTCGTGGCCCTGAACCTCTACGCCGCGACCACGACCATCCCCAAGGAGCTGTACGAGGCCGCCCGGATGGACGGCGCCGGCACCTGGAAGGTCTTCACCAGCGTCACCTTCCCCTTCCTCAAGCCGTTCTTCCTGGCGACGACGTTCCTTGAGGTCATCTGGGTCTTCAAGGCGTTCCCGCAGATCTTCGCGATCAACGAGGGCGGCCCCGACCGGCTCACCGAGACCCTGCCGATCTACGCCTTCACCGAAGGCGTCGGCAACCTCCACTTCGGCATGGGCGCGGCCATCTCGCTGCTGACCATCGTCGTCCTGCTCGCCATGACCGCGTACTACCTGCGACTGACCCTGAAGCAAGAGGAGGACGAGCTGTGAACCGCTCACTGCTCGGCCGCATCTGGCCCAACGCGACGGCGATCGTGCTCGCCCTCGGATTCGTCTTCCCCGTGTACTGGATGTTCACCACGGCCTTCAAGCCGAACAGTGACATCATCACCGAGGACCCGGTGTGGTTCCCGTTCCACGGCACCTTCGAGCACTTCACGACCGCCGTGAACGCGCCGAACTTCTGGACCCTGGTGGGCAACTCCGTCACCGTCACCGTGCTGGCGGTCGGACTCTCGCTGCTGATCGCCCTGTGCGGCTCCTTCGCCATCGCCCGGATGCGCTTCAAGGGCCGCAAGGGCATCATCCTGACCTTCATGGTCGCCCAGATGGCGCCCTGGGAGGTCCTGGTCATCTCGGTCTACATGATCGTGCGCGACGCCGACATGCTGAACAGCCTGGTGCCGCTGACCTTCTTCTACATGCTCATGGTGCTGCCCTTCACCCTCCTGACGCTGCGCGGCTACGTCGCCGCCGTGCCCAAGGAGCTGGAGGAGTCCGCGATGGTCGACGGCTGCACCCGCCGGCAGGCGTTCGTGAAGATCATCTTCCCGCTGCTGGCACCCGGCCTGATGGCCACCTCGCTGTTCGGCTTCATCACCGCCTGGAACGAATTCCCGCTGGTGCTGGTTCTCAACAAGGAGCCGGACAAGGGCACGCTGCCGCTGTGGCTCTCGCAGTTCCAGAGCCAGTTCGGCGACGACTGGGGCGCCACGATGGCCGCCGCCTCCATCTTCGCCGTACCGATCCTGGTCCTCTTCCTGTTCCTGCAGCGCAAGGCGGTCAGCGGACTGACCGCCGGCGCAGTGAAGGGATGACGCGCGCCATGACGACACTCGTACACCCGGCCGACACCCTCACCCGCGACGCGCTCACCGTCCTCCAGCCCGGCTTCACCGGCACTTCGGCGCCCGACTGGCTGCTGCGCCGGCTCGGCGAGGGCCTCGCCTCCGTGGGCCTGTTCGGACGCAATGTCGCCTCGCCCGAACAGCTCGCCGCGCTCACCGCCCAGCTACGGGCCGAGCGCGACGACGTCCTCGTCGCCATCGACGAGGAGGGCGGCGACGTCACCCGCCTCGAAGTACGCGGCGGCTCCTCGTCTCCCGGCAACCTCGCCCTGGGCGCGGTCGACGACACCCGGCTCACCCACGACGTGGCCCGCGAACTCGGCCGCCGCCTCGCCGAGTGCGGTGTCAACCTGAACTGGGCGCCGTCCGCCGACGTCAACTCCAACCCGTCCAACCCGGTCATCGGCGTCCGCTCCTTCGGCGCCGACCCCCTCCTGGTGGCCCGGCACACCGCCGCGTACGTCGAAGGACTCCAGTCCGCCGGCGTCGCCGCCTGTGCCAAGCACTTCCCCGGCCACGGCGACACCGCCGTCGACTCCCACCACGACGTGCCGCACATCGCCGCCGAACTGCGCACCCTCCAGGAACGCGAACTGGTGCCCTTCCGGGCCGCCATCGCCGCCGGCACCAAGGCCGTCATGAGCGCGCACATCCTGCTCCCGGCCCTGGACGGCACGCTGCCCGCCACCCTGAGCCGCAACGTGCTCACCGGCCTGCTGCGCGCTCCCGCCTCCGAAGGCGGCCTCGGCTTCGACGGCCTGATCGTCACCGACGGCATGGAGATGCAGGCCATCTCCGCCACGTACGGCATCGAACGGGGCAGCGTCCTGGCCATCGGCGCCGGAGCGGACGCCATCTGTGTCGGCGGGGGACTGGCCGACGAAGCCACTGTGCTGCGGCTGCGCGACGCCTTGGTGCGGGCGGTACGCGACGGAGAGCTGTCGGAGAAGCGGCTCGCCGACGCGGCAGCACGGGTCCGCGCCCTGGCGCGGTGGACCCGGAGTGCGGGCGCGACACAGGGGGCCCTCCCTGGGGAGCGAGGGGTCGCGCCCGCACCCGAGGCCGGCCTCGTCGCGGCCCGCCGGGCGCTGCGCGTCACCCGCAACGGCCCGTACGAACCGCTCACCGCGCCCGCCTACGTCGCCGCCTTCACACCCGTCGCCAACATCGCCGTCGGCGACGAGACCCCCTGGGGCGTCGCCGCCGAACTGACCCGCCTGGTTCCGGGTACGGAGACCGGTACGTATGGGAGCGGGGGCGGGCGTGCCGCCGGGTCCGGAGGCACTGGTGGGGCCGGGGCTGGCGGCGCGTCCGGGAGCGACAGCGGGACCGGAGGTGCCGACGGGACCAGAGGTGTCAGCGAGACCAGGGATATCGGTGGGGTCGGGAGTACTGGCGCGTCCGGAAGTGATGGCGCGTCCGGGGTGTCCGCGCAGATCGCGGAGGTGCTGCGGGCGGCGGGGGAGCGGCGGATCGTCGCCGTCGTCCGTGACGTCCACCGGCACGCCTGGATGGCGGCGGCCCTGGACGCCCTGCTCGACGCCCGCCCGGACACGGTGGTCGTCGAGATGGGCCTGCCACAGGCGCCACCGCGCGGCGCCCTGCACATCGCCACCCATGGCGCGGCCCGCGTCTGCGGCCGCGCCGCCGCGGAGGTCATCGCGGGTGGCTGAACCCCCGCCGGGCCGCGGAAGGGGAGCCGCGGCCCGGCGGGAACGTCGTACCGGCGTACGACGCGACTCGGCCGGGGCGCCCCAGTGAGGGGAACCCCGGCCGAGTCGCGTGCGGCCCGTGGGCCTCAGCCCTCGGTCCGCTTACAGGCCCTGAGCCCGCGCACAGGCCCTGAGGCGGCTCACAGGCCCTGCCACTCCGGCTTGGCGGCGTACGTGGCGCGGAAGTAGTCGGCCAGCTTGAGCTTGGACGCGGCGGCTTCGTCGACCACGACCGTGGCGTGCGGGTGCAGCTGGAGCGCGGAGGCCGGCACCAGCGCCGAGACCGGGCCCTCGACGGACTGCGCGACGGCGTCCGCCTTGCCCTCGCCGGTGGCCAGCAGCACCAGGTGGCGGGCCTCCAGGATGGTGCCGATGCCCTGGGTGATGACGTGGTGCGGCACCTCCTCCAGGCTGTCGAAGAACCGGGCGTTGTCCTCCCGGGTCTGCTGCGTCAGCGTCTTGATGCGCGTGCGGGACGCGAGCGAGGAGCACGGCTCGTTGAAGCCGATGTGCCCGTCGGTACCGATGCCCAGGAGCTGGAGGTCCACGCCGCCGGCCTCGCTCAGCGCACGGTCGTACGCCTCGCAGGCCGCCTGCACGTCCTCCGCGGCGCCGTCCGGCCCCATGAAGGCGTCCTCGCCGAGCCCCAGCGGCTCCACGACCTCGCGCAGCACCACGGAGCGGTACGACTCGGGGTGCCCGGCCGGCAGCCCGACGTACTCGTCGAGCTGGCAGATGCGGGCACGCGAGACGTCCACGCCACCGTCGCGGACCGTGCCCGCCAGCGCTTCGTAGACGGGCAGCGGAGTCGATCCAGTGGCCACACCCAACAGCGCCTCGGGCTTACGGCGCACCAGGGCGGCGATGGCCTCCGCGATCAGCTCGCCGCCTGCCTTGGCGTCCGGGACGATGACAACTTCCACGCTGTGCCTGCCGATCTGGAGAATGGACTCGTGTGGTATAGACCAATCTACCAGAGCCCGCCCCATCACCCCCGGAGACATCAGGCGACCCGCAACTGAACAGCGGGCCAACCGGGGGTGCGGTGCGGGGCGACCGGGTGGGATGGCCGGGCGGCGCGGGTGCGGTGGCGGGGACGGGGGCACGCGTGGTCGACTGGCGTCGGACACCGCGGCTTCCGCGCCTGATCCGGCGACCACGGCCGTTAAGGCCGCCACGGCCGCCACGGCCGTTACGACCGCTGCGGGTGCGGCGGCCATCCACGGCCGTTACGACCGCTACGGGTGCGACGACCATCGCAGCCAAGGCGACCGCTACGGGTGCGGCGGCCACTTCAGGGTTACGCGATACGTGACAGGTGCGCGACGGACGCGCACAGGAGTTCCGCCGGGCGCCGCGCGAACGGTACGCGAACGGCACGCGGGCACGGCAGACCACAGGAGGCGGCCAGGATGCCCCGCACGGTGAACCGCACGCTGCACGACAACTCCGACGAACGCCCCGGCCGCCACATGGCCGCCGAGATGGCCGAACAGCCCGACGTCCTGCGCCGCATCCTCGCCGAGGGCGCGTCCCGCATCCGTGGCGTCGCCGAGCAGGTCGCCGCCCGCCGGCCGCGGTTCGTCCTGTTCACCGCGCGCGGTACGTCGGACAACGCGGCCCTCTACGCCAAGTACCTGTTCGAAGTGCGGCTCGGCATGCCCTGCGGTCTCACCTCCATGTCCACGACCACCGCCTACGGCGCGCGGCCCGATCTCAGGGACTGCCTGGTCGTCACGGTCAGCCAGTCCGGTGGGTCACCCGACCTCGTCGCCTCGACCCGGGCCGCCCGCGAGGGCGGCGCGATCACCCTCGCGGTGACCAACAACGCCGGCTCGGCGCTCGCCGGCGTCAGCGAGTTCCACCTCGACATCCTGGCCGGCCCGGAACGCGCCCTGCCCGCCACGAAGACCTACACGGCCGAACTCCTCGCCCTCTACCTCTTCGTCGACGGCCTGCGCGACAGTTGGGGCCACCCGGGCCCGCACGCCGCGGGCGACCTGGCCGCGAAGCCACTGCCGGACCTGGCCGAGTCCGTCCTCGCCCGCCACGCCGAGGTCAAGGCCCTCGCCGCCCGCTACCGCTTCGCGGAGCGCATGGTGCTCACCTCCCGTGGATACGGCTACCCGACGGCCAAGGAAGCCGCCCTGAAACTCATGGAGACCAGCTACATCCCCGCCCTCTCCTACTCCGGAGCGGACCTCCTGCACGGCCCGCTCGCCATGGTGGACAACATCTCCCCGGTGATCGCGATCGTCACCGACGGCAAGGGCGGCGAGGCGCTGCGGCCCGTACTGGAGCGCCTGCGCGACCGGGGCGCCGACCTGGTGGTCATCGGCAGCCCCGCCGAGGTCGACCGGGCCGCGGCGGGCTTCGCGCTGCCGACCGAAGGCGTGGCCGAGGAACTCCAGCCGGTCCTCGAAATCCTCCCCCTCCAGATGCTCGCGTACGAAGTGACCCTCGCCCGAGGTCAGGACCCCGACGCCCCTCGCTCCCTGGCCAAGGTCACCAAAACCCACTGACCCACCCCACTGCCTGCCTCCTCCCGCTGTCTCAGAGCAGCGCACCCCCCGTTGCGTCGATCCACTGGCCGGTGACCCAGCGGCTGTCGTCCGAGGCGAGGAAGGCGGCGATGTCGCTGATGTCGCGGGGCTCGCCCACTCGGCCCAGGGGGGATATCTCCGCGGACGTCCGCCAGGCCTCGGGATCGTTGCGCAGCCAGCCCGCGTTCATGTCGGTGTCGACCACACCCGGGGCGATCGCGTTGACCGTGATGCCGCGGGGGCCCAGGTCCTTGGCGAGGGTCGAGGTGAAGACGTCGAGCGCGCCCTTGGTCATCGAGTAGGTGATCAGCTCGGGCGCGGCGGCGCCACGGGTGAGGACCGTGGAGATGTTGATGACACGGCCGCCGTCACGCATCCGTTCCAGACCCAACTGGGTGACGAAGAACGGAGCCTTCGTGTTGACCGCGAAGACGCGGTCGAAGTCCTCCTCCGTGACGCCCGCCAGCGGATCGCGCCGGGCGACAATGCCGGCGTTGTTGACCAGGATGTCCAAGCCGTCCGCCTGCGCGTCGAACGCGGACCACAGTGCCGCCGCGTCACCCGGCACGCCCAGTTCGGCACGGAGGGCGAAGGCCCGGCCGCCCGCCTCCTCGATCGACGTCACCGTCTCCTTCGCCGCTGCCTCGTCGCGTCCGTAATGCACCGCGACCAGCGCACCGTCCCGCCCCAGCCGCTCGGCGATCGCCCGGCCGATGCCCCTGCTACCGCCCGTGACCAGCGCCGTCTTGCCCGTGAGCACGCCCATGGCCGCGCCCCCTTTTCTGTATCGATGACTACAGAAAGACCGTAGCAGAGATTCCGTAGCGAGCGCTATAGAATTGGGGGATGGCGACGAAACAGCGCGGGCGGCCCCGGTCCTTCGACCGCGAGACGGCCCTGGAGCAGGCGATGCGGGCCTTCTGGGAGCACGGCTACGAAGCCGTCTCGATCGCCGACCTCACCGAGACCATGGGCATCAAGGCGCCGAGCCTGTACGCGGCGTTCGGGGACAAGCGGACGCTCTTCGAGGAGGCGGTCGAGGCGTACGTCCGGGACATCGGCGCCTTCTCCGGCCGCGCCCTCGCCGAGGAGCCGACGGCGCGCCGGGCCGTGGCGCGGATGCTGCGCGAGGCAGCGGCCTTTCACACCCTGCCGGGCTATCCGCGTGGCTGCATGATCATCACGGCCGCCACCAACTGCACGGTGCAGTCCGAAGAGGTCGTGCGCAGCCTTCAGGAGCGCCGTGCGCAGACCGTGGAACTGCTCGAAGGGCGGATCCGGGACGACATCCGGAGTGGCGAGCTGCCCGGCGCCATCGACGCGCACTCGCTCGCGACCTACGGTGCGACCGTGCTCCAGGGCATGTCACAGCAGGCGCGGGACGGTGCGGACCGTACGACCCTGGAGCGGGTCGCCGAACTCGCGATGGCCGCCTGGCCCGCCGGTCGGAGCGATGGCGGAGGGGAGGGGGCCGGAGGGGAGGGCGACTTGGCGCCGGAAGGGTAGCGGGAGGGAAGCGGGGAGCCCGGTCGGGCCGGGGACACCCGCGGGCCGCGGCGCCGGGACAGGACCCTCAACCTGTCCGGCACCGCAGCCCGGAGCTTCATCGGCCGGCCCGGCGGCAGGAGGCGTCCCACGTGCGGTAGGAACATCCGCCTGCCCAGAGGCCGGTCGACCGGAGGCCGTCGCGCAGTCAGGGCAGAGAGCGCTCGGGCCTCTTTCCGCTCTCCTGTGCGGGGAGAACGGAGGTTTCTGGAGGTTCGCGAAGTCTTCGTGCCGGTTTCGCGGGCCCGGGGGCCGTCCCTCGCGGGGTGCGGTACCGACTCATTGTGGACTAGACCAATCAGATCTGTCCATGGCCTTGCGAGGACAACACCTACACCGTACGCCGGTAGGCTCCAAGGCGTGCCCTCCATGAACGATCTCGTACGCCAGCACACCGCCCTCAGCGACTCCGACCTGGAGTGGCTGCACCTGCTGGTCTCGGAGTGGCAACTGCTCTCCGACCTGTCCTTCGCCGACCTGGTGCTGTGGGTGCCCACCCTCGACGGCACGCGGTACGTGTCCGTCGCCCAGATGCGGCCCAACACGGGGCCGACCTCCTACCAGGACGACATGGTCGGCCACCTCGTTCCGCGGGGCCGCCGCCCGATGCTCGATTCCGCCCTGGACGAGGGACGGATCGTACGGGAGGGCGACCCCGAGTGGCGCGAGGAGGTGCCGGTACGCGTCGAGTCGATCCCGGTGCGCCGCGAGGGCCGGGTGCTGGGCGTGATCGCGCGGAACACGAACCTGCTGACGGTACGGACGCCGAGCCGGCTGGAACTCACGTACCTCCAGAGCGCCTCGGACCTCGCCCAGATGATCGCCGCAGGATCCTTTCCCTTCCCCGGCCAGCAGGTCGACATGGACGCCTCGCCGCGGGCCGGGGACGGGCTGATCAGGCTGGACGCGGACGGCATCGTCCAGTACGCCAGCCCGAACGCGCTCTCCGCCTACCACCGCCTCGGCCTCGCCGCCGACCTCGTGGGTCACCACCTGGGCCAGACCACCGCCGAACTGGCGCCCGCGCGCGGTCCCGTCGACGAGGCGCTGGTCAAGCTGGCCAGCGGCTGGGCGCCCCGGGAGTTCGAGGTGGAGGGCGAGGACGGGGTGATCCAACTGCGCGCCATTCCGCTCAAGCCCAAGGGCACGCACATCGGTTCGCTGGTCCTGCTGCGCGACGTCACCGAACTCCGGCGCCGCGAACGGGAACTGATCACCAAGGACGCCACCATCCGGGAGATCCACCACCGGGTGAAGAACAACCTGCAGACCGTCGCCGCCCTGCTGCGTCTCCAGTCCCGCCGGATGGACTCCGAACAGGGGCGCGAGGCGCTCAACGAGGCCGTACGCAGGGTCGGTTCGATCGCGATCGTGCACGAGACGCTGTCCCAAAACCTGGACGAGCGCGTCGAGTTCGACGAGATCGCCGACCGGGTGCTGGCCATGGTCGCCGAGATCGCGCCAGGCGCCGTGACCACTCGCCGTACGGGCCGCTTCGGCATACTCGACGCCGAGGTCGCCACCCCGCTCTCCATGGTCCTCACGGAGGTCCTGCAGAACGCCCTCGAACACGCCTTCGTGCCGGGTGACCAGGGGTCCGTCGAGGTGGGCGCGGTCCGCGGCGGCAGCCGTACGGAACCCCGCCTGCTGGTCACGGTCCAGGACAACGGCCGCGGCCTCCCGGACGGGTTCGACCCGCACCGGACCGGGAATCTCGGGCTGCAGATCGTACGCACGCTCGTCGAGGGTGAGTTGGGTGGAAAGTTCGACATGGTGCCGGGAGCCGAACGGGGTACCCAGGTGATTCTCGACATTCCCGTACGCGCCGAGAAGCACTGATGAAGGAGCCGCTCATCAAGTGAGCGGCGGAAGTGTGGAATTCGGGAAATCCGGCGGAAAGCCCGCACGGTGCACCCGGCCCGCCGAATGGCCGTACAGCAGAACGAGGTAACGGAAGAGTGACGGCGGGGACGGTGAATGGACAACGGCTGGGAGGGGTAAGTCACCAGGGTCGTCCGGGAGATGAAGGTCCGGACCTTTGTGAGGCGAGAACGGAGACCGGGTGAGGGGCGTGCTGAGGGAGCCCGGGGTGGCCGGCCGGTGGTGAGGCGTCGGCGGCCGCAGCGGGTCCGGACAGCAGTAAGCCCCGGACCCATTCGGTCCGGGGCTCAAAGCTCACGTTGCGTGGGGAGCTCCCAGGCGCCCGGGGCGCTGGGGGAGCATCGGGGGTACTGCGCGCTGCGGCTCGGGGGCCACGGGGCGTCTGGCGGTCAGGCGCTGGCGTTGCGCGCCCGGTTGCGAGCTGCACGGCGCTTCATGGCGCGGCGCTCGTCTTCGCTGAGACCACCCCAGACGCCGGAGTCCTGGCCGGACTCAAGCGCCCACTGCAGGCACTGCTCCATGACGGGGCAGCGGCGGCAGACGGCCTTGGCTTCCTCGATCTGCAGCAGCGCAGGACCGGTGTTGCCGATGGGGAAGAAGAGCTCGGGGTCTTCCTCGCGGCAAACGGCGCGGTGACGCCAGTCCATGGCTGCTCCATCTCCTCGTGTGACGGGATCGTTGCTTGTGAATGTGAACGCTTTCACGAATCCCTCCACAAGGGAAGGGCCGAACCCCAGTTGAGAACTGGTGCGGTCCTGAAGAATGAGGAGGAGGATTCGGGCTCTCAAGGGGGCCGGTAGAAACGGCCGTCCCGATCGCCATGAAGAGACTCGCAAACCTCGGCGGCGGATACAACCCCTTCCGGAAACTTTTTTTTGATTCCTTGGTGTCGCCTAGGTCACAGCCGTACTTCTAGGGGGTGGAAGTCAGCCTAAACGTTCGACTGAAAGGACTTTAGGCCCTACTGCTCACACAATCACACGCAGTGCACGGCGAACGCCTGTGAACGTCACGCTCGTACGGAGTCCTAGGTGGTCACCGTCCATCTGGAAGGGCAGTGGCGCCTGCGAATGCAAGGTGAAGTCCGTCAAGTCATGGAGCGAGACCACATGCTTGCCCCGGGGGCCGCGCTCCGGTGTTGACGCCAGGAGCTGGGTCGCGTAGCGGGTCACCGCAGATGCGGACAGTTTGGACAGGGCGAACACGTCGAGCGCCGTGTCGAAGGAGGCCGCCGGGGCCGGGTAGACCGGGCGATTGCCCAGGTAGGTCCAGGGGGCGGTGTTGCAGATTATCGACATGACGAGCTGTTCCACCGGGTCCTCGCCCGGGCGCTCCAGCGTGATCGTGCCGTGCCGGCGGTTCGACTCGCCGACGTACTGGCGCAGCACCTGCCGCATGTAGAGCGAGTGCGTCGAACGCTTGCCCCGCTCCCGCTGCTGTTCGACCCGGCCGACCACACCCGCGTCGAAGCCGAAGCCCGCGCAGAACGTGAACCAGCGAGCCGGTACGCCCTCGTCCTCCGTGCCGGGCGTGCCGGCGGCCAGGCCCAGGCCGACGGTGCGTTCGCTGCCGTCACGCAGCGCGTCCAGAAGGGCGCCGGTCGCCTCGACGACATCGTTGGGCAGGCCGAGGGCCCGGGCGAAGACGTTGGTGGAGCCGCCGGGGACGACGGCCAGGCGCGGGAGGGATTCGGGGGCGGGGCCGTGCGTCAGCAGACCGTTGACGACCTCGTTCACCGTGCCGTCGCCGCCGAGCGCGACGACCAGCTCGATCTGACCGCCCTCGGCCGCCTGCCGGGCCAGGTCCCGGGCGTGTCCGCGGTAGCGGGTCTCGGCGACCTCCAGCTTCAGGTCGCTGGCCAGCGCGTGGGTGAGGACTTCACGCGTACGCGCACTGGTGGTGGTAGCTGCGGGATTGACCACGAGAAGTGCGCGCATGTGCAGCAGGGTACCTACCTGCCGGTACCCGACCCACTCCCTGCCCGCCGTGCGGAGGGGGTCCCGGGGCTACCCTGCTGGGGTGAGCAGTGAGCAGAAACGGCCGGCGGCCGAGGCGGCCAAGCCCTCCCGGCGGGCCGAGGCGACGCGGGGCAGCAAGCCGGACCGGCGGAACGTGCAGGCCGGGGGCACGAAGGCCGGATCGGGCGGAAAGTCCGGGAGGACCGAGAAGTCTGGGAAGGGCGGCAAGGCGACCGGGCAGAGGCCGGACGGCAAGGGCGGCGCCACCGCCTCTCCCGCGCCGAGCGGGCCGCGGCCGGCCCGGCTCACCGCCGCCGCGGTGCTCACCGCCGTCGAAGGCCTGGCGCTGGCCGCCCTCGGCGTCTACATGCTCATCGACGGGCTGACCGGCTCGCCCGACAGTCCCCGCCAGGCGGAGACGGGCGGCCTGACCGTGATCGCGCTGGCGGTGCTGCCGCTGGTCGCGGCGCGCGGACTGTGGCTGCGGCGCCGCTGGAGTCGCGGCCCCTCGCTGATCACCCAGATCGTGGCGTTCCCCGTGGCCTGGACGCTGATCAACGGTGGCGGCGCGCTGATCGCGGCCGGTGTCGGCCTGGCGGTGGTCGCGGTCGCCGTACTCGGACTGCTGGTGAACCCGACGGCCACCGAGGCGCTGGGGATCACTCCCAGGGAGTGAGGACGGGGCCGGGGCCCGGCCCCCGCGGCCGGCTGGGGAGCGCGCCCAGGGTGGCTGTGGGCGACCGGACGCCGGTTCCCGGCCACCGGCCCGGGTGGTAAGCGCGGGTCTGCTCCTGGGGGTGCGGAGTGGCCCGCACGGGGCCCCGTACGGCACGTGTGTCGTACGACATCCCGCGCGCGGTTCGGCCACTCGGCGTCCCTCGCGTGATGCCCACGCCGCCGCACGACGGACGCCCCATGCACGACGCCCCGGGCTCGATACCGAGGCCGGGGCGGTGGCGGTGGTGCAGGCACAGGTGCCGGTGCTGCCGGGCTACTCCTCCACCAGGAGCTTGTCGCGGAGCTGGGCCAGGGTGCGGGCCAGCAGGCGGGAGACGTGCATCTGGGAGATGCCGACCTCCTGGGCGATCTGCGACTGGGTCATGTTGCCGAAGAAGCGCAGCAGCAGGATCTTCTTCTCCCGCGGCGGCAGGTCCTCCAGCAGCGGCTTGAGCGACTCGCGGTACTCGACGCCCTCCAGCGCCTCGTCCTCGGCGCCCAGGGTGTCGGCGACGGCCGGCGACTCGTCGTCGGTGTCCGGCACGTCCAGCGACAGCGTGCTGTACGCGTTGGCCGACTCCAGGCCCTCCAGGACCTCCTCCTCGGAGATCGCGAGATGCTCGGCCAGCTCGTGGACCGTGGGGGAGCGGCCGTGGCGCTGCGAGAGCTCGGCGGTCGCGGTGGTCAGCGACAGCCGCAGCTCCTGGAGGCGGCGGGGCACCCGGACCGCCCAGCCCTTGTCGCGGAAGTGCCGCTTGATCTCGCCGACGACCGTGGGCGTGGCGTACGTGGAGAACTCCACGCCGCGGTCGGGGTCGAAGCGGTCCACGGACTTGATCAGGCCGATGGTGGCGACCTGGGTCAGGTCGTCCAGCGGCTCGCCGCGGTTGCGGAAGCGCCGGGCCAGGTGCTCGACGAGCGGCAGATGCATCCGCACGAGCGTGTTGCGCAGCTCGGCGCGCTCCGCCGATCCGTCGGGCAGCTTGCGGAGCTCGTAGAACATCGCCCGCGCGCCGCTGCGGTCATGGGGGTCGTGAGGGTCATGGGGGTGGTGCGGGGTGTGCGGATCGCGCTCGTTCCGCTTGTTCTCGCTCTGGTCCATGTGGTCCGCCCGCTCTGCCTGCTCCGCCGCGTCCAAACGGCCGCCGTGGTCATCCGCGCCCACCGGTTGCGGCCGGGCATGATGCTGCTCGGGGATGGCCGTGACGGGCGCCATCCGCGTGCCGCTTTCAAGATCCTTCACGGGGCCCCCTGTTCGGTCATGACGGTCCGGGACCGGCGCCGCGCTCCTTGTACAGGCTGATGGTGACCGTACGGTCCTCGGCGACGGTGGAGTCGACCTTGCCGGCCAGCGCGGAGAGCACCGTCCAGGCGAAGGTGTCGCGCTCGGGGGCGCGGCCGTCGGTCGTCGGGGCCGAGACGGTCACTTGCAGCGCGTCGTCGATCAGGCGGAAGACGCAGCTCAGCACGGAGCCCGGCACGGCCTGTTGCAGAAGAATCGCGCACGCCTCGTCCACGGCGATCCGCAGATCCTCGATCTCGTCGAGGGTGAAGTCCAAGCGGGCTGCGAGTCCGGCCGTGGCCGTACGCAGCACCGACAGGTAGGCACCCGCAGCGGGCAGCCGGACTTCCACGAAGTCCTGGGTCCCGGGCTCGCCTGCGATCTGGGACACCCTCACCTCCAAGGTGACACAAGCTGGTTGAGCTGATATTCGCGCCGGTCGCGGCCCCTCTCGTGACAAGAGGAGAACGATCCGGCGCGGCACATGGTTCGCCTGCGACGCTATCGCGATCTGCGGGGCGATGTCGCCCGGAAGAGGCAGCGCCGGCTTCCGGTACGACGGCTGGACTCACAGCGTCCCGCAGTCCCACGACTGTCACTCATTGTAAGCCTACGGGTACGGACAGTGGCTAGGGGTCTGCACTGCCAAATCGGAACCAGTTACGCTGCGTTGACGTTCGAGACGCCCGCGAGGTTGTACAGCGCATCTCCAGTGAGCCGGAAGACGGTCCATCCGTCCATGGGTTCGGCGCCGATGGACCGGTAAAAACCGATGGACGGTTCGTTCCAATCCAGGACTGACCACTCGAAACGCTCGTAGCCGCGCTCCGTGCAGATCTCCGCGAGCGCCGAGAGGAGCGCCTTGCCGTGGCCGCCGCCGCGCGCCTCCGGACGGACGTAGAGATCCTCCAGATAGACACCGTGCGTGCCCGTCCACGTCGAGAAGTTCCGGAACCACAGGGCGAAGCCGACCGGGCCCTCGGCGTCCTCCGCTATGAGTGCGAACGCCGCCGGATGTGCGCCGAAGAGCGCCTCGCGCAACTGCGCCTCGGTGGCCTTCGCGGACTCCCGGGCACGCTCGTACTCGGCCAGCTCGCGGATCATCGTGTGGATGACGGGTACGTCGTCGACCGTCGCGGTGCGGATCATGCCTGAAGGCTAGCGGGCGGCACTGACATCCGGCCCCGGGGTGCGGTGATCCCGCCGGACCGGGCCTGCGCAAGGCGCCCAAAGGGGACGGAAGGTGTCATGGTGGCTGCGCGGACGGGGCCTCGTCGGCTCGCACGGCCTGTCGGCTCTCGGGGGCCCTCGGCTCGCGGTCCGTCGGCTCGCGCGGTCCCTCGGCCCTCGCCGTCCGCCGGCCCGGTCGACGGTCCCGTCGCCGGCTCAGACGACGGTCTCGTCGACGAAGCACCACCGCCAGCTCTCGCCCGGCTCGTACGAGCGCATCACCGCGTGGCCGGTCGCCGCGAAGTGCGCCGTCGCATGCCGGAACGGCGAGGAGTCGCAGCAGCCGACGTGGCCGCACACCAGGCACAGCCGTAGCTGCACGGGGTGGCTGCCGACCGCCTCGCACTCGGGGCAGGTGGCGCTCAGCGCGGCGGGTTCGGGGCGCGGCAGACCGGGAACATGCGGGCACTCGCTCATGATTGCCAGGTTAGATCGCCGGAGCGGGCGCGGCACGGGCGGCCGCGACGGCGACCGGGGCGGCACGGGCCGGCCACGGTGGAACAGGACAGGACGGTCGGGACCGATGGACGTGATGCCACTACTGCTGCTGGTCGCGGGGAGCGCGGCGGTCGCCGGGGCCGCCCGGCGCACGCCCGTACCGGGACCGCTGCTGCTCGTCGCCACCGGCCTGGCGGCGGCCTACATCCCGGGCGTACCGGACTACACGCTCGATCCGCACATCGTGCTGCCGCTGTTGTTGCCCCCGCTGCTGCACACCGCGGCACTGGAGAGCTCCTACCTGGACCTGCGGGCCAACCTGCGGCCGGTGGCGCTGCTGTCGGTCGGCTACGTGCTCTTCGCGACGGTCGCCGTCGGGTACGTCGCCTACCTGGTCGTCCCGGACCTTCCGCTGGCGGCGGCGCTCGTCCTCGGCGCGGTGGTCGCGCCGCCGGACGCCGTGGCCGCCACCGCCATCGCCCGCAGACTGCGCCTGCCGAACCGGATCACGACGATCCTCCAGGGCGAGTCGCTGGTCAACGACGCCACCGCGATCACCGCGTACAAGGTGGCGGTGGCCGCCGCCGCGGGGGTGGGCGCGACCTGGACCGACGGCATCCGCGCGTTCGCGGTCGCGGCGCTCGGCGGCATCGGCGTCGGAGTGGTGCTGATGATCCCGCTGCACTGGCTGCGCTGCCGGCTGCGGGACGCGCCGCTGCTGGAGAACACCCTGTCGCTGCTCATCCCGTTCGTGGCCTATCAGGTCGCCGAGGAATTCGGGGCGTCCGGTGTGCTGGCGGTCGTCGTGGTCGCGCTCTACCTCGGACACCGCTCCTGGCAGGTCGACTTCGAGACGCGCCTCCAGGAGGAGGCCGTGTGGAAGATGGTCTCCTTCGTGCTGGAGTCGTCGGTGTTCGCGCTGATCGGTCTGCAACTGCCGGTCGTACTGCGCGGGCTCGGTGAGTTCAGCGGCGTCCAGGCCGCCTGGTACGCCGTCCTGGTCTTCCTGGTGGTGGTGCTCACGCGCTTCGTCTGGGTCTTCCCCGCGACGTTCCTGCCGCGCATGCTGTCCGAACGCATCCGCACCCGCGAACCCGGCACGAACTGGAAGGCGCCGGTGATCGTCGGGTGGGCCGGGATGCGCGGCGTGGTGTCGCTGGCGATCGCCTTCTCGATCCCGGTGACCGTCCAGGGCTCCGGCGACGGGTTCCCGGCGCGCAACCTGGTGCTCTTCCTGACCTTCACGACCGTCATCGGCACCCTCGCCGTCCAAGGGCTGACGCTGCCGCCCCTGATCCGCGCGCTGCGGCTGCCCCCACGGGACGTACAGGGCGAGACGCTCGCCGAGGCACAGGCCCAGAACGAGGCGTCACGGGCCGCGGAGCAGCGGCTGGCCGAACTGCTGGAGGACGAGCGCAACGCGCTGCCGGGCCCGCTGGCCGACCGGCTGCGCACGGTCATGGAGCGGCGGCGCAACGCGGTGTGGGAGCGGCTGGGCACGGTCCACGAGGCGACGGGGGAGTCGGCGGACGACACGTACCGGCGGCTGGCGCGGGAGATGATCGACGCCGAGCGCAAGGTGTTCGTACGGCTGCGGGACGAGCGGCGGATCGACGACGAGATGATGAGCGTGCTGCTGAAGCGGCTGGATCTGGAGGAGGCCGCGGCGTACCGGGAGGGGGCCGACTAGGGCGGCGGGCTCGGGGCGTCGCCCTACGGGCCGCGGCTTGAGGACCGCGGACCACGGGGGCGTGGGTCCGGGGGCCGCGGATTAAGGGGCGTGGGTCCGAGGGCCGCGCATCACGGAGTCGGAGCCCCTGTCACGACCGCCGTGACGGTGCTGCCGGGCGGGAAGGCGCCCTCCTGGGCCAGGGTCGTCAGCCCCAGGAGGAGCTTGGCGACGTAGAGGCGTTCCAGGGGTATGCCGTGCCGGTCCTCGAAGTCGGCGGCGAAGGCGTCCAGTTCGGGGGTACGGCGGGCGTATCCGCCGCAGTGGAAGCGGTCGTCCAGGTCCCAGGTGCCGCGCCGGCCGCCGAAGGCCGCGTACTGGAGGCGTTCGGTCTCCGCGGCGAGGAAGTGCGGTGTGCCGCCCTTGAGGACGGGTATGCCGAGGGCCCGCTGGTCCGGCGCCAGTCCGGCGGCCAGGCCAGCCAGTGTGCCGCCGGTGCCGCAGGCGACGGCGACGACGTCCGACGCGCCGTGCAGTTCCCGGCCCAGGGCCGTGCAGCCCTGGACGGCGAGGGCGTTGCTGCCCCCTTCCGGTACGGCGTAGTGCGGTCCGAAGCGTTCCCGGAATGCGGCGGCGGTCTCCGGCTCGGCCTTGCGGCGGTATGCGGCGCGGTCGACGAAGTGCAGGCGCATGCCGTCGGCGGCGCAGCGTGCCAGGGACGGGTTCAGCGGCTTGTCCGCCAGTTCCGCGCCGCGTATGACGCCGACCGTCGCGAACCCCAGGAGACGGCCGGCCGCGGCGGTGGCGCGCAGATGGTTGGAGTACGCGCCGCCGAACGTGAGCAGCGTGTGCTCACCGGCCTCGGCCGCCGCCCGCAGGTTCAGCTCCAGCTTGCGCCACTTGTTGCCGGGCAGCTCGGGGTGGATCAGGTCGTCCCGTTTGAGCAACAGCCGCACACCGCGGCGCGCGAACCGCCCGTCCTCGACGTGCTGGAGGGGGGACGGCAGGCGCGGCCGCAGTGCGGCGAGGTCGGGGACGGCGGAGGTCACCCGGCCATTGTCGCGTGCCGGCGGGCGCTGCTTCACCCGCCGTCAGGCCCTACGGGCGGGACGGGTGCCGCGGGTGCTACTTGAGGCGGGCGCCGATGCGGGCGCGCATGTCCTTCATCGTGAAGCCCTTGGGGTCTATCTTGTCCGCGCGCCATTCCAGGTGGCCGACGACCGAGTACTCGTTCCAGCCATGGACCCGGCACAGCGCCGCCGCGGCCTTCTCGATGGCCTCCAGCTGGGCCTCGGGCCACGGGTCCTTGCCGTCGCCCATGTTCTCGCACTCGAAGCCGTAGAAGTGGACGTTGCCGTCGGCGTTGTACTGGTTGGTGGGGGGCAGCTGCTTCCGCTCGGCGATCACGGCGTTCAGGACGTCGCGGTCGCCGCTGCCCGCGTGGTTGGTGCGCCCGCAGCCGACCAGGTGCACCCGGCCGTCCTTGGTGATCACGCCGTGGCACAGCGGCCCCGGCAGCGCCGAGGTGCCGTGGTAACACAGGCGGACCGTGCTCTCCGTCCCGGACGTGACGGTGTGGTGGATCACCACACCGTGCACCGGGCCCCAGTCACCGTGGCCGTCGCGGTTGTGCGTACGCCACTCGCCGACCTCGACGATCTCCAGGCCCTCGTCTCTGAGGGCCTTGATGAAGGTGTTCGCGGACATGGGTGGGGCCATGGCCGACTCCGTTCGGTGCGCGGCGGCCGCCGACCGCGCACCGCCTCATAAAACGCTTGTACTGGAACGTCAGGTCACAGACCAGCCGTTCGTCGCGTGTACGAGCGGATGAGCGAGCGGTTTCAGCCGCTTTCCACCGCTTTCAGCCGTGGGAAGCACCGCCTTTCAGCCGCGCAGGAAACCGTCACCGTGCGTGGCGATGTGAGCCTCCAGCGCGCTCAGCGCCTCCTGGGTGGCGTCGGCGGTGCCGTTGCCGCGACGTTCCGCATAGTAGGCCGCGCCCAGCTTCTTCAGCAGGTCGTTGCCGGCCCGCTGCTGCTGGACCTCGTCGACCTTCTGCTTGCCCTGGTTGAGCGCGCTCTGTGCCTGCTCCTTGGCGCGGTCGAGAAAGCCTGCCATTGCTGCCTCCGGTGAGGTTGGGGGAGGGGCGGACGGCCCCGCTGCCGTCGCGGTGCCGTACCGGATCAACGGACCGGACGTTACCCGCGTTCCCGTGCCAGGCTGGGGAGGTGGACAGGGGTACGGAGGGGACCGCGGACGAAGAACCGGACGGGAAACCGGGCGCGGACCCGGGCGGGTACCGGGAGCGGGCCGCGCGGCTGCCCGGCGCGGTCGTCTGGGAGAAGCGGGCGCCCGGCGGCCCGGCGCCGCAGCGGGTGCTGCCCGACGGCTGCACGGACCTGATCTGGTGGGGCGGCCGGCTGACCGTGGCCGGGCCGGACACCACCGCGCACACCCCCGCCGCGCGGCCGGGCGAGATCGTTGTCGGACTGCGCTTCGCCCCCGGCCAGGGGCCCGCCGTCTTCGGCGTGCCGGCCCACACGCTGCGCGATCAGCGGGTGCCGCTGGAGGAGCTGTGGCCCCGGGGCCTGGTGGACCGGCTGGCCGGAACGGTGGCCGGGACCGATTCACCCGGACGGGTGCTGGAGGAGATCGCCGTACACCGCCTCCGGGAGGCCGCCGGCCCGGCCGACCCCGCGCACAGCGCGATCGCCGCGGCGCTCGGCCGCGGCCGGTCCGTGGCGGAGGCCGCCCGGGCCGTGGGCATCGGCGAGCGGCAGCTGCACCGCCGGTGCCTGGAGGCGTTCGGGTACGGTCCCAAGATGCTGGCCAGGGTGCTGCGCCTCGGCCGCGCGCTGGAACTGGCCCGCGGCGGGACGCCGTACGCGGAGGTGGCGGCCCGCGCCGGGTACGCGGACCAGGCGCATCTGGCGCGTGAGGTGAAAGCGCTGGCGGGGGCCCCGCTGGGGGTGATCGTGGCCCCGAGGTAGCTTGTCCGTCATGGACTACCAGGCCGTTCTTGAGGAGGTAGCGGCCTATGCGAGGCCGTATGTCGGACATGGGCAGGTTGCCGATTACATACCGGCGCTGGAGAAGGTGCCGACGGACCGCTTCGGCATAGCGGTGGCCGACATCAACGGTGAGGTGTACGGGGTGGGGGACTGGGAGGTCCCGTTCTCCGTCCAGTCCATATCGAAGACCTTCTCGCTGGCGCTGGTCATGGCCAACGACAGCGAGGACATCTGGAAGCGGGTCGGCCGCGAGCCGTCGGGCACGCCGTTCAATTCGCTGGTGCAACTGGAGTGGGAGAACGGCGTACCGCGCAATCCCTTCATCAACGCGGGCGCGCTCGTCGTCACCGACCGGCTGCAGACGCTGACCGGCGACGCCAGCACCACGATGCTGCACTTCCTGCGCGAGGAGAGCGGCAACCCGGACCTCGCCTTCGACCAGGCCGTGGCGGACTCCGAGGCGGAGCACGGCGACCGCAACGCGGCGCTCGCCCACTTCATGGCCAGCTTCGGCAACCTGGAGAACCCCGTCCCCAGCGTCATCGAGCACTACTTCTGGCAGTGCTCGATCGAGATGAGCTGCCGCGACCTGGCGGCGGCCGGCGGGTTCCTGGCCCGGCACGGACTGCGCGCCGACGGCAGCCGCCTGCTGGAGGCGCGCGAGGCCAAGCGGATCAACGCGGTGATGCTGACCTGCGGCACCTACGACGCGGCCGGCGAGTTCGCGTACCGGGTGGGGCTGCCCGCCAAGAGCGGCGTCGGCGGCGGGATCGTCGCGGTCGTACCGGGCCGCTGCACGCTGTGCGTGTGGAGCCCCGGCCTGGACAGCCGCGGCAACTCGGTCGCGGGCGCGGCGGCGCTGGACCACTTCACGTCGCTGACCGGCTGGTCGGTGTTCTGAGCCGGCCGCCCGGTGGCGGGCGGTGCTTCCCCGGGCGCATCGTGGGGGCGAGGAGGTGCGTCGCCATGGAGCACGAGATGCGCGCCGAGTACGCCGAGGACGCTGCGGGCACTGCGGACGCGGAGGCAGGTTCGCCGCAGACGCACGACCCGGTGAAGCTGTGGCACATGGTGCGGCTGGACGGTACCCGGTCGATGTGCGGCCGCGAACTGCGACCGGACGCGGCGGTGCAGTCCGCGGACGTCTGGGGCACGGCCGCGGCCGAACCTTTCTGCCACTCCTGCGGGGCGCTGTACCTGCGCGAGGTGCCGTAGCCCCGGCGGCGGGCCTCAAGAGGGCTCGCATCCGTATCCATACCCGCGTATCCGTACCCGTGCCTGTCCCGCGCGCCTACGCCAGCGCCGCGAAAAGGTCCACTCCGTGCCCGTCCGGGTCCCGGACCATCGCGTACCGCTGCCCCCAGGGCGCGTCCCACGGTTCCTTCTCGCCGGTGTACCCGGCGGCGGTCAGCTCCGCGTAGACCTTGTCGACCCCGGCCGGGTCCGCACACTCGAAGGCCAGGCCCGTCGGGGTGCCGGCCCCCGGCGGCGTCCACTCGGGGTCGATGGAGCGCGCGACGGCGTACGTGTCCCACATCAGGCGCAGACCGCCGGGCAGTGTCGCCTCGGCGTGCGGGGCGGTGTCGGCTTCCGCCGGGACCGGCAGGCCCAGGCGGCGGTAGAAGGCGAGGGAGGCCGCCATGTCGGCGACGACGATGCCGATCGCCGCCAGGCGCGGCGTCGTGGTTCCGGGGGTGGGGTGCGTTTCGTTGCTCATACGGGGAGCGTAGGGAGCGCCGCGTGGCCTGGTCTTGAACGAATCGGACACCGGTACGGGACGGGCACCGCTGTGGACAGGGGACGGGCACCGCTACGGCACGGGAGGCGGCGGCTTCACGGGCACCGGATGACCTGCCCCGCGTACGACAGGTTGCCGCCGAACCCGAAGAGCAGCACAGGGGCGCCGGGCTGGATCTCCCGCCGTTCCACCAGCTTGGACAGGGCCAGCGGTACGGAGGCGGCCGAGGTGTTGCCGGACTCGACGACATCGCGCGCGATCACCGCGTTGACCGCGCCGATGCGTTCCGCGAGCGGCTCGATCAGCCGCAGGTTGGCCTGGTGGAGCACGACTCCGGCGAGGTCCTCCGGCTGGATGCCGGAGCGCTCGCACACCTGGCGGGCGATGGCCGGGAGCCGGGTGGTCGCCCAGCGGTAGACGGTCTGGCCCTCCTGGGAGAACCGGGCCGGGGTGCCCTCGATGCGGACGGCATCGCCCATCTCCGGGACCGAACCCCACAGCACCGGGCCGATCTCCGGCTCCGACGCCGCCGTGACGACCGCGGCGCCCGCGCCGTCCCCGACGAGCACGCAGGTCGAGCGGTCCGTCCAGTCGACCACGTCGGTGAACTTCTCGGCGCCGACGACCAGCGCGTTGACGGCCGAACCGGCCCGGATGGCGTGGTCGGCGGTGGCCAGCGCGTGGGTGAAGCCCGCGCAGACCACGTTGAGGTCCATGGCGGCGGGGGCCGGCAGGCCGAGCCGGGCGGCGACCCGTGCCGCGGTGTTGGGGCTGCGGTCGACGGCTGTGCAGGTGGCCACCAGGACGAGATCGATGTCCTGGGCGGTCAGACCGCTGGCGGCGAGCGCCTTGGCCGCCGCGGCCGCCGCCATCGCGTCCACGCTCTCGTCGGGGGCCGCGACGTGCCGGGTGCGGATGCCGACACGGCTGCTGATCCAGGCGTCGTCGGTGTCGACGATCTTCGCGAGGTCGTCGTTGGTGAGCACCTCGGAGGGCTGGTAGTGGCCGAGAGACAGGACGCGTGAGCCCGTCATGGGATCCCCTGAGCGTGTGCGGACGGTGTCTGTCCAGTGTTGGGGGTGTGGGTGCCGAGGACGTTGCGAGAACCGCCAATCTTCGGGGACGAGAACTGGAGGGAAATCACGGACTATGCGGAACGGATGCCTCCGACGGCTGTCGGGCGGAGGCCGTGATCTCGCGCACGATGTCGGCTCGGGGCGCGCGCACGATGTCGGTCCGGGACGCGTGCACGACGTCGGTCCGGATCCCGCGTACGCCGTCGGTCCAGACCTCGCGTACGACCTCGGCGCGGCCCGTACAGCGGAGTGCTGCACGGGCCGCGCCGAGGGTGGGTGCCCGCCGCTCAGCCGAGCGGCTTGAAGCGGCGCAGCCGGAGGCTGTTGGCCACCACGAAGACCGAGGAGAAGGCCATCGCGGCCCCGGCGATCATCGGGTTGAGCAGCCCGGCGGCGGCCAGCGGCAACGCGGCGACGTTGTAGCCGAAGGCCCAGAAGAGGTTGGCCTTGATGGTGCCGAGGGTGCGGCGGGCGAGGCGGATGGCGTCCGCGGCGGCGCGCAGGTCGCCCCGTACCAGCGTCAGGTCGCCCGCCTCGATGGCGGCGTCCGTGCCGGTGCCCATCGCCAGGCCCAGGTCGGCCTGGGCGAGCGCGGCCGCGTCGTTGACGCCGTCGCCGACCATGGCGACCGACTTGCCCTCCGCCTGGAGTCGCTTGACGACCGCGACCTTGTCCTCGGGCAGCACCTCCGCGACGACATGTTCCGCGTCGATGCCGACCTCGGCGGCGACCGAGCGGGCGACGGCCGTGTTGTCGCCGGTGAGCAGCACCGGGGTGAGGCCGAGGGCGCGCAGCCGCCGGATCGCCTCGGCACTGGTGGGCTTGACCGCGTCGGCGACGACGAGCACGGCGCGCGCCTCCCCGTCCCACGCGACGGCGACCGCGGTGTGCCCGGCCTCCTCGGCGGCGGCCTTGGCGTCCGCCAGGGTGGCGGGCAGCTCGATGGCCCACTCGGCGAGGAGCGAGGTACGGCCGACGAGGACGGCGTGGCCCTCGACGACGCCCCGGACACCGCGGCCGGGTACGTTCGCGAAGTCCTCCGGGCCGGGCAGCCCGCCCGTACGCTCGTCCGCCGCGGTCGCGACGGCGCGGGCGACGGGGTGCTCGGAGGAGTGCTCCAGGGCGCCGGCCAGGCGCAGCGCCTCGGTCTCGGACACGCCGTCGGCGAGGTGGACGGCGGTGAGGGTCATCGCGCCGGTGGTGACCGTGCCGGTCTTGTCCAGGACGACGGTGTCGACGCGGCGGGTCGTCTCCAGCACCTCGGGCCCCTTGATCAGGATGCCGAGCTGGGCGCCGCGGCCGGTGCCGACCATGAGCGCGGTCGGCGTGGCCAGACCCAGGGCGCACGGGCAGGCGATGATCAGTACGGCGACCGCGGCGGTGAACGCGGCGACCGCGCCCGCACCGGTGGCCAGCCAGTAGCCCAGGGTGCCGAGGGCCAGCGCGATGACGACCGGGACGAAGACGGCGGAGATCCGGTCGGCCAGGCGCTGGGCGGCGGCCTTCCCGTTCTGCGCGTCCTCGACCAGCCGCGCCATCCGGGAAAGCTGGGTGTCCGCGCCGATCCGGGTCGCCTCGACGACGATCCGGCCGCCCGCGTTGACGGTGGCGCCGGTGACCGGGTCGCCGGGGGAGACCTCGACGGGCACGGACTCGCCGGTGAGCATCGAGGCGTCCACGGCGGAGGACCCGTCCACGACCGTACCGTCGGTGGCGATCTTCTCGCCGGGACGGACCACGAACCGGTCGCCGACCGCCAGCTCACCCACCGGTACGCGTACCTCGCGCCCGCCCCGCAGCACCGCCACGTCCTTGGCGCCCAGCTCCAGCAGCGACTTCAGCGCGGCCCCGGCCCGCCGCTTGGAGCGCGCCTCGAAGTAGCGTCCGGCCAGGATGAAGGCGGTCACCCCGGCGGCGGCCTCCAGATAGATGTTGCTGCCGCCGTCGCCGCGTTCGATGGTCAGCGTGAACGGGTGGGTCATACCGGGCATCCCGGCGTGGCCGAAGAACAGGGCCCACAGGGACCAGCCGAGCGCGGCGAGCGTGCCCATGGAGACCAGGGTGTCCATGGTCGCCGTACCGTGCCGCAGGTTGGTCCAGGCGGCCTTGTGGAACGGCCAGGCGCCGTACGCCACGACCGGCGCCGCCAGGGTCAGCGACAGCCACTGCCAGTTGGTGAACTGCAGCGCCGGGACCATCGCCATCAGGATCACCGGTACGGCCAGCAGCACCGAGACGGTCAGGCGCTGCCGCAGCGGGGCGAGCGGGTCGGCGGCGCCCGGCTCGGGCGCCGTGGCCGGGGCCGTGCCGGGATCCGGTGGCGGCGGGGCGGGGGCAGGGGGCTCCGGGACGGTGGCCGTGTAACCGGTCTTCTCGACGGTGGCGATCAGATCGGCGACCTCGACGTCGGCGCCGTCCTCGTAGGTGACCTTCGCCTTCTCCGTCGCGTAGTTGACGGTGGCGGTGACGCCGTCCATCCGGTTGAGCTTCTTCTCGATACGGGCGGCGCAGGAGGCGCAGGTCATGCCGCCGATCTCCAGCTCGATGCCGCGCTCGTCGACGGTGGTGGTCATGGCTGCTCCTTCGGGAGGCGGGGGTGACGGCAGGGGCGGCCGCCGTCGTCCACTGCCAGAACTTTATACCCCTAGGGGGTATGAGTGCTACCCCTCCCCGGTATGCGACGGCGCAACCTCGCCTGACCCGTCCGAGACCGCCCGTAGCACCCGCCCGCCCAGCCGCCGCAGGTGCTCCGCCAGCTCCGGCGGCTCGTGGACGGTGAATTCGCTGCCGAGCATCGCCAGCCGGAACGCCGTCCACTCCAGCGAATCGGGCCGGGTGCGCACCCGGCACGCCCCCTCGCCCAGCGGCTCCACCGCGACCACCGCGCGCCCCAGCCGATCGCACACCTCGGTGGCGGGCGCCTGCACCGTGACCACCGCGGCGCAGCCGGGCCCCATGCCCTGCATCCGCTCCCTGACGAACGTGGCGGCATCCTCGGCGGGCAGCTCGCGCGGCGGCGTCCGTACCCCGGTGGGGTACGGCTCGCTCAGCCGGTCCACACGGAAGATCCGCCAGTCCTCCCGCTCGTCGTCGTACGCCACCAGGTACCAGCGGCGCCCCGCCGCGACCAGCCGGTGCGGCTCCACCAGCCGCTTGGAGCGGACGCCGTCGCCCGCCCGGTAGGTGAAGCGCAGCCGCTCCCGGTTGGCGACGGCCGCGGCGAGGGCGGTCAGGTGCGCGGGATCGACCGTCGGGCCGTCCCCGGCGGGCATCGGTACGGTGGCGGTGCCCAGCGTGCCCACCCGCCGCCGCAGCCGGGACGGCAGGACCTGTTCCAGCTTGGCGAGGGCCCGTACGGACGCCTCCTCGATGCCGTCGACGGTGTGCCCGGCCGCCGAGCGCAGTCCGACGGCGATGGCCACCGCCTCCTCGTCGTCCAGCAGCAGCGGGGGCATCGCGGTGCCCGCCGCGAGCCGGTAGCCGCCTTCCGCGCCCATCGTGGCGTGCACCGGGTACCCGAGGTGGCGCAGCCGCTCGATGTCGCGGCGGACGGTGCGGGTGGTGACCCGCAGGCGGTCGGCCAGTTCGCTCCCGGGCCATTCGCGGGGTGTCTGGAGGAGGGACAGCAGGTTCAGCAGGCGGGCCGAGGTCTCACTCATGCCGTCGATGATGCCGGGCTCAGTAGGACCGGGGCTGTCCTCTATGGACCGTAGGGTCGAGATCTGTCCCCGAGCCCCGGAGTCGGGGCTCTTCGCGGAGTGCCGGAGCCTGTGAAGCCCGGACCTGCCGCTCCCGTCCTGAAGCATCCCAGGAGTCACCGCCATGCCCACCCCGCCCACGACCACCCCCGGCGCGTCCGACCCGGCCGACGCGACCGGTGCAGCCGACGCGACCGGCCGCAGACGCTGGTTCGCGCTCGCCGTCGTGCTGACCGCCGCCTTCATGGACCTGGTGGACGCGACCATCGTCAACATCGCCGTGCCCAGCATCCAGCGGGACACCGGCGCCTCGTTCGGTGCCGTCCAGTGGATCACCGCCGGCTATGCGCTGGCCTTCGCCGTCGGCCTGATCACCGGCGGCCGGCTCGGCGACATCCACGGTCGCCGGCGGCTCTTCCTGCTCGGTATGGGCGGGTTCACCGTCGCCTCCGCGCTGTGCGGCATCGCCGCCGACCCGGGGCTGCTGATCGCCGCCCGCGTCCTTCAGGGCGCGATGGCCGCGCTGATGGTGCCGCAGGTGCTGGCGATCATCCACGTCACCTTCCCCGCACACGAACGCGGCAAGGTCTTCGGCATGTTCGGCGCCGTCATAGGGCTGGGCGCGGTCTGCGGTCCGCTGATCGGCGCGCTGCTGACGCAGTGGGACATCCTCGGTCTCCAGTGGCGCCCGATCTTCCTGATCAACCTCCCGGTCGGCATCGCCGGCATCGTCCTCGGGCGCCGTTTCATCGCCGAGTCGCGCGCTCCCAAGGCGCTGCGCCTGGACCTCGGCGGCATGGTCCTCGTCGCGCTCGCCCTCCTGATGGTGCTCCACCCGCTCACCCAGGGCCGCGAGACGGGCTGGCCCGCCTGGGGGTTCGTGTCGATGGCCGCGAGCCCGCTCGTCTTCGCCGCCTTCATACGGTACGAGCGCGCCAAGGCCCGCAAGGACGGCTCACCGCTCGTCGAACTCTCCCTCTTCAAGCTCCGGACGTTCGTCGCGGGCGCCGGTGTGCAGCTCACCTTCGGGGCGCTCTCGGGCCTGTTCTTCCTCGTCTGGACCCTGTGCATGCAGCTCGGCCTGGGCTGGAGCCCGCTGCGCGCCGGGCTGACCGGGGTGCCGTTCTCGGTCGCCTGCTCGGCGGCGGCCGGTGTCTCCGTACAGAAGCTGGTGCCCCGGTTCGGGCGCAAGGTGATGCAGGCCGGAGCGCTGATCATGCTCTCCGGTGTGCTGCTCTACATCGCCGAAGCCACGCGGTACGGCACGGACTTGACGTCCTGGCAGATGGTGCCCGCCCTGCTGCTGATGGGCGGTGGCATGGGCCTGATCGTCGCCCCGATCACCGACGCGGCCCTTTCGGAGATACCGCCGGAACACTCCGGATCGGCGTCCGGGGTCTTCAACACCACGAGCCAACTGGGCATGGCGTTCGGCCTCGGCCTGTCGTCGGTGGCCTTCTTCGGCGTCCTCGACGGAGCGGCCGGGCGGGACCCGAGGGCGACGGTCGTCGACGCGACGGTCACCTCGCTGTGGTGGGTGGCGGCCGGCTTGGCGGTCGTCTTCCTGCTGCTGTTCCTGATGCCGGGGAAGCCGCGTACGGCGGGAAGGGGCGACGGGCCGCGAACGAGCGGAGAGCCGCGGGAGAACGGAGCAGTGGAACGGGTCCTGACCCGCTGACACGGGCCGGTCGGGCCGTCCGTCGCGGGGCGTCTATGCCTCCGGCGGGTAATCCCTGCCGTTCAGGGCCCGGTAGAGGAACCGGGTGGTCGCCTCGATGGCCTCCTCCTCGGTCATCCCGGGCCACGGTTGCGCGGGCGCGTCCAGCATCGCGCTCATCATCAGCAGGGTGGTCTCGGGGGAGGCCGGCAGGTTCTGTACGTGTTCCAGGTGGTCGGCCAGGTCGTCGAGCTGAGCGCGGCGGAACTGGTCGAAGGTGCGGGTGAAGTCCTCACTGACGAGCGCTGCCTGGCGGAGCGCGACCATGGTCGCCGCATGCTCCTGGTGCACGCGCCAGTAACTGGCCACGTGGTAGCGGATCGCTTCCGGGTCGGTGAAGTCCGACTTGTGCTGATCGGTCGCGGCGTAGGCGTCGTTCGCCGCGGACAGTTCGTCCAGCAGCGCCCTGAGCAGGTCTTCCTTGCTCGTGAAGTGGCGGTAGAAGGAGCCCGCGGCCCGGCCGGCCTCCGTCGTGATGTCAGTGATCTTGGTGTTCAGGTAGCCGCGGTCGGCGAACAGGCGCTTGGCCGCCTCGATCAGCGCCGCCCTCGTCTCGACCGCCTGCTCCGCGCGCTTCACGTCTCCTCCAGCTCTCTTGACATCGCACGCTAGCAGCCTCACGATGAATACACATTCAGCGAATGGGGATTCATCATGCGAGTGCTTGTGGTGGGCGGCGGCCCGACCGGGCTGACCCTGGGGATCGAACTGGCCCGGCGCGGCGTCGGAGTGCGGGTCGTCGACAAGGCGACCGCGTACTTCGACGGCTCGCGCGGCGACGGCCTCCAGCCGCGCACGCTGGAGGTCTTCGACGATCTGGGCGTGCTGGACGCCGTACGGGCCGCCGGTGCGCCGCCCGGGCCGCTCCGTGTGCACGTCGACGGCCGGTACGTGGGCGAGCACTGGATGGCCGAATTGCGCGAGCCCCTGCCCGGGGTGCCGTATCCGAACGGGTGGGTGCTGGGGCAGTCGCAGACCGAGGAGATCCTGCGGGCGCGGCTGCTGGAGTTCGGCGTACGGGTCGAGCTGGGCACCGCGCTGGTCGGCCTGGAGCAGGACGCGGACGGGGTGACCGCGCGGCTCGCCACGGGTGAGGAGGCCCGGTTCGACTACCTCGTCGGCGCCGACGGCGGCGCCAGTTTTGTCCGCAAGGCGATCGGCGTGGACTTTCCCGGCACCACCGACGAGACCTTCCGGGTGCTGGTGGGCGACGTGTCCGCGCCCGGTCTCGACCCGGCGGTCGGCCACTGGTTCGCCGGGCCGGACAACCCGGTGTTCGGTGTCGCGCTGACCCCGCTGCCCGGCACCGGGCGGTTCCAGTTCATCTCCCCCCTGGGCGAGGGCGACGACGCCTCTCTGGAGACGATGCAGGCCGCCCTCGACCGGTTCTCGGCCGGTGTGCGTCTGACCGGACACGGCTGGTCGACGGTGTGGCGGCCGAACGTACGGCTGGCCGAGCGGTACAGGGCCGGGCGCGTCTTCCTGGCCGGCGACGCCGCGCACGTCCACCCGCCGACCGGCGGACAGGGCCTGAACACCGGCGTGCAGGACGCCTACAACCTGGGCTGGAAGCTGGCCGCGGAGACCGCGCTGGACAGCTACGAGACCGAGCGGCGGGCCGTCGCGGCCCGTGTCCTCGGCGTCAGCACCGGCCTGCTGGAGAAGTACGTCGCGGGCAGCGCCGACGCCCACAAGCGCGGCGAGGAGAACTTCGGCCTCGACATCACCTACCGGGCCCCGGACGCCACCGGTGCCCTCGTCACCGGCGACCGCGCCCCGGACGCCCCGCTGCTCGACGCGGACGGCAAACACGTCCGCCTCTTCGACCTCTTCCGCGGCCCGCACTTCACCCGGCTGGTCTTCGGCGCGTCCGCCCCGGACGAGGAGCATGCCTACGCTGTGCTGCGACCCGGCGAGGAGCCCGGCGGCGAGATACCCGGCGACGGGCGTCCCGGCCGCGGACGGTATGTCGTCGATGCCGAGGGCCACGCCTTCGCGGGTTATGCGGCGGCGTCCGGCGACACCTTCCTGGTCCGCCCGGACGGCTATCTGGCCTGAGAGGTCCGTGTCATGAGAGGAGGTGCCAGGCCCTACAGCCACCCGTTCCGCTTGAAGCCCCGGTGGATGAGGAAGCAGAGCGTGAGCGTGACGGCCATGACCAGGGGGTAGCCGAAGGTCCAGTGTTTCTCCGGCATGTGCTCAAAGTTCATGCCGTAGATGCCGCACACCATGGTCGGGACGGCGAGGATCGCCACCCAGGCGCTGATACGCCGCATGTCCTCGTTCTGCGCCACGGTGATCTGCGCGAGGTGCGCCTGGAGTATGGAGTTGAGCAGTTCGTCGAAGGCGTTGATCTGCTCGGTGACCCGCTCCAGGTGGTCCGACACGTCGCGGAAGTACGTGGTGATGTGCGGGTCCACCAGGGCCATCGGCTGGGTGGCCAGGGCCTGGAGTGGGCGGGCCAGGGGCGCCACCGCCCGTTTCAGCTCCAGGAGTTCCCGCTTGAGCTGGTAGATCCGGCCCGCGCCGGTGCCGGAGCCCTTGGTGCCGCCGCGCCGTTCCTCACTGCCGCTACGGCGCGGGCTCGCGGCGAAGACCTCGCTCTCGACATCGTCGATGTCGTCCTGCACGGCGGCGGTGACGTCCAGATAGTCGTCCACGACCAGGTCCGCGATGGCGTGCAGTACCGCCGAGGGGCCGACGGCCAGTTGCTCCGGGTCCGCCTCCAGTTGTTCGCGCAGCGGGCCCAGCGAGCCGTGGCCGCCGTGCCGGACCGTGATGACGAAGTCGGCGCCGGTGAAGACCATGATCTCGCCGGTGTCCACCACCTCGCTGGACTCGGTGAGCCGGTCGTGGTCCACGTAACAGACCGTCTTGAACACCGTGAACAGCGCGTTGTCGTAGCGCTCCAGCTTCGGCCGCTGATGGGCGTGCACCGCGTCCTCGACGGCCAGCGGGTGCAGCCCGAACAGTTCGGCGATGCCGGCGAACTCCTTCTCCGACGGCTCGTGCAGTCCGATCCACACGAAGCCGTCGCCGGAGTCGCGGACCCGCCGGAGGGCGTCGTCGGCCGGGTGGTCGCCGGGCTGCCGGACCCCGTGCTCGTAGACGGCGCAGTTCACCACGGCGGTGCCCAGCGGTGACCGGGCGGGGTGGCTGAGGTCGACACCACGGCGCTGCTGCTGCGGCAGCCGGACCGCTTTACGAAGGTTGCTGATCACCGACACCGCACCAGTATGGACCGGCCGTACGGCGGGGCGGGAGGCGTGTCGGCGGCTCCACATCCCTCCCGCCCGTACGGACCGGCCCACTCCGGCGCGTCCGCACCGGGTCGGCCCCCGGACGTACCGGGGGACGTACCGGGGCGGCCTCCGGGGATGCCGGGTCGGCCTCCGGGGATGCCGGGGCGGCCTCCGGAGATGCCGGGCTGGCCCCCGGACGTGCCGGGGACGTCCCGGACGTACCGGGTCGGCCCTGGCGTACCAGGATCAGCCGGGTGTACCGGGGACGGCCGGACGTACCGGGGCCGGCGGGGTGGGCCCGGGCCGCGGCCCGGGCCGGGACCCGGCGACGGCCGCGGCGGCGCCCGGCGACGTGTGCCGGGGCTGGCGTCCGGCGGCGTGCCGGGGCCGGCCCCCGCCGACGTGCCGGGGTCAGCGTCCGGCGACGTGCCGCGGACGCGCGGCGCCGAGGCCCATGACGACCTGCGGGACGAGCAGGACGAGCAGCACGACCACCGGCACCGTCCAGCCGCCCGAGGCGTCGTGCACGGCGCCCAGCACCGCGGGCCCGGTGGCCGCCAGGATGTAGCCGAAGCACTGGGCCATGCTGGACAACTGCGCGGTGTGCCGGATGTCCGGGGCGCGCTGGACGATGAACAGCAGGGCCAGGCTGATCGCCGCGCCCTGGCCGAGGCCCAGCAGCGTCATCCACACGTACGCGCCGCCGGCCGGCGCGGCCAGCATCCCGGCGAAACCGGCCGCGCAGAGCACCGCGCCGACCGTGGCCAGCGCACCGGCCGGCAGGCGACGGCCGACGATCACCGGGGCGAGGAAGGAGCCCACGATGCCCAGCAGCGAGGAGAACGACAGCATCCAGCCCGCGTCGCCCGCGCTCATCCCGGCGTCGGTGAGCATGGTCGGCAGCCAGGCGGCCGCCGCGTAGTAGCTGAGCGACTGGAGGCCCATGTACGCGGTGACCTGCCAGGCCAGCGGGGAGCGCCACAGACCGCGCACGGGGTGGGCCGCCTCACGGGCGGCGGAGGCGGAAATCCGCGTACGACTGCGGGTCTGCGGCAGCCACACCACCAGCGCGATGACCGCCAGCGAGCCCCAGCACGCCAGCGTGGCCTGCCAACTGAGCCCGGCCGCGCGCTGCACCGGCACGGTGACACCGGCCGCCAGGGCCGCGCCGCCGAACAGCGACATCGAGTACAGCCCGGTCATCAGTCCGGACCTGGCCGCGAAGTCGCGCTTGATCAGGCCCGGCAGCAGGACGTTGGCGACGGCTATGCCCGCGCCGATGACGATCGTCCCGGCGAACAGCGCCACCACCGAGTCCAGCAGTCGCAGCGCCGTACCCGCGCAGATCAGCGCCATGGTGCCGAGCAGCGAGCGTTCCATGCCGAAGCGGCGGCCGAGCCGCGGCGCGATCGGGGCGAGCAGGCCGAAGCAGAGCAACGGCAGCGCGGTCAGCAGGCTGGTGGCCGCGGCCGACATGCCGCTCTCGTCGCGGATGGTGCCGGCCAGCGGGGACACGGCGACGAGGGCGGGACGCAGGTTGAGCGCGAGGAGGATGACGCCGGCGCCCAGGTAGAGGGCGCGGCGCCCGGTGGCACCCGGCGCCGGGGCGGGCGGGGAGGCCTCCCCGGTAGGTGCGTCAGTGGGTGTGTCCGGCCGCGTGGCGCCGCCGGTGCCGGGGGCGCTCAGGGTGGCGGCCGGTCCGTGGTCATGCATGGTCTTCTTCTCCTGGGCTTGCTTCGCGTGCTCGGGGGGCCGCCGGAGCCTCGTCGTCGGGCCGGGTGGCGCGCAGCGCGTCCATGGCCTCGGTCAGGTGGGCCAGCGCGGCCTGCTCGGCGGCGTCCGGGTCTCGCGCCTCGATGGCGTCGACGATGGCGGTGTGCGCGTCGAACTGGTGCCGGACGGAATCGGGCAGCGGCCTGCCGATGACCGCCTGGAGCGTGGCGCGCAGGGCGTCGCTGAAGTGCTCGTACAGCTCCGCGAGGACACTGTTGTGCGCTGCGGCCGCGACGGTCCGGTGGAAGCGCATGTCCGCGTCGATGAACGCGGTGACGTCGCTGTTCTCCCAGGCGCGGTCGCGCTCGGCGAGGGCGGCCCGCAGCGCCGCGAGGTCGTCGTCGGTGCGGCGCAGCGCCGCGTAGCGGGCCGCGTCGCGCTCCAGGGACGCCCGGACCTCGTACGCCTCCAGGTCGGCGGCCCGGCGCAGCCGGCGCTGTACGGCCGCGCCGAAGTCGCTGTTGGCCCGTACGTACGTCCCGTCGCCCTGTCTCGGTTCCAGCATCCCGGTGTGCACGAGGGCGCGGACCGCCTCGCGGACGGTGTTGCGGCCCACGTCGAGCGTCTCGACGAGGACGGGTTCCGCGGGGATCTTCCCGCCGACCGGCCACTCGCCGTCGGTGATGAGCTGTTCCATCTGCTCGATGACAAGGTCCACCAGGCTGGTGCGGGCGGTGCTGCGCAGCGGCATGGACGCCGTCCTCCCTCTCGATTCCACCGGTGATGGGAACATCCCATGTTTGGCGGTGTCAAACAGCCGGGGTTAGCCTGGGACCGCCGGAGATCCCGCGATCACGGCACGGCGGTGGGGCCCGCCGGACCCGAACCGCGGCCTGCCGAGGCCGCCAACGGTCCCTGCTTGCAGAGCGGAACGCAGTACGCACGCACCGCGCGAGTAGGAGACGTATGACCACCGGAGCCCCCCGCCCGGCGACGGCCGCCGCCACGGCCCGCCCGGCCGCACCGCGCACCGCCGAGTCCTCCGGAGCGCAGTCGGCCCCCTCCCGTGCGCAGCCGCCCTGGCAGGGGCAGTGGCCCGTCGTCGGCGCGGTCGCGCTCGGCGGCGGCATCGGCGCGGCCCTCCGGTACGGAGCCACGCTGCTGTGGCCCACCGCCCCCGGGACGTTCCCCGTGACGGTCTTCCTGGTCAATGTCGTCGGCTGCGCGCTGATGGGCGTCCTGATGGCACTGATCGGCGAACGGGGGGCACCCCACCCGCTGCTGCGCCCGTTCCTCGGCACCGGTGTCCTCGGCGGGTTCACGACCTTCTCCACGTACACCGCGGACATCCGGCACCTGACGGACACCGGACGGCTCGCCCTCGGCCTGGCCTACCTGGCGGCCACCCTGCTCGCCGCGCTGGCGGCCGTGTGGGCCGCGCACGCGGGCACCCGGTACGCACTGGCCCGGCGCGGAGGTGCGCGGTGAACTGGCTGCTCGTGGTGGCCGGCGGGATGGCCGGCGCACCGCTGCGCTTCCTGACGGACCGCTTCGTGCAGTCCCGGCTCGGCACGGCCTTCCCCTGGGGGACGTTCACGGTCAATGTCGTGGGTTCGCTGGTGCTGGGTCTGGTCACCGGTGCGGTGGCGGCGGGCGCCGCTCCCTCGTCCCTGCACCTCCTGCTCGGGACCGGTCTGTGCGGAGCGCTGACGACGTACTCGACCCTCTCGTACGAGACGCTGCGGCTGGCCGCCGACGGAGCGCGGTGGCGTGCCGCTGCGAACGCGGCGGCGAGTGTGGCCGCCGGTCTCGCCGCGGTGTTCGCCGGTGTGGCCCTCGCCGAAGCGCTGTGGGTCTGAACGGGGCCGAGCGGGCCCGGAGCGGTACAGGGGTGACCGTACGGGCCGGGTGGGCGCGCCCGTGCGATGCGGCCCCCGTGCGAGTGAACGAATGAGGTCGAGTTTCGAACGGAACCTTTCTTCACCGCCGCCCGACGCCCAGCCGGAATACGCTGATGGCCGCGGTGCCCCGGACCCCGGTTCGCACGAAGGACAGTCAGTGCGGCATGTTTGAATTCAGGGGCGGTATCGCTATGGACCTTCACCACCGGATCCGTGTCAACAAGATCAACGTCGTGCGGCCCGAAGGGGAGTTGGACCTCATGACCGCCCCGCGCCTGCGCGCCCTGCTGCGGTGTGGGCACAGTCGCGCCGTCGGTCCGCCCCGGGTGATCGTCGATCTCGGCGCGGTGACCTTCATGGACTGCTCCGCGCTGCGGGAGCTGTGCGCCGCGCAGAACTGGGCCGTCGAGCAAGGCGGCTGGCTGCGCGTCGTGCACGCCCACCGCGGTATCGCCATCCTGCTCAGGGCGACCCGGCTGACCGGCCGCTTCCCCCGCTACGCGAGCGTACGGGACGCGCGCCGCGACCAGCTCGCGAACTGCTCGCCGTAGACCGGGTGTCCGACCCCCGCCGGGTTCCGGCCGCCGGACCCGGGGATCACGGTGCAGACGGTCTCCCGCCGGAGGCTTGCCGGAGGCATAGTAGCCGTGCGGCTTCGATCCGAGAGACGATGGACACGGGCCACGACCGGACGACGGTGGAAAGGGATGGTTGCCATGGCCCGTGAAGAACCCCTGCCCCAATCGCGGGCGGACTTACCCGAAGGACTCCTCGGCGACGTCGACTGCGCGGAGCTGCTGCGCTGCCTGTCCGCGGACTGCGCCGGCCTGCTCGGCGCCACCGCGGCCGTCGTCCTCCTCGCCGACGCGCACCACCGGCTCCGGGCGGTCGCCGAGTACGGAGACACCGCCCGCCTGCTGGGACCGGACGGGCCGCAGGAAGCCTGCGACCCGTACGCCGACTGCTACCGCAGCGGCACCGCCGAGACGGACATCGCCCTGACCGACCCGCGCACCGCCGCACGCTGGCCGCACTTCACCGCCCTCGCGCGGGAGCGGGGCCATGTGACGGCACACGCCCTGCCGATGCGCCTGCGCTCGCGGACCGTCGGCGTCCTGGCGCTCTTCTCCGGGACCGCCGCACCGCTCGGCGAGCAGACCGGCGCTTTCGCCCGCTCCCTGGCCGACCTGCTGGCCGTCGCCGCCGTACAGCGCGAGATCCTGGAACGCAGCCACGCCGAGCGGACACAGCTGCGGCACGCGCTCAGCTCCCGCGTCGTCATCGAACAGGCCAAGGGCATGCTCGCCGAACGCTGGACGACGAGCGTGGACGAGGCGTTCACGGTCTTCCGCGCCTATGCCCGCGCCCACCGCCGGCGGCTGCCGGACCTGGCCCGCCAGGTCGTCGACGGCACGCTCGACAGCGGCCTCGTCATGGAGTACTTCCTCAACCGAAGGTGATTTCCTGGATCCTGTGGAGGACCGGATGGCAGAAGTCTTCTTGCGGCGCCTGAGCAGGTGGCAGGCCGAGGCACAACGCGAGGCCGTCGCCGACCTGTACGTCGAGGCGTACCGCGGCCCCTCGGGCGAGGAGTTCCGCGGACGGGGGGCCTTTCTGCAGCGGTTCGCGGAGCACGTCCAGCGTCCCGGCTTCGAGATGGTGATCGCCAGCGGCCCGGCACTGGTCGGCTGCGCCTATGGATTCCCCGCCGAGCGGGACGGCCGGTGGTGGCAGGGGTTCAACGGGCAGGTACCGCGTGAGCTGGAGGAACTGACCGCCTCGGGCCGGGTGTTCGTCGTCGCCGAGCTGATGGTGCTGCCCGCGCACCGGCGCGGCCACGTCGCCACCCGGCTCCAGGAGACCCTGCTGATCCGCAGCAACGCCACGGCGGTCGTCACCCTCGTCGAGACGGCGAACGGCGCGGCGCGCTCCGCGGTACGGGCGTGGGGGTGGCAGCCCACGGGCCGGCTGCGCCGGTCCGAGGACGGAGAGCCGGAACTGGAGGCGTGGAGCCGGGAGCTGGCGCACTGAGGAACGGCGCAACGGTACGACCAGGGCCGGGCGCGCGGCGCGGAACGCGTACGCGCGCGGCAGGGCTCCGAGGAGCCCGCCGCGCGCGTAGACGTTGTCGGACCGCGGCGCCCGCGCGCCGTGGTGTCCCGGATCCGTGGCGTTGTCACGCCGTGCCGGACCCGCCGGGGAGAGGCCCGTCAGGGACGTACGCCCTTGAGTCCGTTGGCCCAGAGCTGGTCGACCTTGGCCCGCTCGGTCTGGTCCGGCTGCGAGTTTGTGCAGGACGGGCCGGGGCCGCCGCCGGACATCAGCTCGCTGCACGGGCCCTCGTAGTGGTCCGGCAGACCCAGCACGTGGCCGGTCTCGTGCGTGGTCACGCGGGTCGAGTCGTACTCCTTGTTCTGCTTGTAGTCCAGGAAGACGAAGCCCTTGCCGTGGCCGTCGGTGCTGGCGTAGGAGCCGCGCGCGTCGTCACCCTCGCGGTACTGGAAGTCGCCGCCGCTGCCTTCCTGCAGCTTCACGTTCTGCACCGCGCCGTTCCAGATCTGGGCGCTCCGGGCTATCTGGCTCTTGAACGTGGGGGCCGCGCTCGCGTCGTAGGTGACGGTGACGACCTTGAGGTTCGGGTGGGCCGCCTGCTTGGCCTTGACCGACTCCATGACGGCCTGGAAGAACGCCTTGGTGTCGGCCTGCTCGGCGGCCGAACCGGCGTACGCGGCGGCGGTGACCCGGTGGGTCTGGGGTGCGGAGGAGGCGGAGGCCGCCGTCGCGGGGACCGCGGCGGCCAGCGTGGCGACGAGGCCCAGGCCGAGGGCTGCCGACAGTGCCGTCTTGGGAGATCTCATGGTGGGGGGACTCCTTATCGTCCGTGGGGCCGTACGGTCGCCGTGTGGGGCGGCGGCCGGGACCCTGCGGAGGAACTCTTGGTGGCGGAGAGTCTGTTCGAGAAGATCCCGGGGCGCGGAGATGGCAGGTGGCGATAGCACCAGGGGATACCCCGAGGGGAAGCCGGCCCGAGCGTGTCCGAAGAGTCTGGTGTGACGTGCGCAAACGTCGTTATGCTCCGGTCGTGGAGCTCGAAGTGAGGCACCTTCGTGCGCTGTGCGCGATCGCCGACGCGGGCAGCGTACGCAAGGCCGCGCGACAACTGGGCATGACCCAGCCTTCCCTGACGACCCAGCTCCGCCGCATCGAGAACGCCCTGGGCGGCCAGTTGTTCTTCCGCGAGCGGACCGGCAGCCGGCCGACGCCGCTGGGGCACTCGGTGCTGAGCCGGGCCCGGCCGATAGTGGCCGACATGCGGGCGCTGGTCGACGAGATCGCCTCCGCCTCCCTGCGGGCCGACGGCGCACGGCTGTGCATCGGCAGCACCAGCAGCCGGGCGGTGGCGGGCTGGCTGCGACGGCTGCGGGCCAGGCTGCCCGACACGGACACCGCCATCCGTATCGACGTGTCCGCCAACGCGCTGTTGCAGATGGTGGCGATGGGGCAGCTCGACGTCGCCTTCGTGCACGAGGTGGAGGGCGCGCCGCTGCGCCGGCCGGACGGCCTCGTCGAGCGGGAACTGATCGCCCGGGAGCCGCAGTTCGTCGCCCTGGCGGCCGACCACCCGGCGGCCCGCCACCCGGTGGTCGAACTGGCCGAGCTGGCCGGTGACCAGTGGATGGTCGACCCGTCGGTGGACGGTGAGTGGACGGGGCTGCGCCGGGTCTTCGCGGCCGCGGGGCTGGACCCCCGGGTGGTGCACGGGGACTACCTCACGGCGGCCGACCTGGTCGCGGCGGGCGAGGTGGTCGCCCCCTGCCAGCCGACGTCCCGGCCCCGGCACGGCATGGCCATCCGCCCGCTGCGCGGCGACCCGCTGGCCGTCCGGCTCTTCATGGCCCACCGCCCCGGCGCCGCCCCGGCCGCCCCCGCCGACGCCCTCTTCGCCGACCTTACCGCCTCGTACATGGAGGTGGCCTGGGAGAGCACGGCGTACCGCGAGTGGCTCGTACGGCACGACGGGCCGTTGCCGATCGGGACGTGAGGCGGGGCGGGACCCGGCCGTGCGGCCGTGCGCGCCGCGCGTGACCTCCGGTCAGGCGGCTTCGCCCGCCGCGACCACGCGTGGCGTCACTTCGGGTCGAGCCGGCCCTCGACCACCTCGCGGGCGACGTCGGTCAGCAGCCGCCGGTGGGAGCGGGCGTAGCCGCGCAGGACGGTGAAGGCGGCGTCGGGGGAGAGGTTGTGGCGTGCGGTGAGCGCTCCCTTGGCCTGTTCGATGACGAGGCGGGTGCTCAGGGCGTGCTCCAGTTGGGCGGCGAGGGTACGGCTCGCCTCCACCTCGTGCTCGCGCAGCAGCGTCACGGCGGCGAAGTCCGCGAGCGGCTGGCCCAGCACCATCAGGTCACCGGTCAGCTCGGTCCGGCGGGTGGCGAGCAGGACCAGGGCGCCGACCGGTCCGGTGTGACCCCGTATCGGCAGGGCGGCGGCGTGGGTGCAGCCCAGGGCGAGCGCGCGGGGCGCGTAGCGCGGCCAGCGCTGCCGGGCCACCGCCCCGCTCAGGGCCGTGCCGCCGAGCGCCCGGCCGGTGCGGCAGCAGGCGGGGCCGGGGCCTTCGCCCCAGGCGACCGCGTCCGTTTCGAGGCGGCGGACGTCGGCGTCGGAGGCCGCCACCCGGGGGGCGGCGCAGGCTCCGGGGGAGAAGGTCACGGCGGTCGCCCGGACCGCGAGCAGTTCCTTGCTGCGGTCGGTGAGCCGGTCCAGCAGCGTGGGGACGCCGGGCGGCCCCTGCCCTCCGCCGCCCGCCAGCTCCACGAAGACGGAGGCGAGATGGTGCGGAGCTGTGGTCATGGGTGGAGATCCCCTCGGTGCGTTCAGCTGCCCTGGGCGAGTTTCAGCGTGCCGCGCAGGATCTGTACGGCGATGGCGTCCGGCGGCTGCCCGTCGGCGAAGGCGCGTGCTTTGATCATGGCGAGCGCGTCCTGCACCCGGCGGCCGGCCTGGACGGAGAGTATTCCGGCGGCCTGCTGGACACAGTCCCGGTGGTCGGCGTCCTCGTACAGCTCGGGGTCGGCGTCGGGGCCGAGGAGCACCGTACGGGTCAGTGCGTCGGCGATCACCGTGAGCGTCTCGGCGGCGACCGGGCCGCCGCCGGGGTCGAAGACCGCGAGCGCGCCGATACAGCTTCCTTCGGTACGCAGCGGAGCGGTGAGCACCTCGTGGATGCCCAGGGAGGTCAGCGCGGGACCGTACGCGGGCCAGCGGCTCTCGATGGCCCGGCCGGCCGCCGAGATCAGGCAGCCGCCCACCGAGGCGTCGTGCGCCGGCCCTTCGCCGAGCACGAATTCCAGGTCCTGCGCGGCCCGGGAAGGCTCGTCCGACGAGGCGACGGAGAGCTGGCCGTGGTCGGGGCCCGTCAGGGTGAGCGCCACGCTGGCCGTCCCGCACGCTTCCGCGACGCCGGTCATGAAGCGCGGGCGGCTGGTCTCGTCCCCGCCCCATGCGGACATCCGGTCGGCGTACGCCTCCTGGAGGCGCGCCGAGGACAGATGGCACTTCGCCGACCGGCGGTAGGCGTTCGCGAGATGGAGGTGGAGGCCCCCGGCGGACGAGGCCGCCAAGATCTCCTGCTGTTCGGCGCACGCGATGGCGTGTTCGGCGCGCTGGCGTGCCCTGGCCGCACGGCGACGCGCAAGCTGTGCCTGGACGTCCCTGCGTTGGCCCCGAACCATGTTCTCAGCGTACGCCCATGGTGGCGCTCAGTCGCCGTTGTCGCCGCGGTCCGCTTCCAGCAGCAGGACGACTCCGCCGTTGTGCCGGTCGAACGGGGAACAGAGCACGTTGCAGGTGATGGGCCGTCCGATCCGGTTGACGGCCGAGACCCGCGAGGGCGCCGTCCGCTTGCCGGACTCCAGGCACTTCTCCACGGCCGGGAGCAGCGTCTCGGTGGGCAGGCCGAAGTCCAGCGCGAAGAACGGTTCGTCGATCACCTCGTCCGGGCGCAGCCCCCACATGTCCACCGCGCCGCGGTTCCAGCTCTTGACCCTCAGCTTTTTGTCGAGGACGACCACGCCCGCTGCGATGGAGGTGACGACCCCTTCGAGGAAGGCACGGGCCTCGTCCAGCTCCTCGGTGCGGGTACGCATCTCCTCGTTCATCGTCTCCAGTTCCTCGTTGCCCGACTGGAGCTCTTCGTTGGTGGTCTCCAGCTCTTCGTTGGTCGACTGGAGTTCCTCGTTGGTGGTCTCCAGTTCCTCGATGCTCGACTGGAGCTCTTCGTTGGTGGTCTCCAGCTCCTCGTTGGTGGACTGGAGTTCCTCGTACGCCGTCTCCAGGTCCTCGCGGACCCGTTTGTTCTCCGACTTGAGCTGGGTGGCGACGGTGACGTCGGTGAAGGTGATGTTGGTGGCCGCCAGCAGCCCGTTGGAGCCCGTCAGCGGCTGGATGAGGATGTCGAAGTACTGGGTCTCCTCGCCGACCCGTCGCTCGGCGCCGTTGACCCGCAGCGTGCGGCGCTCGTGGGTGGCCTGCTCGATGAGGGAGCGCAGTTCGACGGGGCGGTAGGAGATCTCCAGGTCCTGGAAGGGCCGGCCGATGTCGTTGGAGGTCAGGCCGAACTGGGCCCGCGCCTGGCCGTTGATCAGCACCGCGGTGCCCTCGCCGTCGACCGCGATGGCCGGGGCGGGGTTGGCGTCCAGGATCAGGTCGCGTAGCTGCCGGCTGCGGGCCGCGTTGGTCAGCTTCTCGGTGCCCGCCCCGACCCGGATCTTCGCGGGTGCGGAGTGGTACGGCGGTCCGGCGTCCCCGGGGCGCCGCCGGAAGGCGCGCTGGCGCATGCTGAGCACTTCGAACCGCTCGGCGTCGTTGAGCAGCATCTCGGCCTTGCCGAGGAAGAGGAAGCCGCGCTCGCGCAGCGCGAAGTGGAACCGGTCGATGATCTGCCGTTGCGCCTCGACGTTGAAGTACATCAGGGCGTTGCGGCAGACCAGCAGGTCCAGCCGGGAGATCGGGGCGTCGCGGGTGATGTCGTGCCGCCCGAAGATGACCCGGCGGCGCAGGTCGGTGCGGAAGGTGAAGCGGGTCCCGTTCTGCTCGAAGTAGGTGTCGCGCAGCTCGGGGGAGAGCGGCTCCAGCGCCTTCGCCGTGTACAGACCGGAGCGGGCGTCGCGCAGGGCCTCCTCGTCCACGTCGGTGGCGTAGATCTTGACCCGGTTCAGGGCCTCCTCCACGCCCATCGCCTCGGCGAACATGATGGCGAGGGAGTACGCCTCCTCGCCGCTGGAGCAGCCCGCGCTCCAGACCCGGATCTCCTCGTCGGCGGCGGTGTCCGCGAGCAGCTCGGGCACCACCTCGCGCTGCAGGAACGTCCAGGCGTCCGGGTCGCGGAAGAAGGACGTCACATTGATCAGAATGGTGTTGAAGAGCGCGTTGAACTCCTCGGCGTTCGTCTCCAGGCGGTCGCGGTAGTCCGCGTAGGTCTCGGTCTCGACATCCGCCATCCGCTTGCGGATGCGCCGGCCCAGCGACGAACGCTTGTAGCCGGTGAAGTCGAATCCGCGGGCGTCCCTCAGGAAGCCGAGCAGCCGCTCCAGCTCCTCGTCGGTCTCGACATCCCGAACGTGACCCATCACTGCCTCTTGGCCTCGACAAGACCGCGGATCACCGCGGCGATCTCCTCCAGAGGCAGCACGAAGTCCACCGATCCCGTGCTCACCGCTGCCTCTGGCATTCCCTTGAACTCGGCGGTAAGGGGATCTTCCGCGATCACCGTGCCGCCGCGTGACCTGACGGCGTCCACCCCCATGGCGCCGTCGCTGCCGGTCCCGGTCAGCACACAGGCGATCGCCTGCGCCCCGTAGGCCCCGGCGACCGACTCGAAGAGCAGGTCGGCGGAGGGACGCAGGAAGTGGACCAGTTCGCTCCCGGAGAGCGTCAGCGTACCTCCGGGGCCCACCAGGAGGTGCCGGTCGGGGGGCGCGATGCAGACCGTGCCGGGCCGGGCCCGCTCGCCGTCCTCGGCCAGCTTGACCCGCAGCGCGGTACGCCGGCCGATCACCTCGGCGATGACGGTGCGGTGCCGGGGGTCGAGGTGCTGGACCACCAGGACCGGAACCGGCAGGTCCGGCCCGAGGCCGCCGAGGACCGTGGTCAGGGCCTTGATGCCGCCCGCGGACGACGCGAGGGCCACGACCTCGAAGCGGCCCGCTGCGCCGCGGTCTGTCGTCACGTTCCGAGCCTATCGAAAGCCGGGCGCGGCGGCGGGGGCGCGGAGCTGCCGACGTGCGGAAACAACCGCCCCCGGCCTGCCGGGCGCCGGCGGACGGCGCCCGCGCGGGCCGGGGGCGGCGGCGGTGCGTACCGGAGCGGCCGCGCGTCCCGGTCGGGACGCGCGGCCGCCGTGGCGCGGGGCGGGTCAGCCCTGCTTGGTCTCCCAGAAGATCTTGTCGATCTGGGCGATGTAGTCCAGGGCCTTCTGACCGGTCGCCGGGTCGTTGGAGCCCTTCGCGGCGCTCAGCGCCTTGAGGGTGTCGTTGACCAGCTGGTGCAGCTCCGGGTACTTCTCGAAGTGCGGCGGCTTGAAGTAGTCGCTCCACAGCACCGAGACGTGGTGCTTGGCCAGCTCCGCGCGCTGCTCCTTGATGAGGACGGCGCGGGTACGGAAGTCCGCGTCCTCGTTGGCCTGGTACTTCTCCTGGACGGCCTTGACCGATTCGGCCTCGATACGGGCCTGGGCCGGGTCGTACACGCCGCACGGCAGGTCGCAGTGGGCGCTGACCTTCACCTTGGGGGCGAACAGGCGGGAAAGCATGTTCAGTCCTTCCTCGTGATCGTCTTCTCAGGTGCGAGATTACTCGCCGGGGGAAGGCTTTTCTCGGGTGGCTCGGGGTCTTAGGGCAAAAGGCCGGTTCCGGGCCGGGTCTGATGGAGGATGGGACCGGTGACGGACGACCGGGCCGTGGTGGTCACCGGGCTGGGACCGGGAGGTGTGACGGGGATGCCGGAGCGGGTGGAAGAGCGCGGGCCGGAGCAGGGTGAGGAGCACGGGCGGGAGCGCGGCGGACTGCTGCGGGCCTTCGGCCTCGCCGAGGTCTACAACCCGTCGATGGTGCCGACGCTGCGGCCCGGCGACCAGTTGGTGGTGCAGTACGGGGCGGTGGTGCGGGCGGGTGACGTGGTCGTGCTGCGGCACCCGTTCCGGCAGGACCTGCTGATCGTCAAACGGGCCGTCGAGCGGCGCGACGGCGGCTGGTGGGTCCAGGGGGACAATCCGTTCGTGGAGAACGACAGCCGCGAGTTCGGGGTGGTGCCCGACGAGCTGGTGATCGCGCGCGCCTGGGTGCGGGTGCGGCCGCCGCGCGGTGTTCAGCGCTCGCTGTCGGGCGCGCTGTCCTGGGCGGTCTCCGCGGTGCGTCCGGTACGGGCCGACCGCTCGCTGTCCAGGCGCTTGCGGGCCCGGTAGGCCGCGACGTTGGCGCGGGTCGCGCAGCGGTCCGAGCAGTAGCGCCGGGAGCGGTTGGTCGAGGTGTCGAGGTAGGCGTTGCGGCACGGGCGTGCCTGGCAGATGCCGAGCCGGTCGACGCCCAGCTCGGTGAGCTGGAAGGCCAGGCCCATGGAGGCGGTGGCGGTGTAGCCGGCGGTGGCGTTGGCCGCGTGGTCGGCGATGTGCAGGTGCCACTTGGGGCGCCCGTCCTCGTCGCGGAACTCGTGCCCGGAGACCTGCGGGCTCACCGGGAACTCCATCATCAGCGCGTTGAGCAGGTCCACCGCCCGGACCTCGTCGCCCTCGTCCGCCGCCTCGAAGACGGCGCGCAGCCGGGCCCGTACGCCGCGCAGGCGGGTCACGTCGCTCTCGTTGGCCCGGCGGGCCATCTGCTGGGCGGGCCCGAACAGCTCGCGGACGGCCTCCACCGAGGTCAGGGTGTCGCCGCCGCGCTCGGGCTGCTCGGTGTTGACCAGGCGAACGGCATAGTCCGAGTAATAGGCCAGTTCCACTTGTAGTCCTTACGGGCGCGGTCTAGTGTTCGTAATAGGTGTTGTTGCTACGAGGGTATTACGGCCTGGAGGTAACGGTATGACCGAGACTGTCGTCGGTACTGACTGGCAGGGCTGGCAGGACAGTTGGGACCGCCAGCAGGAGTGGTACATGCCGGACCGCGAGGAGCGGTTCCGCGTGATGCTCGACATGGTCGAGGCGCTGGTGGGCACCGAGCCCCGGGTGCTGGACCTGGCCTGTGGCACGGGCAGTATCTCCGACCGGCTGCTCAAGCGCTTCCCCAAGGCCGTCAGCGTGGGCGTGGACCTCGACCCGGCCCTGCTGGCCATCGCCGGCGGACACTTCGCCGGCGACGACCGGGTGACGTTCGTCCGCGCGGACCTCAAGGACCCCCGGTGGACCGACGCCCTGCCCCACGACTCGTACGACGCCGTGCTCACCGCCACCGCCCTGCACTGGATGCACACCGGGCCGCTGCGCGGGCTGTACGGGCAGCTCGGCGGGCTCGTCAGGGAGGGCGGTGTCTTCATGAACGCCGACCACATGCCCGAAGGGGACACCCCGCGCATCGACGCCGCCGAGCGCGCCTTCCGGCACGCGCGCCAGGACGAGGCCAAGGCGGCGGGCGCCCTGGACTGGCGTGGCTGGTGGGACAAGGCCGCCGCCGACCCGGTGCTCGCCGGGCCGACCGCCGAGCACTTCGCGATCTACGGCGAGCACGCCGAGGGTGACACCCCTTCGGTGACGTGGCACTGCGAGGTGCTGCGCGAGTCCGGTTTCGGTGAGGCACGTGCGGTGTGGCGCTCACCCTCGGACGCGCTGGTCCTCGGGCTGAAGTAGCGCGCGTACGGTTCGTCCGACGGCCGGGCGGTACGTACTGGGCGCCTGCCGCGCCCGTACGTACCGCCCGTCGTGTGTCGCACGGCCGTGCCCGCCGGGTCAGAGCACCTTCGACAGGAACGACTTGGTGCGCTCGTGCTGCGGCTTGCCCAGCACGTCGCGCGGGTGCCCGGACTCGACCACCACACCGTCGTCCATGAAGACCAGCGAGTCGCCGACCTCGCGCGCGAAGCCCATCTCGTGCGTGACGACGATCATCGTCATGCCGTCCGACGCCAGGTCCTTCATCACGTCCAGCACATCGCCCACCAGCTCCGGGTCGAGCGCCGAGGTCGGCTCGTCGAAGAGCATCAGCTTCGGCTCCATGGCCAGCGCGCGGGCGATCGCGACGCGCTGCTGCTGGCCGCCGGAGAGCTGCGACGGGTAGTTGCCGGCCTTGTCGGCCAGGCCGACCCGGTCCAGCAGCTTGCCCGCGCGCTCCCGGGCGGTCGCCTTGGACTCGCCCTTCACCTGGACCGGCGCCTCCATGATGTTCTCCAGCGCCGTCATGTGCGGGAAGAGGTTGAAGCGCTGGAAGACCATGCCGATGTCACGGCGGCGCGCGGCCACCTCGCGGTCGCGCAGCTCGTACAGCTTGCCGTTGGCCTCCCGGTAGCCGACCAGCTCGCCGTCGACCGACAGCCGGCCGGCGTTGATCTTCTCCAGGTGGTTGATGCAGCGCAGGAACGTCGACTTGCCGGAGCCGGACGGGCCGATCAGGCAGAACACCTCACGGGGCGCGACCTCCAGGTCGATGCCCTTGAGGATGTGGGCCGTGCCGAAGGACTTGTGGACGCCCTCGGCCTTGACCATGGGGGTGGGCTTGCTGGTCATGCGGCACCTCCGGCCGACGAACGGTTCGCGCCGCCGGACAGCCGGGCCCGCAGCCGCTGGACCGGCGTGGGCGGCAGTTGGCGGCTGGCGCCGCGGGCGTAGTAGCGCTCCAGGTAGTACTGGCCGACGCTGAGCACCGAAGTGGCGATCAGGTACCAGACCGCGGCGAGGATGAGCATCTCCACCACGGGGCCGGCGTCACGGCCCACGTTCTGCGCCGATTGCAGCAGGTCGTAGTACTGCACCGCGATGACCAGCGACGAGGTCTTGAGCATGTTGATGACCTCGTTGCCGGTCGGCGGCACGATCACCCGCATCGCCTGCGGCACGACGATCCGGCGCAGCGTCTTGCCGTGGCTCATGCCCAGCGCGTGCGCCGCCTCGGTCTGGCCCTCGTCGACGGCGAGCAGGCCGCCGCGGCAGATCTCCGCCATGTACGCGGCCTCGTTGAGACCGAGGCCCAGCAGCGCGCACAGGAACGGGGTCATGAAGTCCGACCACTCGTCCTTGTAGATCGGCATGATGTCGATGTACTGGAAGACCAGGCCCAGGTTGAACCAGAGGAACAACTGGACGTAGACCGGCGTACCGCGGAAGAACCAGACGTAGAACCACGCGACCGTCGAGGTCACCGGGTTCTTCGACTGCCGCATCACGGCCAGGACGACGCCGAGGACGATGCCGATGACCATCGACAGCACCGTGATCAGCAGGGTGTTGCGCAGACCCCGCAGGATGTCCGCGTTGAACATGTAGTCGGGTATCGCGCCCCAGTTGACCTTGCCGGCGGCGAAGGCCCGCACGAGCAGGACGAGCAGCGCGAGAACGACCAGCGCCGCCACCCAGCGCCCGTAGTGCCGGACGGGAATGGCCTTGATCGGCTCGGGAGCGGGCGGCGGGGCGTCCGCCGGCGGCTGGGCCGGCTTGTCGACGTCAACTGACACGGGTGTTGCCTTTCAGCTTTCGGCGGGAGGGACGGGCCGTGCGCGGCCGGGCGGGCACGCGGGCGGGCGGGGCTCGGGCAGGCGCTCAGCTGCCGCCGTTGAGCTTCACTTCCTTGACCGCGGCGTCCGTGACGTTCCACTTCTTGAGCACCTGCGCGTAGCTGCCCTTCTTGACGATGGCCTCCATGGCCGCCTTGAGGGCGTCGCGCAGCTTCGGGCTGTCCTTGGGCACCGCGATGCCGTACGGGGCGGCCTTGACCGGCGCGCCGCCGACCAACTGGAAGTCGTTGCCGCCACCGGAGGTCTTGACCGCGTACGCCGCGACCGGGTAGTCGCTGGAGACCGCGTCCACACCGCCGGTACGCAGCCGCGTCTGCGCCTCGGTGTCGTTGTCGAACGCCTCGATGGAGATCGCGTCCGTGCCGGACTCCTCGCACTTCTTCGTCTGGTCCTTGGCCAGGTCGTGCGAGACGGTGCCGCGCTGCACCGCGATCTTCTTGCCGCACAGCGCTTCCCAGCCGTCGATCCCCTGGGTCTTGCCCTTCTGCGTGTAGATCGAGACGCCGACGTCGAGGTAGTCGACGAAGTCGACACCGTCGCTGACCTTCTTGCCGGTGGTGCTGTCCACGCCCTGCTGGCGGTCCTTGGTGTCGGTCATCGCCGACATGGCGATGTCGTAGCGCTTGGACTTCATGCCGCCCATGAGGGTGTCGAAGGTGGCGTTGTTGAAGTTGAGCTTGACGCCCAACTCCTCGCCCAGCGCTTCGGCGAGGTCCGGGTCGATGCCGGTGACCTTGCCGTCGGTACGGAACTCCACCGGCTTGTAGGTGATGTCCGAACCGACCTGGATCATCGCCTTGTCCTGGATCTCCTTGGGCAGGAGATTGAACAGCGGGGCGTCCGGGTTGCGGTTCTTGGCCGCCTCGCGCTTGGCGATCGCCGCGTCGGTCTGGTCACCGCAGGCGCTGAGCAGCAGCAGCGAGGCCGCGACCGCGGTCGCGGCGGCCACGGCTGAACGAGACCTGCCGGGGGCCGGGCGACGGGTGGGGCGTGCGGTCATGCTGATCCTCCTGCGGATGAGGGAGAAGCCGACTGAGCAGGGGCCGGGCACACACCTTCGGGCGTCGCGACCTCGTTCGGTGACGGAATCCTGCCATCCGGACACCGCTATCCGGACTGCCGTCCAGGTCAAAATCGGATAACGGACGGGGACGAAGCCGTACATCCCAGGTGTCCCTTGGGGAGAACGCGCCAAGTGACCGGCAGACCGCCCGGCCGGACGGGCCCGCGTCTCGCAGTACGGACACCGCACGGGGAACTTCCGACGGTTCGCGCTGTTCACCCCTGATGCCGAGGTTGTGACCCCAGAGGTGACTCATGGGTAACGAATCCGACTCGTCGGGGCGCACGCCCGTCCGGTAGAAAGGTTCGTTACACCCCTCATCCGGGGCTCAGGGCGCGCGTGCGGCGCGCCCGGCGTCCGTACCTCCCCCCGCGGGACGGCCATTCGTCGCGCAGGGCACGGACGCGGTGCCCGCCCACCCCTTGACCAGGGAGTGGACACCCTCAACTGATTGACGAACAAAGGGGTTGAACCAGTGACAGCCAAGACCGCCCAGGCCCACGACGGCGGCAAGACGCCCGAGCACGCGGACACGGACGCCCAGGGCACGCCCGGCTCCGGACCGGACGGCGGGGAGCAGTGCCAGGACCCCGCCTTCCTCCTGCACCGCGGCGGCAAGATGGCGATCCAGGCGACTGTTCCGGTGCGCGACAGCGAGGACCTCTCCCTCGCCTACACACCCGGCGTCGCCAAGGTGTGCAGCGCCATCGCCGAAGAACCCGAGCTGGTGCACGACTACACCTGGAAGTCCCAGGTCGTGGCCGTCGTCACGGACGGCACCGCGGTGCTGGGCCTCGGTGACATCGGGGCCGAGGCATCGCTGCCCGTGATGGAGGGCAAGGCCATCCTCTTCAAGCAGTTCGGCGGCGTGGACGCGGTGCCGATCGCCCTGGCGACGACCGACGCCGACGAGATCGTCGACACCGTCGTGCGGATGGCGCCGTCCTTCGGCGGCGTCAACCTGGAGGACATCTCCGCGCCGCGCTGCTTCGAGATCGAGCGCAAGCTCCAGGAACGCCTGGACATCCCGGTCTTCCACGACGACCAGCACGGCACCGCCGTGGTCACGCTGGCCGCGCTGCGCAACGCCGCCCAGCTGACGAACCGTTCGCTCGGACAACTGCGCGCCGTCATCTCCGGCGCCGGCGCGGCCGGGTTCGCCATCGCCAAGATCCTCGTGGAGGCCGGTATCGGCGACGTCGCGGTGTGCGACCGCAAGGGCGTCGTCACCGCCGACCGCGACGAGCACCTCACCGACGTCAAGCGCGAGCTGGCCTCCTTCACCAACAAGGCCGGGCTGACCGGCTCCCTGGAGTCGGCCCTGGACGGTGCGGACGTCTTCATCGGCGTCTCCGGCGGCACGGTGCCGGAGGAGGCGGTCTCCAAGATGGCGAAGGACGCGCTGATCTTCGCGATGGCCAACCCGAACCCGGAGATCCACCCGGACGTCGCGCACAAGTACGCGGCCGTCGTCGCCACCGGCCGCAGCGACTACCCGAACCAGATCAACAACGTGCTGGCCTTCCCCGGCATCTTCGCCGGCGCCCTCCAGGTGCGCGCCAGCCGGATCACCGAGGGCATGAAGCTGGCCGCCGCCGAGGCGCTGGCCTCGGTGGTCGCCGACGACCTGAGCGCCGAGTGCGTCATCCCGTCGCCGTTCGACGAGCGGGTCGCCCCGGCGGTCACCTCGGCGGTCGCGGCCGCCGCCCGCGCGGAGGGCGTCGCGCGCCGCTGACATCGCGTCCGTGGGAAGGCCCCGCCTCCGGGTGGGGCCTTTTCGCTGCGCCGAACCTTGGGGAAGGCGGCTCCGGTAGCCATGACGTGCCTGTTCACGTGGGCCTTCGCGCTCCTCACGGTCATCGCCCCGGTGGCGGTGACCGCGCTGTACATCCACCTCTTCTGCGCGGGCACCTTCCGCCGCGCGACGCGGCCCTGGGCCGAGGCAGCGGCCTTCGCGGGGAGTTCACGGTACTGGCCTTCGCCTGGGGGCTGCGGGAGGCGTCCGCCTGGGACATGAGGGAGACCTGCGAACTGCTCGGGCATCCGTACGACCCTGACGTCCGTTCCGATGCCGCCCTCCAGCAGAAGCACGTCCTTCCGCTGTTCAGCAACAAGTGCGACGCCGCGTACGACCTGGTGCCGGGCTACGTCAACCCGCTGTTCCGGTCCTGCGTCGCGCTCACCGCCGTACTGACCTGCTGCGCGCCGGCCGCCGCGGTGCGCGGCCGCCGCCGGGACCGGGCGGCGCGGTGGCGGGAGTCCGCGCAAGGGGCCTGACGTCGGCGAGCGGGCCTGACGGCGGCCAGGGGACCCGACGGCGGTCGGCGGCGCGGCGCGTGTCACACCGCGGTCCGGTACCGCCCGGCCCCCGTGCGCCCTACGTTGGGATCATGTTTGCTGCCTACGCCGCCCGCATCGACCGCGACCAGCCGCTGAACGGCCTCGAACTGGGGGAGCGCCCGGCCCCCGGCGCACGCCCCGGCTGGACGACCGTCAACGTCAAGGCCGCCTCCCTCAACCACCACGACCTGTGGTCGCTGCGCGGCGTGGGCCTGGGTGAGGAGGCGCTGCCCATGATTCTCGGCTGTGACGCGGCCGGCACCGACGAGGACGGCAACGAGGTCGTGCTGCACTCGGTGATCGGCCAGAGCGGCCACGGCGTCGGCCCGGACGAGCCGCGCTCCATCCTCACCGAGCGCTACCAGGGCACCTTCGCCGAACAGGTCACCGTCCCCGCCTGGAACGTGCTGCCCAAGCCGAAGGAGCTGTCCTTCGCCGAGGCCGCGTGCCTGCCGACCGCCTGGCTGACCGCGTACCGGATGCTGTTCACCAACGCCGGGGTACGGCCCGGCGACAGCGTGCTCGTCCAGGGCGCGGGCGGCGGTGTGGCCACCGCGGCGATCGTGCTGGGCGCGGCGGCCGGGCTGCGGGTCTTCGCCACCAGCCGCAGCGAGGACAAGCGCAAGCGCGCCGTGGAACTGGGCGCCGAGGCCGCGCTGCCCAGCGGTGAGCGGCTGCCCGAGCGGGTGGACGCGGTGATCGAGACGGTCGGCGCCGCCACCTGGTCGCACTCGGTGAAGTCGCTCAAGCCCGGCGGCACGCTCGTCATCTCGGGCGCCACCAGCGGCTTCCACCCCGAGCGCACGGAGCTCAACCGCATCTTCTTCCTGGAGCTGAAGGTCGTCGGCTCGACCATGGGCAGCAAGGACGAACTGGCCTCGCTGCTGAACTTCTGCGCGGCCAAGGGCGTCCGGCCCGTCATCGACACCACCCTGCCGCTGGACCGGGCGCGCGAGGGCTTCGCGAAGCTGGCCGAGGGCGAGATGTTCGGCAAGGTCGTCCTGACGGTCTGAGACCCCGACGGTCCGGGGCGCGGGAGCACGGGAGACACCGGGAGAGACGGAGAGGTTGCGGGTGCTGCGCGCGGCCGGGCGTACGGCGACGGCCTGGAGCAACGGCGGCGGGGTGACGCGGGAGATCGCCGCCGCGCCGCCGGGCGCGGGCTGGGACACCTTCGACTGGCGGGTGAGCCTGGCCGAAGTGGGCCGTGACGGCCCGTACTCCGCGCTGCCCGGCGTGGACCGCGTCCTGACGGTGGCCGACGGCGCCGGACTGGAACTGACCGTCGACGGCACCCGCCACGTACTGCCCGGCCCGTACCGCCCGTTCGCCTTCCCCGGTGACGCCCCGACCGGCTGCCGCCTCCTGGACGGGCCGGTCGTCAACTTCAACGTCATGCTGCGGCGCGGGCGTTCGGCGGCGACCGTGGAGATGACCCGCGGGAACCACGTCGCCGAGCCGCGGCCGGGGGACGCCGGGGACGCGCCCGGGGAGCGGCGGACGCGGCTGGTGGTCGCGCTGTCCGGCCGTACGCGGCTGTCCGGCCCCGATCTCGGCCGCACCCTCACGCTGGAGCGGCACGACGCCGCCCTCATGCCCGCGGACGCGGGCGTATCGCTGCACGCCGACGGTGTCACGGCCGTCGTCACCCTCACCGTACGGACGGCGGCGCCCGGTGCCCGCACGGTCTGAACAGGCCGCCGGCCACCGGTTGGTCCCCACCGCCGGCCCGGTCCGCGCGGCCGCCGCTACGCGGTCCGACTCACCGGACCGGCGGCGGAACCGTCCTGGCCGGATGCGTCGCGGCGCCCGGCGGCCGGGGGAGTCCGCGCGGCGTCCGTGACCGGGATGCCGGTCGCGCCGGTGCGGCGCAGGGTGTGCCGCGCGTGGGTGGTGAAGGCGTCGGTGGCGGGGTGGGTGGCCGCCCGGGGGCGGGCCAGCAGGACCGTGACCGGGCCGGCGTCGGTGATCGGTACGTAACGGACACCCGGGTGCGGATGGCTGTGCACGGTGGCCTCGGCCGTCACCCCGGCCGCCGCCCCGGTCGCGATCATGGTCAGCCACTCGTCGACGTTGGCGACCTCGAAGGTGCTGCTCGGCCGCTGTCCGGCGGGCCACAGCGCGGCGCTGGTGGTGCACGCGGTGGCGCACAGGGCGATGGCGTGGTGCGTCAGGTCGGCCAGCGAGACCGCCGTCCGCCCGGCCAGCGGGTCGCTCTCGCACAGCGCGGCGATCCGGCGCTCGCGGTACAGCGCCACGGTGTCCAGCATCCCGTCGTCCGCCGGGACCGTCCGCAGGAAGGCGAGATCGACGGTGCCACGGCGCAGCGCCGCCTCCGCGTCGTCGAGCCGGTGCACCTCTACGGGCTCGCCGGGGTGTTCGTGCCGCCACTCGCGCAGCAGCGGCACGGTGTGCCGGCCGAGCGCGGCCCAGGCGAAGCCGACCCGCAGCGGGCGCGGCCCGGCGACCGCCTCGGCGAGCGCGTCGTCGAGCTGGGCGAGGATGCGGTGGGCGTGCTCGTGCAGCCGCCGTCCCGCCGGGGTGAGCCGCAGCCGGCGGGTGGTCCGCTCGACCAGTGAGGTGCCCAGGCGGCTCTCCAACTGCTCCAGGGTGCGCGAGAGGGCGGGCTGGCTGACGCGCAGCACCGCCGCCGCGCCGGTGATCGTGCCCTCGTCCCCGATGGCGGCCAGCGCCCGCAGATGCCGCAACTCCACGTTCACCGCACGTCTCCGTCCGCGCCCCGGCCGGGCTGCCCGCCCGCGCCCCGTTCACCATTCATGACCCCCGAGCATAAATCCCGTACAGAAGGTATTTCCCTCCGCCGGACGGCCCGGCCTAGCGTCGGCGGCATGAGGATTCTGCTGATCGGCGCGACCGGACGACTGGGCGCCGCCGTACACGAGACGCTGGCCGGACGCGGCCACGAGATCATCACGGTCGGCCGCAGCGGCGGCGACCTGCGGCTGGACATCTCCGACCCGGCGCAGGTCACCGAGGCGTACGACCGGGCCGGCACCCTGGACGCGGTGGTGAGCGCGGCCGGCGACACCCCGTTCGAGCCCGTCGCCGGGATGGCCACGGAGGACTACGTGGCGGGCTTCCGCGGCAAGGTGCTCAGCCAGATCGAGCTGGTGCGCCAGGGCACCGCCCGTATCGCCCGACGGGGCTCCTTCACCCTGATCGCCGGGGTGCTCTCCCGCGACCCCGTCCCCACCGGCAGTGCGGCGGCGATGGCCAACGGCGCGGTGGAGGCGTTCGTGCGGGCCGCCGCGCTCGACATCGCCCCGCAGCGGGTGAACGCCGTGAGCCCGACCGTGGTCACCGAATCCCTCGCGGAGTACGGGGACTTCTTCCCCGGCGTCCAGCCGGTCGGCCTGGCGCAGGTGGCCGCGGCATACGTGCGGTCGGTCGAGGGCGGGCAGACCGGGCAGGTCTACGAGCCGGTGTGACGGCCGGGCGGCGGACCCGCGGGCGCGGGCGGGGGGCGCTCAGCCCGTGTGCGTGCCCGCGTGGGCGCGGGTGGCCCCGGCGTCGCGCTCGCGGGCGAGCGCCTTCTCGCGCCCCTTGTCCAGTACGGCGAGCAGGGCGACGGTGACGACGATCGCCGCGCCCGAGGCCACGAAGTTCCAGGGTGCGTCGAGGTAGTTGACGGGCCGCATGGGGTGGCCGTGGTCGTCGCCGACGATCCGGTAGAGGATGGCCGCCGGGCCCTCCCAGAAGCCCGCGGTGAACACCAGGATGGACAGCAGTCGGTACCAGGCTTCATTCATGGTCGTCTCCCCGTTCCGTGCCGGTATTTCTCCGTTCGTGGATACGATCGTATCAAATTTTCGCCCCGGGCGCCTTGACTATCCTTGTCGGACCTGATATTCGTCACGCTTTCCGTGGCGCGGTACGCTCTTCCTGTGCGTGACGAAAAGATGGCCGAGTGCCGGATCTGCGGTGCCGGGCTGCCCGAGGCGGTCCGCGGCCGCCCGCCCGCGTACTGTTCGCGGAGCTGCCAGGCGAAGGCGTACCGGCGGCGCAAGAAGGCGGCCCGTACGGCCGTGGAGGAGCCCTCCGAGCCCTCCGTGTCCTCTCCCGTAGAGGCGCCTCGGTCGCCCGTCGGCGGCGCGCGGGAGCGGCGGCGGCGCGAGGTCGCTGAAGCCGTCTGGCGGATCGCGGCGGCGCGCGGCCTGGAGTCGGCAAGTATGCGCGAGGTCGCGGCGGAGGCCGGGGTCTCGCTGCGGGTGGTGCAGTACTACTTCGGCAGTAAGCACCGGTTGCTGGTCGAGTCGCTGCGCCTGCTGCACGAAGAGAACGACCGCCGCGCCCGCGCGCGCATGGCGGACCTGTACGACGCCGGTGACCTGCGGGCCGTACTGCGCGCCGTTCTGGTCGAGTTCCTGCCGCTGGACGCACAACGCGCGCTGGCGCTCCGCGTGTTCACCGCCTACTTCGTCCGCAGTCTGACCGACCCGGCGATGGCCGAGGTCTTCCTGCACGGCGAGCAGGTGGTGGAGTCCCTGGTCGCCACCCTGATCCGGGAGGCCGGCGGCGTGCGGCCCGGCGTCGATCCCGCGCGCGAGGCCGACCTGCTGGTGTCGGGCGTCTCCGGGCTGGGCCTCGACGTACTGCACGGACGCCGCACGATGGCCGAGGTCCAGCGCACCATCGACTATCACCTCGACCGGATCTTCGCCTGAGTCGGCCGGGGTGCCACCCGGGGGTCCGCCGGGTGGCGTAGCCGCGGTGGTGCCCGTATCGGGTCGTCTCGGGCCGGCAGATAACGGGAATCGACTCATCGCCATGGATGACGGCGGTGGGGTGTCGATGGCGGGTGCGTTCCCGGTGCGCGTCGTCGTCCGTCCACGGTGGCGGACCGCGGTCGATCGTCAACCACCGTTGACGCGCGGTGTGTGTCAACCTACATTGACGACATGAGCGAAGCAACGAAACTCGCCGAGCGGGCGGGCGACCAGGACCCCCGGATCGGCCTGCGTGCGGTGGCCGCGCTCCGCCGGCTGCTGGAGCAGTTGGAAGCCGTACAGGTGCGCAGTGCCCGGGTGAAGGGCTGGTCGTGGCAGGACATCGCCGCCGAGCTGGGGGTCAGCAGGCAGGCGGTCCACAAGAAGTACGGGAGGCGTTGATGTTCGAACGGTTCACGGCGAGCGCCCGCGACGTGGTGCGCGGCGCGCCCGCCCACGCGGTCCGGCCGGGCCCCGGCACGGTCGGCGAGGGCGAACTGCTGCTCGCCCTGCTGGACGGCCGGGGCTCCCCCGGCGCCGAGGCGCTCGCCGCCCTGGGGGTGCGCGAGCGCCGGGCATCCGTGGAACGCTCGCTGGACGAGGCCCGACGGCGGGGCGGCCTGACGGCCGCCGACGCGGAGGCACTGGCCGGGCTCGGCATCGACGTGACGGAGATCGTCACCCGGGTGGAACGGGCGCACGGCGTCGGCGCGCTGGACTCCGCCTCCGCGCCGAGGGAGTGCCGCGGACGCTCGTTGCGCGGGCCGTTCCGCCCGGAGGCCAAGGCCGTACTGGAACGGTCGCTGCGCGTCGCGCTCGGCCGCGGCGACAAGCACATCGGCGACGAGCACCTGCTGCTCGCCATGGTGTCCGGCCCGGGCCTCGCCGCGTCCGTACTGGCCGAACGCGGCGTCGAGCACGCCGATGTCGTACGGGCGCTGGGGGAGCGGGCCGCGGCGGGGTGAGCGGGCCCGCCGCGGTGGTGTGACGGGCGGGTGTGGGGCGGGCGTGGGGGGCGGGCGTGGAAAGGCCGCCGCCCGCTACGGGTACGCGACCTTCACCGCACCGATCCCCGACGTGCCGTGCCGCGGCAGCAGCCCGGCCTCGGAGACCGCGCCCAGCAGCGGGTTGAGAAGCTGGGCGAGCCGTTCCGCGCGGGACCGGCCCAGCGCCCGCCAGGGCGCGGCGGCCAGCCGGTCCGTCATGCGCTCGACGTCGTCCCGCCCCTCACGCGCCCGGTCCGTCGGCCGCCCGGCCGGGTCGATCCAGCCGCGCGCGGCGAGCCGGTCGTGCGCGGCGCTCCACTCCTGCGACGTCCAGCCGCGCCCCTTGAAGTTGGCCTTCGGCACGGCACCGATCGCGGCGAACGACACCAGCGCCTCGCACGGTTCGAGGTCGTAGGTCAGCAGGGCCGCCAGATGCCCGTCGCCGCGGTGCTCGCGCAGCACCGTGACGGCGTGCCAGAGCGCCAGGTGCGGGGCGTCCGGCCAGGGCAGGTCGCGGTTGGCGGCGGCCAGCGGGCGGGCGGCCGTCGAGGCGTTCTCGGCGGCCTGCCGGGCCAGCCGGGCCGCCTCGGCGAGCTGCGCGGCGGACATCCGGGCGGCTCTCGTCAGGCCGGTCATTATGCGGTCCACCGCCTGTAGCCGGGCGTCCAGGACCTTGCCGGGCGCCGCCGTCGACCAGATCGCCGGCACGTACCGGGCGATCATCCGCGGACTGAAGCTGTAGAACGTCGCGGCCACCAGCTCGGGACCCGCCGCGCCGAGCGGCGCCGTGCGCCAGGCGAAGTAGCTGGGCCAGCGGGAATCGGTGTCGTAACCGAGTGCCGCCGCCTCCTCGAACGCCTCGGGCGCGAAGTAGAGAATGGCGTGGACGGGCTCCAGTTGGCGCCACATCCGGCGGGCCACGGCAGGGTATTCCGACATCGCTTACCTCTTGGCCTTCAAGATCCGTTCAGACAAGGAGAGTTGACTGTAAGGGCGGACACGGCCACAGGTCTGCGATTTCCTCCGGCAGAACCCGTCGTCGGGCAAAAAGCCGTGCGAGGGTCTGAGTTCCCCGATTACGCGCGGTGAATCCAGACCCTCGCAGACAACTGTGCGTGACGGACGGGCGATCTGCCGGAGCGGTCAGTGCGGTGGTTCCTGCCCGGTCGCATATGCCTCCGGGTCACGCAGCAGTGCTCCGACGTGCGCAGCAGTCGACGCCAGACGGCGGCGTACGTCCGTGAGCTGCTCGGCGCTGACGCCGTGGTCGCGCGCCGCGTCCCGCAGGTCGTCCCGGAAGCGGTCCAGCAGCCGGTCGAAGTCCCGGGCCGGGTCGCCGGTTCCGGGCTCGGACGCCCACGCGGGCTCGGCGGGCGCCCGGCCGCCGCTCGCCGTGCGCGCCGCCCGCGAGCCGTCCGTCCCACCGGCTCCCGCCGCGGCGTCTTCCTTGGTGAGGCGGGCACCCGGCGCGTCCGACGGGCCCCGCCCGCCCGCGCCGCCGGGGCGGTCCGCGTCCGCCGGGCCGCCCCCGGCCGGCTCCGGCCCGGCGCCGAAGCGGCCCACCTCGCGCGAGACTTCCGACAGCGCCTCGCGCAGCGCCCCCGCCCAGTCCCCGGTACGTACGTGCTCCTGGGCCTGTTCCTGTACGCGCCTGATGGCCTGCTGCACCTCGTCCCGCACGAACGACTGCGCGTCCCTGGCCTGTTTGCGGGCCCGCTGCGCGTCCTGTTTCGCGCGCCGGCTCTCCTCCTTGGCCCGCCGCGCCTGTTCCTTCCACTCCTCCTTGGCGCGCCGGAACTCCTCCTTCGCCTGCCGCCAGCCCTCCTTGTCGCCGAAGCGGCCCTCGAAGTACTCGGCGGCGTCGGGGAAACCGTGCTCGGCACCGTCGCCCTCGGCGGCGCCCCGCCGGCCCTCGCGGGCCTGCTGCGCCGCCTCGCGCATCTCGCGGCGCAGGTTCCGCGCCGAGCCGCTCACGTCCTCCCGGATGTCGGAGGCCAGCGCCGCGACCGACTCGCGGATCTCCAGCTCCAGGTCGGCCAGTTCGCCGCCCCGGTCCGCCAGTTCGGCACGGCCCGCCGCGGTGATCGCGTAGACCTTGCGGCCGCCCTCGGTGGTGTGGGTGACCAGGCCCTCGGCCGCCAGCTTGGCCAGCCGCGGGTAGACCGTCCCGGCGGACGGCGCGTAGAGCCCCTGGAAGCGCTCCTCCAGGAGCCGGATGATCTCGTAACCGTGCCGCGGGGCCTCGTCCAGCAGCTTGAGGAGGTAGAGGCGGAGGCGGCCGTGGGCGAAGACGGGGGGCATGGCTTTCAGAGCACCTTCTTGTCGGCCTGGCCGGCGCTGGCGCCGGGGGAGTCGTCAGGGGTCCCGGTCGGCGGGCGGCGCAGCAGGGCCAGGCCCCCGGAGACCGTGGTGACCTTCAGCGTGCCGTTGCCCGAGCCGAGCCGGCCGGTGATCCGCTTGGCTCCCCACCGGCCGCTGACCCGCAGGTCCTCGAAGGCGTTGGCGACCGTGCCGCTGGTGGTGTTCGCGTCGACCCGGATGTCGCCCGGCGCGGGCAGCCGGATGGCGACCTCACCGGAGACCGTGGTCAGCCGCACGTCCGCGCCCTCGGCCGACGGATCGAGGTCCAGGGCCATGTCACCGCTGACCGACTCGGCCCGTACGGAGCCGCCGGACCCTTCCAGGAGCGTCAGGTCGCCGGAGACGGAGTTGAAGCTGAGGTCCCCCGTGACGGCCTGCCCCTCGACCCCGCCCGACACGGTCTCGGCCCGCACGGGCCCGGTCAGGCCGACCAGGGTGCTGTCGCCGGTGACCCCGCGCAGCTCGGTACGCCCGGAGATCCCCGAGACCACCGCGCTCGCGCCCACCGTGCCGACCTCGACGCGGGTCGCGGCGGGCACGGTGACCGAGACGACCGCGGTGCGCTGCCAGGTCCCGCGGCCGATCATCTTCAGCAGGCCCTTCCAGGGCAGGTCCTCGTACGTGACGGTGAGCGTCCCCGCCTCCCGCCGGACGGTCAGCGGCGGCCCGGAGACCTCGCTGATCTCCACCCGCGCCGCGCCGCCGTCCGTGGTGCCGACGACATTGACGGTCCCGCCGACCACCCGCACCTCCAGTGCGGTGACGGCGCCCTCGATCTCCAGCGTGCGCGGCTCGGCGACCGACCACTCGGCCCGATCTGACATGTCCTGGCCTCCCTGACATGACGGCGACGCAACATATCGCGTGTCTTCCGACACGATATATCGCGCTCGGGGGTGTGTCCAAGGGCAGGGCTCCGGGCGCCGGGCCACGTAGAAGTGCCCGGCCGGTACGGCGGGCAGATCGCCGGACGGCCGGGCACGGGCGGGCAGCGGGCAGTTCGCAGCCCGTAGGGTGCGGGGTCAGTCGTCGTCCTCGTCGTCCAGCCGCGCCAGCCAGGTGGCCAGCCGCTCGACGGGAACCTCGAAGTCGGGGTTGAGGTCGACGAAAGTACGGAGCTGTTCGGCGACCCAGCCGAGGGTGACCTCCTCCTCGCCGCGCCGGCTCTCCAGCTCCTCGATACCGCGATCCGTGAAATACACGTGCTCTCCACCAGGTTTTCGGGACGTTCCCGGCCAGGATAGGCAGGCGTCGCGACCCCTCGCGTCACTCGCACCCTGGGGATAACCTGATCACCTGTCAACGGCCCTGGGGCAGTGGGACTCTGCCGCTCAGGGGGAGCAGGAGGCCGTGATGCGCGATCGCGCACATCTCATCGAGCTGCCCGACGGTACGGCGGTCTGGGCCCGGGTCTCCCGGCTGGACGTCGCCGGGGGAGCGGACGAGGAATACGACGACGTGGGGGCGTGGGACGCGCTCGGCGCGCGCGTCGAGGGGCTGCGGGACCTGGTCGGCGGGGTCGCGGCGAGCCTGCGCGAGGCGACCGAACGGGTGGCGCCGGACGAGACCAGTGTGACCTTCGGCGTCGAGGTGGCGGCCAAGCCCGGCCGGGCGGTGGCGCTGCTCGCGGACGGCGAGGCCAAGGCGAACCTGTCGGTGACGCTCACGTGGCGGAAGCGGGAGACGCCCGAGGCCGGACCCGTCCCGGGGGAGGACGGCCGCGCCGACGGCCGAGGGCCGCACGACCCGGGTGAGTGATGGCGGCCCCGGAAGGCGGCCACGGGCCCGGACGGGGGGACCGCGCGGACCGCGAGAAGTACGCGCGCCTCCTCGGGCACGCCGGCCGGGCGACCGTCGCCATCCGTCCGGCGCCCGGTGTGACCCCGGCGCCGTTGTGGGGCAGCGGGGTCTTCGTCGCCCCCGGCTGGGTGCTGACCTGCGCCCACGTGCTCACCAGCGGCGACGGGCGGCGCCGCGCCACCGGTCCGGACGGGGAGATCGGCGTGGCGTTCGACGGCCGGGTGGTCGCCGCGCGCCTGGAGTACGACCTGAGCCGGCCGGCGCCCGTACGGGCAGCCGGGGAGGAGAGACCGGGAGCCCCGGGAACCCGCGAAGCCCCGGGAACCCCGGAAGCCTTGGGCGCCGGCCGGGAGGCGGCCGCCGGGAGCGGCCCGCCGCCCGCTCCGGGCCCCCGCGTGGACCTGGCCCTCCTGCGGCTCCTCGACCCGGAGGTCCCGCACCCGTGCGCCTGGCTCAGCGATCAGCCGGCCGCGCTCCTGGAGGACGCGTTCATCTTCCGCGGCCACGACCAGGACCCGCCCGGCGCGGCGGGGGCCCCGTACGACGCCGGTCGCGGCCCCGGTTCCGGCCCCGTCCCGGGCGCCGCCCACGTCCCGGGCGCCACGCCCGACCCGGGCGCCGCCCCGGTCCACCCTTTCATCGCCGTCCGCTTCGGCGCCCGCGACGCCCGCGGCCTCCAGTTCGGCACCGACGTCCGCGTGACGCCGGGCGCGTCCGGCGGACCGCTGCTGGACTGCGACCGCGGCGAGGTCGTCGGCATCGTCAAGGGCAGCCACCGCGAGGACCGGCTCGGCCTCGCGGTGCCGGTCACCGAGCTGCGCGGGCTGGCGCCGCACCACCTCGTGCCGGGCGCCACCGGGCTCGGCGACGACCCGTACCACGCGCTGACGGGCCTGCACGACCGCTGGCACTGGGCCGGGCAGGACCTCGGCGGGCCGGGCGAGCCCACCTGGTTCGACGCCCAGCACGCGATCATGTCGGGGCGCGGCCGGCTGTGGGGCGTGCAGGAGCGCTTGCAGGCGCTCGACCTGCTGGCGTCGCTGCCCGCGCCCCGGGACCCGCTGGTGGTGGCCGCCGCGGTCGCCGAGGCGCTGGGTCGCGCGGACCCCCGGGGCCGTACCGGCCGGGCCGGGCCGTGGACGCTGCGCACCTGGCGGGACGGGCACGGGGCGCTCTACCAGGGCAGCGACCCGTACACGGAGCTGTGCGCCTTCGTGCACTATCTGCGCATCGTCGCGCAGCGCACGGCCGACGAGGCGCGGGAGGTCCCCGGTGACGAGGGCGTCGCGCTCCGCACGGCGGCCGAGCGGCTGGAACTGTTCGTGACGGCCAAGGCGGTCGTCCTGCTGCCCAGGGACCGGGAGCGCATCGGACCGGTACGGCGCCGCCCCGACGCGCTGCTGGTGGAGTTCGAGCCGCTGTTCTACGACGACGCGGGCGGCCGGCAGCTCTTCAACTGGTCGGTCAGCGAGGGATACGGGCAGGGCCGGTGGCAGCGCGTCGAGATCCAGGAGTCGCGGGACGGTGTGCCCTTCGAGCAGGCATGTGACCAGGTACTGCAACGACTCGGCCCCCGGCTGCTGCGCGCCGACGACGCGGCGGGCGGCGCACGGGTGCGTCTGGAGGTCGCGGTGCCGGAGGAGCGCTGGCACACGCCGGCGGACCGCTGGCGCGTACCGGCCTCGACGCGCCGGGCCGCGCGCCTGCGCCCGCTGGGCCCGGCACGCGCGGTGGTGCTGCGCGACCAGGGGCGCCGCCAGGAGGTGGACCCGGCCTGGCTGCGGCGCTGGCAGGGCCTGGCCGCGGCCGGGCGGCTGACCGCGCTGCGGGTGCCGGCCGGTCCCCGCGCCTCGGTGTCGGGGCTGTCACGGCTGCTGGAGGAGGCGGACGAGGGCGCGGTACCGGCGCTGTGCCGGTCGGTGGCGGACGGTACGGGGCTGGAGGCCGTCGGCTGGACCCTGGACACCGGCCACCCGGTCGCGCTGTGGCTCGCGGAGGGCCACGGCGAGCGGGACTGCGACCGGGTGTGCGACGAGTTCCACCGTGAGGTGTCCCAACTGCTCGGCGCGCCGAAGTCGGTCGCCGAGATTCCCGAACTGGTGCGGGAGCTGCGGGCCAAGGCTGCCGAGGGCGGCGTCTCCTGGGCCCGTGACCTCGTGCTCCTCTACGACGACCCGGACAACCCGATACCCCAACTCTTCTCCAGCACCACGCAATTGTCGCCCCCATGACGTCCCCCGAGACCGGAAAACGCCCCGCATCCTTCCGTCCGGCTGGCTACTGTCCTAGCGTCGTGAGAGATTGCTAGGGGGACGGGTCCGGGGGAGGGTGGGAAGCGGATGCCGACGCTTGCCGGGAATGCTCTTCCGCGGCCCCTTCGCCCCTGCCCGATGGCCGGCCGGCGACGAGGAGTTCCGACGTGAGCGACTGGCTCATCTACCGTGGCGCGGGGGCTCCGCACGACGGCATCGAGCAGTTACCACCGCCCCCTCCCTGGCGGGATTTCGACGGCGGCCCGCCGGTGGCGCCGCCCGCCGCCCTCGACCACGCCTCCGAGCGCAGGCTCGGCGTGCAGCGCCGCGAGGCCAGCTACCACCGGCCGGGCGAGACCGAGCGCGAGCTGGTCAACGCCGCGCTCTACCTGCGCCGTCCGCTGCTGGTCACCGGCGCCCCGGGCAGCGGCAAGTCCACCCTCGCGCATTCGGTCGCCTACGAGCTGGGCCTGGGCCGGGTGCTGAACTGGTCCATCGTCAGCCGCAGTTCGCTGCGCGACGGGCTGTACGAGTACGACGCCATCGGCCGCCTCCAGGACCTCCAGATCGCCCGCGCCGCCCAGCCGCAGCCCGGCCCCGGCCCGGCCGAGGGACGCCCGCGCACACCGGACGAGCCGGGCGGCGGCATCGGCCGCTACATCCGCCTCGGCCCGCTCGGCACGGCCCTGCTGCCCGCCGAGAAGCCCCGCGTCCTGCTCGTCGACGAGCTGGACAAGAGCGACATCGACCTGCCGAACGACCTGCTCAACGTCCTGGAGGAAGGGGAGTTCAGGATTCCGGAGCTGGAACGGCTGGCCGGATCCGCCCCCGAGGTGCCGGTGCTCAGCGACGACGGCGGCCAGGTCACCGTCCGCGACGGCCGGGTGCGCTGTCGCGCCTTCCCGTTCATCGTCCTGACCAGCAACGGGGAACGGGACTTCCCGGCCCCCCTGCTGCGCCGCTGCATCCATCTGAACATCCCCACGCCGGACCGGGAACGGCTCGCCGACATGGTCCGGGCGCACTTCGGCGAGAGCGCGGCCGCCGACTACGCGTCGCTGATCGACCGCTTCCTGGACCGCGAGCCCGGCGACGTGCGCGCCGTCGACCAGCTGCTCAACGCCATCCACCTGACGCAGAAGGCCGGCTGGGCGGACGAGGACGAGGAGGAGACGCGGCGGCGCCTGACGGCCGAACTGCTGCGGCCCCTGGATCGGACCAGGTGACCCGCGGTGCCGGCCGGCGGACCGGGCTTCGGCCCTCTCGGTGAGATCGTCGCGCGGCTGCGCGCGGCCGGGCTGCCCGCCGACGCCCGCTCCATGGCGGACGCGCTCTGGCTGGCCCGGTGGATCACCCCCGCGCCCTCCGGGGGCGACGAGGAACCCGCCGACGGGACCGTTCCGGCCGCCACGCAGAGGCCAAAACCAGCCACATTCTCCGTGGACCCCCGCAGCCGCGAGCCGGCCCGCGACACGCCGCCCCGTACGGAGCCCGCCGCGCGCGACCGCCCCCGCCGCCCGGAGGTGGACCTGCTGCCCGCGCAGGACGACCGTGCCCTCGGCCCCGGCCAGGGGCGGCTGGGCGAGGTCGGCATTCCCGTCGCCTCCGCCTTCCCCGGACTGCTGCCGCTGCAGCGCGCCCTGCGGCCGGTCCAGCGCTACCACCCACCGGTCGCCCCGGCCCGCCAGGAGCTGGACGAGGATGCCACCGCCGACCTCTCCGCACACGCCGAACTGATCATCCCGGTGCTGCGCGGCGTCCGCCGCCGCGCGGCGAGCCTGCGGCTGCTGATGGACGGCTCCTCCTCCATGGCCGTGTGGGAGCAGATGCTGCACGACCTGCGGCAGGTCTGCGAACGGGTCGGCGCCTTCCGCGACGTCACGGTGCACTACCTCCACCCGCACGGCGACGAGGTCGGCGTCGCCGCCGGCCCCGGCCGGGACGCCCCGCTGCGCCCCGCCGACCAACTGCACGACCCCACGGGCCACCACCTCACCCTCGTCGTCAGCGACTGCGCGGGCCCGCTGTGGCGCGACGGACGCATCCAGCGGCTGCTGTACCGCTGGGCGGCCGACGCGCCGCTCGCCGTGGTGCAGCCGCTGCCGCAGCGGATGTGGGCCCGCACCCTGCTCCCGGCCGTCGCGGGCACCCTCGTGCGGCGCCAGGGCCCGTACAGCGCCCTCGGCTTCCGGCCCGCCCGGCGCCGCCGCCGCGCCCCGACCCCGAGCGGGCACCCGCAGGGCGACGTACGCGAGCGCGCCGTGCCGGTCCTGTCGGCCGCGCCCGCCGCCCTCGGCTCCTGGGCCCGGCTGGCCGCGGCCGAGTCGGGCCTCTCGCTGCGCGGCGCCGCCGCCGTCGTCCGCTGCGACCACGGCCTCGGTACGGACCTCGCCCACCGCGCCGAACGACCCGAACCCGGCCGCCTGGTGAGCGACTTCGAGCAGATCGCCTCCCCGGACGCCCGGCACCTGGCCGTGCACCTGTCGGCCGTACCGCTCGCCCTGCCCGTCATCCAGCTCGTCCAGCGCGCCATGCTGCCCCAGACCGGCCCCGCCGAACTGGCGGAGGTGCTGCTCAGCGGCCTGGTCGAGCAGCTGCCCGACCCGCCGGGCGGGTCCGCCCGTGACGGCGCGGCCGGCGGCCCCTGGTACGAGTTCGCACCCGGCGTACGGGACGAGCTGCTGAGCCGCCTGAGCGCCGGTGAGGCGGCCCTCGTCCTCAAGCACTGCTCCCTGTACATCGAGCGCACGTTCGGCCGCAGTGCCCGGAACTTCCCGGCCGTGGCGGTCGCCATGCTCTCCGGCAGCGGCCGGGAGCCGACCACCGGGCAGCGTGCCGTGCCCGAGCCGTTCGCGCGGATCTCCGAACGGGTCCTGCGCCGGTTCGAACCGGCCCTCAGGACGCCCGTCCCGCCGCCGTACGCGCCCGACGGGCCCGCCGCCGAGGGCGCCGCGCTGCTGGACCGCTACGAACAGGGCGGCACGGTACGCGACTTGATCGAAGCGGTGCGCCTGCTGCGCGCCGCGACCCGGCAACTGCCCGCCGCGGGCACCGACCTCGCCCGCGCGCTGCTGCACGGCTGGGCGGAGTGGCGGCAGCCGGACGCCCTGGAAGAGGCGGAACGGTCGGTCCGGGCGGCGGCGGAAGCCGTCGGCGGCGACGACCCGGCACGGACGCCGGACGGGGACGGCGACGCACGCGTCAGAGCCCTGATCGTGCTCGCCCGGGTGCGCTACGCCGGCGCGCAGGAACGCGGCGCCGCGGGGTACCCGGACGGTGAACGGAGCGCGCTGGAGGACGCCGCGCGCCACCTGGACGCCGCCTGCGGGCTGATGGGCCTGCTGGACCCCCGCGTATTGGAGAGCATGGTGCTGCGTACCGAAGTGCTGCGGCGGCTGGCCGCGCTGCCCCCGGCCACCGGAGCCGCCGGGCGCCCCGGCGACCCGCTCGACGAGGCCGAGCACGCCCTGACCACCCTCCTCGAACAGTGGCCCAGCGGCGAACAGGTGCCCGGCGAGATCTACGCCGCCCGCGGCGGTGTCCTGCTGGACCAGGCGCGCCGCGCCGCCGGCACGGACACCGGCACCGAGGCGTACACCGGTGCGCTCGCCCTGCGCGCCACCGCCGACCTGGACACCGCCACGGTCCTGCTGCGGCGCAAGGGCGGCACCGCCGACCGCAAGGTCTGCGAGACGCTGCTGGAGCTGGCCCAGGCCCGCTCGCTGCTCGGCGCCGGCACCGGGCCGGACGCCGTCCTGCCCGTCCTCGCACGGGCCCGCGCCCTCGCCCGCGAACTGCGCGACCCGGCCCTGGAGGCGGAGAGCCTGAGCCGTACGGCCGCCGCGCACCGCGCCGTGCACACCCGCACCGGCGACGCCGGCGCCCTGGACAAGGCGATCGAGGCGCTGGCCGCCGCACTGCGCCTGACCACCCCCGACTCGCCCGAACACAGCTCCCTGCTGGCCGAGCGCGGCGCGGCCCTGCTGCTGCGCGCCCGGCTGGAGTCCTCCGGCGAACAGGGCAAACGGCTGGCGAACGAGGCGGTGCACGTCCTGCGCGAAGCGCTCGGCCGGGTCGCCCCGAACGACCCCGAACTGGGCTCCCACCGGCTGCTGTTCGGCCGTGCCCTGCGGCTGCGCCACGACCGGCAGCCCTCGCTGGCCGACCTGCACGAGGCCGACTGGGTCCTGGAGCTGGCCGCGCGCAGCTCGCCCGACCCGGCCGTCGCCGCCGAGGCCTGGCTGGAGGTCGGTGACGTCCAGCTCGCGCTCGACCGGCGCTTCGGCTCCCGGGAGCGGCACGACCGCGCCGCCGCCTGCTACCGCCGGGCCGCGGCCGACGCCGACCGCGCGGGCAGCCCCCTGCTGGCGGCGCGCGCCCACCACCGGCGGGCCGGGGTGCTGGAGGACACGGCCGGACCGCAGGCAGCCCTGGTGGCGTACCGGGAGAGCTGGGAACAGTGGCAGCACGCGTCCGAGGAGAACGGCCCCGAGGCCCGGCGCACGAGGGAGCGGATGCACGCCCTGGACCCGTCCGAATGACCGGCTGACCCGGCCGGTCCGGGTGTTTCCGTTCCCGGACGCGCGGGAAACACCCGTCCACCCGGACCAGAGGAGAACAGCGTGGCGACAGTCCCCGTCACCGGTACGGCCCCGGCCGCACCGGCCGAGCCGTCCGGCCCGTCGGCCGAGCCACTGCCGGACTTCGGCGGTGTCGATGTGGCCGCGGTGGCCGCAGGGACGGACCACCGGGTGCTGGGGGAGGTGACGGCCCTCCTGCTGCGCACCTGGGTCCCCGCCGAGCGGGCGGTGGCGTACTACGACGACGGCCCGGGGGACCCCGAAGACGACCGCTGAGAGGCGTGCGCCGACCGGGCCTGAGCAGCGGTATCCGGACAACCAGGCCGCGTATCCGGCCAGTTGTCGATGCCCTGTGCATGTCTCCCGGCGGCCGAGCCATGTATGGCGACAGCGGGCCGGCTCCGGGGTGCCCGGATGTCGGACGCGGGCAGGGGGGCGGCGTCGTGGTGTGCCAGAGCCTTGAGCGGGCCGCGATCCCCTTCCGGCAGTTCGTCCTCAAGACGCACAGCCGCTGCAACCTCGCCTGCACCTACTGCTACATCTACACGAGCCCGGACCGCAGCTGGCGCGAGCGCCCGCCGCACGCCCCGCCCGGCACCGTACGCCAGACCGCCCGGCGCATAGCGGAACACGTGCGCGCCCACGGCCTGGACGAGATACGCATCGACCTGCACGGCGGCGAGCCCCTGCTCACCGGCCCGGGGCCGCTCCTCGACCAGGCGGCCGCGCTGCGCGCCGAGCTTCCCGCCGGCTGCCGCGCGCACCTGGGCGTACAGACCAACGGCACCCTCCTCACCCCGGCGGCCCTCGACACCCTGGCCGGCGCGGGCTTCCGTGTCGGCCTCAGCCTGGACGGCGGTACCCCCGGCCTCAACCGCCGCCGCGTCGACCACGCGGGCCGCCCCTCCTGGCCCGCGGCGTCCCGCGCCGCCCGGTTGCTGGCCGGCCGCCCCGGCGTCTTCGCCGGCATCCTGTGCACCGTCGACCTCACCTCCGACCCCGCCCGGGTCTACGGCACGCTGCGCGCACTCGGCCCGCCGATGCTCGACTTCCTCCTCCCGCACGCCAACTGGACCAGCCGCCCGCCGCTGCCGCCCGGCCCGGCGGGCCCCACCCCGTACGGCGACTGGCTGTGCACCGTCTTCGACCTGTGGTGGGCCGAGCGGGAGCCGGCGCCCCGCGTCCGCCTCTTCACCGAGATCATCGGACTGCTGCTGGGCCGCCCCAGCACCAGCGAGGCGGTCGGCCTGTCACCCGTCGTCGCGCTCATCGTCGACACCGACGGCGCCATCGAGCAGGTCGACTCCCTCAAATCGGCGTACGAGGGCGCCGCCGCCACCGGCCTGGACGTCTTCCGCAACAGCTTCGACGAGGCGCTCCGCCACCCCGGGATGACCGCCCGGCGGCTGGGTGCGGACGGCCTGTGCGACCGGTGCCGCGGCTGCGCGCTGATGGCGGTCTGCGGCGGCGGCAACTACGCCCACCGCTACCGGGCCGGCGGCAGCGGCTTCCGTAACCCGTCCGTGTACTGCGCCGACCTGGAACGGGTGATCCGGCACATCGCCGCCCGGCTGGACGCCGAGGTCCGTGCGGGCCGACCGGCCCCACCGGTCCCCGCGCCGACCGCCGTGTCCGTCAACTGGCGTACGGCGAACAAGACCTGACGTGGCGTCGCCGTGCGGGGCGATACTTGGGCTATCGTGCCGAACAGCCAGCTCGCGCCCGCGCGAACCACCGCATACCGAGGAGACGGTCGCATGGTCGATCAGTCCGGTAACACCGGCTCCGCAGAGCACATCACCATCAGCTATGCGGGCTTCAACCGGCCGTGGGCGGCGTGGATTTCGCACCAGCTGGAACAGCTCGGCCACGGCACCACCATGCTGCGCTGGGACCCCCCGGCCGACAGCCCCCTCACCGAGGAGCTGGCCGGTCTGCTCGCGGCCGAGGGCCGCCTGCTGATGGTGCTGGACGACTGGTACTTCAAACTCGGCCCCAAGACGCACGACGAGTGGACGACCGCCCTCCAGGAGGTCGTACCGGACCACGCCGACCGGTTCGCCGCCGTCAGCGTCGCCACCCAGCGGCTGCCCGCCACCGCCTCCGTGCTGCGCCCCGCCGACCTGCGCGACCTGGACGCCGTCGAGGCCAACCGCCGCGTCCTGAACCGCCTCGGCGTCCCGGCCGGCGCCCGCCGCCCCGCCGAGCCCGCCGCCAACGCGCCGCGCTTCCCCAACGACCCGCCCGAGATCTGGAACATCCCCCGCCGCAACAACCGCTTCACCGGCCGCGACACCGCGCTGGAGGAGCTGCACGGCAAGCTGGCGGGCCCGGTGCCCGGCAGCGGCCAGCCGCTGGAGACCCGGATCGCCCTGTACGGCATCTCCGGCGTCGGCAAGAGCCAGATCGCCGCCGAGTACGCCCACCGCTTCGGCAACGACTACGACGTCGTGTGGTGGATCAGCGCCACCAACCGGGGCGCGGCCCGCGAACAGCTCGCCGAGCTGGCCACCCGTCTCGGGCTGCCGGTCGGCCAGGAACTGGGCGACCGCATCCGCGCCGTCCACGAGGCGCTGCGGGTCGGCCGCCCGTACCGCCGCTGGCTGCTGATCTTCGACAGCGCCGACGACATGGAGCAGATCGAGGACCTGGTGCCGGACGGCCGCGGCCACGTCCTGATCACCACCCTCACCCGCGACTGGTCCGGCTCCGGCAGCGCCCAGGAGATCGAGGTGCTGCCCTTCGCCCGGATCGAGTCCGTCGCCTACGCACGGCGGCGCGCGCCCCGGCTGACCACCATGGAAGCCGACCTGCTCGCCGACGCCGTGCAGGACCTGCCGCTGCTGCTCGCCCAGACCGCCGCCTGGCTGGACGCCAACCCGATGGCGCCCAAGGAGTACATCGAGCTGATCCGCCGCGGCGAGCCGAGCCTGGTCGGCATCCGCATCTCCACCGACTACCCGATGGCCTTCCAGACCAGTTGGGCCATAACGCTGAACACGCTGCGCGAACGCAGCCCCGCCGCCGTCGAACTGCTCAAACTGTTCGCGTTCTTCGCACCGGACGCGATCCCGGTGCCGATGCTCGCCCGCGCCCGCCGCGGCGACCTGCCCGAATACCTCGCCGACCTCGCCGCCGAGCCCATCGCCTGGAACACCGCCCTGCGCCGGCTCACCGAGTCCACCGCCGTACGCCTGGACTACCAGGTCGCGCAGACCACCACGGACCCCGCCGTGGAGATCGCGCAGATGCACCGGCTCTACCACCGCTTCCTGCGCAGCGACATGGCGGAGGACGAGCGGGACGCGATGTCCGCCACGGCCTGCCGGGTGCTGGCCACCGCCGACCCGCAGAGCCCCTCCGACACCCGGACCTGGGAGCAGTACGCCGCCCTCATCCCGCACCTGGAGCCGGCCGGTGTCCTGGACAGCCCGGAGACCGCCGTCCAGGAACTGCTGCTGAACTGTGTCGAGTACCTGCGGGTCCGCGGCGAGTACCGCATCGGCCTGCGGCTGTGCGAACAGTTCCTCTCCCGCTGGCGCAACCGCATCGCCCCCACCCAGCGCACCATGCTCGTCGTCACCCACCAGCACGCCAACATGCTGCGCAGGCTGGGCCGCTACCGCGAGGCCGAAGCGGTCGGCAGCGCCATCGTCGAGGAACTGGCCGCCGAACGGGAGCCGGGCGACGGCGCGCTGCTGCGCGCCCAGGACGGCCTCGCCGGCACCCTGATGGCGCTGGGGTCCTACGGGCAGGCGCTGGAGATGTTCGAGGCGGTCGTCCGGGGCCGTACGGAACTCCTCGGGCCCGAGGCGCCGCTCACCCTCTCCTCACGCAGCAACCTCGCCTCGGCGCTCAGTGCCCTGGGCCGCTACCAGGACGCCCTCGAACTCTTCGGCGAAGTGCTGCTCGTCTGGGAACGCGAACTGCGCGCCCGCCACCACCTCACCCTCGGCGCCGCCTACTCCTACGCCCGGATGCTGCGCCTGCTCGGCCGCTACACCGACGCACTGTCCCGCCAGGAGCTGAACGTACGGCTCTACCGGCAGATCATGGGCAAGCACACCCCGCTGACCCTGCGCGCCGAGCACAACCTCGCGCTGTGCCTGCGCCGCTCCGGCGCCGTCACCCAGGCCGACGCCCTGATGGGCGACGTCGTCGAGCGCTCCCGCCGGGTGCACGGCCCCCGGCACCCGGAGACGCTCATGATGCAGGCCAACTACGCCACGTTCCTGCGCGAGCACGGCGACCTCGGCAAGGCCAGGGAACTGGGCGAGGAGGCCGCCGAGCGGTACCGCACCCTGGTCGGCGAGGCCCATCCGTTCGCGGTCGGCACGCTCGGCAACACCGGACTGGTGTGCTGGGAGTTCGGCGAGCGGGACAACGCGCTGGCCATCGCTGAGGAGGCGCTCCGGGGCATGACCCGGGCGGTGGGCGCCGACCACCCCTGGACGCTGGGCTGCGCCCTGAACGCCGCCGGCGCCCGCAACCGCGTCGACGACGAGGAGAGCGCCGCACAGCTCAGCCGGGAGACCCTGGAGCGCGCCAAGCGGGTGCTCGGCGACACCCACCCGCTGACGCTCTCCGCCAAGACGGCGCTCGCCGACGACCTGCGGGCGCTGCGGCGCGGCCAGGAAGCCTCCAAGCTGGAGCAGCAGGCCGTACAGCAGCTCAGGGAGACGCTGGGGGCCGAACACCCGCACACCCTCTCCGCCCGCCGCAGGCGCCGCCCGTACTGGGACTTCGAACCCCAGCCGGTCTGATCCCGCCGCACGGAACGGCCCGGGGCCCCGCAGCGAACGTCGGTCGTTCGCGGCGGGGCCCCGGGCCGTCACACCCGTGCGTACGGGTTACGCGTCGAACGCCTCGGCGATCAGCGCGGCCTGCTCGGCCTGGTGGCGCTTGGCGGAACCCACGGCCGGCGACGAGGAGTGCGGCCGCGAGATGCGGCGCAGCCGCTCACCGTGCGGCACGTCGGCGCCGACGGACAGGTCGAGGTGGTCGATCAGGTTCAGACCCAGGAACGGCCACGCACCCTGGTTCGCCGGCTCCTCCTGCACCCACAGGTACTTGCCCGCGTTCGGGTACTTGGCGATCTCCGCCTGGAGCTCCTTGCCGGGCAGCGGGTACAGCCGCTCGATACGGACCAGCGCCGTGTCGAACGCGCCGCGCTTGACCCGCTCCGCCTCCAGGTCGTAGTAGACCTTGCCGGAGCAGAAGACGACCTTGGTGACGTCCGCGGCCTTCGCCGCGTCGTCCGAGATCACCGGACGGAAGCCGCCCGTGGTGAACTCCGCCGTCTTCGACGCCGCGGCCTTCAGACGCAGCATCGACTTCGGGGTGAAGACGACCAGCGGCTTGTGGTGCGGGTTGTGCACCTGCCAGCGCAGCAGGTGGAAGTAGTTCGACGGGAGCGTCGGCATGGCGACGGTCATGTTGTTCTGCGCGCACAGCTGGAGGAAGCGCTCGATACGGGCCGAGGAGTGGTCCGGGCCCTGGCCCTCGTAGCCGTGCGGCAGCAGCAGCGTGACGCCGGAGGTCTGGCCCCACTTCTGCTCCGCCGAGGAGATGAACTCGTCGACGATGGTCTGCGCGCCGTTGACGAAGTCACCGAACTGCGCCTCCCACATGACCAGCGCCTCGGGACGGGCGAGCGAGTAGCCGTACTCGAAGCCCATCGCCGCGTACTCGCTCAGCAGCGAGTCGTAGACGTTGAAGCGCGCCTGGTCCTCGGACAGGTAGAGCAGCGGGGTGTAGTCCTCGCCGGTCTCCCGGTCCACCAGCACCGCGTGGCGCTGGCCGAAGGTGCCGCGGCGGGAGTCCTGGCCCGAGAGGCGGACCGGGGTGCCCTCCATCAGCAGGGAGCCGAAGGCGAGGGTCTCGCCCGTACCCCAGTCGATGGTGTCGTCCTCCACCTGGGCCGCGCGGCGCTGCAACTGCGGCAGCAGGCGCGGGTGGACGGTGACCCGCTCGGGGATGTTGACCTGGGACTCGGCGATCCGCTTGACGACCTCCTGGGAGATCGCGGTGTCCACGGCGACCGGGAACTCGGCCTGCGGCTCCGGCACCTCGGGGGCGGCCGGGGCGGTGGTGGCCTCGCGGACCTCCGTGAAGACCTTCTCCAATTGGCCCTGGAAGTCCTGGAGGGCCTGCTCGGCCTCCTCCAGCGTGATGTCGCCGCGGCCGATCAGCGACTCGGTGTAGAGCTTGCGCACCGAGCGCTTCTTGTCGATCAGGTCGTACATCAGCGGCTGCGTGAAGCCCGGGTTGTCGGTCTCGTTGTGACCGCGGCGCCGGTAGCAGATCATGTCGATGACGACGTCCTTGTTGAACGCCTGGCGGAACTCGAAGGCGAGCCGCGCGACCCGCACCACGGCCTCCGGGTCGTCACCGTTCACGTGGAAGATCGGCGCCTCGATCATGCGGGCCACGTCCGTGGCGTACATGGAGGAGCGGGCCGACTCCGGCGCGGCGGTGAAGCCGACCTGGTTGTTGATGACGATGTGCACCGTGCCGCCGGTGCGGTAGCCGCGCAGCTGCGACATGTTCAGCGTCTCGGCGACCACACCCTGGCCCGCGAAGGCCGCGTCGCCGTGGAGCTGGACCGGCAGAACGGTGAAGTCCGTGCCGCCCTTGCCGATGATGTCCTGCTTGGCGCGGGCGATGCCCTCGACGATCGGGTCGACCGCTTCGAGGTGCGAGGGGTTGGCGGCCAGCGAGACCTTGATCTGCTCGCCGTCCAGGCCGGTGAAGGTGCCCTCGGCGCCCAGGTGGTACTTCACGTCGCCGGAGCCGTGCATCGACTTCGGGTCGAGGTTGCCCTCGAACTCGCGGAAGATCTGCGCGTACGACTTGCCGACGATGTTGGCGAGCACGTTCAGACGGCCGCGGTGGGCCATGCCGATGACGACCTCGTCCAGGCGCGACTCGGCGGCCGAGTCGATGACCGCGTCCAGCAGCGGGATGACGGACTCGCCGCCCTCCAGGGAGAACCGCTTCTGGCCGACGTACTTCGTCTGGAGGAACGTCTCGAACGCCTCGGCGGAGTTCAGCCGGCGCAGGATGCGCAGCTGCTCCTCGCGCTCCGGCTTGGAGTGCCCGCGCTCGACCCGGTCCTGGATCCACTTGCGCTGCTTGGGGTCCTGGATGTGCATGAACTCGATGCCGGTGGTGCGGCAGTACGAGTCGCGCAGCACGCCCAGGATGTCGCGCAGCTTCATCATGGTCTTGCCGGCGAAGCCGCCGACGGCGAACTCGCGCTCCAGGTCCCACAGCGTCAGCCCGTGCTCGATGATGTCGAGGTCGGGGTGCTTGCGCTGCTCGTACTCCAGCGGGTCGGTGTCGGCCATGACGTGGCCGCGCACCCGGTAGGCGTGGATCAGGTCGAAGACCCGGGCCGCCTTGGTGACGTCGTCGTCGTGGCTGACGTCGATGTCGCGCAGCCAGCGCACCGGCTCGTAGGGGATGCGCAGCGACTTGAAGATGTCGTCGAAGAAGTCGTTCTCGCCGAGCAGAAGCTGGTTCATGATGCGCAGGAACTCGCCGGAGGCGGCGCCCTGGATCACGCGGTGGTCGTACGTGCTGGTCAGCGTCATGACCTTGGCGATGCCCAGCTTGTTCAGGGTGTCCTGCGAGGTGCCCTGGAACTCGGCCGGGTAGTCCATCGCGCCGACGCCGATGATGAGGCCCTGGCCGGGCATCAGGCGGGGCACGGAGTGGACGGTGCCGATGCCGCCCGGGTTGGTCAGCGACGCGGTGACTCCGGTGAAGTCGTCCATCGTCAGCTTGTTGTTGCGGGCACGGCGGACGATGTCCTCGTACGCCTGCCAGAACTCGAAGAAGCTGAGCGTCTCCGCCTTCTTGATGGCGGCGACGACGAGCTGGCGGTCACCGTTGGGCTTCACCAGGTCGATGGCCAGGCCCAGGTTGACGTGCTCGGGCTTGACCAGGGTCGGCTTGCCGTCCTTCTCCTGGAAGGAGTAGTTCATCGACGGCATGGCCTTGAGGGCCTGCACCATCGCGTACCCGATGAGGTGGGTGAAGGAGACCTTCCCGCCACGGGCGCGCTTGAGGTGGTTGTTGATGACGATGCGGTTGTCGAACAGCAGCTTCACCGGGACGGCGCGCACGGACGTGGCCGTGGGCAGCTCCAGAGAGGCGTTCATGTTCTTCGCCACGGCGGCGGAGGGGCCACGGAGGGTGACCAGTTCCGGGCCTGCGGGCGCCTCGTCGGGCTTCACATCGTCCTTCTTGGCAGCGGGCTTGGCGGTGGGCTGAGCGGGCTTCGCGGGTTCGGCCTTCGCCGGGGCGGCCTTGGCGGGCGCCGGGGCGCTCGCGGCAGGCCGGGCCGGAGCGGCGGGCTGCGCGGCGGCGGGCTGTGGCGCGGCGGGGGCCGCCGGCGTGCTCGGCGTCGCGGGGGCGGCCTGGGCCGTTCCGGCGGCGGGAGTGGCGGGGCTGCCGTCACTCGCCGGGGCCGACGCGGCGGCGCCCGCTCCCGGCTTGTAGTCGGCGAAGAAGTCCCACCAGGCTCGGTCTACCGAGTTCGGGTCCTGGAGGTACTGCTGGTAGATCTCGTCGACGAGCCACTCGTTCGGACCGAACGCGGCAGCAGGGTTCTTACCCTGCCCCTCTTGGTCAGTCGAAGTGCTCGAACTGTTGGGGGACTGTGGCGACACGGCGGCAACCGCCCTCTTCCGCTTCCTAAGGTGGTGGACAGCGGGAATAAAGGCTACGCCTCTCGGGACCTTTGGTGCAGTCCGGGGCCGTCAGTCGTCGTGCACGTCACATTCGGCAAGGGGTTTCGAGGCATGACTCGACGGGAAACACACCAGGTTTGCCTGCGTTCGGGTACGCGGCATCGCCGCCGCACCCACGGAGTGTGTGCTTCCACCACCGACCCTACGACACCCGGCGTCAACCTCGAACGGAGTCGCTTCCCGGAAGGGTGACGCGGATACGGCAGCCGCGCGGCGATTCGGCCACCCGGATCCGTCCCCCGTGCAGATCCACCGCCCAGCGCGCGATCGCCAGGCCCAGCCCCGTACCGCCGTCGCTGCCCGGACCCGACGCCGCCGGGTCGCCCCGGTTGAACCGTTCGAAGACGTGGTGCCGCTCGGATTCCGGGATGCCCGGGCCCTCGTCCTGCACCTCCAGCTCCAGGCCCCCGGGCGTCTCGCCGCCCCGTGCCAGCACCGTGACCCGGCCGTGCCGCGGGCTGTGCTTGATGGCGTTGTCGATCAGGTTCGCCACGACCTGGTGGAGCCGCTCGGCGTCCGCGTACGCGGCCAGTTCCGGCGGCGAGACGTCCAGGTGCAGATGGACGTCCGTACGGGTGTGGGTGCCGGAGCCGGCGAGCCCCCGGAGCGTGGAGGCGCCGCGGCTCATGTTGGCCTCCTTGAGCACCCCCGACAGGTACGGCCACACCTCGAAGCGGCGGGCGTGCAGCGGCACCACGCCGTTGTCCAGCCGCGACAGGTCCAGCAGGTGCTCCACCAGCCGCCCCAGCCGCTCCGTCTGCTTCAGGGCCGTCCGCATCGTTTCCGGATCGGGCTCGCAGACCCCGTCCACCACGTTCTCCAGGACGGCGCGCAGGGCCGCTATCGGGGTGCGCAGCTCGTGCGAGACGTTGGCGACCAGCTCCTTGCGGTGGGTGTCCACCGCCTCCAGATCGGCGGCCATCCGGTTGAACGCGTCGGCCAGGTCGCCGAACTCGTCGCGCCGCCCGCCGCGCACCCGCCGGGTGTAGTCGCCGTCCGCCATCGCCCGGGTCACGTCCGTCATGTCGTCCAGCGGCGCCGTCAGACCCTGCGCGACGAACTGGGTGACCAGCAGCGAGGCGATGATCGAGAAGACCGTGATGACCCGCAGCTCGGTGTCGGAGTGGATGGCGACGAACACCAGCAGCGTGGTGATGATCACCGAGACGATGACCAGCGCGCCGAGCGCCGCCTTGACCGAGCGGTACGGGTCCAGCGGGCGCAGCCCCTCCCAGACCCGCCGCCAGAACGGGACCCAGACCCGCTCCCGCAGGGCGGCCGGACCGTCCCGCAGACTCTCCCTGGCCCGGTCGCGGGCCTGGCGTCCGGCCCGCTCCTTCTCGGCGGCCGGCCGGCGGCGGGTGGGGGCCGTCATACCGGCGGGGTCTCCAGCGCGTACCCGACACCGTGCACCGTACGGATGCGCTCCGCACCGATCTTGCGGCGCAGCGCCTTGATGTGGCTGTCGACCGTACGGGTGCCGGAGGCGTCCGCCCAGTCCCACACCTCGGCCAGCAACTGCTCACGGGAGAGCACCGCGCGCGGCGTGTTGGCCAGACACACCAGCAGGTCGAACTCGGTCGGTGTCAGGTGCACGTCGGTGCCGCGCACCCGCACCCGGCGCTGCGCGTGGTCGATCTCCAGCTCGCCCAGGCGCAGGATGCCGCTGCGCGGGGTGTGCGCGGCCAGCGCCGCCCGCTCCACGCGGCGCAGCAGCACATGCACCCGGGCCGCCAGCTCCCGCATGGAGAACGGTTTGGTCATGTAGTCGTCCGCGCCGACCCCGAGACCGACCAGCATGTCCGTCTCGTCGTCCCGCGCGGTGAGCATCATGACGGGCACCGGGCGCCGCGCCTGCACCCGGCGGCACACCTCCAGCCCGTCGAAGCCCGGCAGCATCACGTCCAGGACCAACAGGTCCGGCTGCCACGCCTCGGCGGTGTCCACCGCGGCCGGGCCGTCGGTGGCCGTCTGCACCTGGAAGCCCTCGGCGCGCAGCCGGGCCGCGATGGCGTCGACGATCGTCGGGTCGTCCTCCACGACGAGGATCCGGCGCTGGGCGCCGGGCGTGGCCGCGGCGGTGCCGCCCTGGGTGGTCTGCGTCTGATCCATCGCCCGCCCCTGCGTGTCCCCGTGCTGCATGGTCGCGTACTGCTGGGCAGCAGCGTAAGGGCAGGGTATGACCATCGGCTACGCGCCCTTGCGCGCGAGGTGCACCACGTCGGGGACGCCTCGGACAACGGGGATCTCTTCGGTACGTACGCCGGTGAACCCGGCATTTCGCAGCGCTTCTTCGAACGCGGACGACGGCTGCGCCGACCACACCGCGAGCACGCCGCCGGGCGTCAGGCGCGCCCGGCAGGCCGCCAGACCGGCGGGGGAGTAGAGGCCGCCGTTGTCCTCCGTGACGGTCCACTCCGGCCCGTTGTCGATGTCCAGGCACAGCGCGTCGAACGTGCGCGGCCCGGCGCCCTCGCGCACGTACGCGACCAGGTCGGCGGCGACGATCTCGGTACGGGGATCGGCGAGCGCCGCCCCGGACACCGCCGACAGCGGCCCGGCACGGTGCCAGTCGATGACCGCGGCCTCCCGCTCCACCACCGTGATCTGGCCCCATCGGGCCTCCTCCGCCGCCCTGACCAGGGAGAACCCGACCCCGAGCCCGCCGATCAGCACACGGTGCGGTGCCTCCGTGCCCCCCAGCTCCGCCAGTGCCGCGTCCACCAGCAGCCGCTCGGACCGCCCGTCCGAGGTGTCCATCAGAAAACACCCGTTGGCGATGATCTCGAAGTGCTCGCCCCGCTGCCGCAGCACCACCTCCCCGTACGGGCCCTCTCGGCGGTCGAGGACCCGCGGTCCACCGCCGGGCGCGGGCGGGCCGGACACGTGCACGGGGTGGTCGGGCATGGCGTGCGCGGGATGAGACATGGCGGCCATCCTGGCCAACCGGGGCGGGACGGGTCCAACCGGTTTACGGACCGGACCGGACCGGGCCGCGCCGCCCGTGACGCAGGTCACGGGCACAGCTCGCTCATGGGTTGAACGTGCAGGCTGTCCCGTACGTAGATCCTCAGTGGCGGACGCCCCGACGGCGCCGACAGCCACGGACGGAAGGGGCCAGCCACCAGTGAGCCGGGTGAACACGGCAGCAGCCTCCGCAAAGACGCCACCCGACGAGGGAGCCCCCACTGCCCGAACGGCCCCTTTCGCGGGAGGCGGGGCCGATGAGGCGGCGCCGCTGGAAGGGGTGCCGCTGGAGGGGGTGCCCAGGCAGGGGGCGAGGGCCGGGGCGGGCGGTGGCGTCGGCGCCGGGGCTGCGGCGGTCGCCCGTCCCGCGCCGGTCTCCGGTGGGGTGCCGTCCGCCGATTCCGTACCGGCTTCCGGGGGTGTGCCACCCGCCGGTTCCGCGCCGGCGACGGGGCCCGTTCCGGTGTCGCGGCCGACGTGGCCCGGCCGGAGCCCGAGCCGGTGGCCCAAGCCCTGGCGCCTGCTCCCCGGCCCCCTCGCCACCCCCTTCACCTTCGGCTACACCCTCCTCCTCGTCGCGACCTCGCTCTTCGCCGAGCACGCCGACCCGGAACTGGTCCACAGCCTGCTCCAGGCCTCCAGTACGGACGTCGAGCACCTGGCGCAGGCGCCCCTGCTGGTGCTCGTCGCCAGCGCCCTGTGGATCGCCGGCGGTCCGACCTCCGCGTACGCCGTCGCCTTCCTGGTCGTCCTGACGGCCCTGGAGCGCCGGGCCGGCGCCCTGCGGACGGCCGCGGTCTTCTTCGGCGGCCACGTGGTCGCGACGCTCGCCACCGAACTCCCGGTCGGTGCCGCGGTCGCCCTCGGCCACCTCCCCGTCGACTCGCTGCAACGCCTCGACTACGGCATCAGCTTCGGCGTGATGGCCTGTACCGGCGCGCTGGCGGGCCTGCTGCCCGGCTGGGTCCGGTGGCCGCTCCTGGCAGGCGTGACCTGGTTCGCCGTCAGCAATCTGCTGCTCTCCGGCGACCCCGTCAGCGACTCGGGCCACTTCCTCGCCCTCGTCCTCGGAACCCTCACCCGGCCCCTCCTGCGACGCTCCCGCGGGCCTCGCCCGGCGGCGATTGTCAGTGGGCGTTGCTAGCTTCCTGAGCACGCTTCTCCACGGCTTCACGGGGAGGTGGAGCGAGGGTTGCACCCGGCCGCGGAGGCCGGGGCCCCGCTCCGTCAGGAAGAGGCACCCATCATGCGCATGATCTTCGTGAACCTGCCGGTCAAGGACATCGCCGTGTCCCGCGAGTTCTTCACCCGCCTCGGCTTCGCCTTCAACCCCGACTTCTCCGACGAGCACACCCTGTGCATGGTCGTCGAGGAGAACATCTGCGTCATGCTCCTCCAGGAGGACCGCTTCCGGGACTTCATCAACGGCGACATCAGCGACGCCGCGAAGACGAAGGAAGTCCTCACGTGTCTGTCCTGCGACAGCCGGGAAGAGGCCGACGCCACCCTGGCCAAGGCGTTGGCCGCCGGCGCGAGTGCGTGGAAGCCGGTGATGGAAGCGGGGCCCATGTACGGCGTCAGCTTCCAGGACCCTGACGGGCACGTCTGGGAGTTCATGCACATGGCTCAGGGCTGAGCGCGCGCGGGCGCGCTTCGCGCGAGGTTTTGTGCTGACGCACGGCTCGCATTGGTTGCCATCTCTCCCCCGGCCGGAGGCTGGGGGAGAGTGACCCCGGAGTGGCCCCGAGCCCCCACCCTCCGGCCCCATCGCGCACGACGCGCACCCCACCAGCCCCCACCAAAGGGCCCGGCAGCGCCACCCCAAGCCCGTCCGGCGATTGAGGACAACAGGAACCCCAGCCACAACGCCGCGAGAGTGATCGCTCACAGCGAACAGGGACCAGGGAACATCCGCGCACCCCCAAGCATTGAGTGGGTATTGCTCAACTTGCCTGCCGAAGGGGAGATCATGGCTTCGACGTCCACCTCGCTCACTCTGCCCGTGCTGCCCCTCGACGACGAGGTCGTGCTGCCCGGCATGGTGGTGCCGCTGGACCTTTCCGAGGCGGACGTACGGGCCGCGGTCGAGGCCGCGCAGTCCGCCGCCTCACCGGGTAACAAGCCGCGCGTGCTTCTTGTGCCGCGGATCGACGGCGCGTACGCGGCGATCGGTGTGCTCGGCCGCGTCGAGCAGGTCGGACGGCTGTCCGACGGCGACCCCGGCGCGCTCATCCGCGGGCTCGGCCGCGTGAAGATCGGCGCCGGGACCACCGGCCCCGGCGCCGCCCTGTGGGTGGAGGGCACCACCGTCGACGAGACGGCGCCCGAGCCCCTGCCCGGGGCGGTCACCGAGCTGGTCAAGGAGTACAAGGCGCTGGCCACCGACTGGCTCAAGAAGCGCGGCGCCTGGCAGGTCGTGGACCGCGTCCAGCAGATCGAGGACGTGTCGCAGCTCGCGGACAACTCCGGTTACTCGCCGTTCCTGAGCACCGAGCAGAAGGTGCGGCTGCTGGAGACCACCGACCCGGTGGCCCGCCTGAAGCAGGCCACCGAAGCGCTGCGCGAGCACCTCGCCGAGCAGGACGTGGCGGAGGCCATCGCCAAGGACGTCCAGGAGGGCGTCGACAAGCAGCAGCGCGAGTTCCTGCTGCGCCGCCAGATGGAGGCCGTCCGCAAGGAGCTGGCCGAGCTGAACGGCGACCCGGAGGACGAGGGCGAGGACTACCGCGCCCGCGTCGAGGCGGCCCGGCTGCCCGAGGACGTCCGCAAGGCGGCCCTCAAGGAGGTCGACAAGCTGGAGCGGTCCAGCGACCAGAGCCCCGAGGGAAGCTGGATCAGGACCTGGCTGGACACGGTGCTGGAGCTGCCGTGGAACGAGCGCACGGAGGACGCGTACGACATCCCCGGCGCCAAGGAGGTCCTGGACGCCGACCACGCCGGTCTGGAGGACGTCAAGGAGCGCATCACCGAGTACCTGGCCGTGCGCAAGCGGCGCGCGGACCGTGGTCCGGGCCTGGTCGGCGGGCCGGCAGCAGGGGCATCGCGCAGCGATTCCGGCAAGGGTGGCGGTGGGCGACGGGCGGGCGGCGCCGTGCTGGCGCTGGTCGGGCCGCCCGGCGTCGGCAAGACGTCGCTGGGCGAGTCCGTGGCCCGTTCCATGGGGCGCAAGTTCGTCCGGGTCGCGCTCGGCGGCGTACGGGACGAGGCGGAGATCCGCGGCCACCGGCGTACGTACGTCGGCGCGCTGCCCGGCCGCATCGTGCGGGCGATCAAGGAGGCCGGCTCGATGAACCCGGTCGTCCTGCTCGACGAGATCGACAAGGTCGGCTCGGACTTCCGGGGCGACCCGGCCGCCGCCCTCCTCGAAGTCCTCGACCCGGCGCAGAACCACACCTTCCGGGACCATTACCTGGAGGTCGAGCTCGACCTGAGCGACGTGGTCTTCCTGGCCACCGCCAACGTCCTGGAGGCCATACCGGAGCCGCTGCTCGATCGCATGGAGCTGGTCCGGCTCGACGGTTACACCCAGGACGAGAAGGTCGTCATCGCCCGCGATCATCTGCTGCCGCGCCAACTGGAGCGGGCCGGGCTGGAGCCCGACGAGGTCACGTTCACGGACGAGGCGCTGCACAAGCTCGCCGGTGAGTACACCCGCGAGGCGGGCGTACGGAACCTGGAGCGGGCCGTCGGGCGGCTGCTGCGCAAGGTCGCGGCCCAGAGCGAACTGGGCGAGCGCGAGCTGCCCTTCACGGTCGGCGTGGACGAACTGCGCCCGCTGATCGGGCGCCCGCACCACACCCCCGAGTCGGCGCAGGACCCCGCCGAACGGCGCACGTCCGTACCCGGCGTGGTCACCGGCCTCGCGGTCACCGGCGCGGGCGGCGACGTGCTGTACGTGGAAGCCTCGCTCGCCGATCCGGAGACCGGCGCGTCCGGGCTCCAGCTCACCGGCCAGTTGGGCGACGTGATGAAGGAGTCCGCGCACATCGCGCTGTCCTTCCTGCGTTCGCACGGCGCGGAACTGGAGCTGCCGGTCGGTGACTTGAAGGAGCGCGGCGTCCACCTGCACGTACCGGCGGGCGCGGTACCGAAGGACGGCCCGAGCGCGGGCGTGACGATGACGACGGCGCTGGCCTCGCTGCTCTCCGGGCGGCAGGTGCGCCCGGACGTGGCGATGACCGGCGAGGTCTCACTGACCGGGCGGGTACTGCCGATCGGCGGCGTCAAGCAGAAGCTGCTCGCGGCGCACCGGGCGGGCATCACGACCGTGGTCATCCCCAAGCGCAACGAGCCGGACCTGGACGACGTCCCCGCCGAGATCCTGGAGAAGCTGGACGTCCACCCGGTCTCCGACGTCCGCCAGGTCCTCGACCTGGCCCTGACCCCGGCCTCGGCCCCGGCCGCCCCGGAGGTCCCGGTCGCGGCGTGACGGACGCGATCGGCCACAGCGGCCCGGAGCCCCTGACACGGGGCGCCGGGCCGCGCGTGTCCCGGTCACCGTGCGTAACGTCGTACTGCGCGACTGCCCGCACATCGCGGCGGTGGGGAGGAGCGCACGGTGACCGTCGAGCTGACCGACAACAGGGTCGAGATCGAGATGGCCGACAGCGACGGGCTCAGCCCGGACATGATGTTCGACTGGCTGGAGCGGATGCCCGTCCCCGAGGGCTACAAGGCAGAGATCGTCGAGGGGGCCGTTTTCATGTCGCCGCAAGGGGACAACCACTGGGACATCGTCGCCGCGATTCACGATCAATTGAGGTCCCACCACCCGCGGAAGCGAGTGAAGTCCGATGCCCGCTTGGACTTCCCCGGCCACCTCAACGGTTTCGCTTGCGACGTGGTCGCGCTGCGGGACGGTGCGGAGAAGGACGACAAGGGGCGCTGGCGGTACCAGGACATCGAATTCGTCGCCGAAGTCATCTCCAGGGACACGTCGCGCAACGTCCATGGCCCCAAGAAGGACGCATACGCCATGGCGGGAGTGCCCGTCCACCTCATTGCCGATCCGTACCTCGGGCAGTGCCACCTTTACACGGCCCCCAAGGACGGCACCTACCGCCTCGGTCCGGCCATCAAGTCCGGCGACCCGGTCGACCTGACCGACACGGTCGTCGGCCTCTCGCTGGACAGGCGGAATCCGGCCGGGAGTGACGGCGCATCGACGCATGAGCCGGGTGACGGCAGCGACCGCGCTTCAAGCTGTCGGACGGGGCGGAGCCGGACGGCGAAGGGCATTGGCGCTATCGGGACGTCGAATTCGTCCTTGAGGTCACCTCTCGTGAAACCGGGCCCTACGATTACGGGCCGAAGAGAGCCGCCTGTGCCGAGGGCCATGTCCCCGTCCACCTGACCGTGGACCCCCGTACACCGCGAAGTGGCACCTCCACGCCCTCCCCGAGAACGGCGCGTACCGGTCGCGGCTGAGCGGGGAATTCGGCGCTCCCGTCGGCCTGACGAGCACGGCACTCGGGCTGACGTTGGAAACCGACGGGTTTCCCCGGGGCTGCCGGCGATGAAGGGGCCCCGGCGCGTATCCCGCCCCGGGACCCACCGCCTCATCCGTCAGCCAGCGCCCTCAGCCGCTCGTACGACCCGTTGAACCGGTTCCGGTCGCCGACCGTGGGGCCCGACGACGTGTACTGCCAGACGGTGTGGAAGGCCCAGCCCGCCGGGAGTTCGCCGGCCGAGGAGCCGTAGCGGGGGATCCACAGAGGGTTGACGGAGCCGAAGCCGGCGTAGTTGCCGGTGCACTGTTTCCACCAGGTGGTGGAGGTGTAGATGAGGGCGTCCCTGCCGGTGCGTGCCTTGTAGGTGGCGAAGAAGTCCTTGATCCAGCCGACCAGGCCGGCCGCGCTCTTGCCGTAGCAGGTGGAGCCGTACGGGTTGTACTCCATGTCGAGGGCGCCGGGCAGGGTGCGGCCGTCCTTGGACCAGCCGCCGCCGTGGTCCACGAAGTGGTCGGCCTGGGCGGCGCCGCCGGAGGTGTCCGGGGTGGCGAAGTGGTACGCGCCGCGGATCATGCCGACGTCGTAGGAGCCGTTGTACTGCTGGGCGAAGTACGGGTTGGTGTAGCCGGTGGACTCGGTGGCCTTCACGTAGGCGAAGCGGACCCCGGAGTCCCACAGGGTCTGCCAGGGGACGTTGCCGTTGTGGCTGCTGACGTCGACACCTTCGACGGAGGCGAGGGTGGGCGGTGGCGCCTCGCCCGGCGCGTCGCCCTCGTGGCGGGCGACCTGGGAGCCGGCCCAGTCCAGGCCGGGGTGGGCGGGTTCGGGGGCGGCGCCGTACGGGGCGGCGCCGGCGGTGCCCGGCAGCCCGAGGAAGAGGGCGGCGACGGTGAGGAACGTCCCCGCCAGGGCCGCGAAGGAGCGCGGGCGGCGGACGGCGGGGCGGCCGGATCTGTGCACGGGCATACGTGCCTCCGAGCATCTCGGTGAACTGACCTGAGGGGGCCGGCCGGGCGGGCCACGGCGCGCCGCGGGGCGCGCGGAGCCGAACGGGGGAAACGAGGGGAGTGGCGCGGCCGTACCGGGCTGTGTGGTGTGAGCATGCCAAGAACGTGCCGCTGACGGTACGCGCGTAGATGCACAGGGCAAAGAGGGGAGCCGGGCTTCCGTTGGTCTAATCCTGCGAAATACTGGACAAGCTGCGGCTTCGGCCGCCGCCGCAGGAAACTTTCACGGTACGGAAAGCGGGAGAGGGCGCCGACGTGCACAACACCAGACCCGACAGCGTGGCAGGGACGGACGAACCCGGTGGTGTGGACCAGGTGTTCCTCTCCCTGGAGCGGGAGCTGGCGGTCTTCCTGCGCCGTGCCCGGGCCACCTCCGGCGAGCTGGCCCGGGAGGTGCACCCGGAGCTGGAGGCGGCCGCGTACGGCCTGCTCGTCCGCCTCGCCGACGCGGGGCAGCAGCGCGCCACCGAACTGGCCGGTTACTTCGGCGTGGGCAAGGCGACCATGAGCCGGCAACTGCGCGCCTTGGAGGACCTCGGTCTGATCGACCGCGAGCCGGACCCGGCCGACGGCCGGGCCGTGCTGGTCCGCCTCACCGACGAGGGGCACGACCGGTTCGGCCGGGTACGCAACAGCCGCCGCGCCCAGTACGCGCGGCGGCTCGCCTCCTGGGACCGCCGCGAGGTCGCGGAACTGGCGCGCCTGCTCCACCGGTTGAACGCGGAGCAGGACGCGGAAGAGGGGTGCGGGGCGGCCGCCAGGGGCGAGCGCGGCGGCAAGGGCGGGAACGGCTGAGCGCCGGCGCGCGGCCCCGCAGGGCCGTGCGCCGGCGCTCAGCCGGCCGTCCGTGGCGGCCGCCTCCTCCGCGGGCGGCCGGCAGCGTGTACGGGACCCTCCGCCCGGGCCTCCCCGCACGGGCCTCCCCGCACGGGCCTTCCCGTGCGCGCCTCTCCGTGCAGGACGCTCCGTACCGGCTCTCCGTACGGCTCAGCTCTCCGCGTGCAGCCTCAGCGGCAGCCGCCGCAGGCGCCAGGCGCCGGGCTGCCGCAGGCGTTCCTGCTCCTCCAGCCGTTCCGGCGTGAGGGCGAGGGCCAGGTCCGGGTAGCGGGTGAGCAGCTTGCCGAAGGCCACCTCGGCCTCCTGCCGGGCGAGGGAGGCACCCAGGCAGTAGTGCATCCCGTGCCCGAAGCCGACGTGGTCCTCGGCGCGGCCGGCCGGCTGCCGCGTCAGGTCGAGCCGCTCCGGCCCGGTGTAGTGCCGCGGGTCGTGGTTGGCCGCGACGAGGCTGAACATCAGGGCGTCGCCTTGGCGGACCTGCACACCGGCGACCTCGGTGTCCTCGGTGGCGTACCGCAACTGGGTGGCCTGGATCGGCCCGCACCAGCGCATCAGCTCGTGGACCGCGCGCGGCAGCAGCGCCGGGTCCTCGTCGAGCAGCCGCCGCTGGTCGGGGTGGGTGAGCAGGGCGAGGGTGCCGTTGCTGATGAGGTGGGCGGTGGTCTCGTGACCGGCCAGCACCAGGGTCAGGACCATGGTGACCATCTCGACGTCGCTCAGCCGGCCGCCGTCGTCGTCGTGCGCCCGGATGAGCCCGCTGAGCAGGTCGTCCCGCAGGGCACCGCGCCGCTCGTCGATCACCTCGTGGATGTGCGCGATCATCTCCGGCATGGTGGCGCCGATGCGCTTGGGGTTCAGCGAGGCGAGGTCGGTACCGAACCGCCGCCACAGCGTCCGGTCCTCCTCGTCGATGCCGACCAGCTCGCAGATGACCGTGATGGGCAGCGGGTACGCGAAGTGCTCGACGAGGTCGACGACGCCGTCCTCGGCGTGGCCCGGCAACTGCTCCAGCAGCTCGTCGGTGATCCGCTCGACGCGCGGCCGCAAGTCCTGGATACGGCGTGCGGTGAAGGCGCGCGAGACCAGGCGGCGCAGCCGGGTGTGGTCCGGCGGGTCGCTGGTGAGGATGGTGTCGGCGAGGTACGGGGTCAGGCGCTCGGGGATGCCGAACAGCTCCATCAGCCGGGCGCGCGGGTCCTGGCCCACGCCGATACCGGGCACCAGGGTCGGGTTGTTGACGAACCGCGGGTCACGCATCACCTCGCGCACCACGTCGAAGCGGGTCACCAGCCAGATGGGCGAGTCGTCGAGGAACCGGGCGCGGACGAGCGGGGCCTGCTCACGCAGTGCGCCGTAGCCGGTGTACGGGTCGTCCAGCAGTTCCGGTTCCATCAGGTTCGGCTCGCCCGGGTGGAGGCCGACGTAGGAGGGCAGTGTGGTGCCGTCGGTGGTGACCGAAGGGGTGGCGGCCGAAGGGGTGGCGGCCGGGGCGGAAGCGGTCGAGGGGGAGGCGGTGGAGTCGGGCGGGGTGGCCGCTCGGGACTCGGCGGGCGATGTGGTCATCGTGCGTTCTCCTCCTGATCAGGTGTGACCGGGGGTCACGGACGGAGCCGGCGCCGTACTTCCTGTCGGCTCAGCTCCTCCAGACGCGCGTAGCGCGTGATGACGGCGGGGGCCGCCGCGGTGAGGGCCTCCGGGTCGGGGTCGCCGGCCGGCTCCAGCGCGGTGCGGACCGTGTGGCACAGCAGGTCGGCCCGCTCCTCCGGAGCGCCCGGAGCGCGGTCGGGAAGCAGCACCTCGGCCTGGACGTAACCGTTGACCGTCGCCATGCAGACGTATATCTGCTGGTCGACGCTGAGGTCTTCGCGCACCAGGCCGTGGGCGCGCAGGGTGGACAGTTGCGAGCGCAGCGTCTCGTGGCTCGCCTCCATCAGTTCCACGAGTTCTTTCTTGGCGACGTCGTTCAGGCGCCCGAGGATGTCGGAGTCGTCGAGGTGGAGGGCGCGCAGCACCGGGTCGTCCATGAAGTCCAGGAGGGACCCGCGCAGCGCCCGGCTGGGCAGGATGCAGCGGTTGTCGGTCCGCATCCGGTCCAACTGCCTGCGGTGGTACGTCGCCTTGGCGCGGAGCACCACGGCCAGCAGCAGCGCGTCCTTGTTCTTCCAGTGCAGGTAGACCGTGCCTTTGCCGACGTCCGCCCGGCGGGCGATCTCGTCGGCGGTCACGCGGCGGTAGCCCCAGGCGAGCAGCAGCTCGCACGCGGCGTCCAGGATGCGCTCGCCCCGTTCCGCGCGTTCGTCGGCCTGCACGGCTCCTCCTGACTGCGTGACCAGATGTCGAAACTGGTCACGTAGTCAAAGCTAGGCCGGACGGCGCCCACCGTGACAGGCCCTTTCCAGCCGTACGGCAGGGCCTGCGGCAACTGCCGCCCCGCCCGGCCGGATCACGGCTCGACCAGTACCACCGTCGCGTCGTCCCGGGACTTGCCGCGAGGGAAACGCGCGCCGTGCGGATCGGTGTCCTCCAGTGCCCGCACCCGGTCGACCAGCGCTTGCGGCCCCTCCTTGCGCACCACCGCGAAGCAGTCCGCCCACGTGCCTTCGCCGAATACCTCGACCCATCGTGACGCGCCGTCACTGAGCGCGGTCAGCGCCCGTACTCCGGTGCGTGGCAGGGAGCCGGTGACCGCGCGCGCCGCCACCGCCGGGTCGGCCGCGGCGGTGAAGAACCCGCCCTCGGCGTTGCGCAGCGCTTCCACGGCCGCTCCGTACTCGCGGCCTGCGGCGACGCGTTCGGCGGAGCCGCGTGGCAGGGCCCGTACGGTGTCGCGCAGGGCCTGCACGGCGGGCGGCAGTTCGTCGAGGCGGGTGTCCAGAATCGGCCGTACCGTACCGTCCGGATGCTCGGCGAGCAGGACGGAATCGGACAGCACCAGGTACTCGACGGTGGCCGGCGACCACCGGACGGCCACCACGGTTGCCTGCGGTGTGCGGGGGTGAGAAAGGTCACAGCCTGACCGGTGAACTTCGGCCGTCCGGGAGATGGCGGCCGAAAGCACCTCAGGGAGCGTCATATCCCGGAACGAACCGGACAGTTCGAGCATGGCTCCGCCGAGCCGCGCGGTGTACCACGGCACCCCGTGCGTGCAGCCGGTCCCGTCCGGGGGCGGGGTCACGCCGTCCAGGAGGACCATGACTCCGCCCTGGCCGGAGGCGGGCAGGGCGACGGACGCGTAGTCCTCGTTCGGGTGTTGGGGGTCTCCCGGCTCGGTGGCCAGTTCGATGCGCATGGCGGCAAGTCTGCCGCAGCGCGTCCGGTTTCCCGCGGTGTGCGGACTTCGCCGGGCTCCGGGGTGTATCAGCAGGTCAGAGGCGTGAGGTGGGGCTGAAAATCGCGGTCTCCCGGGGTGCGGGCGGGCATCTTTCCAGGAGCCGCACGGTTCTCCAAACCCGCTCGGGGGTTGCGCGAGGTTGCATCCCGGAGCGGCCGTGATCGGAAGTTGATGGTCAACTTCCGATTGATGTTCACTCATTCGAGTGGCCGGGTGTACGTTGCCGGGCCGCTGCGCGATGCCGGTGGAATGGTCGTGGCCCGGATCATGGGAGGCGCCAGCTCACTCGTCGCGACGCGCAGAGCCGGGCTGCTTCCCTCGCGGACGTGTGAATCGCTGCGGTTTTCGCACAGGTACGCGCCGCGAGCGAGAGCGAACCGGGTCCGCGGGACCACACGGTGTGGGCAGGCGAGACAGGAATGCGAGCAGCGGTGCGGAAGAAGCGGCTTCGGGACGGCGCGGTCGGGCCGGGAACACCGGCCGGTTCGTTCTCGGGTACGGCGCCGGGCGCGGGACCGGGCGTGCCGCCGGGGGCCGGTGCGCCTCCCGGGACGGCCACGACGCCCCCTGTGACCGACGCCATGACCGACACGGCCGGCCCGGCGCGCACCCCTGACAACCACCCCGGGAACGCCCCGAAGAAGGCCCCGGCGGTCCCTGCCTCCACCGTCCCTGCCCCCGCTCCCGCCCCGGCCGGCCGGCGCGCGCGCGTGCGCAACCGGCTCGTGGGCGCCGTGGCCGTCGCCGCGCTCGCCGTCCTCGGGGCCGGCGCGCCCGCCGTCGTCTCCGCCCTGGACGACGTCCACGACTCCCAGCAGCTGGTCGACCTGGCCGGCCTGAACGCGCACGCGGTCACCCTCGCCCACTCCCTGGCCGACGAGCGCGACGCGATGACCGAGTACGTCGCGGGCGGCCGCTCCGCCAAGTCCGGCGGCGCCGGGCTCCCGGAGGCCCAGCGGGCCCGGGTGGACCGGCAGATCGCCGAACTGCGGGCCGCGTCCCACGGCGCCGCCGGCGCCACCGAGACGTACCGGGCGGCCGACAAGCTCCTCGCCGCGCTGCCGCAGACCCGCCAGAAGGCGCTGTCCGGGCCGGGCCAGGTCACCGAGACCTTCGGCGCCTACACGGCCGCCGTCCAGGCGCTCGGCGCGCTCTCCGACGCCATCGCCCGCGACCTGCCCGCCCGCGCGAGCGACGTCGCCCCGGACGTACGGGCCCTGCCGCAGCTCGGCCGCGCCACCGACCAGGCCGCCGCGACCCGCGCCCTGCTCGTCCCGGCCCTCGCCGCCGGCGGTCCGCAGGCCCGGCTGACCGCCGCCGCACAGCAGGCGTACGTACGGGAACGGGCCGCGCTGGCCGCGTTCAAGCAGTCCGCGAGCACCAAGGCCCGGGACGCCTACGACCGCACCGTCAACGGCGGCGACGTGAACACCGCCGACAGCTACCTCGCCAAGCTCACCGACCAGCCCCGCCTGGACGCCGACGACCAGCGGCTGAGCAGCGCCCGCGTGAAGACCGCGCTCACCGCCCGGATCGGCCTGATGCGCGGCGTCGAGGCGTCGATGGCCACCGCCGACATCGACCGGCTGAGCGCGCTGCGCGACGACGACGTGACGGCGATGGAGATCCGTATCGCCCTGGTCGGCGTCTGCCTGCTGCTGGCGGTCGGCGCCAGCGTCTCCGCATGGCGCTCGGTGACCCGGCCGCTCGCGGCGCTGCGGTTGGGCGCCGGGCGGGTGGCGGCCGACCCGGCGGGCGAGCCGCCGGTCACCTTCAAGGGCCGCAACGACGAGTTCGCCGACGCCGTACGGTCCGTCAACGCCCTGCACGCCCAGGTGGGCGAGGCCGCCCGCCGGGCCGCCGAACTGGAGGGCGAACGCGCCCGGCTGGTCGGCGGGCGCAAGCGGCTGGCCGCCGAGCGCGAGGTGCTCCAGGAGGAGCGGGAGTCGCTGCGCCAGGAGGTCGCGGACCTCACCGAGCGGATGGCGGCCCTGCGCACCGGTGTGCACGGCCGGTTCGTCAACCTCGCGCTGCGCACCCTGAACCTCGTCGAGCGCCAGCTGACCGTCATCGAGTCGCTGGAGCAGAAGGAACAGGACCCGGACCGCCTGGAGACCCTCTTCAAGCTGGACCACTTCGCCGCCCGGATGCGGCGCAACAGCGAGAACCTGCTGGTCCTGGCCGGTACGGAGCACAGCGCCGGGCAGCCGGGGCCGGTGCCGCTGCTGGACGTGCTGCGCGCGTCGATCAGCGAGATCGAGCAGTACGAGCGGGTGCGCGTCCAGTCGCTGCCGCCGCACTCCCAGGTCGCCGGGTTCGCCGCCGACGACATCAGCCACCTCGTCGCGGAACTCCTGGAGAACGCCACCGCGTTCTCCCCGCCGGACGCCCATGTCGAGCTGTCCGGCTGGCTGCTGGAGAGCGGCGAGGTCATGCTCTCCGTGCAGGACGAGGGCATAGGGATGACCGCGGACCGGCTGGCGGAGCTGAACGGCCGCCTCGCGGACGGGTCCGGGAGCGGCGACAGCCTGGACACGGCGGACGAGACGCTGGGCCTCGGCCTGTACGTCGTCGTACGGCTCGCCGCCCGCCACGGTGTACGCGTACAACTGCGCGACCAGAAGCAGGGCGGGATCACGGCCGTCGTCGTGCTGCCCGCCGCCATCCTGCCCACCCGCCCCGCGCCGGGCTCCGTCGCGCCTCCGCCGCCCGGCGAGGCCGTCCAGAACCTGCCGGGCTCGGTCGCCGAGGCCAACTCCAACACGCTCCAGACGCGGCTGCCGCGCCTGGAACAGGGCGGTAGGGACGCCGGGCGGCCGCACGCCGGCACGGGCGCGAACGCGGACGACCCCTTGGTCGAGGCGGCGGAACGCGCGGTGGGGGCGGCCACGCCCGAGGCGCCCGCGGGCACCGGTTCGAGCACCGGTCCCGAGGCGTCCATCGGCACCGGTGTGCCCGCCGGTCCCGAGGCGCCCGCAGGCACCGCACCGGGTGACGACCCTGTGGCGGGCGACGCCCAGGCGCCCGCGACCAGCCCGTACGGTCCGCGGTCGCCCGGCCCGTACGCCAAGGAGACCGCGGAGCACGACCGGCCCGCGGAAGCGGCGCCCCAGGCGCCCGGAGCGGCACCTTCCGGCGTCGCGGCCCCGGCCTCGGACACGACCGGCGGCCCCGGCACGGCTGTCCCGTACGCCACCGGAACCGGCGAGCACGCCCGGCCCGGCGCCGCACCCGCCGAGGACGAGAGCGCCGACGCACCGCGCCGGCCCCGGTTGACCGACCAGGGCCTGCCCAAGCGCACACCGCGCATCGTGGCGCGGAAGCCGCCCGCCACCCCCCGTACGGGCAACGCGGCGGCCACCGCCGAGTCGCTGCGGGCCCGGCTCGGCGGCTTCCAGCAGGGGGCGCGGGACGGCCGGCGCGACGTCGAGGCCGAGATCGCGGAACGTACAGCGGAGCAGACCATCCCACAGACGGACACCGACGGAGCGGGGGCCCCGGGACAGAGCCACGTTGTCGAGGAGGCACGCGATTGAAGGCGCAAGCGCCGACTGCTTACGGACTGAGCAGTGAGGCACGGAATCTGCACTGGTTGCTGACCAACCTGGTCGACGAGGTGCCGGGCATCCGCTCGGTGGCCGTGGTCTCCTCCGACGGGCTGCTGCTGCTCTCCTCCGACCCGGGAGCGGCCGCGGCGGCCGCCCCGGCCGGACGGCCCGGTGCCCCGGCGGGTCCCCGCGGGTCCAGCGCGGACCTGGCGACCATCGTCTCCGGGCTGGGCAGCCTCACCACGGGTGCCGCCAGGCTGATGGACGGCGGAACGGTCAAGCAGACCATGGTCGCGATGGAGGAGGGCAGCCTCTTCGTCATGTCGGTCAGCGACGGCTCGCTGCTCGGGGTGCACGCCACGCCGGACTGCGACATGAGCGTCATCGCCTACCACATGGCGCTGTTCGTCGGCCGGGCCGGCCACGTCCTGACCCCCGAACTCCGCAGCGAGCTGCGCAAGTCGATGGAGAGCGCCCAGTGAGCACCGCACCCCAGCTCCCGGTACGCGGCGGGGACCGGAAACCCTCGCGCGTGCGCCCGTACTCGCTGACCGGCGGGCGCACCCGCTTCGGCCACGTCCTGCTCGTGGAGACGTTCGTGGCGGCGCTGGACGCTCCCGAGGAGCGGCGGGAGCTGACGTCCGGCGGCTGGGGCGACCGGGTGATGCCGGAGATGCGGGCGATCGTGGAGCTGTGCCGCCGGATGCGTTCGGTGGCGGAGATCTCCGCGCTGCTCAAGATGCCGCTGGGCGTGGTCCGCGTCCTGCTCAGCGACCTCGCCGACCAAGGAAAGATCCGCGTCTACGGCACCGGGCACGGCACCGGCCGGCCGGACCGCGCGCTGCTCGAAAGGGTGTTGGGTGGACTTCGCAGGCTCTGACACGATGACGGCCGGTACGGCCGGGGTGGCCGGAGCGCCGCGTGAATCCGCCGGGGCCGGGGCGCCCGCCGTCGACGACGAGGCGGGGCTGCAGAGCTGGCAGACGGATCGTTCCCGCGCCCCCATCGCGACCAAGATCGTGGTGGCGGGCGGCTTCGGCGTGGGCAAGACGACGTTCGTGGGCTCGGTCTCGGAGATCACCCCCCTGCAGACCGAAGCGGTGATGACGCAGGCCAGCGAGGGGACGGACGATCTGTCCGCCACCCCGCACAAGACCACCACCACGGTCGCGATGGACTTCGGGCGGATCACCCTCGACTCCGACCTGGTGCTGTACCTGTTCGGTACGCCGGGGCAGCAGCGGTTCTGGTTCATGTGGGACGACCTGGTGCGCGGCGCGATCGGCGCCGTCGTGATGGCCGACACCCGCCGGCTGGACGACTGCTTCCCCGCGCTCGACTACTTCGAGAGCTGCGGCCTGCCGTACATCGTCGCCGTCAACCACTTCGAGGGGACGGCCGCGTACGCCGTCGAGGACGTGCGCGAGGCGCTGACCGTGCCGCCGCACGTGCCCGTCGTGGTCATGGACGCGCGTCGGCGGATCACGGTCGTCGAGTCGCTGCTCGCCCTCGTCGCCCACGCCCTCGAAGCCACTCCCGAATAGCCCCCGAGCCGCCCCCGTACCGCCGCCCCCCGTATCTGGGAAGAGAGCACCACCATGCGGAAGATACTCATCGTCGGAGCCGGCCAGTCCGGTCTCCAGCTCGCCCTCGGGCTCCAGGCCCAGGGCTATGAGGTCACCCTCATGTCCAACCGCACCGCGGACGAGATCCGCTCCGGCCGGGTCATGTCCACGCAGTGCATGTTCCACACCGCGCTCCAGCACGAGCGCGACCTGGCGCTGAACTTCTGGGAGAGCCAGGCCCCGCGCATCGAGGGCCTCGGCGTCTCGGTGGCCGCCCCCGGAAGCCACGCGGAGCCCGGCGGCACCCAGCGCGCCGTCGACTGGGTCGGCAAGCTGGACGGCTACGCCCAGTCCGTCGACCAGCGCCTGAAGATGGCCGGCTGGATGGAGACCTTCGCACAGCGCGGCGGGCAGTTGGTCATCCACGGCGCCGCCGTCTCCGACCTCGACTTCTTCGCGAGCCGCTACGACCTGACGCTGGTCTCCGCCGGCAAGGGCGAACTGGTGTCGATGTTCGGCCGGGACGCCTCCCGTTCCCCCTACGACGCCCCGCAGCGCGCGCTGTCCGTCGCGTACGTGCACGGCCTGGCCCCCCGCCCCGAGCACCCCGACTTCGACGCGGTGCGCTGCAACCTCGTACCGGGCGTCGGCGAGCTGTTCATCATGCCGACGCTGACCAACTCCGGCCGCGCCGACATCCTCTTCTGGGAGGGCATACCCGGCGGCCCGCTGGACGTCTTCGCGGGCGTGCGGGACCCCGACGAGCACCTGGCGACGACCCTGGAACTCATGGAGCGCTTCACCCCCTGGGAGTACGCGCGCGCCACCAAGGTCGAGCTGACCGACGCCAACGGCACCCTGGCCGGGCGGTACGCCCCCACCGTGCGCAACCCCGTCGGCCGGCTCCCCTCCGGCGGCCTGGTCCTCGGCGTCGCGGACGTCGTCGTCGCCAACGACCCGATCACCGGCCAGGGCTCCAACTCGGCGTCCAAGTGCGCCGCTTCCTACCTCGCCTCCATCATCGAGCACGGCGACCGCCCCTTCGACGCGGAGTGGATGCAGACCGCCTTCGACCGCTACTGGCAGACCGCCCGGCACGTCACCAGGTGGACCAGCGCGATGCTGGCGCCGCCGCCCGAGCACGTACTCAACCTGATCGGGGCAGCGGGCCAACTCCAGCCCGTCGCCGACCGCTTCGCGAACGGCTTCAACGACCCGGCGGACTTCGACAACTTCTTCTTCGAGCCGGAGAAGGCGGAGGCGTACCTGGCTTCGGTGACCGGAGCCTGACGGATCCCTGGCCGGCAACAGGGCGAGGGCGCCCGGCGAACCCTCGGCGCCCCCGCCCTGTGCCTGCCCCGGGCCGAAGCCGGTGAAGAGAACGTCGCGCAGCGCGTCCTCGCCTTCTCCTCTCAGAGAAGAGTTTTCAGCGCTCTGCGGAGTGCGTAGGACGCGAGTGCGGCCAGTGGGACGGCAGTGACGGCCACGAGGAGCCACTGCTGGGCGTAGTGCGTGGCCATGGTGGGGGTCCTGCTGAAGGAGATCATCGGCTTCCACGTGTAGTAGGCCAGGACCATGATCACCTGGGAGAGCGTCGCCCGGGCCACGGCGTGTACGGCGCCGGGGGCGGTGACGCCGAGCACGAAGACGATCACCGCGTACGGGAGGTAGCCGGAGGCCAGGCGGGAAGCGGCGTCGACGGTCATGCCGTCCCCGTCGCCGGTGATGGCGATGTAGGCGGACAGGGCGCCTGCGGCGGTGCCCGTGGCGAGGGTGACGACGGTGCGGGGCAGCCCTCGGAGGAGTGGGCCGCCGGGCCTGGCGGGAGCGGGTACGGGGGCGGTCACGGAGGCGGAGGCATCGGCGGGGGCAGCGATCGGGGGAGCTGTGGGATTCGAAGCCATGGGGCAAGTTCACGGCGGGAATGTGCGCGCACGGTGCCCTCTGGATGACCGATTGGCTGCAAAGGTGTAGGCGTCGTGCAACCGCTCGCCCGCCCGCGTCCGGGTCGTCGTTCCTCCTCGGGGGCGCGTACGGGCGTGCTGCGCCCGTGCCCGCTCGGTCAGGCCGGGCCCGTCGCCGAGCCGTAGCCCGTGTCGCTGCCCGCCGTCGCGTCGTCCGGCAGCGGCGGCGGGGCGTAGGCGCGCAGGGGCGAAGCGCCGCGGTCCGGGCGGACGGCGCCCAGCAGGGGGTTCGACGCGACGGGGGAGACCTTGACCCGGGCGCCGGGGCGGGGCGCCTGGACCACCATGCCGTCGCCCAGGTACATCGCGACGTGCGTGGCACCGGGGAAGTAGATCACCAGGTCGCCCGGGCGCAGCGCCCGCAGCGGTACGTGCGGCAGCCGCCGCCACTGTTCCTGGCTGGTGCGCGGGATGGGACGCCCGGCGTGCGACCATGCCTGCGAGGTGAGGCCGGAGCAGTCGAAGGAGCCGGGGCCCTGCGCTCCCCAGACGTACGGCTTGCCGACCTGCCGGAGGCCGTACCGCACGGCCCGGTCGCCGTGCGCCGACGGTGCCCGGGACCCGCTCAGCTCCCCGGAGGACAGCAGGCTGCGCTGTGCCTCGTCCGTGCCCTGCTGTTCCATCCGGCCCAGTTCGGCGAGCTGGTCCTCGGAGAGCGTGGAGAGCAGTTCCTCGACCTCCTTGAGGCGGCCCTCGACCGCGTCCCGCTGCCGGCGGCGCCGCTCGGTGAGCACCTGCTGCTCGTCCAGCGCGGCGCGTGCCGCCTTCGCCAGCTCGTCGGCCCGCTTCTCGTTGCCGGTGAGCCGGGCGACGGTGGCGGCCTGGCTGCCGGCCGCCTCCTTGAAGAGGTGGCCCTCCTCCAGTACCTCCCGCGGGTCGGCGGAGAGCAGCATGCGCAGGTACGTGGAGAGTCCGGCGGCGGCGCCGCCCTGGTACTGCTGGCGGGCGAGCCGTCCCGCGTCGGCCTGACCGTCGGCGAGCCGGGTCCGGGCCCGGGCCAGCCGGACGTTGAGGTCCTGCGACTCCTTGCGCTGGGCCTTGAGGTCCTCCTCGGTGGCGTTGTACGCCTCGGTGGCCTGCTCGGTCCGCCGGTACAGGTCCTGGAGGCGGGTCAGCAGGCGGCGGAGAGACGGGTCCTCGCCGGAGTCGGTTGCTTCAGGGTCCTCGGGTCCGTCCGGTCCGTCCGGTCCGACGGGTGAATCCGGGGCGGCTGGTCCGTCCGGTGTGTCCGGTCCGTCCGGCAGTTCCAGGGCTCCGGTCGCGGCCGGGTCCGGTTCCGGTACGGCGTGCACGGGCGCGGCGGGCAGGGCCAGGGCGACCGCGCCCGCCAGCGCCGTCGCGCAGACCGACCGTACGAGCCGGGACGGCCCCGGCCGCCAAGGTCCCGGCCGCCCCGGGCCGGACCGATCGTGCCCGGCCCGTCCCGGCCCGGACCGCTCCGACGTGCACCGCTGCGACACGAACCCACCTCCGACGGACAGCTACGACTCCGGCGGACCCGCGGTCCGCCGCCCGGTTCGTTCGGATCGTGCCACGGTGGTCGTATCTTCGCCGTGGGGGTGGGGCCACCGGAGCGGTACGGTCACCCGATCGGCGGCCGGGGGCGTGTCCCGGTGCCCGGTGGCGGCACGGACGTGCTGCTGAGGGGCTGTCAGCGTCCGTAATACGCGTCGAAGTTTCTCTGGAACTCCCACCTGCCGAACCGGTCCCAGTTGACGGACCAGGTCATCAGGCCGCGCATGCCGGGCCAGCGGCCGTGGGTCCGGTAGCTGCCGCAGTCGGTGCCCCGGGTGAGGCAGTTGAGGGCCTTGGTGACCTCGGCGGGGGCGGTGTACCCGTTGCCCGCGTACGGGGAGGCGGGCAGGCCGATGGCGACCTGGGACGGCTTGAGCGCGGGGAAGACGTTGTTCTGGTTGCCGGCCACCGGGAAGCCGGTCAGCAGCATGTCGGTCATCGCGATGTGGAAGTCCGCGCTGCCCATGAAGTGGTACTGGTTGTCCAGGCCCATGACCGGGCCGGAGTTGTAGTCCTGTACGTGCAGCAGGGTCAGGTCGTCCCGCAGGGCGTGGACGACGGGCAGGTACGCGCCGGCGCGCGGGTCCTGGCCGCCCCAGGGCCCCGAACCGTAGAACTGGTAGCCGAGCTGGACGAAGAAGGTCTCCGGCGCCATGGTCAGGGTGAACCCGGCGCCGTACCGGGCCTTGAGGGTCTTGACCGCCGAGATCAGGTTGACGATCGAGGGGGTCTTCGGGTGCTTGAAGTCGGTGTCGCCGGTGGCCAGTGAGAGGGAGTGACCCTCGAAGTCGATGTCCAGACCGTCCAGCCCGTACCGGTCGATGATCGCGCCGACCGACTGGACGAACCGGTCGCGGGCGGCGGTGGTGGTGAGCCGCACCTGCCCGTTCTGCCCGCCGATCGAGATCTGCACCTTCTTGCCCGCGGCCTGCTTCGTTTTGACCGCGGCCGTGAACTCGGCCTCGGTCTCCACGCCCGGACACTCGGTCTTCGGGCAGAGCGAGAAGCGGATGTCGCCGGAGGTGACGGAGGTCGGCTCGCCGAAGGCGAGGTTGACGACGTCCCAACTGTCCGGGACGTCGGCCAGGCGGGTGTACCCGGAGCCGTTGGCGAAGCTCGCGTGGAGGTAGCCGACGAGGGCGTGCTCGGGGAGGGCCTGGGTGCGGGCGGCCGGTGCGGCGGTGGCGGCCGCTGCGGGCGGCGGGCCGGCCTGGGCGGGGGTGACGAACAGGGCCGTGGCGCCGAGGAGACCGGCGGCCGCGGCGGCGAGGGTGGCGGTCAGCGGTCTCCCGGACGGGCCGGGTCCGGGACTGCGGGTACGGCTGCGGCGCATGGGGGCTCCTTGTCGACGGCGGTACGGAGGGGACGTACGCGGATGCCGAAGGTGCTGGAGGGGGCCGCCCCTACGGGGTGGGGCCTTGCCAGGGAGGCGCAGAAGCGGCTCCCCCTGGGCAGGCAGCAAACAGGACTAGACCAGTACTGTCAATGGTCCGGACCAAGTGGAGTGGTGGGTGGCCGGGGTTACCGAGCCGTACGGTCGGCGGGCGTCCGCCGTACGGTCAACGCCGCTTCGCCCACGGCCACTTCGGGCCGCCCGGCGGCCGGCCCGCCGGGTCGTACTCGTACTTCCAGCCCCGGGGCAGGCCCAGCCGCCCCACCCGGCCCGGCGCACGCCGGTACAGGTGCACCGTCGGCGGGCGGCCGTCGTCGTTCGGTACCGGGATCTCGTACGTCTTCGGCGGCTGGCCGGTCGCGCCGACGAGGACCGGCAGCACCCGCCCGTCCAGCGGGCCGCCGACGAACGGGGTGTTCTCGCTTCTCACCCCACCAGTCTCACATCGATGTACAGCCCGGTGAAAGCGCAGGTCAGGCCAGTCCGGGCGGAAACGCGCCCGAGTGGCCCCGGCTCACAGCAGACCCGAGTGGCCTCGGCTCACAGGAGATGGGTCGCGTCCGCCACGATCGGCAGGATGCGCCGGGCCAGTCGGCCGACCGGCCCCTCGGCGGTCTCCATCGCCAGCGCCGACCGCGCCACCCGCGCGGCCTGCTCGTCGGTGGCCGCCGTCGCGGTCAGCAGCGCGACGAAGTGGTCGACGAGCCAGTCCCGCAGTTCGTCCAGCGGGGGCTGCTTGTCCTCGTCCAGCCAGATCAGGGAGGCGGCCTCGACGGCCGTGATCCACGTACGGACCGCCATCCGCAGCCGGGGCGAGGGGGACGCGGCGCCGAGGTGGTGCAGGATCTGCTCGGCGGCGGTGCGCCGCACCTCGTCGACGATCGCGGACGTCCGGGCCGTCTCGACGACGCTGCCGCCCTGGAGGAGGGCGCTGAACCCCGCGTCGTGCTCGTCGACGAACGCCAGATAGCGGTCGAGCGCCCGCCCGAGGCGTCGGGTCAGCGGACCGTCCTCCGGCTCGTCGAAGCAGCCCTCCAGTATGTCGGCCGCGCTGCGCAGGGCGGCCTCGTACAACTGCTGTTTGCCGCCGGGGAAGTAGCGGTAGACCAGCGGCCGGGACACCTGCGCGGCGGCCGCCACGTCGTCCAGCGACACGTCCTCGGGGGCACGCTGGGCGAACAGGCTCAGGGCGGCGGTCAGGAGTTGGGAGCGGCGCTGCTCGACGCTGAGCCTGCGGTAGGCGGGTCGGGGTACTGCTGGGGCGGTGCCGCTGCCGTTCATTCCAGCAGCGTAACCGGCCTGCGGGGAAAGCGCCGGGGCGGGTACGGGGGGCCGGGTGCGTCCGCGTGCGCGGTCCGCGTCGCGCCGGTGCGCCCCGGGCCCGCACCGGACCCGGGGCACGCCGGTGCGGCGCCGGGCGCTCCGGCCCGAATCGCCGCCGCGGTCCGGCGGTTACGCCAGCAGCCCCGAACTCTTCCAGAGCTTGCGGCCCACGCCGCGCAGGACGCCGATGTCGTCGAGGAACTCCGTCAGCCGGCCCGCGCCGGACTGCATCACCTCGCGGCGGTGGCCGCTGGCCTTCACCTGGGCGACCGCCTCCCGCCGGTCCAGCCCGACGTTCGTGTAGACCTGCGGGTTGACGAAGGCGATGGAGAAGACGCGGGCCGCCTCGCCGCAGCTGACGCGGGTCAGTTCCTGCTCCCAGCGCGGCGCGGTGACCATCTGGCGGCGCAGTTCCTCGCGGGCGTACCGGACGTGACGGGCCTCCTCGACGACGTGGATGCGGGTGACGCCGCGCACGATCGTCTGGACCCGCTCGTCCGGGAAGGTCAGCCGCTGCATCCAGTCCAGGATCTCCTCGCCGAGCAGCGTGCAGGCGAACGAACCGGGCGTCGTGGAGACCGTCTTGAGGATGCGCGCGAGATTGTGGTTGAGGCGGGAGACGGGGTACGCGGGCGCCTCGCCCTTCTGGATCATGCGCGCGAACATCTTCGAGTGCCGGCACTCGTCGGCTATCTCGGTCAGGGCATAGCGGACGTGTGCGCTGGTGACGGACTTGTCGTAGATGTGCCGTACCAGTAGCTGCATCAGGATGATCTCGAACCAGATGCCCAGCGAGGCCAGGGAGGCGGCCTCGTGCCGGGACAGCTCCATCCGCTGCTCCTCGGACATCTTCTTCCACATCGGGGTGTCGTAGAGGGACACCAGCTCCGGCGGCCAGAACCACTTGCCCTCTTCCAGGGGGGCGTCCCAGTCGAGTTCGGTGTCCGGGTCGAAGGAGTGCTTCGCGGAGGAGTCGAGCAGTCGTTCCGCCACCTGCTCGCGGTCCTTGAGCAGCCCGAGGGCGTCCCGGAGGACGTCCGGCTCCGTCACGGTGTTCGCTGTCGTCACGGTCGTCATGGCTGTGGCTACCTCGCTCGTGGGTTACCCGCGGTCACGTCTTATGAGACTGCTTGTCAGCAAGCCCGTCAATCCCCTGCGCGCGAATTGTTGACCCGCCGGTAAGTCCGTGTGAGCCTGCCAACGACCGTCTCCGGTACGGGGGCCGGGAAGCGAAGCGAGGAGGCACAGGTGTCGAGCCGCGAGCTGTACACACAGGACCCGGGCGCGGAGCGGTGGACCGTACCGGCGGGCAGTCCGGCCCGTCTGAGCTGGGAGTACGACGACGGCCGCGAGCGGCTGCTGGCCCTCTACCAGAAGGGCAAGGACAAGCAGTGGGACGCCGGCCTGCGCATCGACTGGGCGCAGGAGGTGGACCCGTACGACCCGCTCGGTACCCCGGACGAATCGGTTTCCCTGTACGGCACGCCGTACTGGGACCGGATGTCGGACAAGGAACGCGGTGAACTGCGGCAGCACTACGCGGCCTGGCAGTTCAGCCAGTTCCTGCACGGTGAGCAGGGCGCGATGGTCTGCGCCGCGCGGATCGTGGAGACCGTCCCCGACCTCGACGCGAAGTTCTACTCCGCGACCCAGACCATGGACGAGGCCCGGCACGCCGAGATCTACAGCCGTTTCCTCAAGGACAAGATCGGGATGCTCTACCCGGTCAACGACAACCTCCAGGCGCTCCTGGGCGACACCCTCAGGGACTCCCGCTGGGACATGCCCTACCTCGGGATGCAGGTACTGATCGAGGGCCTCGCGCTGGCCGCCTTCGGCATGATCCGCGACACCACCACCCAGCCGCTCCCCCGGCAGATCCTGACCTATGTCATGCAGGACGAGGCCCGGCACGTCGCCTTCGGGCGGCTGGCACTGCGCGACTACTACAAGCAGCTCTCCGACGCCGAACTGCGCGAACGCGAGGAATTCGTCATCGAGGGCTGCTACTTGATGCGCGACCGGCTGCGCGGCCTGGAAGTCCTGGAGAACTTCGGCGTCCCCCGCCGGGAAGCCGCCGACCTCACCGAGAACTCGGAATTCCTCCACCTCTTCCGCAAACTGCTCTTCAGCCGCATCGTCCCGTGCGTCAAGGACATCGGCCTGTGGGGCGAACGCCTCCAGCGCGCGTACGTGGACATGGGCGTCTTCGACCTCGGTGACTCCAACCTGGATCAGCTGATGGCCCAGGACGAGGAACTGGCCGAACGGCTCGACGCGGAGCGCTTCGCGGAGGAGGAGCGCGCGCGGGCCGGTGAGGTGACGGAGACGATCGCACGGGGGGAGGAAGGGGAAGACGGGGACCCGGCCTGAGAGCGCGGCCCGGCCGCGTACCGCGCCGCGCTGTCAAGGCTGCTCAGTTGGACGGTCAGCGGAGCCCCGAGCGCGCCAGCCACCGGCCGTCGTGGCGGGTCACCTCCACGGGCCGGCCGAAGCACGCCGTCATGCGCTCGCCGGTGAGGACGTCCGCCACCGGGCCCTGTGCCTGCACGCGGCCCTCGCGCAGCAGCAGTGCGTGGCCGATGGCGGGGGAGAGCTCCTCCAAGTGGTGGGTGACGGTGACCGTCGACAGGCCGGGGCGGCCTTCGGCCAAGCGGTGCATGGTGTCGATCAGGTCCTCCCGGGACGGCAGGTCGAGTGCGTTGAACGGCTCGTCCAGGAGGAGCAGCGACGGGTCGGCCATCAGCGCACGGGCGATGAGGAGACGGGCCCGCTGGCCGCCGGAACACACACCGTACGGCCGGTCCGCCAGATCCTTGCACTCCAGCTCGGCCAGCAGTTCGTGCGCGCGCTCACGGGTGGTGTCGTCGTACTTCCCCCAGAGCGGCTGCACGGTGCCGGTCGCACCGGTCAGCACCACGGTGTGGCCGGCCGCGTCCTGAGGCACCTTCTGCGCGCTGGACACCAGGCCGATCGCGGTGCGCAGTTCGCGTACGTCGACGGTGCCGAGGCGGTGGCCGAGCACCTCGACCGTACCGGTCGTGGGGAACATCAGCGCGCCGACCAGCCGCAGGACGGTGGTCTTGCCCGCGCCGTTGGCGCCGAGCAGGGCCCAGTGCTCGCCGGTGCGTACGGTCCAGTCGACGCTGTCGAGGATGACCTGCCCGGTGGTGAGACGGCGGACGCTCGCGTCGTGGAGGGCCGCGACGACCCGGCTTCCGGGGGCCGAGGGGGCTGAAGGGGCCGAGGGAGTGGTGGGGGCGGTGGGGTCCGAGGGCTCCGAGGTGGTCATGGCGGGCAGGCTAGCTGTAGGGGGCAGCTTTGTGGGGGTGGTGTCCGGGGTGTGGACCGGGGGCGGGCCGGGCGGCGCCGGTGGCGTCTCGCGCCGACGCCGGGAGCCGGCCCCGGGCACCCCGGCGGCGCCTCACGCCAGTCCCAGCAGCCCCCGGACCCGGCGGTACTTCACGGTCAGCCGCTCCCGCGTCGCGGCGTCCAGCACCGCGAGCCGCGCCGGGTCCGCGTTGTGCGCCAGGTCCGCTTCCTTGATCAGCAGCGCGCCCGGCGTGGCCAGGATGCGGGCCGTGTACGCCTCGACCGGTTCCCCCGGTCGCTTGGTCACCGCGCGGACCATCGCCTTGGTGCGCGCGGTGAGCGCGGCGCCGGCCAGCCACGCGGGCGTGAGCGCGCCGTCCTCGACCGCGTCGTGCAGCCAGGCCGCGGCAACCTGCTCGTCGCTGCCGCCGCGCGCCCGTACGCCCGCGGCCACCGCCGCGAGGTGCTCCGCGTACGGGCGGCCGGCCTTGTCCGTCTGCCCCTCGTGGGCCCGGCGGGCCAGCGCCTCCACCTCGGTGAGCGTCAGGAGGGCCCGGTCACCGGCCCGCTGTCGGTGTCCCGGCTGTCCTGGACGTGCGTGTCCCGGCTGTCCCATGCGTCCCCCTGCGCATCGTGGCTTCGGCTTTCCGCGCGCTCCCGTGCGTTCCCGTACGCCCCCGGTACGTCACCGTAGCGCGGCCCGCATCACCGCGCGGGCGATCGGCGCCGCGCTGCCGCCGCCGCTGATGTCCGCGCGGTCGGCGGCCGCGTCCTCGACGACCACCGCCACGGCCACCGCCGGGTCGGCCGCGCCGTCCTTCTTCGCCCAGGAGACGAACCAGGCGTACGGCGTGCCCTTGTTGTCCACCCCGTGCTGGGCGGTGCCGGTCTTGCCGCCGACCGTGGCGCCGTCGATCGCGGCGCCGGTGCCGGTACCCCGCGTGACCACGCCGGTCATCATCTCCTGGAGGTGCCGCGCGGTGCCGCGGCTCATGGCCCGGTGCAAGGTCTTCTGCCGGGTGACGGAGACCGTGGCGCCGTGCGCGTCGGTCACCTTGTCCACCAGATAGGGGGATCTGACCTCGCCGTCGTTGGCCACGGCCGCGGCGACCATCGCCATCTGGAGCGGGGTGGCCGTCGTGTCGTACTGGCCGATGGCCGAGAGGGCCAGCTGCGCGTCGTCCATGTCGGTGTCGAAGACGCTGCGGGCCGCGGTGGAGGGGATCTTCAGGTCCGCGTCGTTGAAGCCGAACTTCTCCGCGGTCCCGGCCATGCCGTCCAGACCGACGGCCACGCCCAGGCGGGCGAAGACGGTGTTGCAGGAGACCTCGAAGGCGTGCCGCAGCGACGCGTTCGCGCAGCCGCCCGCCTCGTTGGTGAGCCGGGTCGACGTCCCCGGAAGGGTGTACGGGTCCGGAGCGCCGGTGGCCGCGTCGATGTCGGTGACCTTCCGGTGGTCCAGCGCCGCCGCGGCCGTGACCACCTTGAAGGTGGAGCCCGGCGGGTACGTCTGCTTCAGGGCCCGGTTGATCATCGGCTGGCGGTCGCTCCGGTTGAGCCGGTTCCAGGTGTCGGCCACGGACCGCTCGGTGCCGGACAGGTCGTTCGGGTCGTACGACGGCGTGCTGACCAGCGCGAGGATCTTGCCGGTGCGCGGCTGCACGGCGGCCACCGCGCCCTTCTTGCCGCCCAGCCCCTCGAACCCGGCCTGCTGCACCGCCGCGTCGACCGTGCTGACCACGTCCCCGCCCGGCTGCTGCGCGCGGCTGATGTCGGTCCACAGCGGGACCGGCGCGAGCTGCGGGTCGGTGCCGGACAGTACGTCGTCCTCGGCGTTCTCCAGCAGCGAGGTGCCGTAGACCTGGGAGGCATAGCCGGTGACGGGCGCGTACAGCGGCCCCTCGGCGTACGTCCGCTCGTACCGTAGCTGTCCGCCGCTGTCGCGCGAGCCGGTCACCGGCTCGCCGTCGACGAGGATGTCCCCGCGCGGCTGGCTGTAACGGGCCAGCGCGGCGCGCCGGTTGGCGGGATTGTCGTCGTAGCGCCCGGCCTCGAAGACCTGGACGCGGGCGGCGTTCAGGAGCAGCGCCACGAGCAGGATCAGGCAGAAGACGCTGGCGCGGCGGATGTAGCGGTTCACCGGTGGCTGCCTTGGTCGTCGGAGGCGTCTTGGTCATCGGGGGCGTCGGGGGTGTCGTCGCGGTCGTCCTCGGCTCCGCCGCCGCCCCTGTATCCGTATCCGTACGGGAGGTCGTCCTCCTCGCACGGTGGGGCGGAGGCGCCGGTCCGGGCGCCTGCGGGGCCCGCCGCCGCGATCACCCCGGTCTCCGTGGCGTCCGGGTGCGGTCTGCGGGCGCTGTCGCTGACCCGGATGAGCAGCGCCACGATGACCCAGTTGGTGACGACGGACGAGCCGCCCTGGGCGAGGAACGGCATCGCCATGCCGGTCAGCGGGATCAGGCCCATCACGCCGCCCGCGATGACGAAGACCTGGACGGCCAGGAGGGAGGCGAGGCCCACGGCCAGCAGCCGGCCGAACGGGTCGCGCAGCGCCAGTCCGGCCCGGAAGCCGCGGGCCACCAGGAGCGCGTAGAGGAGGAAGAGGGCGGTGAGGCCGGTCAGGCCCAGTTCCTCGCCGTAGGTGGCCAGGATGAAGTCCGACTTCATGGCGAAGCCGATGAGGGCGGAGTGGCCCTCGCCCAGGCCGGTGCCGAGCAGACCGCCGGCGGCGAAGGCGAACAGCGACTGGGCGAGCTGGCTCGCGCCCCGGCCCGCCGTGATGCTCGCGAACGGGTGCAGCCAGTCCGCGACCCGGCTGTGCACATGCGGTTCGAGGACACCGACGGCGGCGGCACCGGCGGCGGCGAGCAGCAGGCCCACCGCGATCCAGCCGGTGCGGCCGGTGGCCACGTACAGCAGGACGACGAAGACGCCGAAGAAGAGGAGCGAGGTGCCCAGGTCGCGTTCGAGGACCAGGACGCCGACGCTGACCAGCCAGACGGCGACGACCGGGCCGAGCACCCGGCCGGTGGGGAACTGGAGCTTCCACATCCGCTTGCCCGTGTGGGCGAGGGCGTTGCGGTTGGCCGCCAGGTACGCGGCGAAGAAGACGGTGATGAGGATCTTCGCGAACTCGCCGGGCTGGAAGGAGAAGCCCGCCACCCGGATCCAGATCTTGGCCCCGTTCACGGCGGGGAAGAAGATCGGGACGACCATCAGGGCCAGGCCGGCGGCGACCGACACATAGGCGTAGCGCTGGAGAGTGCGGTGGTCCCGCAGCAGCAGGACGACGGCGGCGAACAGGCCGACGCCGAGTGCGGACCAGACGAGCTGGGTGGGGGAGGCCCGGTCCGCGGGCGTCTCCAGGTCGAGCCGGAAGATCAGCAGCAGTCCGAGCCCGTTCAGCAGGATGGCGATGGGGAGCAGCAGGGGGTCGGCGTACGGCGCGCGGAACCTGACGGCGAGGTGACCCAGGAGGGCCAGCGCGGCCAGGCCCGCCCCGTAGCTCGCGGCGTCGCCCGGGACGGCGTTCTGCCGGGCGAGCCCGACGTCGATGTACCCGCAGACGCTGATCAGGACGGCGCCGGCGAGGAGGGCCAGTTCGGTGCCCCGGCGTCCGGGCATCCTCAGGCCCGGTGGGGGAGCGTCCGCCGTGGGTGCGGTCATGACAGGCAACGTAGCAAGCGTTGAGGCTTATGTCCTTTATGTCGGGTTGGGCGGGGTGGGTGTGGTGCGGCGTGGCCGCCGGTCGGTGGGTCGTGTCCGCCGACCGGGGGAGTGGTGGGTGGGCAGGAGTCGCGCGCACGGCTGTGCGCAAGGGGCGTACGGGCGCGGTCGCCCGGAGAGCGGGCCCGGCGGCGCCCCGGGCCGCGGGGGCGGGCGGGCACGATGCCGGGGCCGGGCGGGTACGGTTTCCGCGGCCGTACGGCGTCGGACGGGCCCGGTGGTGTCCGGCCACCTCCCCGGCCGGGCGGGGCGGACGCGTGAAACGGTGCGCGGGTTGCCTCGTTCGCCCGTGACGGAAACGGTGGGCCGCGCACCCCGCGTACGGTTGGCTTTCGTCCATGACGCCCGGCAGCTTCACGACCCCGGCGGCGCGTCGTGGCGCGGCGGCCTACTGGCCCGCGAGCAGGGCCGGTTCGCGCGGACCGGGCCGCGCCGCGGCCGCCTCCGGGGAAACCCCTAGGGGGCGAACAGGGGTTGTTCCGTGATTGCGCGCAATGGCAGTTTGTAAACTCGCCCTCAAGACCACGCGCACACATATACAAGGCTGAGCTCGTCACGCTGGATGCGGCCGACCGGTCCATGGCGCACGTCACATCCGCGAACGCCGAGCGGATGTCCCGGCGTTCGGCAGCCCTTACCGGGGCCCGCCGAGGGCGGGTGACCGTCCCCCTCGACGAAAGGCAGTATTAGCGTCATGACGACTCTCCGTTCCCGGATCATCGCCTGGGCCGGCCGCCTGTATATGGCAAGGACACGGAAGAAGGGCTTCGACCTGTCTCGGATGTCTTTCTTGCCCGAGTCTGTGTTGATGCCGCTGCGGCGGGACGGACTGGACCCGGTGGGCGAGCTGGCCACGGTGCGGGAGAAGGAGCCCATCAGCAAGCTGCCGGTGCCGATCGCCGCCAATGTGTGGCTGGTCACCGGTTACGACGAGGTCAAGGCCGTCCTGGGCAAGGGCAACGCCTTCAGCTCCGACTTCACCAACCTCATCGGGCAGGCCGGCGCCAGCACCGACCAGAACCCCGGCGGCCTCGGTTTCGCCGACCCGCCGGTGCACACCCGGCTGCGCCGTCTGCTGACGCCCGAATTCACCATGCGCCGCCTCAACCGGCTCACGCCCCGTATCCACGAGATCGTGGAGGAGCGGCTGGACGCCATGGAGAAGGCCGGCGCCTCCGGCGACCCGGTCGACCTGGTGGAGATGTTCGCCCTGCCCATTCCCTCGCTGGTCATTTGCGAACTCCTCGGAGTTCCGTACGAGGACCGCGCGGACTTCGAGCGGCTGAGCGCCGCCCGCTTCGACCTTTTCAGCGGCGCCAACGCCTCCTTCGGCGCCATATCGGAATCGCTCTCGTATTTCCGTGAGGTGGTCAAGAAGCAGCGGCAGAACCCGGGCGACGGCCTGCTCGGCATGATCGTCAAGGAACACGGCGACTCGGTCAGCGACGAGGAGCTGGCGGGCCTGGCCGACGGCGTCCTGACCGGCGGCTTCGAGACGACCGCCAGCATGCTCGCGCTGGGCGCCCTGGTGCTCCTCCAGGACGACTCGCACTTCGCGGCCCTCAAGGACGGCGACGAGGCGGCCGACCGCTACGTGGAGGAGCTGCTGCGCTACCTCACCGTCGTGCAGGTGGCCTTCCCCCGGTTCGCGCGCGAGGACCTGGAGATCGCCGGCGTGCCGATCGCCAAGGGCGACGTGGTGCTGTGCTCGCTGAGCGGTGCCGACCGGGACGGCAAGCTGGGCCCCGACATGGAGCGCTTCGACCCGTCCCGCAACGTGCCCTCGCACCTCGCCTTCGGCTACGGCATCCACCGCTGCGTCGGCGCCGAGCTGGCCAAGATGGAGCTGCGCGCCGCCTACCCGGCGCTGGTGCGGCGCTTCCCCGCCATGCGCCTCGCGGTGCGGCCCGAGGAACTGGCGTTCCGCAAGCTGTCGATCGTGTACGGGATCGAGTCGCTGCCGGTCCGCGTCGACGGCTGAGCCGGGTTTTCCGCGCCTTGCACGCTTAGTCGGATTCAGCGCGTTTCATTCGCTTCACCTGCTTCGCCGGAAGGGCGAGATTCCGCCCTTCCGGTGCAGCGCAATGCAGCGCAATTCACTGCTTCGACAATCGCATATTTCCCGTAAACGACTGTCCGCGACGACCGGGCACCCGGCCGCAAGGCCGAGGGCCCGGTCGTCGCGCTTCGTCTCCCGGCAGGCGGAAGTACTCCGCCCGTCCCCGGTCTCACTCCGCCCGCAGGGCCACCGGCAGGCTCGTGACGCCGCTCAGCAGGTTGGAGTAGTTGCGGCGGGTGTCGCCGCGCAGTTCCACCGAGGCGACGAGCTCGCGCAGACCGGTCAGCATGGCGGCGATCTCCGCCCGGCCGAGGTAGGCGCCGAGGCAGAAGTGCGGGCCGTACCCGAAGGACAGGTGCTTGTTGGGGGTGCGGCCGAGCAGGAACCGCTCCGGGGCGTCGAAGACCTCCTCGTCCATGTTGGCCGAGTCGCTCCACAGCGTGACGACGTCCCCGGCCCTGATCACCTGCCCCTGCCCGCCGACCGGGACGTCCTCCAGGGCCGTACGGCCGAAGTGCAGCGCGGGCGTCGTCCAGCGCAGGATCTCGTCGACGGCGGTGGCGATGTCCGCCTCGCCGCTCTTCAGGGCCCGCCACTGGGCGGGGTGTTCGACGAGGGCGAGCACCCCGCCGGTCATCGACATCCGGCTGGTCTCGTCACCGCCGATGATCAGGCTGTAGCAGTTGACCACGATCTCGTCCATGGTCAGCGGCCGGCCCTCGATGAGACCGGTGGCCAGCACGCTGACCGCGTCGTCACCCGGGTTCCTGCGCCGCTCCTCGGCCAGCGTGCCGAAGTACGCCAGGATGTCGTTGCGCGCCTGCCAGGCCGCGACGGGCGACTGGGCGGCGCCGTCGTTGCCGAGGGCCGTCGCGGTCAGCTCCAGCACCTTCGCGCGGTCCGCCTCGGGCACGCCCATCAGGTCGCAGATCGCGGTGAGCGGGATGTCCGCCGCGACGTCCCGGGCGAAGTCGCACTCCTCGCGGGCCACCGCGTCGCGGAGCAGTGCGCGGGTGGACTGCCGGATGTGGTCCACCACGCCTTCCAGCGCGCGCGGCGAGAACGCCTTGAGCAGAATCTTGCGGATGTCGGCGTGCCGCGGTCCGTCCGTCACCGCGGCCATCATGCCCGCGGCGGAATCCCCGCCCATCAGCAGCGTGGTGAGGACATTTCCCTTCTCGGACGTGAACCGCTTGTCGTCCCGGTAGATTTCGGAGACGTCCGCGTGCCGGGAAACGACCCAGAATCCCGGTGCTCCGCCGACGGAGGGGTGCCAGTAGAACGGCTGCGTCCTGCGCAGGTGGCGCCAGACCTCGCTCAGGTCGTACTCGGCGTGGGTACGCGGGTCCGTCAGGTCCAGCGTCGCTATGTCCCCCGGGCTCAGCATGATGCGGCTGGGCATGGATTCCCCCTGCTCCTTGGGCTCTTCGGCCGGAGTCGCCCAGGCGGCCGCTCCGCATTCGCACAGTAGCAACTCGCCGCGTGGCGGCGGAGGTCGTGGCCGGAGTCCCTGGACGCACTCCGCCGCCGGACTCCGTTTCCCCGCAGCACGTCCGGCCGACGGGTGCGGTGAATCGCCGCGAGGTATTCCCGGGCCATTTCCGCAGCCCCGGTTCCCGTCACCTGCCCGAGCCCTGGGCGACGCCTCTCCGTGGTGTGCTGCCCCGCGCCGGCCGGCGGACTTCGGGGCATCGGCGCCGACGGCGACGAGGGGCGTGACCCGGTGCGCGCCCGGCGGCCGTTGCCGGTGCGGTGCGCCGGTGCCGCCCGCGGGCGGACGGCTCCGCGCCGTGTCCGCCGGGCGTGCGCCGCCGTGCTGTCCACGCCGTCCGCCCGGCCCGTCCGGCCCGTTCGGACCACCCGCTCCCGCTTTCGGTCGCTTCGTCCAACTACCCCCTCTGAGCTGGGACTACGTGGTCGGACGCGACGGCATCAGGCGACATTTCGCCATACGGTGCGCTCAGCGGCGCGTGCTAGCATCCCGGTGTTCGACAGGGCCGGAACAAGGTCGTCAGGATCGTTGGCCGACGGGGGCGCGAATGATGGCAATCGACGAGAGAGCGGACGCGGTGCCCGGCACCGGTGCCCGCTTCGACGGCGCGATCCGGTGTGCGACCGGCCGCCGTACCGCACCACCACGCCGCCCGGCGGCCACCGCCTCGTAGGGCCCCGGACCGCCCCTCCCGACCGGATCACCGACAGCCTTCCCTCCCGTGAGCGGACCGTGCCCTGCCCGGAACGGCAGCGGCCGGCACGCGCACCGGTGCGCGGCGCGGCAGAAAGCAGGAAAGGCCGCTCCGCACCCGCACCGTGCGCCCGTCACGGCTCGACCACCACTGCGGACCACGGAATGTCGCGCCGGGTCCTTTCCGCGGAAGAAGACCGAAGCTCTTCCGGCCCCGCGGGCGGGACACGCACCGACTAGGAGCGGAACCATCCATGACCAGTCAAATCAGCCTCGGGCTGCTGGTGGACCAGGCGTTCTACGGTTCCCCGTACCAGGGCAAGGACGCGTGGCGGGCCGCCGCCGAACTGGGCGCCGAATGGATCTGCATCGTCGAAGAGGCGATGGAAATGGCGCCGGAACGGCTGCTGCAATTCCGCGACGACGCCGACGCGGTGGGCCTGCCCATCAGCCTGACGGCCTGTCACGCATTCGGCCTCAGCGATTTCCGCGACGTCGTGCGGGAATTCCACCTCAAGCGCGCCGAAGCCCATGTCGACCTCACCAGGGAACTGGGCGGCGAGGTCATGAAACTGCTCCTCGGCGACTGGTTCTGGCGCGCCATGTGGCCCGAGGAGGCGCAGTGGCAGTTGCTCGCCGCCTCGGTCCGGCGGCTCGCCGACTACGCCGAGGCGCGCGGCATCGCGCTCAGCGTCAAGCCCGAGCCGATGGAGACCTCCCTGGTCACCGACGTCGACGACCTCGTACGGCTGCTGGACGACGTCGCCTCCCCGGCCCTGCGGGCCAACGTCGACGTCTCCCACCTCGTCGTCGCCGGTGTGGCCGCCTCCGAGGTGGGACGGCTGCCCGGCCGGGTCAACAGCGTCGACTACTCCGACTCCAACGGCACGTACCACGAGCACCTGGTGCCGGGCGAGGGCGTCGCGGACATGGCCGCCTTCACCGACCAACTGCTCGCCGTCGACGCCGCCTGGATCGGCGTCGAGGTCGGCCCGTTCGCCGACCCGGAGAACGCCTACGACAAGGTCGGCCGGGCCATGGCCCGGTCCCGCGACTTCTTCGACACCGCGGCGGCGCGGCGTGTCTGACACCGAAACCCTCCCGGAGGACCCCGTGGCGAACCCCGAAGACAGCGCGTCCATACCCGCGGACCCGCTCCAGCTCGTCCGCCAGGCGTGGCGGGACGTCCTGGGCACCGACGAGGTGCCGCTGGACACCGGCTTCTTCGACGCGGGCGGCAACTCGATGCTGCTGGTGATGCTCAGCGACGAACTGTCCGACCGGACCGGCCGCGAGCTGGAGGTCGCCGAGCTGTTCCGGCACGACACGGTGCGCGCCCAGGCCCGGCTGCTGGACCCGTCGGACGAGCCCGAGCCGCCGGCCCCCGCCGCGGCGGCCCCGGCCGGCCGCGGCCGGCTGCTCGGCAGCGCCCGCCGCGGCCGTACGGACACCGCGGACGCGGCCGGCCCGCAGCAGCCGGAAGGGTCCGCCGCGCGATGAACAGCGAGACCGCCGTAGCGGTGGTGGGCGTCGGCTGCCGGTTCCCGGAGGCCGCCACCCCGGAGGAGTTCTGGAGCAACCTCGACAAGGGCGTGGTCTCGCTCCGCGACATCCCCGCCGAGGAACTGCGCCGCTGCGGTGTGTCACCGGAGACGGCCGCCGCGCCGGGCTTCGTGACCCGGTCCGGCCGGCTCGCCGACCCGGAGCTGTTCGCCGCCGAGTTCTTCGGCCACACCCCCGTCGAGGCCGAGCTGATCGACCCGCAGCAGCGCCTCTTCCTGGAGGCCTGCCGGGACGGCCTGGAGCGCGCCGGGCACCTGCCCAACGGTGAGCACGGGCCGCAGGTCGGCGTGTTCGCCGGGGCGAGCAACAGCACGTACAACACGCTGCTCCAGTACGCCCGCGCCCGTACGGAAGGCCCCGCCGCCTTCGACGACCTGGCCACCCAACTGGGCGGCGGCATCGACTTCATGGCCCCCCGGGTCTCGTACAAGCTCGGTCTGCGCGGCCCGTCCCTGGCCGTGCAGACCGCCTGCTCCTCCTCGCTGACCGCCGTGCACTACGCGGTCCTGAGCCTGCTGTCGGAGGAGTGCGACATCGCCCTGGCGGGCGGCAGCGGACTGTCGTACCCGTCCGTCGGCTACCAGTACCAGCCCGGCGGCGTGCTCTCCGAGGACGGCTTCTGCCGCGCCTTCGACATCCGCTCCACCGGCACCGGCGCGGGCTCCGGCATCGGCGTCGTCGTGCTGCGCCGCCTCGCCGACGCGCTCGCCGACGGCGACCCGGTGCTCGCGGTGATCGGCGGCAGCGCGGTCGGCAACGACGGCGCCCGCCGGCCCGGCTTCACCGCGCCCAGTCCGGACGGCCTGGCCTCGGTCGTCGCCGCCGCGCTCACGGTGGCCGGGACCGACCCGGCGGACCTGCGCTACGCCGAGGCGCACGGCTCCGGCACGCCCCTGGGCGACCAGGTCGAACTGCGCGGCCTGATCGACGGGCTGCGCGCGGCGGGCGCCCGCGCGTCCGACCGCGGCCACTGCGCGCTCGGCACGGTCAAGGCGAACATCGGGCACGCCGGGTCGGCCGCCGGCATCGCCGGGCTGATCAAGGCGATCCACGTCGTGCGCACCGGCCACCTGGTGCCGCACCCGATGTTCGAGCACGCCCGGGACCCCGGCGTGCTCGCCGACAGCCCCTTCCGCGTCCCCACCGAGCTGGAACGGTGCACCGACGCCGGCCGCCGGGTGCTGGTGAACTCGATGGGCCTGGGCGGCGCCAACGCCTGCGTCGTCCTCGCCCCGCCGCCGGAGCCGGTGCGCCCGTCCGCGCCCGCCCGGCCCGTCGTACGGCTCCAGCTCTCCGCCCGGACCCGCACCGAACTCGACGCGCTCTCCCGCAGCCTGGCCGACGAGATCGACCAGGACCGCGCGGCGCCCGGGGACATCGCCCACACCCTGCGCGTCGGACGGCAGGACTTCGCCGAGCGCCGGGTGGTCACGGCGGCCCCCGACCGGCTGGCCGCCGCCCTGCGTCTGCCCCGGCCGCCCGCCGCCCGTACGGTCCGCGCCGCAACGCGCCGCCCCGTCCTGGCCGTCACGGCGGACGGTGAGCGCGCGGAGGCGGTGCGCACCACGCTGCTGGCGGCCCTCGGCAGCCGTACCGAGCAGCACGACACCGTGCCCGCCGCCCTGCCCGCCGACGCCTACCTGATCGTCGTCGGCGAGGGGGAGAGCGGCCCCGGCCGGTACGTGATCCCGGCAGCGGACGGCGCCGGCCCCGGCGACCGGATCGCCGCCGCGCTCGCCGACGCCTGGCTGCACGGCGTCCCGGTGGACGCCCGCGCGCTCGACGACGGGACGGGCCGCCGCGTCCCGCTGCCCACGTACCCGTACACCCGGCGCCGCTGCTCCGCGCTGGACGACTCGGTCTTCACCGTGCCGGGCAGCACCACCACCGAACAGCCCGCGGCCCGCAGTGCGGCTGCCGCGCACGCCGACGCGCCCACCGGCCTCGAAGGCGAACTGGCCGCCCTCTGGGAGGAACTGTTCGGGATCGACGGCATCGGCCCGCACGACGAGTTCGGCGCCCTCGGCGGCACGTCCCTGCTCGGCCTGCGGATGACGCTGGAGGTGCAGGAGCGGTACGGCACTCTGCTCAACCTCCACCGCACCGGCGGCAGCCGGGCCACCGTCACCCGCGTCGCCGAAGCGATCCGCGGCGCGTCCGGCCGTACGGAGACGCAAGGCGCCGCCGGTGGTACGGCCACCGGCCCCACCACCGGTGAGACGCCCGGCACCCACCCCTCCGACGCCGCCCTCATCGACGCCGACCTCGCCCTCGAACTCCCGCCCCTCGCCCCGCGCGCCACCCCGCCCGGCACCGACGTGCTGCTCACCGGCGCCACCGGCTTCGTCGGCGCCTTCCTGCTACACGAACTCCTCCAGGACCCCGGCCACCGCGACAGCCGCGTCTACTGCCTGGTCCGCGCCGACGACGAGGACCACGGCCACCGGCGCCTGCGTGAGACCGCCGCACGCTTCCGGCTCCCCGAGCCCGACCCGGAACGCGTCCACGTCGTCCCCGGCGACCTGCGGGACGTCGCCGAGGTGTGCGAGACCTACCGTGACGGCGAACTGGCCCGCCGCACCCGCCACGTCGTGCACTGCGGCGCCCACGTCGTCTTCACCGAGCCGTACGAGGTGCTGCGCCCGGCCAACACCCTGGCCACGTACCACCTCCTCGGCTGGATGCGCCGCCACGGCATCACCGACATCAGTTACATCTCCACCCTCGCCGCCTGCGGCCAGGCCCTCGGCTCCGAAGGCCGGCTGCTGGAGCGCCGGGAGCAGCCCCTGGACCCCGAGGCAGGCGGCTACGGCATCTCCAAGTGGGTCAGCGAACGCCTCCTGGACAAGGCCGAACGGGACGGGATGCGGGTACGGGTCTTCCGCCCCGGCCTGATCGGCGGCGACACCGCCACCGGTGCCTGCAACGACCTGGACATGCTCTGGCGGCTGGTGGCCGCGTGCCTGGCCGTCGGCGCCCACCCGGCGGACGACATGCCGCTGCCGGTGGCACCGATCGATCTGGTGGCCCGCGCGGTCGTCCAGCTCGGCCGGGAGCCCGGCTCGGCGGGCCGCGCGTACCACCTGGTCGGCGAGGAGGCCACCACGTTCGCCGCGCTCTTCGCCGAACTGGGCGCGCTCGGCGCGCCGACCCGCCCCGTCCCGGTCGCCGAGTGGGCGCGGCTGGCCGGCCGGCGGGCGCTGGAGACCGGCGACCCGGTGCTGTCGACGATGGCCCTGTACGAGACCCACGATCTGGACACGCCGCGGGTGGACGTGGAGGGCCGGCTGTGGGGGGAGTGGCTGGACGAGCACGGTCTGGACCCCCGCCTGGACGGCGGGCGGGCCCTTCAGGCCGTACGCCACCTCGCCGAGAACCCCACCTTCGCGGGCTTGTTGACCGATGTGACGGAAGGCGTCTGACCCAGTGACCACCGAGGGGACCACCGACGTGTCCACCGATGCGACGACAGCGACGACAGACGGGACGACGAGGGACGACGGACAGGACGACGGACAGGACGACGGGTGGGGCGACGGCCGGCTGGCCGTAGTCGGCGCCGGGGTCATGGGCACCGCGCTGGCCACGCTCGCCGTGGGCCGCGGCCTTCCGGTCCTGCTGATCGACGTGTCCGATGCGCAGTTGGAGCGCGCCCGCGGCACGGTGCGCCGGCAACTGCGGCACGCCCGGCTGCTGGGCAAGCTGCCCAAGGGCCCGGACGGCGAACTGACCCTGAGCACCTCGTACGCGCGGCTGGACACCGCGGCGGCCGTCGTCGAGGCGGTCACCGAGACCACCGACGCCAAGGTCGAGGCGCTGGGCGCCGTCTCGGCGGCGGTACGCCCCGGCACGCTGATCGCCTCCAACACCTCGGCCGTACCGGTCGACGAGCTGGCGGGCTACACCCAGCGCCCGGCGGACGTCGTCGGCACCCACTTCATGAACCCGCCCTACCTGATCCGGGCGGTCGAGGTGATCCGCGGCCCGCGCACCGGCGACGCGGCCATGGCGGCCCTGGACCGGCTGCTGAGCGCCCTGGACCGGGAGGCCGTCGTCGTCGGCGACGGACCCGGCTTCGTCTCCAACCGCATCCTGATGCGGGTGATCAACGACGCGGCCCGGCTGGTCGCCGAGGGCCGCGCCGCCGCCGAGTCCGTGGACCGCGTCTTCACCGGCTGCTTCGGGCACCGTACGGGGCCGCTGGCCACCGCGGACCTGATCGGCCTGGACAACATCGTCGACACCCTCAAGGTGCTGCACGACCGCACCGGCGACGACGGATACCTCGCCTGCGACCTGCTCCTGGACAAGGTGCGGGCCGGCGACTTCGGCCACAAGACCGGCAACGGCTTCTACTCCTACGGAGGAACGCGCGCATGACCACCGTCGACAACCAGGCCGACGCGGCGACCGGGCCCGGCGCCGGAGACGTCCAGCAGCGCCTGGTGGCGTTCCTCGGCTCCCGTACCGGCGGTGACTGGGCCGTGGACCAGGACCTGTTCGCCTCCGGAGCGTTCTCCTCGCTGTTCTCCCTGGAACTGCTCCAGCACGTCGAGCAGGAGTTCCAGGTCACCGTCGAGGGCGACGACCTGACCCTGGACAACTTCCGTACCGTGCCGGCCATCACCGCCCTGGTGCGGCGGCTGCGCGGCGAAGGAGCGGCGGGGCAGTGACGGCACAGGCGACCGCGGACGCCCGCACCGCGCTCGGCGACCTCGTCGGCGACCGCGCCGAGGAGTGGGACCTGGCCGGCCGGATTCCCGGGGAGACGGTACGGGAGGCGTCCCGGCGCGGCCTGCTGTGCGCCCAGGTCGCCGCGGAACACGGCGGCCTGGGCCTGGACAGCCGGGCCAACGGCGAACTGACCGCGCACGCCGGGTCCCTGTGCGGTTCCCTGCGGTCCCTGATGACCTCGCAGGGCATGGCCGCCTGGACCGTGCAGCGCTTCGGCACCGCCGCGCAGCGCGGCACGTTCCTGCCCCGGCTCACCGGGGGAGAGACGGCCGGCGTCGCGTTCTCCGAGAGCGGCGCGGGCAGCGACCTGTCGGCGATGCGCACGGAGATCCGCCGGGACGGTGACACCGTGCACGTCACCGGCGCGAAGGTCTGGGTGACCGGCGCCGCCTACGCGAGCCTGCTGGTGGTCTTCGGGACCCACGGGGACGGGGCCGCCGTCGTCGTGGTGCCCGCCGACGCCCCGGGCGTACGGATCGACCGGGTGCCGGACCCGATGGGCTGCCGGGCCGCCGGCCACGCCGACGTGGACCTCGACGGCGTCCGCGTACCGGCCGGCCACCTGCTGTCCGGCGCCGGCCTGCCGGTCGCCCTGCTCGCCACCGCCGCGCTCACCTACGGGCGGCTCTCGGTCGCCTGGGGCTGCGCGGGCATCCTGCGCGCGTGCCTGGACAGCACGGCGGCGCACACCCGCACCCGGGAACAGTTCGGCAAGCCGCTCGCCGACCACCAGCTCGTCGCCCGGCACCTGGCCGAACTGGCCGTCGCCGAGCAGGTCGCCCTCCGGTGCTGCGAGCACGCCAGCGCCTGCTGGGACGAGAACCGGCCGGAGCTGGGCACCCAGGCCGTCGTCGCCAAGTACGTCGCCTCCCGGGAAGCCACCCGGGGCGCCGCCACGGCCGTCCAGGTGCTGGCCTCCCGCGGCGCCCGCGACGGCCACCCGGTGGCGCGGGCCTACCGCGACGCCAAACTCATGGAGATCATCGAGGGCAGCACGGAGATCAGCCAGCTGCTCCTCGCGGACCACGTACGGACGGGCCGGGGATGACGACGACGGACACGGGCAGCAGCGCGGACACGGCCGTCGGGGTGGGGGCGGTGCACTGCCTCCTGCCCGGCGAGCCGGTGCCCGTCGGGAAGCTGGACGAGATCGCCGGACTGCCGCGCGAGGAGGCCGAGTTCGCGCGCGACTGCGGCATCCGCACGGTCGGCCGGTTCGACGACGGGGCGACGGCCGCGGGGCTCGCCGCCCAGGCCGTACGGGAACTGCGCGCGAAGGACCCGGCCGCCCCGGACCCCGACATCCTGGTGGTCGTCGGCGCCCGCGCCCCCGAGGTGCTGCTCGGCTCCGGTTCCGGCCACGTCGCGCACGAGGCCGGGCTCACCCCGTCGTTCTCCTTCGTCCTGGACGGCCTGGGCTGTACGGGCTCCAGCGCGGCCTGGGCCCTGGCCAGGGACCTCCTCGTCGCCGACCCGGCCCGGCAGTCCGTGATGATCGCGCACGCCAGCCGCCCGGTCGCCCTGGACCGGGTACGCCACCCGGTCACCGTCGTCGGCGACGGCGCCTTCGCCATGACCCTGGTGCGCGGCGGCCGACCCGTACTGCGTGCCCACCGCCAGCACACCGACGGCCGGTTCCACGACCTCCTCCAGGTCGACTACAAGAACGCCCCCTGGTACGAGTGGCGCGAGGAGGTCAGTTCCGCCGACCGCTACCGCTTCGAACTGGCCCTGCACAGCCAGCAGCACCTCAAGCGCCTGGTCGGGCAGGTGCTGGACGACGCGGGTGTGGAGCGGCAGCGGATCGCCGCCACCCTCATGCAGAACGTCACCGCGCCGGCCTTCCAGTTCTACGAGACCCTGCTCGGCCTGCCGGTCCACCCGGTGTGCGGCGAGAACCTCCAGGCGTACGGCCACACCGGCGCCATGGACGTGGTGCTCAACCTCGACCGGCTGCTGGCCCGCGGCGACCTGGCCCCGGGCGACCTCGTCCTCGTCCTGAACAACAGCCCCGTCGCGGCCTGGGCCGTGACCCTCTGGGAGGTATGACCGGCATGGCGGCCACCGAGACGGCGGAGACCGGCACCCCCACGGACGCGGCGGAGACCGCCGTACGTCCCGCGGTGAAGTGCCTGGTCTGGGACCTGGACAACACCCTGTGGCAGGGGACCCTGCTGGAGCACGACGAACTCGTCCTGCGGCCCGGCGTCCTGGAGACGCTGAAGGCCCTGGACGAGCGTGGCATCCTCCAGTCGGTGGCCAGCCGCAACGAGTACGACGACGCCTGGACCCGGCTGGAGAGCCTCGGCGTCGCCGAGTACTTCGTCCTGCCGCACATCGGCTGGGGCCGCAAGTCCGACGCCGTACGCGCCGTCGCCGAACGGCTGAACTTCGCACAGAACACCCTCGCGTTCATCGACGACCAGCGCACCGAGCGCGCCGAGGTCGCCCACCACCTGCCGGACGTGCGCTGCTACGACGCTCCCGCGGCGGCCGGGCTGCCGGACCTGCCGGACTTCGCGCCCGCCGTCACCGCCGACGCCCGCCGCCGCCGGGCCGTGTACCAGGAGAAGTTCCGGCGCGAGACCGCCCAGAGCGAGTTCAACGGCCCGGACGAGGACTTCCTGCGCTCCCTGGACATGCGGATGCGCATCGCCCGCGCCCACGAGGACGACCTCGCCCGCGTCGAGGAACTGACCCTGCGCACCAGCCAGATGAACGCGACCGGCGTGCACTACTCCGACGCCGACCTGCGCGCCCTGCTCACCGACCCGGACCACGAGGTGCTGATCACGACCGTCGAGGACCGCTTCGGCTCGCACGGCGCGGTCGGCGTCGCCCTGCTGGAGCGGCAGCCGGGCCGCTGGCGCCTGAAGCTGCTCGCCACCTCCTGCCGGGTGGTCAACTTCGGCATCGGTACGCAGCTGCTGCGCTGGACCGCCGACCAGGCCACCCGGGCCGGAGTCCACCTGGAGGCCGACTTCCGGCGCACCGACCGCAACCGGATCATGGAGGTCGCGTACCGGTTCGCGGGCTTCGACGCGAAGCCGTGCGCGTGCCAGGAGGACGGCCGGGAGGCGGCTGCCGGAACCCCGGCGGACGTCCAGCGCCTGCACCTGGTCCCGCGGCGGCAGACCGCACCGACGACCCTGACCGTCACCGGCCCCGCCCTGTGGTCCGGCGACGGCACCGGGAAACCGTGGGCATGACGGGCGGGGCCGTGGCGGGCCCCGGCCGGGGCGCCTTCGGACGGCTGTGGGCGTCCACCGCGGTCTCCGCGCTGGGCGACGGCGTACGGCTGACCGCCCTGCCGCTGCTCGCCCTCTCGCTCACCACCGACCCACTGCTGATCTCCCTGGTGACGGTCGCCAACTGGCTGCCGCTGCTGCTGTCGCCGCTGGCCGGAGTCTGGGCGGACCTGGCCGACCGGCGCGCGCTGCTCATCGGCGTCGACCTGATGCGCGCGGCCGCGGTCCTGGTCCTCACGCTGACGGTGGTGACGGGCGTGGTGAGCCTGCCGGTGGTCTGCGCGGTGGCGGCGGTGCTCGGGCTGGGCGAGACGGTGCACATCGTGGCGTCCCAGTCGTACCTGCCGATGGTGGTGGACACCTCCCGGCTCGCCGCCGCCAACGGGCGGCTGCACGTGGCCCAGCTCATCTTCCGCGACTCCGCCGGACAGCCGCTCGGCAGTCTCGCCTTCGTCGCCGGGGCGGGCCTGCCGTTCCTGATCGACGGGGTGTCGTTCCTGTTCGGCGTGGCCCTGCTGGTCACCCTCCCGCGCTCGCCCGGACCGTCCGCCGGGCCCGCCGAGCCGGGCGCCGCGCCGCGATGGCGCACCATGATCCTGGACGGCGTGCGCCTGCTGCGCGCCGACCGGCTGCTGGCCACCCTGGCGGGCATGCTCGGGGCGCTGAACTTCTGCATGGCCGTCACCGGCACCCTCGAAGTCCTCTACGTCGTGCGCTGGCTCGGCCTCCCGGAAGCCGCCTTCGGCGTGTTCCTGGCCGTCGGCGCGCTCGGCGGCATCGTCGGCGGACTGCTCAACGCGCGCTTGGCGGACCGGTTCGGCACCTTCCCGGCGGCCCTCGGCGGCATGGTCCTGATGGGCGTCGCGATGCTGCTGACCGGCCTGGTGCACCACGCGTTCGTCGCGGCCGCCGGCTTCGCCCTGATGGCGCTCGGCGCCGCCGTCTACCAGGCGCTGACCGTCTCCTTCCGCCAGGCCACCACCCCGCCCGACCAGCTCGGCCGGCTCAACGGCGTCTACCGGCTGGTGGGCACCGGCACCATCCCGCTGGGCGCGCTGGCGGGCGGCGCGCTCGCCAAGGCGGTCGAGGTCAACGTCCCGTACACGGCCGCCGGAGCCGTGGTGCTGCTGCTGTTCGCGGTGGTCGCGCGCCCGGTCGTCCGGATGGGGACGGCGCAGGAGCGCTGCGCCGGGGCCCCGGACGCACCGGCGGAGGCCGCCTCGTGAACCGCACGCGCGCCGTCGGCACCCCTCCCGTCCCGCCCACCGAGGACCCCGTACGCCAGGAGCCCGCCTTGGAAGACCGCACCCTCTACCAGTGGTTCGCCGACTCGGCCCGCCGGTGGCCGGACGCCCCGGCCCTCGAACTGGGCGAGCAGACCCTGACCTACGGCGCACTGCACCGCCGGGTGCTGGCCCTGGCGGCCCGCGTCCTCGCCGAGCAGCCCGCGGGCGACGGCCCGGCCCGTCCGCCGGCCCGGATCGCGCTGATCACCACCCGGACCGTGGCCGCGTACGTGGCGTACCTGGCCGTGCAGCGCCTCGGCTCCTGCGCCGTCCCCCTCAACGCCGACCACCCGCTGCCCCGCACCCTCGACATCGCGCGCCGCGCCGGGGTCGGCGCCGTCCTCGTCGGCGAGGAGCACCGCGACACGTTCGCCGGGCTGCCCGCGGACTTCCGGCCGCCGGTGACCGTCGTACCGGACGACGCCGACGGCCTCCCGGAGCCGCCCGCCGACGCCCTGCCCGCCCATCCCGGCGACCCGGAGGCCGAGGCGTACCTGCTGTTCACCTCCGGCTCCACCGGCCGCCCCAAGGGCGTGCCGGTCCGCCACCGCAACGTCTCCCCGTACGTGGCGTACAACATCGCCCGCTACGAGGCGGGACCCGGCTGCCGCATGTCGCAGACGTTCGGCCTGACCTTCGACCCGTCCGTGTACGACCTGTTCGTCGCGTGGGGCTCCGGCGCCACCGTCGTCGTACCGGACAAGGACGAGCTGTACCGGCCCGTGGACTACGTGGTGCGCCGCCGCCTCACCCACTGGTTCTCCGTACCGTCGCTGGTCACCACCGCCGAGCGGTACGGCAACCTGCCGCCCGGCCAGGTCACCACGCTGCGCCACAGTTGCTTCAGCGCCGAGCCGGTCACCGCGCGGCTGACCGCGCGCTGGCACGAGGTCGCGCCCGGCAGCCGTATCCACAACCTGTACGGGCCGACCGAACTGACCATCACCTGCACCGACCACGAACTCGCCGGCGGCGGGACCGCCGCGACGGGCAGTGCCAACGGCACGGTGCCCATCGGACGCCCGTACCCGCACATGGAGGCGGTCCTCCTGGACGAGGCGGGGCGGCCCTGCGACGACGGTGAACTGTGCGTGCGCGGCGCCCAGCGCTTCGACGGCTACCTGGACCCGGCCGACAACGCCGGGCGCTTCGTCCGGTACGAACCCGGCGCGCCCGCCGCCCCGTACGACGGCACCGGACCGCTCACCCGCGACCACTGGTACCGCACCGGCGACCGGGTGCGCCGCGAGGACGGCCTGCTGGTGCACCGCGGCCGGCTGGACAACCAGGTCAAGATCATGGGGCACCGGGTGGAGCTGGGCGAGGTGGAGGCCGCGATGCGGCGCCACCCCGAGGTGTCCGAGGCGGCCGTGGTGGCCGTCACGGTCAAGGACGAGGTGCGTCTGCTGGCCGCCTACCTGGGCAAGGAGATGCGGGCGCTCGAGTTCGGCCACTGGCTGCGGCAGCACGTGCCGCTGCACATGGTGCCGCGCCGCATCCGGCGCCTGGAGGAGCTGCCGCACAACGACAACGGCAAGCTCGACCGGCAGCGGCTCGCCGAGCTGCTGGCGTGAGGGGCGGCGGTCAGGTGCTCCGGCGTGCCGGGTCGGCGGGGGGTTCCGGGTCGGTGTGCGGGACCGCCGCGCCGATGCGGGGCCGCGCCGTGCTCACCACGGCCGCCACGGCGTCCCGGCGTACGTCCGTGTGGTCGAGCACGTACAGGTCGCCGTGGCGGGACGGGCTGCCGTGGCGGGACGGGGCGCCGCTCCGGTCGGGCAGGCCCGAGAGGTCCAGGGCGGCCAGCCCGCCCAGCGTGGTCCTGCCCAGCTTGACGAAGCACTCCTTGCGGACCCACTGGCGCAGGAAGTACGCGTCGGGGTCGGCGTGTTCGCGCATCGCCGCCCGCTCGGCCGCGCTCAGCACCCGGTCCCCCGCGCCCCGCACGCTGTCCGGCAGCGCCCGCCGCTCCACATCCACGCCGACCGGCTCGTGGCCCACCGCGGCGGCCACCACGCCCGTCGTGTGCGACAGGCTCACGTACACCTGCGGCAGCCCGGCGAGGCCCGGCCTGCCGTGCTCGTCGGAGCCGCAGCCGGGGCAGTGCTGCTCCAGTACGAGGGAGTCCGCCGCCCGGTCCAGCAGCTTGGCGGCGCAGAGCCGCACCAGGACGTGCGCGGCGATGAAGTCGGCCCGCAGCGCCGGGGTGAGGAACGCGTCAGCACGCCGCCGCTCCACGCCGGTGAGCAGCCGCCCGTACGCCGGGACCCACCCCAGCACCTCGTCCGTACCCGCCACCACCGCCGTCGGCTGCCCGTCCGTCCCCGTCACGGAGAGCACCTTTCCAGTGCGGCCACGGCCCGGGCAAGCCACCCCCATCAGCGCATTCGCATCTGTTGAACGGCCCGCTCCAGGCGTCGGCCGACGAGTGGAGGACCAGTGAACGACATGACGCAGGCGACGGTTTCCGCCGAACCCTTCCCGGCACTCTTCGCCCGGCAGGCGGCCCGGACTCCGGACGCCACGGCGCTGGCCTTCGAGGACACCACCCTGTCGTACCGCGAGCTGGACGCGCGGGCCAACCGCCTGGCGCACTGGCTCACCGGGCGGGGCGTGGGCCCGGAGACCCGCGTGGCGCTGGTCCTGCCGCGTTCGGTGGAGCTGGCCGTGGCCCTGCTCGCCGTCCTGAAGGCGGGCGGCGCGTACGTACCCGTCGACCCGGAGTACCCGCGGGCCCGCCGCGCCTTCCTCCTCGACGACACGGCCCCCGTCCTCGTCCTCGACGAGGAGACCCTGCCCCGCGACCTGTCCGGCCACCCCGCGACCGACCCCGGCGCGCGCCTCACGCCCGGCCACGCCGCGTACGTCATCCACACCTCCGGCTCGACGGGCGTGCCCAAGGGCGTCGTCGTCCCGCACGCGGGCCTCGCCGGGCTGGCGGCCGCGCAGGCCGAACGGTTCGCGGTGACGCCCGGGAGCCGGGTCCTGCAGTTCGCGTCACCCAGCTTCGACGCATCCGTCGCGGAGATCTGCGGCGCCTGGCTGACCGGCGCCACCCTCGTCATGGCGCCCGCCGCCCACCTGCTGCCCGGCGCGGGCCTCGCCGAACTGGTCGCCGAACAGCGCGTCACCCACGCCACCCTGCCGCCGTCCGTCCTGGCCGCCCTCCCGCCGCACACCACCCTGCCGCAGATCACCGCGCTGGCGGTGGCGGGCGAGGCGTGCCCGCCCGACGTGGCCGAACGCTGGTCGGCCGGACGGCGCCTGGTCAACGCGTACGGCCCGACGGAGACCACGGTCTGCGCGACGGTGAGCGCGCCGCTGTCCGGCCGCGTGGTGCCCGGCCTCGGCACACCGGTCGCCGACGTGCGCCTGTACGTGCTCGACGCGGCGCTGCGCCCCGTCCCGGACGGCGGCACCGGCGAGCTGTACGTCACCGGCACCGGCCTGGCGCGTGGCTACCTCGGCCGCTCCGGGCTGACGGCGGAGCGCTTCGTGGCCTGCCCGTTCGGCCCGGCGGGCGCGCGGATGTACCGCACCGGCGACGTGGTGCGCCGCCGGACCGACGGCGCGCTGGAGTTCGTCGGCCGCGCCGACGACCAGGTCAAGGTACGCGGCCACCGCGTCGAGCCGGGCGAGGTCGAGCAGGTGCTCGGCGCCCACCCGGCGGTCGGACAGGCCGTGGTCACCGCCCGCGAGGACCGGCCCGGCGACGCCCGCCTGGTCGGCTACGTCGTACCGGCCGACGGCCCCGCGCCGGACGCCGGGGCCGACGCGCACCAGGTCGGCGAGTGGCAGGAGATGCACGACCTGGTCTACGCCGACGAGGCAAAGGCGCAGGACGACGAGCCGCCGTTCGGCGAGGACTTCGGCGGCTGGAACAGCAGCTACGACGGCACCCCGATCCCCGTCGCGGAGATGCGCGACTGGCGCGCCGAGACCGTCCGGCGCATCCTCGCCCTGAAGCCCCGCCGGGTGCTGGAGACGGGCGTCGGCAGCGGCCTGCTGCTCTCGCAGGTGGCGCCCGCCTGCGAGGCGTACTGGGGAGCGGACTTCTCCGCCCCGGCCGTCGAGCGGCTGCGCCGCCAGGTCGCCGCCGTACCGGAGCTGGCCGGCAAGGTCGAGCTGAGCTGCCGGCCCGCCGACGTGACCGAGGGCCTGCCCACCGGGTACTTCGACACCATCGTGATCAACTCGGTCACCCAGTACTTCCCCAACGCCGCCTACTTCCTGCGCGTCCTGCGCAACGCCGTGGACCTGCTGGCCCCCGGTGGCCGGGTCTTCGTCGGCGACATCCGCAACCGGCGCCTGCTGCGGCTCTTCCGTACGGCCGTCGAACTGCACCGCGCCGGAGCGGACACCGAACCGGGCGCCCTCGGCGCGGCCGTCGACCAGAGCGTCCGCCTGGAGAAGGAACTCCTGGTCGACCCCGACTTCTTCGCCGCACTGCCCGCCGCACTGCCGGACGTGACGGGCGCCGAACTCCAGCTCAAGGGCACCCGCCACCACAACGAGCTGACCCGCCACCGCTACGACGCCGTCCTGTACAAGCGGCCCGCCCGCACGGTCTCCTTCGCCGACGTACCGAGCCTGGTCTGGGGCCGGGACGTCACCGACGCGACCACCCTCGAACAGGCCCTGCGCGACCGGCCCGGACAGCGGCTGCGCCTGACCGGGGTGCCCAACCCGCGCCTGGCGGGCGAAGCGGCGGCCGAGGCGGCCGTCACGGCGGGCCTGCCGGTGGACGAGGCGCGCTCCCGGCTGGCCGCCCCCGGCACCACCGCCGGAGCCGAACCCGAGCAGCTCACCGGACTGGGCACCCGCCTCGGCCTGTGGGCGGCCGCCACCTGGGCGCCGGACAGCCCGGAAGGCCGATGCCGGTACGACGTCCTGTTCGCACCGCGGGAAGACCTCGCCTCGGCGGCCGCCGTCGGCCTCTGCCGTCCGGCCGGCGACCTCACCGGCCCGCTCGCCGCCCACACCACCGACCCCGGCGCGGCCCTGACCACCGCCGCCCTGGTCACCGCCCTCCACCGGCACCTGCGCGACCGGCTGCCCGCCCACCTCGTCCCGTCCGCCCTCGTCGCGCTGGACACCCTGCCCCTGACCCCCAACGGCAAGGTCGACCGCGCGGCACTGCCCGCGCCCGGCCTGACCCACCTCGGCGACGGAACCGGCGGCCGGGCCCCGCGCACCCCGCGCGAGGGCGTGCTGTGCGAGCTGTACGCCGACGTCCTCGGCGTGCCGCGGGTCGGCATCGACGACAACTTCTTCACCCTGGGCGGCCACTCGCTGCTCGCCACCCGCCTGATCGGCCGCATCCGCACCGCCCTGGACGTGGACCTGCCGATCACCGCCGTGTTCGAGGCGCCCACGGTCGCCGCGCTCGCCGGGCACGTCGACGCCGCCGCCTCCGGGGGCCGCCCGGCCCTGCGGCCGGTCCCGCGCCCCGACGCGCTGCCGCTGTCGTACGCCCAGCGCCGCCTGTGGTTCCTGCACCGGCTGGAGGGGCCGAGCGCCACGTACAACGTCCCGACGGCGCTGCACCTGTCCGGCGAACTGGACCACGAAGCACTGCGCGCCGCGCTGGGCGATCTGCTCGCCCGGCACGAGAGCCTGCGCACGGTCTTCCACGAGACGGCCGACGGCACCCCGCACCAGGTCGTCCTCGGACCGGACGACGTGGCCGGAATGCCGTCCGTGCTCTCCGTGGTGCGGACCGGCCCCGACGACGTACGGCGCCTGCTCCGCGAGGCCACCCGCCACACCTTCGACATCGCCGCCGAACTGCCGCTGCGCGCCACGCTGTTCCGCACCGGGCCCGACGAACACGTGCTGCTCCTGCTGCTGCACCACATCGCGGGTGACGGCTGGTCGTCGGCACCGCTCTCACGCGACCTGGCGGCGGCGTACGACGCGCGCCGCCAGGGCCGGGCCCCGCAGTGGGCCCCGCTGCCGGTCCAGTACGCCGACTACACCCTCTGGCAGCGGGACTTCCTCGGCGACCCGCGGGACCCGTCCAGTGTCCAAGCGCGGGAACTCGATTACTGGAAACGGCAGTTGACCGGCCTCCCCGAGGAGATCGCGCTGCCGTACGACCGCCCGCGCCCCCGGCACGCCACCTACCGGGGCGACGCGCTCGACCTCACCCTGTCCGCCGCACTGCACGCGAACCTGCACGCCCTGGCACGCGACACCGGCACCAGCCTGTTCATGATCGTGCAGGCGGGCCTGGCGGCCCTGCTCACCCGCCTCGGCGCCGGCACCGACATCCCGCTCGGCAGCCCCGTCGCCGGCCGCACCGACCAGGCCCTGGACGACCTGGTGGGCTTCTTCGTCAACACCCTCGTGCTGCGGACGGACACCTCCGGCAACCCGACCTTCCGCGACCTGCTGCGCCGCGTCCGCGACACCGACCTCGCCGCCTGGTCCCACCAGGACCTGCCCTTCGAGCAGCTCGTCGAGGCCCTCAACCCGGTGCGGTCGGCGGGCCGGCAGCCCCTGTTCCAGGTGGTCGCCGCCGTGCAGAACGCCCCCGAGGGCGGCTTCGACCGGCTCGGCGTCCGCACCCGCACCGAGCTGGTCAGCACCGGCACCGCCAAGTACGACCTCTTCCTCAGCCTCTGGGAGCGCCAGGGCCCGCAGGGCGAACCGCGCGGCCTGGACGGCTTCGTCGAGTTCAGCACCGACCTCTTCGACCGCTCCACGGTCGCCACGCTCGCCGCCCGGCTCGTCCGCGTCCTGGAGACGGCCGTCGCCACCCCCGACGTGCCGCTAGCCCACCTCGACGTGCTGACCGGCGAGGAGCACGGGCGGCTGCGGCAGGCCGCGTCGGCCGCCCGCCCGGCGGTGCGGCACAGCACCCTGCCCGAACTGTTCGCCGAGCAGGCGGCCCGTACACCGGACGCCACGGCACTGGTCTTCGAGGACGTCTCGCTCACCTACGGCGAGCTGAACGCCCGCGCCAACCGCCTCGCGCACTGGCTGACCGGCCAGGGCGTGGGCCCGGAGACGCTGGTGGCCGTGGCGCTGCCGCGCTCGGCGGAACTGGCGGTCGCGCTGCTCGCCGTCCTGAAGGCGGGTGGCGCCTACGTACCCGTGGACCCGGACTACCCGGCCGAGCGGCGCGCCTTCGTCCTCGCCGACACCGCGCCCGCCCTCGTCCTGGACGCCGCCGCGCTGCGCCGGGACCTGGCGGACCTGTCGGCGTATCCGGACACCGACCCCGCCACCGGCCTGCGCCCGGCCCACCCGGCGTACGTCATCCACACCTCCGGCTCGACGGGCACCCCGAAGGGCGTCGTGGTCTCCCACACCGGCCTCGCCGCGCTGGCCGCCGCGCAGGCCGAGCGGTTCGCGGTGACGGGGGAGAGCCGCGTGCTGCAGTTCGCCTCACCGAGCTTCGACGCGTCGGTCTCCGAGATGTGCGTGACGTGGCTGGCGGGCGCCGCCCTGGTCATGGCGCCGGGGCAGCGGCTGCTGCCGGGAGCCGGCCTGGAGGACCTGCTCGCCGCGCAGCGCGTCACCCACGCCACCCTGCCGCCGTCGGTGCTGGCCGCCCTGCCGCCCCAGGAGACGCTGCCCGGCGTCGTCTCGCTGGTCGTGGCGGGCGAGGCCTGCCCCGTCGACCTCGTGGAACGCTGGTCGGCCGGCCGCCGCATGGTCAACGCGTACGGCCCGACCGAAGCCACCGTGTGCGCCACCGTCGGCGAACCGCTGTCCGGCCGGACGCTGCCCGCGCTGGGCGCGCCGATCGGCGACGTACGGCTGTTCGTGCTCGACGCGCTGCTGCGGCCGGTGCCGGACGGTGGCGCGGGAGAGCTCTACCTCGCGGGCTCCGGTCTGGCCCGCGGCTACCTCGGCCGCTCCGCGCCGACCGCCGAGCGGTTCGTGGCCTGCCCGTTCGGCCCGGCGGGCGCGCGGATGTACCGCACCGGCGACCTGGTACGGCGCCGGAGCGACGGCGAGCTGGAGTTCGTCGGCCGCGTCGACGACCAGGTCAAGGTACGCGGCCACCGCATCGAGCCGGGCGAGGTCGAGCAGGCGCTCGGCGCCCACCCGGCGGTACGGCAGGCCGCCGTGGCGGCGCGCGCCGACCGCACCGGCGACCTCCGCCTGACCGGCTACGTCGTACCCGCCGAGGACGCCGCCCGGCAGACCCTCGCCGCCGACCTCCGCCGCGACCTGCTCGCCCGGCTGCCCGCGTACCTGGTGCCGTCCGTCATCACGGTCCTCGACGCGCTGCCGCTGACCCCGAACGGCAAGGTGGACCGCAAGGCCCTGCCCGCCCCCGACCCGGCCCGCACCGGCGCCGACGCGGGCGGCCGGGCGCCGCGCTCGCCGCAGGAGGAGATCCTGTGCGAGCTGTACGCCGACCTCCTCGGCGTCACGAACGTCGGCATCGACGACAGCTTCTTCGCCCTCGGCGGCCACTCCCTGCTCGCCACCCGCCTGGTCAGCCGCATCCGCGCGGTCCTCGGCGTTGAACTGCCCGTCGCCGCCCTCTTCGAGGCCCCCACCGTCGAAGCCCTGGTCGAACGCCTCGGCCTGTCCACCGCGCGCACCCGCGGCGCCCTGCGGCCCATGCCGCGCCCCGAGGTGCTGCCGCTGTCCTACGCCCAGCGCCGCCTGTGGTTCCAGTACCGCCTCGAAGGCCCCAGCCCCACCTACAACATCCCCCTCATGCTGCGCATCGAGGGCCCGGTGGACGAGGAAGCGCTGCGCGCCGCCCTCGGCGACCTGCTCGCCCGGCACGAGAGCCTGCGCACCGTCTTCCGCGAGACCGGCGGCACCCCGCAGCAGGTCGTCCTCGACCCGGCCGCCGACCCGGCCGCCTTCGACATCCTCACCGTCACCGACGACGTCCCCGGCGACCCGGAGGCGTTCCGTGCGCTCCTCAAGGAAGGCGCCCGGCACCGCTTCGACCTGACCGCCGACCTGCCGCTGCACGTGAAGCTCTTCCGCGTCGGCCCGGACGAGAACGTCCTGCTCCTGCTGCTCCACCACGTCGCCGGTGACGGCTGGTCGATGGCGCCGCTCTCCCGCGACGTGGCGACCGCGTACGACGCGCGCCGCGCCGGACAGGCCCCGCGGTGGGCGCCGCTCCCCGTCCAGTACGCCGACTACACCCTGTGGCAGCGGGACTTCCTCGGCGACCCCGAGGACCCCGGCAGTGTCTACGGACAGCAGATCGCCTACTGGCGCGAGCAACTGGCGGGCCTCCCCGAGGAGATCGCCCTGCCCTTCGACCGCCCGCGGCCGCAGCGCGCCTCCTTCCGCGGCGACTCGATCACCTGGGAGATCCCCGCGCCGCTGCACCAGCGCCTGCACGCCCTCGCGGGCGAGACCGGCACCAGCCTCTACATGGTGCTCCAGGCCGGACTGGCCACCCTGTTCACCCGCCTCGGCGCCGGCACCGACATCCCGCTCGGCAGCCCCGTCGCGGGCCGCACCGACCAGGCCCTCGACGATCACATCGGCTTCTTCGTCAACACCCTCGTGCTGCGTACGGACACCTCCGGCGACCCGACCTTCCGCGCACTGCTCCAGCGCGTACGGAGCACCGCCCTCACCGGCTGGGCCCACCAGGACCTCCCGTTCGAGCAGCTCGTCGAAGCCCTCAACCCGGTCCGCTCGGCGGCCCGCAACTCCCTCTTCCAGACCATGCTCACCCTCGACAACGCGCCCGAAGGCGAGTTCACGCTCGGCGGCCACCCCGCCCGCACCGAGCCCGTCCACGTCGACGCCTCCCGCTTCGACCTGTCCGTCTTCCTGACCGAACGGCGCGGCGCGCACGGCGAACGGCCGGGCATGGACGGCGCGATCGAGTACAGCACCGACCTCTTCGACCGGCGTACGGTCGAGGCGCTGGCCGCCCGGTTCGTCGCCCTGCTCGACGCGGTGACCGCCGACCCCGACCAGCCGCTCGCCCGCCTCGACGTGCTGACCGCCGACGAGCGCGCCCTGCTGCTCGGCGAGGTCAACGCCACCGACCGGCCGCTGCGGCGCACCTCCCTCGCGGCGGCGTTCGAAGCCAGGGCGGCCGAAACACCGGACGCCCCCGCCCTCACCTTCCAGGACACCACCCTCACCTACGCCGAACTGGACGCCCGCGCCGACCGCCTCGCCCGGCACCTGGCCGGCGCGTACGGCGTCGGCGCCGAGAGCCGCGTCGCCGTCCTGCTGGACCGCTCCGCCGACCTGGTCGTCGCGATCCTCGCCGTCCTCAAGGCGGGCGGCGTGTACGTACCGCTCGACAAGCGCTACCCGGCCGCCCGGATGCGGCTGATCGCGGCCGAGACCGAGGCCGTCGTCGTCCTCACCCAGCAGGACCTGCCGGCCGCCGCCTACCTCCCCGGCGTCCCGGCCCTGGCCGTCGACGCCTGGGCGGAGACGGCGACGGACCTGCCGGACCGGGACCCCGCCGGGCCCACGGCGTACGCCGACTCCGTCGCATACGTCATGTACACCTCCGGCTCGACCGGCGCGCCCAAGGGCATCGCCGTCACCCAGGGCGACGTGGTGGCCCTGGCCGCCGACCACTGCTGGGGCGAGGACGGCCCCGACGGCGCCCGGCACACCGTGCTCGGCCACGCCTCCACCGCGTTCGACGCCTCCACCTTCGACCTGTGGGTACCGCTCCTCAACGGCGGCCACCTCGTCATGGCCCCGCCCGGCGACCTCACCCCCGACGACTACCGCACCCTGCTCACCACCCACCACATCACCGCGGTCCTCCTCACCACCGCCCTGTTCAACCTGCTCGCCGAGGAGTGCCCCGGCGCGCTCGCGGGCGTCCGGCAGGTCTGGACGGGCGGCGAGGCCGCCTCCCCGTCCGCCGTACAGAAGATCCTCGACGCCTGCCCCGACACCCGCGTCTGCAATGTCTACGGGCCCACCGAGGTCACCATGTCGGCCACGTACCACGCGATGCGCGCACCGCGGCGGATCGCCGGAACCGTCCCCATCGGACGCCCCATGGACAACATGCGTGTCTACGTCCTCGACAGCGCTCTGCGCCCCGTCGCCCCCTCGGTCACCGGCGAACTGTACGTCGGCGGCACCGGCCCCGCCCGCGGCTACCTCGACCGCCCCGGCCTCACCGCCGAACGCTTCGTCGCCGACCCCTTCGGCGCCCCCGGCGCCCGCATGTACCGCACCGGCGACCTGGTCCGCTGGACCGCGGACGGACAACTCGACTACATCGGCCGCGCCGACTCCCAGGTCAAGATGCGCGGCTTCCGCATCGAGCTCGGCGAGATCGAGACCGTCCTGGTCTCCCACCCCGCGGTCGCCCGGGCCACCGTCAACCTGCGCGAGCTCACCCCGGGCGACGCCCGCCTGGTCGCCCACCTCGTCCCTGTCTCCAGGGAAGCCTTCGACGCCACCGCCCTCCGCCGCCACCTGCGCGACCGCCTCCCCGCCTACATGGTGCCGACCGCCCTCGTGGCGCTCGACACCCTGCCGCTCACCCCGAACGGCAAGGTGGACCGCAAGGCCCTGCCCGCCCCCGACCCCCGTTCCGAACTCGGCGGCCGCGGCCCCCGCTCCCCGAAGGAAGAGATCCTCTGCGGGCTGTACGCCGACGTGCTGCGCGTCCCCCGCGTCGGCATCGACGACAGCTTCTTCGTCCTCGGCGGCCACTCCCTGATGGCGACCCGCCTGATCAGCCGCATCCGCACCGCCCTCGACGTCGAACTGCCCATCGGCGCTCTCTTCGAGGCCCCCACCGTCGCGGCCCTCGTCCGGCGCATCGACTCCGCCACCGCCCAGACCCGCCCGCCGGTCAAGCCCGCGATCCGCCCGGCCGCCGTCCCCCTCTCCTACGCCCAGCGCCGGCTCTGGTTCCTGCACCGCCTCGAAGGCCCCAGCCCCACCTACAACATCCCGCTCGCCCTGCGCTTCTCCGGCAAACTCGACCACGACGCCCTACGGGCCGCCCTCGGCGACCTCGTCGCCCGGCACGAGAGCCTGCGCACCGTCTTCCCCCGCCGCGCCCGCGCCGCCCAGCAGATCATCCTGCCGCCCGACTCCGGCCGCGACCTGCTCACCGTCGTCGAGACGGACCCCGACGGCCTGGCCCCCGCCCTGCACGAAGCCGCCACCCGCTCCTTCGACATCACCACCGAACACCCCCTGCGGGCCACCCTCTTCGCGACCGGCCCGGACGAGCACGTCCTCCTCCTGCTCCTGCACCACATCGCGGGCGACGGCTGGTCCATGGCACCGCTCTCCCGCGACCTCGCCGCCGCCTACGACGCGCGCAGCGCGGGCGAAGAGCCGCAGTGGTCCCCGCTTCCCGTCCAGTACGCCGACTACACCCTCTGGCAGCAGAACTTCCTCGGCGACCCGGCGGACCCCGACAGCACGTACAACCGGCAACTGGCCTTCTGGCGCACCCAACTCGCCGGCCTCCCCGCCGAAATCCCCCTCCCGCTCGACCACCCCCGCCCGGACGTCACCACCTACCGCGGCGACATGTTCCCCATCCACCTCCCCGCCGACCTCCACCAGGGCCTGCACACCCTGGCCGGCGACACCGGCACCAGCCTCTACATGGTCGTCCAGGCCGGCGTCGCCACCCTCCTCACCCACCTCGGCGCCGGCACCGACATCCCCCTGGGCAGCCCCGTCGCCGGCCGCACCGACCAGGCCCTGGACGACCTCGTCGGCTTCTTCGTCAACACCCTCGTCCTCCGTACGGACACCTCGGGCGACCCCACCTTCCGCGACCTCCTCACCCGCGTCCGCGCCACCGACCTCGCGGCCTGGGCCCACCAGGACCTCCCCTTCGAACAACTCGTCGAAGCCCTCAACCCGGCCCGCTCCACCGCCCGCCACCCCCTCTTCCAGACCCTCCTCACCCTCGACAACGCCCCCGAACGCCACTTCACCCTCGGCGGCCACCACGCCCGCCCCGAACCCGTCGACCTGCACGTCGCCCACTTCGACCTCTCCATCGGCCTCACCGAACAGCGCGCCCCCCAAGGCACCCCGAACGGCCTCGACGGCTTCGTCGAATACAACACGGACCTCTTCGAACGGAAGACGGTGGAGGACCTGGCGGCGTCCCTGATCACCCTGCTCACCGCAGCCGTCACCGCCCCGGACACCCCGCTGTCCGGGCTGCTGCCGTAGCACGTACCCGGCGGCCGGACCCGCGCGCCCGGCCGCTGGGCCCGGTCACCGCGCCCGGCCGCTGGGCCGTCGCTGGGCCCGGCCGCTGGGCCAGACGAAGCAACCGCCCCTGCACGGTCCCCGTGCAGGGGCTACACCTGTCCCCATGCAGACCTTCCTCCCGTACCCCGACTTCGCGGCCTCCGCCGCCGTCCTCGACGCGCGCCGACTCGGCAAGCAGCGGGTGGAAACCCTCCAGGTCCTGCGCGGACTCACCGTCCCCGGCTACGGCTGGCGGCACCACCCGGCCGTCCGCATGTGGGCCGGCTACGAGGAGGCCCTGGTCCGGTACGGCCTCGAAATGTGCCGCGAATGGACCGCCACCGGCCGCCAGGACACCTGCGCCACGACCCTCACCCAGGACTTCACCGCCCACCACCCCCGCGTCCCCGTCCGCACCTACACCGAACTCTCCGAAGCCGGCGACCTCCCGAACTGGCTGGGCGACCCGGCCTTCCACCGCAGCCACCGGTCCGCCCTGGTCACCAAGGCCCCCGAGCACTACCGCACCCTCTTCCCCGACGTCCCGGAAGGCCTGCCGTACGTGTGGCCGTCGTCCGACCGGGGGACGGGGCAGAAGGAGACCTGACCCGGCCGCCGCAGTCACAGCAGACCGAGGGCGACCGCCGAGGCGACCGCGAAGTATCCGGTGTCATTGGGGTGCAGCCCGTCCTCCGACACATAGGACGGACTCGGACGGTCCGGCCGAGCGGGGTCCGCCAGGAGCCGGTCCGCGTCGAGCACCGAGTCGTACGCGCCGGAGTCCCGGATCCAGTCGTTGAGCTGACGGCGGAGACGGTCACCGGCGCTGTCCGCAAAGGGGAAGACGGCACCCCTGACGGGCACCACGGTCATCCCCACGGCCTTGACGCCCCGGTCGTGGGCGAGCTTGACGAGCGCCCGGTGACCGTCGGTCAGCTGCCGGAGCGTGGGCCGGGGGCCGTCGGCCGCACAGGGGCTGCCGGGCATCGCGACGGCCAGGTCGTTGGCGCCCAGGTGGACGAGGGCGGTCCGCACCCCCGGCCGCTGCTCCAGTTCCCGCTCGAAACGGACGGCGGCCCGCTCCCCGAAGCAGGGGGAGGCAGCCAGCAGCCGGCCACCGGCGAGTCCGGCGTTGACCACGCCGGACGGACGGCGGGCACCGGCCAGCCGCTCCGCGAGCTTGTCGGAGAAGCGGCCCTCGGCACCGGGGCTCGCCCCCACACCGTCGACCAGGGAGTCGCCGAAGACCAGTACGGCGTTACGGGACCGGGCAGACCGTACCCGCACATCGACGGCGCTGAGGTAGTACCAGGACCTGACGGACTCGGTGTACGCGCCGCTGCCCACGTCGGCGAGCCGATCACCGTCCGCGCGGTAGGACGTGGCCGTGGTGAAGCGGTGGAAGGTGGCGGGTCCGGTCGGCCCGGCGAACCGCAGGGAGACCGCCAGCTTCTCCAGGTTCGCGACGGTCAGCGGCACCGGGTCGCTCACGGCGTCCTTGCCCGCCGGGACCGTGGTGGCGCGGGAGCCGCCGAAGGTCAGCGGTCGGGTACTGCCCGGCTTGGTCTTGGCACCGCCGTCGGACCGGGCCACGGCGGCCCCGGCGATCCTCAGCGGCCCGCTGCCGTACGCGTTCGACAGCCGGAAGCGCAGCGTGGTCCCGCCGGTGCTGACGCGTACCACCTGCCGTACGGTCTGGTCGTCGAAACCCTCCTCGGACCAGTTGGGTTCCTCGTCCAGGGTGTCGGGGACGGCCTGCTGCATCGAGGCTCCCCAGGTCGCCGTCCAGTGTGGGGCCGCCTGGGCTGCGTGGCCGGGGGATGCGGAGCGGGGGGTGGGGGAGGGAGCGGTGGAGCAGCCTCCGGTGGCGACGAGCACCGCCGCCGTGAGGAGGCCGGCGATCGGCCCCCTGATGAACGTTCGGCACTTGGGCCGCATGATTCTCCTCTCGGCGCGTGCAGCGCATCTCACTGGGGCCGGCACCGGGCATCAGCCCCGGCTGAGCCGCCGCGCCGCCCCGGTATTGAGCCGCCGCATCGCCCCCGTCAGGAAGACCACCGCGACCAGCACCGCCGACGCCGTCAGCACCACCGCCGGGGGCAGCCCTGCCGGCTGCCCTTCGATCCGGATGGCGCCCATGAAGTCGAAGACCGGCAGACCGTTGGCGACCGTGTACCAGAGCGGCAGGTAGACCGCCTGGAAGAGACGGTGCGTACGGCTGAGGGTGCCCAGGGCCAGCGCCAGCGACGGGACGAACAGCGCGCCGGCGGCCCAGCAGGTGACCCCCGTGACGTCACCTTCGACGACCAGCCGGACCAGCGGGCCCAGGCCCACCGCCGCGGTGAGCGTGGCGCCCGCCGCCCACTCCGCGACCACCCTGCGGTACGCCGACGGGTAGGCGCCGAGGATGCCCGCGACACCGTGCTCGTGATGCTGGGTGCCCAGCCGCGACCAGACCAGGACCGGCCAGAGCCAGGACACCGGCAGCATCAGCCGCGTCGCGCCCGGCATCGGCGAGCAGACGCCGAGAAACACCCAGAACCCGGCACCCCACCACCACCATTTCGACACGCCTTGGAGCAGGATGCGCAGCTCACCGCCCCACAGACGCAGCAGGACGCGGCCGGGCCGCGGGGGAGTCCTCAGCACGGCGGCGGAAATCCGCCGGTCACCGGCCGGGCGCGGCATCCCGTCCACGAACACAGCCGGGCCCCCGCCCGCCGCCTGATCCCGCTCTTGCGGGCGCTCGGCCGAGTGCTTGGCGCGAGCCGGGTCGAAGCGGTGGAACCACAGCGCGGGCAGCAGCGCGACGGTCACCGCGATGCCGACGAACGCCAACCGGGCCAGGACATAACCGGCATCCGGCGTGAAGCCGTGCCAGTCGAACACCCGCAGCGGCTCGTCCAGGTACGTCAGACCCAGACTGAACGCGCCGTCCACCTCGGCCCGTTGCGCCAGCATGTCCTCGTACATCGACACGGCGACACCGTTCACACCGATACCGCCCAACGGCAGGCCGGGCCCCTGCCCCCCGACGGCCAGCACCACCCACATGCAGAACCACACGATGTTGCCCAGCCCGCCGCGCAGCAGCGGCAGCGCCTCGAAGAACAGCGCGAAGGCGGCGGCCAACGCCACCAGCGGCACCGCGAGCAACAGAAACGGCCGCCAGAGCGCGACCAGGTCCACACTCCTGTCCTCGCCGCGCACGAGCTGCATCACCAGCGCGGTCAGCGCGAGCACGCCCACCATGGAGGCGAGCACCAGGAGATTGCTCAGGAACTTCCCCGCCAGGTAGGCCCAGGTCCGCACCGGGGTCGCGGCGAGCAACTGTCCCACCCCGGTACGACGGTCGCGCCCGATGGAGTCCCGGACGACGTAGAAGCCGCCGAGCGAAATCCACAGCCCGCAAGCCAGTGCGGTCGCCGTACCGACGTACGCGCTGTTGTAGACGCCGCGGTAGTCACCGAGCTGCATGACGACCCACCTGGCGCCCGAGTCCGGCACCGCCACGTATCCCAGGGCCACGGCGGCGGCCAGCGTCACCCCGTAGGCGGGCCGCCGTACCCGGTCCTTGAAGTCGGCCACCGCCAGACCGGAGAGCACACGCGTCATCGGCTCACACCGCCCGCGCCCACGGCGCGCCCCGGCCGGATGCGGTCGGAACCCCCGTACCCGACCGCTCCGTTGACGACGTGGAGATACGCGTCCTCCAGATCGGGGGCGAGTTGCACGGCGCCCTCATACGGTCGGCCCGGTGACAGCAGACGCACCTTCACGCCCTGCCCGGTACGCACCATCCGGCTGACCACGAACCGCGCCTGCACCTGGGGGACGGCGGCGGGGTCGACCAGTGCCTCCCACACCAGCCCGTCCACCTCGCCCAGCAGCGCCTCCGGCGTGCCGCGGCGCAGCAACCGCCCGGCCGCCACCACCGCGATGTCGGACGCCACCGACTCCACGTCGGAAACGATGTGGGTGGAGAACAGCACCACCTTGTCCGACGCGAGATCGCTGAGCAGATTGCGGAACCGCACCCGCTCCTCCGGATCCAGCCCGGCCGTCGGCTCGTCCACGACGATGACCTGCGGATCGCCGAGCAGCACCTGTGCGATCCCCACCCGGCGCAGCATCCCGCCGGAGTACGTGCCCAGCGGCCGCTTGACCGCCGCGGTCAGATTGACCAGCTCCAACAGCTCGTCGATACGAGCCTTGGCCGACTTGGCCGACACCCCCTTGGCGGCAGCCAGGTACATCAGGAACTCGCGCGAGGTGAGATGCGGGTAGACACCAAAATCCTGTGGCAGATATCCGAGCACCCTGCGCAGCCCGTCCGGCCTGGCCACCACGTCGTCCCCGTGAAAGAAGACCCTGCCGCTGGTGGGACGGGTGACGGTGGCGGCGATCCGCATGAGTGAGGACTTACCGGCGCCATTCGGCCCCAGGAGCCCCACCATGCCCGGCCCCAAGTGCAGAGTCATGTCATCGACAGCGCGCTTGCCGCCCCTGTACACCTTGCTGATCCCGGAAAGCTGAAGCACGGTCATGATCAGCTCCCGCCCCGCAGCCCGGTCTTCCGGCCGTCCCGCAGCACGGTGACGCCCTCGGGCACCTCGACCCGGAACTTGGCATCACAGATCGCGAGGCCACTGCACCCGGCATCGATGTCCAGCACGCCGCCCTTCAGCTCCCACGACAGATGCTCACTGCCGGCCGCGGCGTCGAACCAGCGGGTGACCTTGACGTCCCTACGGTCCACCGCGACCAGATCGGTGGCGATCTCATGCGTCCTGACGTCGAGGCTCTTGCCCTGAAAAGGGAAAACCTTCGACTCAGGCGTCGCCTGCGAAGCATCCACCGAACACCCGGCCACCCCCACCCCCAACCCCACGACCACCGCCAGGACGGCCACCATCCGCCCACAGCTCGGCACAGCCACCGCCGGGGCACTGCTCGGCTTGGCCGCCGCCCGGCCACCGTTCCGCTTGACCGCCGCCCGGTCACCGCTCTGCTCAGGCACCACCCGGCCACTTCTTGGCTCAGCCGTCACCTGGCCACCGACCTGCGCAGCCACCACACCGTCGGCCATCTGCTCCGCCCCTCCGAAGAACCACGTTCCGCAACTGGAACGGAGTCTCCCGGCCGGTGCGCAGCCGGCACATCTGCCGAATGGCAGATATCCGTGGCCGGCCGTATCGCCGCTACCGCGCCTTCGCGGCCGGAAGCACGCAGCCGACCCGCCAGCCCTCGTCCCGCGGCCCGGCCCGGAGCGATCCGCCCAGCGCGTCGACCCGCTCCGCCAGCCCGGCCAGCCCCGTGCCGCCGCCACTCCGGGTACCGCCTGGCACCCCACCCCCGTCATCGGCGACCGTCACCTCGACCGAGCCCTCGGCGGTACGGCGTACCTCCACCACGACCCGAGTGGCGTGCGGGGCATGCCGCCGGACATTGGTCAACGACTCCAGCACCACGCGGTACGCGGCGTCCTCAGCCTCCCGGGACAGCGTTCCGCCCAGCCCCTCCTCCTGCGACAACTGCGCGCCCGCGCGCGACATCGCCGAAAAACGGCCCACCAGCTCGCCCAGATCGGCCAACCCGTACACCCGGGTCGACGGCGCCTCCGCCCACCCCTTCCCGACCGCCCGCCCGTCCCCATCCACCTGACGCAGGGCCGACACCGTCTGATCCATCGAATCCAGCGCCCGCAGTCCCGCCCCCTCAATACGCTCGAACAGCTCACGAGCCTCTGTCGGCGCACCCCCGTCCAACTGAGCCGCCTGAGCCTCCAACACCATGCCCGTCACCTCGTGCGCGACGAAGTCGTGCAGGTCCCGCGCGACTTCCAGCCGCTGCTCCCGCAGCGCCTGCGCCACCGCCCGCGCCCGCCGCCCGTCCAGCGATCTCAGGTAGAGCCCGACACCGGCCACACACGCAGCAGGGAAGAACCCCAGCAACACCGCGAAAACCGACTCCCGCCAACCTTGTTCCGGCACATGCAAAGTGATCCGCAACAACAGGCAGACCGTCGCGGCCCCCACCAGCCCGCCGCCCCACAGGACCCGGGGTACGGGCTCCCGCCGCACTACCCGGTACTGCAGAACCCACAAAGCCACCCCCTCAAAGGGAAGCCAGAACCCCACCGGCTTCGGATCGCCGACATACCCGAAGTCCAGCACCAGCGACAGAACGGCGGTGAAACCCGACGCCCGGACGAGGGAGACACGTCCCGTCGGCCGCCCCAGCATCGCGGCCGCCACGGCCACTGCCGCACAGAGCGCCAGGGGAAGCGCGCCGACCGAGGTGCCCAGCGCAGGAAACAACACCATCACCACAAGCACCGCACACCACACGCGGCGCTTACGCCCCGACGATCTCACGTCACCATCCATCCGCCCGAGGCTACGCACCCGACCCGCACCCCCCCGGCGCAGCAGCGCCCATCACCTCTTGCCGCGACCCTCCACATACCCCAACTCCCAAGCCCGCACCGCCACCCCCACCCGATTACGCACCCCGAACTTCCGCTGAATGCTGGCCACATGCGTCTTGACCGTCCCGGCCGAAATGAACAGCTCCGCGGCAATATCAGCATTGGTCTTCCCCTCACCCACCAACGCGGCCACCTCGACCTCGCGTCCAGTCAACGGCGAACTCCCCTTCCTCCTCTTCGTGTCAGCCCCCTGAACATGCCGAAGCAACCGCACCGTCACCTCCGGACTGATCAAACTGTCCCCCGACACCGCCGCCCGCACCGCCTCCACCAACAACGCCGGCCCCGCCCGCTTGAGCAGAAACCCCGAAGCCCCGTAACGCAACGCCGGATACACATACTCGTCCAGATCAAACGTGGTCACCACAACCACCCTCGTCTGCCACCCCGACCCACCCCCGGCCAGCAGCCGCGTCACCTCCAACCCGTCCATCCGCGGCATCCGCACATCCACCAACACCACATCCGGCGCCAGCCCCCGCGCCAACTCCACAGCCTCAACCCCGTCCCCCGCCTCCCCGACCACCTCCATGTCCGCCTGGCTCTCCACAATCCGCCGCATCCCACGACGAACCATCTCCTGATCGTCGGCAATCAACACCCGTATGGTCATGGGCGGACATCCTGCCGCACGGGGCGGCACCCCCGTCCGGAGCCCCCGGCCGGGGCCCGAGCACCCGTGTTCGCCCAGCCTCCGAAGCGGGTTCTGCCGGGACCGGGACAGGCCCCCTTGCGGCGGCGCCGTGACAGCGGTCGTCATCGACGTCACCTACGCAGCGCCTGCAGCCGGGTCGGCGAAGGCGCCGCCGGACCACGCGGGGCGCTGCGGTGCCAACCACCGAACCCAGGCAACGAGCAGCGCGGCAGCGTGCCGGGCGATCGGCTCGGTGACCGGTTCACGACCAGGCGGGGAGCGTCCACTTCAGGGCTGGGCGGTTTATCCGGGGAACCATTCCCGTCAGTTCCGGGAGACCGCGCGGTTGGCGGCCCCGGGACGTCACGAGGGCCGCAAGCGGGCGGCGCCGCCCGTCACCCGGCCGCAGACCGGCAAGCAGTGGACGGACAGTGATCAGGTCCATGACGAGCGTGGCCCGAAGGGGCGCCCGTCAGGGGGCACGCGTCCGGTGCCGCTGCCGCCGGAACCCATGACGGTGCTGAGCGCCCGTCAAGTGGGGTTCGCCTCGCCCACCCATCGAGGCTCGGTGGCTGATCGGGGGGCTGCGGCTGCGCTCGGGTGGCACAGGAAGTGCAACGCCGAGTAACCGTGTTCCTTTCGGCATGCACAAAAAGGCCCTGACCAGCGTTTCCGCTGGTCAGGGCCTTGATTTCCGGTGCCCCCGGCAGGATTCGAACCTGCGCACACGGCTCCGGAGGACGGGCAGTTCCCAGTCGATAGCGCAGGTCAGAGCATTCTCTAATGCGCCGTCAGCCGCGCGGTCCCGCGTATGTCCCACGAGGGTGAAATGCGTTGCATAGCTATCTATGCCCCATGAGGGTGATTCGTGAGGCTTGCCGTATGGCTTCTGTTCCTCAGCTGATCCCCTAGAGGTCTGGTGCCAAGGTGGTGTAGCGGACTGTCAGCTGGTGGGTGAGTCATGCTCGGAGGCGCGGTGAAGGTAGGCTCGGCGTTTGGCGCCGCGATCGCGTGTACGTTGCTGGCGCGCGCGCACCGATTCTTCGCTGAATTCCATAGCCGCGACGACACTGTGGCCGGTGTCGGCGCGCTGTTTGACCAAAGCATATAGCTGTTCCCTGGTGGTGCCTACGGTTCCAGCGAGCCCGTGCTTGACCAGGTCGATGAACTGCGTTCCAGTGAGATGACGTTCGACTTGGTCGTAGCCGAGGATCCGGGCGCTGCTATCCGTTCGTTTGCCGCGCGTGCAGTCGTCTTCAAGCAGAAGTCGGATGTATGAGACGGGCAAATACATTCCTGGGGCGAGCCCTTGAATCGGAAGCCTTTTGGGGTTCCGTGGCCAGTAGGCCAATTTTACAAAGCAGGAATCAGTGCCGAGACGCCATTCGCTCGGCCGATTTGGAGGGATGCTCAGCTTGGCTGTTTCTTCGAGACGGTCAAGTTGACTCCTAAGGCGCTTGTCGACGTAAATCGAGCGAGTGTCCGGATCGAGTCGCTTGTACTGAACGAAAACGAAGCTCTTGGTTGGCTCGTGATAGTAGAGCATGTCGGTGCCGAGGCGTGATTCCACCGGCGTGGCATTGACGTTGACGACCTCTAGTCGCCTTCCTGATGCGTCGTGGAGTACGTGAATGTCGCAGCGGGCTGTGTTGCTTTGCTGCCATTCGCTGAACATCTCGAATGCCTCGCCGGCAACACGGACGTCATAGTCTATAAGGCTGTGCTCCACGGGCTGCGGAATCAGCCCGGCGGTGTACGGGGCGTCTCCTGTTGGCGGACGTTGCCATGCAGCAAGTGCAGAGAGCGGGAAGTCGGCGATGCGCAATAGGCTCCCTGTCGCGTCGCGCTGCTCCTGCCAAGACTGGTCGGCAGGGCTGTTTCCGAAGACAGGAGGGTCGGCTTGCGCGATCAGCCAGTCAAGAAGTGGGCTGAGTGCGGGCCATCTCGCGCGCAGCACACTTTCCAACGACTGCCATACGACGTTGCTGCATGCGCCGACCGTGCCTAGCAGTGAAGCTCGGTCGAACTCTTGCCGCAGAGGCGCTGGTACGTCGTTGAGCACACCGTCAGGGCCGTCGAGCGGAACGGACTCCGTACACTCTCGAAGCGGATCGACGGTGATGCTCTTTTCGACGGCCCCCACGGTGCCATGGCGGGCCACGATTCCAATCCATGTGAGCCACCGTGACCGGTCGCGGCCTGGTCGGGCGGGGTCCTCACCGACTAAGAGGGTGATAGGCGGTCCGTCGAGCGCTGCATCGATGTTCAGGCTCTTGGGGCGGGACTTGGTCAGGCGCTGTTCAATCCTGAACTTGCTCTGATTCTCGGCGAGTTCGTTAGAACTCAGAGTCACTATGAAGGCCACGCTGGGGACCCTATCCCGGTGACTGTGGTCATGGTTCAGATCGGAGAGACTCTTCGCGCTTGACGCCTCTGCGCTGGGGGCTCGAACGGGATCGGCGCCGCGGACAGGGAACTGGTGCTCAGACCTTGATGACGGTGACGCGCGTGCCGCACAGGGCGGTGAGGTCCTCGGGGTCGGAAGTAAGGACCGTGACAGGGCCAGGAGCAGCGAGGGCAGTGGCGCTGAGCATGGCGTCGATGGCGTACTTGTGCCCGTGCAGCCCGGCGTCGGCCAGGAGCTCGGCAGCGTGTCGGGCGATCGCTTCGGTCACCGGCTCGACAATGAGGCGGGACAACGTCCACTCCAAAGCCGGCCGGTTGATGCGGGGGTGGACCACTTCCACGAGGGTAGCGGCGGAGGTGATGACGCGGAAATCGTCAGCGCGGGCGAGGGCGAGCCAACCGGTGGTCGTGCGGTCCCGAAGGACGGACTTGGCCAGCCCCTCACTGTCGAGGACGAGACTACCGCCCGGAGTGGCAGGAGGGCGGGTCACGCGGCATCCGCCCCGCTGCGTGTCTGTTCCTGTCGGGCCTGGTGGAGCTGGTCGCGCAGCGCCTGGATCTCGCCGTCGGTGATGCGGCCGTGCTCAGCCTCAGCGACCTGGATGAGCTCGTTCAGGTTGTCGCGTTCGATCTGGCGGGCGACGGCGGCAGCCACGTACGCGGACAGGCCGGACGGGCCGCTACGGGACCGAGCGGCTTCCGCGAGGTCGCGCGGCATGGTGATTGAGTACTTCCCGGTAGGGTCGCTCATGCTCCTAATCCTACCAATGATCCTCCTTGGGGTAGTAGCTGGTGTCTGTGGAGCCGGGTGAATAGCACCCGCGGTGCGCCATCAGCTCGGTGGCCTTGTGCGTTCACCTGATCAGGAAGGTGGTGGACGCCATGAGGAAGAGACCAGGACCCGCAGCGTCCCGCATCCCGCAAAGGCGGCACTTCGCGCGGAATGGAAACATACGGCCGCAGAACGTGGACCGTCGTGCAGCGGGAACGGGGGTAATCAGGGAACTGGCTGATGAACTCGCTGACGCGCTGGTCCGCGCGCATCACGGCTCGGATCGGGGCGATAGCGCGACCCGGAGGGCCGCGGCTGGAATCAGCTGGTATGCCTTCGCGCTGGAGTATCTGGAAATGCAGTGGCCGCTGATCGCGGCGAAGACCCGGGACGAAACCAATGACGCGTTGTGCGCGATCACCCAGGCGATGTTTCGGGATGTACGGGGGCGCCCGAGCGACGAACTGCTGCGGCGTGCGCTGCGGGGCTGGGCGTTCGTCGTCCCGCGCCCTGAGCCGCACCAGACGCCAGCCGATGTCCGACTCGCCCTGCGCTGGGCGGCGGGAGCCTCGCGCCCGCTGACCGATCTATTGGACCCGGCCTTGATGCGAGCTGTATTGCACGCCCTGCGGCTCAAGCGAAACGGACTGACAGCAGCCGCTGAGACGCAGCGGCACAAGCACAAGGTCCTGGTCAACGCGGTGCGCTACGCCATCGAGCAGCGCGCTCTGCCTGTCGACCCTCTTGCCTCGATCAACTGGCAGGTGGCCGAAACTGTCGGTCAAGTCGACCCGCGGGTGGTGGCCAACCCGGCCCAGGCCCGTTCGCTGCTGTGTGCGGTGTCCTACGTCGGCGGCTATCGCCGGGCGCGTGGGCGGCGGTTGATCGGCTTGTTCGCCGGCATGTACTACGCCGGGCTGCGTCCCGCTGAAGCTGTCGCTGTGGCATTGCCGGATTGTTTCCTGCCCCACGAGGGCTGGGGCTTGGTAACCCTTCACCGCACCTTGCCGCAGGCGGGCTCGCGGTGGACTGACACCGGTAATGTCCACGACGAGCGCGGACTGAAGTGCCGTCCGGCCGACGATACTCGGCCCGTTCGGCTTCCGCCCGAGTTGGTGACAGCGTGGCGGGAGAGCATCGACGCCTTCGGCATTGCGAACGACGGGCGTCTGTTCTTCAATGAACGCGGCGGCATTGTTGGCTCCAGCACCTACGATCGCGTCTGGCATGAGGCCCGTGAACTTGCCCTGCCTCCCGATTTGGCGCGCTCACCTCTCGTCGCCCGCCCCTACGACCTGCGCCACTCTGCTCTGTCTACATGGCTCAATGCCGACGTGGACCCCACCGAGGTCGCCGAGCGTGCCGGTAACAGTGTTGAGGTACTCATGACTCGCTACGCGAAATGCCTGTACGCACGCCAGGCCATCGCCAACCAGTGCATCGACAGACTTCTGCGCGAATACGAGTGATGCTCGCAGGCATCGTCCTTCGAACAAGGCAGGAGACGATGCCCACGAGGACACGTGCTGTATGTACGGGCCGCGTAGTCGGATGTCCGTGGGCGCTCTGGCACCGGAGCGCTGAGCGAGCAGGTGATGTTGCGGTGGTCGATGTCGACCCTGCAGTTCTGGCGTAGCGCGAGCGTCCTGTAACCCGCCTGCGCGAGTGCGATGAGCAATGTCGGATACCAGGCATAGGGCGGAAAGAGGGGCAACAAGCAGATCGGGATTGCCTACGGATGCCCTGGTTAGGACACCAGGGCTGTTAACTCACATCGGGTTCCGCGTCACCCATGAGTTGTCGAGGAACGGGCTGGGCTTTCCGTGCCAGAACACGTCCACGCTGTCGCGTGCCCGTGTCGCCGCCACGAACAGCAGGGATCGAGTCCGCTGGATCTCCTGTCGATGGCGGGCCGGGTCCGTGCGGCGGAGTCTGGTGACCGCGTCGCGCGGCACGATTCCGTCCGCCACGCCCGCGATGATCATTCGCTGGTACTCCAGTCCCTTGAACCGGAACATTGTCCCGATGTGCACGCCGGCGGATCCGTGCGGGCCGTCGGAACGGATTTCCACTGAGTGGATGCCGTGCAGATTGAGCGTGTAGCCCATCTCGGCCGCCATCTGGTTGGTCGGCACGCAGATGGCGATCTGCTCGTGCGGGACGCTCATGTTGGCTGTCGCGTCCCATTCCTTGATGAGCGCGGCTACGCCTTCCCGCTCGGCGCCCCAGTCGGGGAACGCGTGCCCGGCCGGGGGCCCTCCGCTGAGCACCGATCGGTATCCGGCCAGCGTTTCCTCACTGCCGTCGAGGTCGTCGTACTTCGTCTCCCCGAGTACGCCGAGGGCGGATCGCAGGATCTGCCGTGTCGTGCGGTAGCTGAGGCTCAGCTTCGAGGACCGGCCGCGGATGTTGATGCCCAGACTGCCAAGTGTCACCTGGTTCTTGTAGATGCGCTGGTGGGTGTCGCCGACCAGGAACAGGTCGTCCGCGTCGCGAGCGACCATCGCGCGGAGCATCTTCCAGTGGGCGGGACGGAGATCCTGGGCCTCGTCCACCACGATGTGCCGGTACCGATAGCGGAGCCAGCCACCCGAGCCGTCCTGAAGGTGGACGTTGTCGAGGCCGCCCGCCTCCTCGCGCTGCTGAGCGATTCTCACGATGCGCTGTTCGCGGCCCATTTCCAGCCGTGCGGCGCGCTCCGCCACCTGGTCCCAGCTCTGCCGCCCGAGCCGGTCCAGCCGCTGTGCGAAACGTTCGGCGAGCTGCCAGATCTCGGCGCGCTCGCCGCGGCCGATGTTCTTGCCGCGTCCGGCACGCCGTGCCCGGAAGTAGTCGGTGCGGGTGCCTACGGCCTGCCCGAGGATGACCTGAGTCCACTCGTCGTGCAGGAACTCCGGGTCCCAGTCGCTCACCCCCAACTCGTCCAGCATCTCGCGCCATTCGCGGACGGCCTGGCTGTCGTCGATGGTCTGCTTCCCCTGGCCCGGTTCGGCCTCGCGGACGATGCGCAGCGCCAACTGGTCGACATGGCTGACATCGACCCGGTTCAGCAGCTCCTCGCCGCCCAGTTCCAGCAGCCTGGAGCGCAGATCGGCGGCGAGATTCTTGTTGTACGTGGTCAACAGCACGGGCTTGTCCCGGCCTGGGGGCAGCTGCCGAACGAGATGGCGCACCCGGTGCAGAGCGACGATGGTCTTGCCCGTGCCCGGACCGCCCCCGACCCGGGCGGGGCCGTTGTAGCGCCGTTCGACCAGTCTGGCCTGGGTCGGGTGGAGGAAGACCTTCCAGCGGCCGAAGTCGCCGCTTTCCAGCGCCTCCCTCAGAGCGTCGTCCGTCGTGGTGACGACCGTCGCCGGCCGCTGTGCGGCGGCCTCGAAGTCGTCCGGGTCGACCGGATCGGCGGCAGCCACCGGCTTGGTCACCTGGTCGAGGACGTCGTCGTACGACGCGCCGTCGAACAGGGCCAGCAGCACTTCACCGGTGAGCTGTGGCGCGTACTCGACGAGTCCGAGCAGCTGGTCCTCTGTGGCGAGGGTGCGGATGACCGGCAGCAGCGGTTCGGCTACGCCGAGGCCCGACAGCTGCTGGTCGGACCAGTCCGCGAACAACGGTCGAGTCGACTCCGGCCGCGTGTCCGCGAGTGTTTCGGCGGCCGTCGGCGTCGGCGCGGGCGGTGTGGGAAGCCTGCGCAGAACGCTGTCCTCGACCACCTCCAGATCCACGTACTCGATCCCGCCGGTGACCTGGTTGACGCTGTACGACAGCCGGTTGTAGACGTCCTTGCGGTGCTTGACGGAGACGATCAGCCAGTCGTCGTCGGCGAGCCGCAGCAGCAGCGCCCGGTAGTCGTCGTTGACGCGCGCCGACCAGAGTCTGCTGTCGCCCTTGAGCTGCTGGAGTTTGAGCCCGGCAGCGCGCGAGTTGGTCCTGAACCTGTGCTGGAAGTCGAAGAAAGCGCCTTTGACCGTACGGGGGAGCTTGAGGATCTCCTTGTCCGCCTTGTCGAGCAGGCGCAGTGTGACGCCCGAGGTGTTCATCGCTTCGGCTCCCCGTCGCTGGTGGTGTCGCTGTCCTGCCGTTGTTCCGTGAGCCGGGCGATCAGAGCCGCCAGGTCCCACTCCGCCGCGGTGCCGACGGTCCAGCCCGCTGCCGAGAACGCCCTGTTCCGGTCCTGTGCCTCGTAGTCGGGGTAATCGGGCTCGTCGCCGCTCGTGCGCGGCGCGAGGACCACCGCGATACGGACGTCCGGCCACGCCAGTTCCGCTTGCCAACCGTGGCTGTCCAGTTCGTAGCCGTCCCGCGGTGCTCGCACCGCAGCGGCGGCCAGGGCGTGGGCGAGATCTGCCAGTCCCGGCTCCTCGGGGTCGAGAAACTCGATGACCTGGTCCCAGCCGGGATCCCGCCCTGCTTCCTCGTCACCGAAGCCTTCGTAGGCCGGTCGTCGCGGCGGGGCTTCCTCACCGCTTCGCCTGGCAGGGACCGACGGCGCGGCGACGACCCCGACCGAGGTGAGCTCCTCCGCGGGCGAGGGCACCGGAGTACGTGTCGACGTCAGCCAGCCGACTCCACCGGTCACGGTGAGTACCTCGGTGGCGAACCCTTCGAGCATGCTCGACGTCAGTTGGGCGCTGTCACCGCCGCCGTGCTCCAGGAACTGCAGCACGTTGCTCCAGTAAAGCCAGGCGCGCCAGCGTCGCTTGTGGGCCGGCTCGTCGGCCAGGGCGGTGTCATCGTCGGCCAGGACGGTGATCCCCGTCCATGTGGGCGGGGTCCGCCTGCCGTCCGCGGTCAGCACCAGTCGGCAGCCCGACGCGTCGGCGCCGGACAGCAACCGCACAGGCCCGGCCGCTCCGGCGGGCTTGGAGCCGCGCAACGCCTCCCGGAGTCCCTCGTTGACCTCTTCGCCGGTGAGGGCTGCGGCACGGATCCCGTCCGCCCCGCTGAGCCCCGCGGCCGCCGCTTCCGCCCGTCGACGCCATCGCTCTGGATCTGGGGAGCGCAGGTAGGCCAGCAGTTGCCGGGCAGGGTTGACCCACACGGTCTCGGCCAGCTCACCGGGCAGGCCCCGGCCCACACGGGCGTAGTAGTCGCGGGCTCGCTGCTGTCCGCTCGCGCCGTACGGCTCCCACACCGGGGCGGCGGGGCCGGCTCCGGCGTAGCCGGTGTCCTGGACCTGCTGACGCCACTCCCTGACGTCGGGGTACGTCAGCTGGAACACCCGTAGGCCCTCGGCTCGGAGACGGGCGCGCTTGACGGCGTCGTCCGCCAGCCGGTTGTGCTCACGGGTGGCGTGGTACGCGTAGCCGTCGAGGTACAGGGCGACGCGCGGGCCCGGCGCGTCCAGCCGTTCGAGGAGTATGTCGGGTCGGGTGCCGTCCAGGGCGCGCTGCTGGGAGACGCGCCAGCTCACGGTGGACCCGTCGGCGGCCGTGAGCCGCAGATCGAGGGCGTACGTGCCGGCGGAGGTGGTGTACGTGTCCGCCGCCGCCTGCGACTCCGCCAGCCTCGCCCAGTCCTGGAGGGTGTCGATGAAGAGGATCTCTAGGTCGCTCTCGGCCTGTCGCTGTAACGGAATGTGGCGCGTCGTCGCCACCGGGGAGGTGTGCCAGCGTTCACCGTCGGCGCCCAGCAGGTCGTCCAGCATCTGGCGGACTTCGTTGCGGCTCACCTTGTCGTAGTCGGCGGCGGGTACGCGGCGCAGCAAGCACCGGTGACAGCCGTCGAGCCCCTTCTCGCGGCACGGGCAGCCCTCGATGACGTCGCGCGCCTTGAGCAGCACCTCTCGGAAGCCTTCGGCCGAAGCCAGCCGGTGCAGGTAGCCGGTGCCGCCCGGCAGTCGGTCGTAGACGACGAGGAAGCGTCTCGGCCAGTCGGCGTCGGGGTCACCCGAGTGGTCGGGCATCGTCGCCTCGGCGATGTCGATGTGGTCGGGGTCGCCGCCGTAGCGGGCCGCTATCCCCGCGAACAGGGCGGCGGTGAACGACGCGAGCCGCTCCTTGACGCGCGCCACCGACGCGGGCAGCAGAATGCGCACGGCCTCGGTGGTCAGTTCGTGGGCGAGCAGCAGCGGTACGTCCTTCCCCTTTCCCTGCTGTTCGCCCGTGCCGGCCACCGGCCCTCGGACACGGCGGCGCGGGCACCACAGCTGATGGTGCGCAGCGGCCGGGGTGCTCGCCGCTCCCGACTCGGTGAGCGCGTGCTGCGACGTTTCCACCACGGGCCGTCCGTCGGCCGTCGCGCCGCCGCACTCGGTGCAGACGAAGAACGGGTTGATCCGTACGTCCTGGCCGGCGAGAGGCACCGTGCTGCTGCCGTCCTCGCGGTCCAGCCCGAGGTTCAGCGTCCGGATCGTGGCGTGACGAGTGAAGTCCACTCCGAACACGGCGGTGTCATGTCGCCACGAGCCCAGCGCCAGACGATCGGGGTCGATGTCGACGGTGGTGAGGACCGAGTAATGCCTGCGGTCCCGTTCGTCGCGGTCGTCGCGGACCCGGGCGTCGTCCCGTTTGTCACGGGACAGGACGCGCCTGGGCCGCAGCACGTACTGCACGCAGCCCGCGTCGGCGATCTCGCGCCCCCGGCAGCGCGGGCACGGGTCGGTGTTGTGCTCGGCGTCCTGTTCCTCGGTACGGACGTACCCGCAGGCAGGGCAGAGCCGCCACACCGACCAGGTACGCCGCTCGGGGCCGCCGACGTCGAGGGCGCGGACAACGTGCCGGTAGCCGTTGACGTAGAAACTGTTTCCGGGGGCGAGTTCGGTGAGGGCGAGCTTGCGGGACCGCTCGTAGTCCCGGGTCTCGCTGCGGTACACCTTGCCGCCGGGGTTCTGCCCGGTCCCCTTCCCGGCCGCGCCGTCGTCCTCGCCGCTCGGGGTCTCCGCCCAGTACAGCGTCGCTTCCAGCCGGGTGGTGGTGTCCGCCAGGCTGTAGTTCGGCAGCAGCCCCAGGTCCACGAGGGTGGCGTGGGCGCCGGACTGACTCAGCTCCCGCAGCAGATCCCCGGTGCTCCTCCGTTCGGCCAGCAGCTCGCGCCGCTCCCGGTCCTGCGTGTCATCGGAGCGAGCCAGCTGTTCCGCGGCCTCGTCGATCGCCGCGATCCGGCGGCGCAGTTCCTCACGCCGCCCGGTCCAGTCCTCCTCGGCCTCCTGCAGCATCCGCACGATCCCGCTGGTCGCGAACTCCCGCAGCGCGTTTGCCGAGTGCTCGAAGACGCCCGACCCGTCCGAGGTCTCGGAGCCCGGCGGATCACCGTCGCCGGGGAAGAGGGCGAGGAATTGCTCCACGAGGGTCGCGCCGTGCGTCTGGGCGGCGTCCGCGAGGTCCTGACACCAGCCGCTGGTGCCGAACAGGGCGGAGGACAGTCGGGGGAGCGGCGCCAGCACCTCGCCGTCGGCGGTCCGGAGTTCACCGCGTGCCGCCAGGTCCAGCAGCCGCGCCGTGTACTGGCGGCGCAGAATCTCCACCGCCGACAGGTAGCAGCCCGGCGGCAGGATGGTTCCGGCGATCATCTCGCGCGGCTCATCCAGGTAGTACAAGTCGCGTGCCTTGCGCCCGCCGAATGCGACCACCAGCGCGTTGCCCGTCCGGCGTCCGGCGCGCCCGGCCCGCTGCACGTAGTTGGCGGGCCCGGCGGGCAGGGAGCCCAGCAGCACGGCGGAGAGGTCGCCGATGTCGATGCCGAGTTCCAGCGTCGGGGTGCACGACAGCACATTGGGGTCGGTGTAGTGCGTACCCGCCCTGAAGGTGCGCTCGACACGCTCTCGTTGAGGACGGCTGAGCATGCCCGTGTGCTCGGCCGTCACCACGCGGAACGTGCCGCCTGTCAGGTAGAGGCGGCGGTAGTAGTCATGGGTGTAGTCCCTCTCCTGCGCGGGCACCCCGAAGCGGGAGACCTCGCCCCCGGTTCCCGACACGCCGGGTTGCGGCGCGGTCAGGCTCCCCTTGCACCGGTAGCGGGGGCACGGATGCCCGTACCAGCGGGTACGCCGTTCAGGCGCCACGACCTGCTGCCAACCGCAGTCCTCACAGCTGACGAACGCCTTGTTGACGATGGCGTCACCGAGCAGCCGCACCCCGATATGGCCGGGCTGCAGCCCGTACACCCTGGTCTGGCGGTCGCGGCCGGTCCGCACCGCGAGGACGCCCGCGTCGGCGAGCGCGGGCAGCAGCCTGCGCAGATACTCAGTGGCCCCCGCGGTGTCCAGCTTCAGACACCTGCGGGTCCAGTCCTGGTACCAGCCCAGACGCCCGGTGACCGAGTCGAACTCGGACCTGTCCTTCTGTCCGTCCAGCAGGAAGCGCGGCGGGGCGACCCCTTCGGGGAACGCGGGCATACCGTCCGGCCTGCGCCCGGAGATGAGGTAGCGGTTGGCACCGGCTTCCTTGATCCACGTGTCCAGCCAGTGATGCCGCACCGCGCCGCGCAGCCGCAGCCGTTCCAACAAGCCTCGGACATAAGCGAGATAGCGCTCGGGCATGGGCAGCCCGCCGACCGCCAGCAGCTGGCCGGGCAGCGACAGATGAAGGTCTCGTGCCAGATCCGCGACCCGGCCCGGTTCCGCCAGCGTGACCTCGGCGGCAGCGGTCCGCGTCAGCTCCAAGGTGCGCCCCATACGGCTGCGCAACCCGAACTCCATCACCGTCGCGAACGCCAGCCGTTCGCCGATCAGCCGCCAGGTACGTGCGTCGCCGGTGCCACGGCCCGACAGCAGCCGGTCGACGCCCGGCTCGTCGTGCAGATCCGGGGGAACCACGGCGGCCAGCGCCTCCGGGTCGTCCACCGAGTCCAGGACATAGCCGATCAGGTCGTTCAACTGGGTCGGCGCCCCCGAGTCGTCCAGATTGTGGGCGAGCAAGGAACGCAGGGAGAACTTGTACGAGGCGTTGGCCACGTATCCGGCCCGGTGCGCCGCGTCCTGTGTGGAGTCGTTGAACAGGAGCGTCTTACGCTCCTCCGGTACGAGCGCGATGTCGCCACCGGTGAACAACTGGGTGACCGTCGCCGAGGCCAGGGCCGCCTGGGCCGTTCCCAGGAAGCGGATGCTGTTGTCCGTGTGGCAGGCCGGACAGCGGTCATCCTTCGCGGCCCGATCGGCGGACTTCTTGTCGAGCACCGCCAACGCGAACCAGGCGTCCACGAGCTCACCGTCGTCCCCGGCCGTGGGCAGCCGGTAGGTGCCCTGCCCGCCGTCGAGCACCACCACCGACAGCGGGTCGACACCGCCGTCCGCGGGCCGTGCCCCGGTCAGTGCGTCGAGGGCCTGCCGCCGCTCTCGGGCGGTGGCGGAGATGAAGTAGCGCACGCGCCGCTTGTCCCGGCCCACTCCGGCTCGCCAGATCCGGTCCTGCGCCAGCACCAGACGCTGTGGGTCGGTCTCGGGGGACAGCGCGGCCCAGCCGGAGCGCCCGCAGTTGCGGCAGTACACGGCGGGCAGATGCACCTGGGCGGGGCGCGGCGCGGTGTCGGCTCCCGGCAGCGGCTGCGGCTGTCTGCTCGCGGAGGACGACGGCCAACTGCCGGACGAGGCGTCCGGGTCCTCGTCGCCGGGCGGCGCGGCGTTGAGCGCGGCCCGGCGGGCAGCCGTCCGGTCGTCCTCGTACCACCGGAATTCGGGGGCGCGGCCCACCCCGCGCAGTACCCGCGTCACCGGCCGTACCCACAGGTGCGCCTCGATGTGCAGCAGCGGCCGGGGGTTGCGCTCGTCGGAGTCCGGGTCGCGGGCAGCCGACAGCAGCGCCACGAACCGGGACAGCGCTCGGAGCACCAGCCGCGGGTTCTCCCGCGCGGTACGGCCCCAGGAATAGCCGAACCGGGCCAGCCGGTCCCGCAGTGCCCACTCGTCCAGCGGCTCACCGCCGAGCAGCGACAGCACACCATGGGTGAAGTCGTGCCGCTTCAGCAGTCGCCCGACGCGGAAGGCGTCCAGACCGGAACGGCCCAGCATCCGAGCCGCGAGCGCGTCGAGGTCCAGCAGGTCGGGCCGGGCCTCCACGTCCGGCCCGCCGGACACCGTCACGACCTCCTGCGGGGTCGGCGGCTCCGGCAGTTCGTAGTCGACGGCGCCGGTGAACTCTTCAGCGGTCATCCGCTCCTCACCGATGACCGCGTCCGGCGGGAACGGCATCCCGAACACCCGCGCCGCCACGTCGAGGATGCCCCCCGCCTCCTTGCCCGGCGCGCCCTCACCGAGCGTCGCCGAGGTCGCCACCGGGCAGATCGACCCCAGCGGCCTGCCGGGCCGGGACACGCTGGTGGCGGCTGCCAGCCGGCGCAGCAGCATCGCCACGTCGGTGCCCTGCGCACCGTCGTACGTATGGAACTCGTCCAGCACGACGAAGGCGGGCTCCGCGCCTTCCCACAGGCCGCGGTCCTCGCCGCGCTGGAGCAGCAGGTCGAGCATCTTGTAGTTGGTGATCAGTACGTCGGGCGGCGCGACGCGCATCTCCTCGCGCCGCGTCATCACCCGCCGGAAGTCCGTGTCGGGCCGGTCACCGATGTACAGGCCCGCCGAGACCTGGGCCAGCTCCGGCCGGGCCAGGTACTCCCCGATGCGGCCGGCCTGATCGGTGGCGAGCGCGTTCATCGGATACAGCAGCACGGCCTTGATCCCGGCCCGCCCCTCGGCCTTCTGCCGCCGGCAGTGGTCCAGTACGGGAACCAGGAAGGACTCGGTTTTGCCCGACCCGGTACCGGTCGTCACCAGCGTCGGCCGGGCGGGCCCGTGCAACGTGGACAGCCGAGCCCACGCCTTCGCCTGATGCCGCCACGGAGCGAATCCGGGGAACCCGGCCGACCACTCAAGGTCCCGCTGCCAGTCGCTTTCGGCGACGTGGAACGGAGTCCTGATCCGCAGGTACGGACCGCGGAAGATGCCGGTCTCCGGGTGCCCGAGGAACCGTTCGAGCGCGCCGCGGGTGTCCTCGTCGGCGAGGGCGTATGTCGTCGTGAGGTACTGCGTCAAACTGCCGCGGAGCTGCGCGGCGGCCATGGTGGGCTTCACGACGGTCCCCCTTGCGGTGCTGGTGCCCTGGTGATCGGTACCACCGTATAGGGGGTGACTGACACACTAAGTAGATGGAGTCTTGGGGATGAGCTCGGTGCCCGCTCTACTTCCAGCCCGCCAGTTCGTCGGCGAAGTCGCGGAACGAGCGGTTGTTGCCGCTGGGGCGTGAGCTCACGTGACCGTGCTGGACCGCCGCCTCCATGATGGCTGGAGAGTGGGATTCGACATAGGTCGGTTTTCCCAGGTGCTTCTTCAGGTGTTCCTTCGGCTTGAGCAGTAGTGCCAGATCGCGACCGCAGTCCTGAGGACGCATCTCCCAGCCGGGCTTCACTTTGGGAAAGGCATCCGGAAACTGCATCAGCCAGGCTTCCATCTCGGCCACGGCCAACGCCAGTGCGGACTTGCAGGGAAGCCCCGCGCGTAGTTGGGCCGTGACATTGGCGCGCACGCTGTCGTACCTGTCGTCGGCCACGGTGTCCAGATCGGCGTGCACGACTATGCCGGCCAGCTCGGCGTTGCAGTCCTTGGCCCTGGCGAGAGCCCTCTTGCGGATCACCTCGACTCGCGGGCTGAGCTGCTCGATGGCTGCCGCCAGCCTGATCTCGTCCTTGATCTCTTCGATTCTGGGGCACGTCCCGGGGTAAAGGGCCGGTATCAGTTTCTTGAGAACCCCACGATCGTTTCCGCTCTCACCAGCGACGACGATGACAGATCGTCTCTTACCAGGGCGACGGGGGCTCACCGCGCCCCTCCTACCGAGCCTGAATACCAGAGATCGCCGAGAGGTTCGTGCTCGGATTCCTCCACGACGCCCCGGATATGTTTCGGTGTGCGGGCAGGGATGACCGAGGCGCCGCTCTTACGACGGTCGCAGGGGACCCACTCATCGATGCTGAGCTTGTTGACAAAAACCGGGGAGTGGGTCGTCACCAGGTACTGGCTGCGCTCGCCGGCCTCGCGGAGCCGTTCGGCCAGCAACTCCAGAGCGTGAGGATGGATCCCGTGGTCCACTTCCTCGATACAGGTCAGCAAGGGGGGATTGGGATCGTGGAAGATCGCGAGCATGCAGAGAATCCGGACTGTGCCCCAGGACGCTTCCGTCAGGGGGGTTCGGCCACGGAGACCCGTCTCCTCCAACTCCACTGCTGTGCGATGGTTCACCGCGTCGGGTGACGGCTTGACGAGGTGGATGTCCCGGATTTGGGGTACGACGGTTCTGACATCTTCCAGGAGCATGTCCCAGGCGTCGTCCCCGTCCTCCTTGAGTCTGCGCAGGAAGTCCGCGAGGTTGGCGGCGTCGCTCTCCAGGCATCGCCCGGAATCAGTGATCCCGTAGGGCTTGCGAGCCTCACGCACATCAGGATCGAACACCCGGATCTCGGAAAGATGACGCTTCAGGTCGGTCACGGCGCGGGTGGATGGAGCGGCCTCCGACAGCGAGGGCACATGTCCCAGGTGTAGGGCCGATGTCATGTGTTTGATGTCGGCCATACCGGCCGTGCGGTCGTCCGGCAGAGCGCTGTGGACCTTCAGCGAGCTGCTCGTCAGTTCCACCGAGGTCTCGCTGCCCTCTGCCGGGTGTTGGACGAAGCACTCGCGGCGGTATTGCGCGTAGCGCGCGCGTGCCCCTTCGGGGAGACGAGGGCGGGAGATGCTCAGTTCGTAGCGGTCGGGTGCTTCCTCCGAGGCGTAATCCGACCAGAGCCCCTCGACGCTCACCGTGATCCGCGACACCGGTTTGCGGCCACCGCGAAAGGCCAGGACGTCGAACCCGCCGCGGTCCTCAAGGGCCGCCTCGATCCCCGTGTTCGCGACGTCTCCCAGGAACTGGAGAGACTGCAACACGTTCGACTTGCCTGCCGCGTTCGGACCGGACAGGACGGTCAGCGGGCCCAGCGGCAGCTTCATGTCGGTCAGGGTCCGGAAGTTCCGCACCGTCAGACCGAGTATCCGGTGGTTCAACCCTCGCGCCCATCCTGGAGTAGCCGGGCGACAGGGACCCGGTCATTGAACTGGTCGGCGCACGGCAGACGGTACTGAGAGCCGCTGAGCGCGCCCCAGTCCCCCACGCGTGAGGTCCACTTGGCGCGTTCGACCACCGAGCAAGACGAATCGTACAACTTGCTTCACAGCGTCACCAGATTCTCGTGCACTTCGGCCAATCAGGCTGAAAGTGACCTCTTTACGGGGCCTTGACGTGCGACGACGCTGACAAGAAGGGAAAGCGTGCGGGCAGTTCCGAAGGGGAGCCGCGATGTCCGGACCGCTCTACGTTCCCGTTCTGCCCGTCCGCCAGCATGCCCGAATAGCTTATGAACGGCTCTGGCCTGACACACAGGCAGCGGTGGCGCCTCTCTGGAACCTCCCGCCCTCTCCTGGGATGCCTCCGGCAGCGCTGGGACAGGCTCCATGGCAGAAGGAACTGCTCCAAGTACAGCGTGTGCACCGCCACCACCCGGGCTGGATCGACGCCCCGTTTGCGGAGGCCGCACAGACGCTCGCACTCGCCGAGATCCTGGCCGAGTGCAGCGCGTGCTCTCCGTTGCTTCGTCCGGTGACCGGGCCCGAGCGGAGCGAGGACCAGCAGACAGTCGCGATGGAGACCGCCCGCCGCAGGGGCGGTGGGGTCGGTATCCGTGTCCGCCTGCCGGGGGAGTGGGACGGGGCCAACGTCAAATCCGTCAGGAGACTACTGGCCCGGGTCGGCCAGGGGATCCCCGTCGATCTGCTGCTGGACCTGGGCAGTGTGCTGCCCACTCGCCCCGACGCGAGCAAGGAAGCGTTGCGTGCTCTCGAAGCTCTGGTCGTCGGTCCCGACGACTGGCGGAACGTCGCCGTGCTCGGTGGGGGGTTCCCCCAGGCCACGGATGGCCTACTGGAATTGGGGCAGCTGCACGAAGAGCCCCGTGCCGACTGGGACATGTGGCACGAGATACGGGCGGACCCCCGAGGTCGCCTGCCACGGCTGCGGTTCGGCGACTACGGTGTGCAGCCCGCCACGGCCCTGGCCACGGCGCCAGGGGGCGGCGGGCCGCCCTGGGGAGTGCTCCGCTACACCACTGATCGCTCGTACGTGCTGTGCAAGGTGCTGAACGTAGGGCCGGACCGTGCGGCGGGCATCCGGGCCGCCGCCGGCCTGATCCGTGATCTGCCCGGCTTCCGGGGAGCGGCCGCCAGCGCCGGCGAGACCTGGCTGCGCGACTGCGCCACCGGGCTCATGATGAAGAAGGCAGGCTCCGGCACCCACACTCAGTGGCTCTGGACAGGCAACGCCCAGCACATCACGTACGTCGCCCGGTGCCTGCCCAGCAGCTGAGCCCGGTGGTCGAGCCCACCCGCCGGAGCACACCCGGATCAGTCGAAGAGAGGCGCAAGCGCGGCCTCGCCTGCCAGCACCCGCCACGCTGGTACCCGAACCGTCCGCCCCACCGGACACGCCTTCGCCCCATGGCCCCCGGACGGCAGCCCGGTCAGCAACTCGCTCCGCGCGTGTGTCAGTCGCAAGTGCCGAGCCGCGTCGCCGCCATGCGGCGGGCCAGGGTCGATCAGCACCGCAGTGTTCTCCCCTGCCGCGGTGAACAGCAGGTCCACCGGATGCCCGCCGACCATCGCGGCCCGTTCCAGATTGGTAATCCCGCGCTCGGCGAGGTACTGCTGGAGCCGGTCGGCGAGTTCCTCGCGGGACCCTCCTGACCGGGGCCCCGCCGCATAAGCGGCCGTCAGCGTCGACTCGTCGCCGTCCTCGCCCGCCTCCGACCCAAGCGGTACCGAGCGTCCGGCGAGGATCTGCGGCAGACCGCTCTGCTCCTGCCAGAACGCGCGACCGCCCACGGTGATCAGCTGTGACTTGGCCCGGGTGACGGCCACGTTCCACAGGTTGACCTGGCTCGACACCCAGTGCGTCGTGCGCGGTGGCGTGTTGTGCGTCGCCACCGGGCTCAGCACCATCACGTCGCGCTGCCCGCCCTGGAAGGCGTGTACCGTGCCGACCCGCACCCGGTCGTCGTCGCGCCACACCCGCGCCAGTGCCTCCTTCTGCGCCCGGAACGGCGTGACCACCCCCACCGTGGCGTCCTGCGGCAGCCGCGTCAGCAGCTCGTCCACCACTCGCCGTACGGCCTCGGCCTCCGTCGCGTTGCGCCAGGATCGCCCGTCGCCGCCCCGCGCCGAGTCGCCGTGCGCCACGTCGACCCAGCCCAGCACTGGTGCGGGGTCGGCGGCACCCACCGGGTCGGCTGCCGGGATCTGCCGCCGCACATCGGTGAGCACCCGCAATTGGCCCGCATAGCAGTAGCCGTTGACGACGTCGGCGATCCGAGGATGGCACCGGTAGTGCTCGTCGAGGAGCAGCGCCGAGTCGCCGTGCTGCTCGGCCGCGTGGTACGAGGAGTACACGTGGTACGTGAGCCGGTGGTCCTCCAGCTGCGCCGCGCTCAGCCCGGCTCTGACCCGCGCCTGCTGCTCCTGCTGCGGTGACACGCCGGGGATGTGCCCCAGCTGCATGGGGTCACCGATGATCAGCGCCCGGCGCGCCCGGAACAGCAGCGGCAGTACCGAGGGGATGGAGCACTGGCTCGCCTCGTCGATGACGACGAGGTCGAACAGCTTCGGAGCGAGTTCCAGCTGCCGCACCGAATGGGTGCTGATGGCCCACCCCTTGATGTGAGTCATCAGGTTCTTCTGGCTCCGCTGGTAGCCCGAGCGGCGCCGCAGCGCCTGGAGTCGCTGGCTCATGAGCCCGGGTGCCCTCGTCAGCGTCTCGGCGGACACCGCCCGGGACAGCTCCGCCGACAGCCGGGACAGCCCGTCCGCCGCCTCCAGCCGCGACTGCCGCAGCTTCTCCTCGTCCCACTCCCCGTGCCGGGAAACCAGCTCCCGCACCTCCCGTTCCACGGCTACCGCACCCGCCAGCGATTCCAGCAGTTCGGGCGGCACCGGCCGCCCGGTCGCCCATGCCGGCCACGACGGCACGTCCCCCTCCGGGGCACCGGCCACCGCCGAGACCAGCGCGGCGAGCGAGCGGCTCCGGCGCCACGTGCCGAGCAGCCACCAGCGGGCCCCGGCCGCCTTCCGCGCCCTGTCCTCCCAGCGCTTGAGCGCGGCCACACCGTCCTGGTCGGCCGTCCAGATGCCGTCCAGGACCGTCAGCGGCAGATCCAGTGAGGCAGCCCGCTCCTCCCGGTCCCGGAGCAGCTTCAGCAGCCGTTCTTCCTCGCCGACGCGGAGTGCCGCTTCCACCCGCAGTCCGTCGGCCGCCTTCCGGGAGTTGCGCAGTTCCCCGCCCACGGTGGCCGACCCGCGGCGCGGCGCCGGAGCGGGTTCACCGAGCAGCCGCTCCAGTTTCTCCGCCTCGCGCTCCAGCGCCTCGGAGTTGCCGGTGCGCATCAGCAGGCCGGGTGCGATGTCGTCGCAGCGTTCGGCGACGACGTTCACGGCCTCGTTGTTCGTCGACGCGACCAGTACGGACTGCCCGGCGGCGACACAGGTGGTGACCACGGCTGTGACGACCTCGCTCTTGCCCGTACCGGGCGGCCCGGTCGAGACCGTAAGGGGCCGCGTCATCGCCGCGGAGATGACCCGCTCCTGGCTCTCGTTGCACGGCCCGGGAGCCACCACGGCGGTGGACGTGGTGTGTGCGCCGTCGTCTCCACCGCCGCTGAGCAGCGCGTCCAGCGCGGTGCCGGAGATCTGCCCGGTCCGCGCCGACATCTGCAGCAGGTTGTCCACCAGGGCCTGCGTGGCGATGGCCTCCACACCCGTAGGCGCCAGCAGTACGGCCGCGTTGTGCGCACCGGGCCGCAACGCCTGCATCACCGACCGCTCGCTCAGCGCGGACGGATCGAGCGGCTCCAGTTCCGCCAGCCCCAGTTCTTCCAGCAGCTCCCGTACGGCCCGCAGCATCTGCGCGTCGTTGCCCTCCTGCCAGGCCGGCTGCCAGCGGGCGACGAGATCGGCCGCGTCCTCCGCGTCCAGCAGCTCCGAGACGACACCGGTGTGCAGGGACGGCACACCACTGGGCCGGAGCACGTCCCGGCCCTCCTCGTCCGGCGCGAGTTCCATCTGCTGGATGAGCAGCGGCGCCAGCTCCACCGCCGTACGGCGTCCTTGGCCCCCTCCTCGTACGGGCAGCGTGATCGCCGGATAGCCGTACCAGTACTCCTGCCGTGCGCCCGCGCCCCCGTCGCCGCCCGCTCCGGCCGGCCTGCTCTGCGGCTTGGGCAGCTGTCCGGGCGCGGGAAACGTGGAACCGCGACCCGACTGGATGGTCTCCTCGCCCTGGGCCAGCAGGAAGTACTTCGAGTCGCGCCCGCTGTCACGGTCGGGCCGCATGGCGGCCGCCGCCTGCGCGGTGAGGCAGTGCGCGTAGTACCGCAGCAGCCGTTGCCAGTCCACGCCGTCACGCGCGTCCAGCGCGGCCAGGTCTTGGGCCTTCAGCAGGGCGGGGGAGCGCCGCGCGGCCTCGGCAGCGTCGTGCGGCAGCGTCGGGATGTGCACCGGGCGCGCCACCGACCGAGCGAAGGGCAGGCTCCGCGTCGCCCTGATGGTGGACTTGGTGGGGCGCTGTTCCTCCGGTACGCCGTCACGAGCCATCTGCGCGGTGAGGTAGTCGAAGAGGTCGTCCGGCGTGATCCAGCCGCCACCCTTGATCCGTCCGTTGCGCAGCCCCTCCACAATCTCCCCGGTGAACCGGGACGTACCGAGATCCGATCCGGGCGGCGCCATCGCGGACGCCGACTGGAGGGCGTCGGATGCGGTGATGAAGTACACGCCGGTAGGCCGCAGCAGTGTGCTCGGCGCGGGCCGCGCGGGCCCCTCCGCGGGCCCCTTCGCAGTCCAGCCCTGTACGACGGAGCCGCTGGAACAGCAGTCCAGCAGCACCAGCTTCGAAGAGGCACGGCACGACTGGAGCATCCGCTCAAGGAACTCCGCCGGGACTGCCGTACCCGGCAGATCATCCGGGTCCGTATCCCTGGTCAGGAAGTACAGCTGGTTGTCGGCCTCACAGAACTCGCCGTGTCCGCTGAAGTACAGCAGCGCGGTCTCACTGGGCTGCCGCTCCGCCAGGTACGTCTCAATGGCGTGCAGCATCTCCGCGCGGGTCGGCTCGGCGACCATCCCGCACTCGTTGTACATGCCGATCTCGGTGTTCTCCAGCACCGCCCGCATGTAGTGCAGGTCGGCCCGCACGGGCGGCAGATCGTGATACGCCTCGCTGTCGTACGTGGACACGCCGACGAGCAGCGCGAACCGGTCGTTGTCAGTCATGCGCGCTCAGCTCGTCGCGGACGTGTCGCCGTCGCCGTCATCATCCGTGTGATCAGGCGTTCCGGCATCACCCGCCAGGAACCGGTCGATCCGTCCGTCGTCCTCCCGGGCCTCCCTGCCGGTGATGCGCAGGGTCGCGCCGTCGGGCCGCGTGGCGACGATCGTCCGCTGCGGTACGCGCGCCAGCCAGATCTGCACCCCGGCGGCGACCAGTGAACCGGCGCTGATCAATAGCCCGATCGCGTCGGAGGTCAGCCCTCCCTTGTCCGTCTCTTCGGCCGGCGGGCCCTGCCGGGGAACATCCAGTGCCGCCCCGGGATCGACGTCGGCGATCCCGGCCAGCAGTTCACGCGCTTCCTTGCGCGCCCGTAGCGGATCCTCGTCGATGATGGAGATCCGGTACCCGGTCCGGTTCTCGGGCGTGGTGGCCACAGTGCTTCCCCCTGATCTGCCGTGCTCCTGACGGAGGCATAGGCGCACGACGATAGTCGGCACGGCGGCAGGCGCGCACGTTTACGGAAGCCCGTCAGCAGCCGTCGGGAAATCCGCCGGCCGAGACGGCGCGGACGACTCGCCCGGCACCCACAACTCCGCCCAAACGGTCCTGCAGGGGCCGTTTACGCGCGGTGCGACCGCCCAACGCTACGCCAAGCGCGCCATGATGAACAGCTCCGCCCCGACTCCTCTTCCCCGGGCGGTTCCTGGGACGTAAGCAGTGGTACGCGCTCGGTGCGGGTGTCGGTGACCTCGACGCGCAGTACGCGCGGACTGTCGCCGCTCGCCGTCAGCCGCAAGTGAAAGTCCCGGTCGGGGACGTAGCCGTGCCGAACGGCATTCGCGGTCACCTCCGAAGCGATGAGTGACAGTGTCTCGTTGACGTCGCCGGTGTACGGATAGCCCCAGCAGTCCGGCCGGTGCGAGACAAGACGACGGAATGGCTCGCTCCGCGATGGGAGGACGTGAGGCACATCGAGAACCCCCAGGGCGCGTCGGGGCGGACGCTGGCCCTGGTGAGGGGCGAGTTTCGCTGTTCATGCGTCCACGCTGACGCCGTGGTTTTACCGTGATGAGATGCGACGCGCACACGGTTGGTCGCCGTTCGTGACCAACTGAGGCGTGTAGGGCGGTACGGAGCGTGAGGTCGACGCGGGGGCCGCGCTGTGCGGAGAGGCGGTACGGGACACGAGCGAACCGATGGAGCCGACTACCGAAGAGGATTCTGGAACGACGAGGAGGCGGGCGCGAACTATGGAATCCTGCGCGTCTTCGGGCGGCAGCCGAAGCTGTTCCGGATGAGGGGACTCCAAAGACACAGTCCGTCGTGGCCTTGTGATCGATGCTGCGGCTTGGGCCGCGTTTGTCGGCTTCCTCGTCCGGTGGAGACACCCTGGCGGGTCGTTGAGGATCTGCCCCTGACAACTTGCAGGGGCATACCTTCGCCGACCGTGGCCACCGGCTACGTGTGTACCTCTCCACGAGCAGGCGGGGTCCAGTGCCCATCGGTGATCTCCGTGTCCAACCGCGCTTGGAAGTGGGCGTGCGCAGCCCTCATCTCGGCCTCGCGGTCGGCCTTGTAGAAGGGGGCCTGGTAGCCCTCTGGAGGAGGGGTGCCGTCCGGGTCCTCCAGGTGGGCGAGGAGATCGAGGTAGTCCTGCTTGGTCTGGCCGTGCCCGTACGTGTTGAAGTCGCCCGCTATCTTGCGGCCGTTGACGTCGAAGTAGGTATCCGACTCGTAGGCGTACAGCTGTGGGTAGCGCGACTTGAAGATCGCGACGAGCTGGTCGGCGGTGATGCCGAGCCAGACGGAGACGAGGGCATCGAGTTCCACGAGGGCGGCGCGGCGCTCGTGTTCGGTGCGGAGTGGGGTGCCGTACTCCCAGGCGGGCTTGAGGCCGGCGGCGAGCGGTCCCAAATGGGGCCAGCAGGGGTTGGCCCAGTCTTCGTAGCCCGCCCAGTGATGGTCGAATAGTTTTGCCCAAAGAGGGGCGTAGTGAGTGGTGAGCGCGTTCAGGCGGAGGCTGCGGAGGAGGAGGGCTGGGGCGAGGGGGTGCTCCGGATCAGGGGCAGGCATCTTATGGGCCTCAGCGACGCGAAGGTCAGAGCGACCAGTGATACGAAGCAAGTAGTCCAGTGGCAGCGATGCCCAAAATCCTGCGTTGAGCACAGTCATTCGCTCGTCCGTCAACGCCAATGAATGTACCGCGTCGATGTGGGCGGGGCCAGGCGGAATAAGGGCGGCATGCAAGCTTCGGCTGGTATTGAAGGGGATCATCCTCCGCCAAGCCAGTCGAAAGTGCGAAGTAGAGGATTTTCCGAGCCAGGACTCTTGTGCTGCCAGATATGTCGACTCGTCGGTGGCTCGCATGTAGTTAGTGACTGGGACATGTGCTTCGGGGAGCTCGGTAGGCGCAAGGGCGTTCCAGTGTCTTTGATTCTTGCAAGGAATCATAGGCTCGTTAGAGAAAGGCAGCGCAAATGAGAAGTGCGGCCCTTGCAGGACGACGTCCGACAACTTGGTGACGGCCTGATTTCCCCAGCGGATCAGTCCGTCTTTCTTGGCGCCGGCTTCGTGGTATCCGCTAGTGATCATCGGGCGGTAGTCGGCCAGACTGCTGCCATAGGCAGCCAGAGCCTCGATTGCCCCTTGCTCGCCGACGAGGACCGGATACAGCAGAGGGGTTTGTGTCGCCCCACCCGCCGACCCCGTCAGGGCGTGCCAACTGGTCAGCAAGGCCGCGTCCACGTGAACCACACGCTCACGGTGCGGTCGGATATCCCACGAGCCATTATGTTTAATGCCAGGAGCTGTGCCCTGTCCGTCGTGGGTCAGCGAGTTAGGAAGTGCATCAGCATCGCGGAGTTGGCTCACGTGAACAAAGTTGGGCTCCTGCGGCGTGCCGTAGATGTGCATCCCAAATTCTTGGGACCGGGAAAGATCTTCGAACGCCCAGTTCGCCGAGTTGACGAAATGTGCATGGATCCGAAGATGCCGGTATGCCGCAGCTCGGATAGTTCCCTCGCGAATGCCGCCGAAGTGCGTATCAGGATGAATCAAGCCCGCGCTACCGCGAGGTGAGATGCGCTGCCACACCTGAGCCATGAAGGCTCGATAGAGGTCGCCTTGGGTGCCAAGTAGGAGAGGATAGGTGACGGGGCTGCCGAGCGTAGAGACGGCTCCTGCGTGAGCGGTTAGCTCGTTGAGGAGAAATGTCTTACCGTTCGTATGGGTGGCCAGCGTCTCTTCCTTTTGGAGGCGCCATTGTGATGCGCTGGGTTTTTCTGTCAGTACAAACCACGGCTCCAGCTCGGCAAGAATTATGTCCTCCTCCCACCTCGGCCGAACCCAAGGCGGATTCCCCACCTGCAAGTCAAACCCACCCCGCGCAAACACCTGCGCGAACTCCAACTCCCAGTGGAAGAACCCCTGAGCCTTCGCCACATCCTTCGCGACGCCCGCCCACAGGAACCGGTCCTCCAGCCGCTGGAACCGCTCCATGCCCATCCACTCGGGCAACTCGTCCTCGTACACGGACAAGTCGTCCAGCGTGCTGAACGTCGACACCAACGACTCTTCCGGCACGTCCTGCGTGCCCAGCAGCGCCTCCGCGAAGTCGAGCCAGTCCTCCAGCTTCGCCAGCGGAATGACCTCGCGGCGCTGCCCCTTGAGCTGCTCCGTGCGGCGTCCGGTGCGGCGGCGCGACACCGAGTCACGCGTCAGGGTCATCTGCTTCGGCTCGGCGGTGAAGCCCGGCAGGGCGTCCGCCTCCCAGACCATCAGGACGCCGGAGTCCTCTGGACCGGCCCCCGACTCCTCACTGGCCTCTGTCCCCTCGGCGAGCGCCGCAGCCCCCGCCGCCTCGAACTCAGCCGCCCGTTCCGCCAGCGCCTCGGCCCGCACGTACCGCTCATCCGTACCGTCCAGCAGCGACGCGCTCTCTACCGGCCAGAACCACAGCGCGCACCACGTGTCCATGAGCGTCTTCAGCCGCCAGTACGGAGTGTCCTCGGCGTGGAGGTCGGCCAGCACCGCGTCTCGCTGTACCGCGACTTTCGGCCGCCGCAGCCAGTCGCTCTCCGCGCCCCACACCTCGATCCGCCGGGAGATGTCCCGCTCCGACAGCTTCAGCCTCTGTACGACCAGGTCCCACAGGTACTCGGCCCGCCGGGCGAGCCCCTGGAGCCGGGCCGTCTGCTTCGCCGTCGGGGACTTCGTGATGGCCTTCCGCCATGCGCCCAGCGCCTTCGCTTCCTGCGGGGCGAGCGCCTTCGCCTCCTTCTCGGCCGCGACCGCGCCCCACTCCTTGGCGGGGAGCAGGAAGTGATGTACCGCCCCTTCCGGTAGCGACGCACCGCCCACCGCGTCCGCCAACGTGAAACGCTCCGGAGTGGCTCCCAGCCAGCCGCCCTTCTTGAGGCGTTCCGCGCCGTACACCTCCCGCCGTCCGCCGATCAAGGAGTTGCCGCGCCGCAGGTGCAGCCCGAACCAGGGGGCTTCCATTCCGGGGTGCATGGTGTTGAGCCAGAGTGAGACCTCGGCCAGTTCCACGGCCGTCTCGTTGAGGTCCACGCCGTACGAGTTGTGCAGGGCGATGTACGCCTTGGCCTTCTGGAGTTCTACGGCGTACTGCTCCGTGTCGATCGACCGCCCGGTCTCGACCTGGCGGCGCCGCAGGTATTCTACCGCGACCTGGTTGATCGCCTCGTTGAGGAACGCGCCCGACCCGAGGGCTGGTTCACAGATCTTCCAGTCCAGCAGCTCCCGCGCACCCGTCTCCTCGGTGAGAAGCTGTTGGAGGGCCAACTGCACGGTGACCTTCGTCAGCGACTCCGGCGTGTAGTACGACGCCGAGGTCTGCCGGTCGCGGCCGGAGAGGCGGTACACGAATGAACCCGGGGCGTACCGCGCCCGGACGTTCTCGCCCGTGTGCCGGTCCCGGCGCCGTACGAACACCGCGTCGTCGTAGTCGTCGATCCTCGACCTGGGGACCAGCCAGGAGCCGTCCTTGGGGTCACCGCCCTTGGCGACCTCGTACAGCTCCTCGCCCGCGATGAAGCCGCTGTAGGACATCAGCCCCTCGTACACCGCGCCGAGCTGGTTGATGCCGAGCTGCGCGTACGAGATGAAGCCGCCGCGTTCGCCCTTCCTGCCCTGGGTGATCATCAGGCTGTGCAGCACCTGGTGGAGCGTGGCGTTGCGCAGCCGGGTGTCGAGGTAGCGGACGGACTCGCCCCGGGCCAGGGCCTCGTCGGAGTCGAAGCGCGGATCGGCGAGGCTGTCGGCGCCGATCAACTGGATCGATTCCCGCTCGAACAACTTGCTGTGCAGCGGCTCGAAGCGCAGACCGATGTCCTCACTGGTCTTCGCGTCGGCGCCGTCGGGGGCCGCCTCCACGCCGTGCGTGCGGAGCGAGCGGTAGCCGTCCTGCACCTTCTTGAAGAGCAGGTCCAGTGATTCGTACAGGTAGAAGCCCTTGCGGGCGGTGTCGCCGATCGGTTCCCGGTCGGCGATCAGTTCACCGAGCCGTCCGAGCCCGTACCCCTGGTGGTACTCGGGATAGTCGGCGGGCAGAATGCCCAGCTCGGGGCGGGCCTCCGCGTACAGGAGGAACAGAATCCGGTAGAGGTAGCGCAGCGACTCGCGCGTCAGCCGGCGGCCCAGCTCCGGCAGCTCGCCGATGTCCTCCGGACGTACGCCCTGATCGCGCAGGCGCTCCAGCACTTCGCCGGCGATCAGCTCGACGCTCTTGCGCAGGCCGTCGCGCAGTTCGTTGGACACGCCCACCGCGTGCTTCGCCGACTTGTCGACGAGCGCGGACAGCGGGTTCTCGCCGCCTTCCTCCGGGGTGCGGAGCGAGTCCGCGCTGAACAGCGCGGCCACCGTGTCGAGTTCGCCGCCCACCTTGGTGTCGTTGCGCTGGAGCGCCGTGTCCAGGGAAACCCCGAGGTACCGGCTCTCGCCCCACACCGCGCGGTCGGCGAGGACGATCACGCCGCCGCCGAGCAGCAGCACGTACCGAGGCGGCTCCTCGCAGGCGAAGAGGAACTTGGCCAGCTTGTCCCCGGTCTCCACGGGGGCCGCGCCGTCGAGCGGCACCGGCTCCAGCAGCCGGCCCCGGCCATTCTTGTCGAGGGCCGCGTCGGGTTCGGCGGCCCAACCGCAGTCGACCGCGACCAAGCCCTTCTCGGCGTGGGCGACAGGGATCTCGTACGTCTGCCCGGCCCGCGTCACCGTGAGCGTAGTCGGCTTGGCGTCGTAGCCGAGGGCGCGCAGCACCTCCGCGTTGAGCGAGTGCACTCGCTCCCGCCACTTGGCGTCGCCGTAAGTGGCCTCCTTCTCTTCGCGCTCCCGCACTACAGGAAGGCCGTCGTTGTCCGTGGGGACGGCGAAGAAGGACCGCGCGCGGAAGTAGTCGCGGCGCAGCGCCCGCAGGCCGGCCCGGGGGGTGATCGGCAGCTCGTCGCCGCCGGGCGCCGCCGCGGTGAGAACCGCGGCGTCCGGGCCGCGCTCGCTCCCGGCGGACGGCTTCGCCGCCTCCTCGCGTTCCTTCCACACCTGTAGCAGGCCCGACTTGAGGTCCTTCGGCAGTACCTCGGCCAGATAGTGGGCCGAGAAGTAGTCGCCGCGGTTGACCAGGGAGTCGTACGTCATGAAAGGGCTTCTCTCAGAAGGTCACAGACCGGGGTCAGAGGGCGGAGGGCGCGGACGAGGGCCGGAACCGGAACACGGAGGCGGATGCGGCCGTGGCGGTGAGGGAGACGGGCGGCGGCCCGTCGTCACCGTCCTTGCGGTCCGTGTCGGGCAGGAGCACCGCGAGGACTCGCAGCAGCGGCGTGCCGGTCGTCAGCAAGGAGTCGGCGAGGTCGGCGAGGCGTTCCTTCGTGCGTTCCCCGGCGAGTGTGGGCTGACGCCAGGTGCCGAGCCGCAGCTTGTACTGCTCGATGGGCTCCCGCAGTGGCCCGTCCCAGGCGTCCCGGTGCGCGTCGAGGAACGCCTCGGCCGTGTCCAGCACGCGGGGGAGGGCCTTGCTCAGCGGCTCGGGGTCGCGGTAGCGGAGCTTGTTCGCCATGGTGGGGCCGACACCGCAGCGGCCCAGCAGCGACACCATGTCGCCGTCCACCAGCCCTTCCCCGGAGGCTTCTTGCCAGGTGACGCCCATCCACTTCACGACGGTGGGCCTGCCCAGCTTGTTCGAGTACACGCCCTGGACGAGATAGACGGGTTCCGCCACATTCGCCGTGATCATCGGGGCTTTCTGGCGTCCCATCCCGACGAGAACCTTGTCGGTGAGCCACTCGACGACCGGATGCAGGTCCGTCAGCAGCGAGATCTCCGGCCAGCTCGACGTGGACGACTCCCGGGCCCGCTGGAGGGAGTGCTCGGCGAGGCGGCGGTTGAAGGTCACGAGCAGCCGCTCGCGCAGCCGCTGCTCGCGAAGGTAGTCCAGGGGGAGCGCCTTGAGACGGTGGACGAGTTCTGCCGGCGGCCGGAACGAGAGCAGCCCCGACTGCTGGTCGCGGTCCATTTCCAGCCGCTCGCGGGCGTCCGGGTACACCTCACGCAGCGCCTCGTCCAGAAAATGCGCGGTCGAGTCGAAGAGACGGGGGACCACGGGACTTGCGGCGGCGCGTCGGGCCGAGGACTCCTGCGTACCGGCCGCGTCCGAGTCGCCCTCGGAGGGCCCTTCCGCTGCCACCTCCTCACCGACCGGGCCGAAGAAGTCCGCGAGGAAGTCGTTCAGCCCCGCGTCCTCGGCGTCCGCGCCGGCGCGGTGGGCGTCCAGGGACTCGTCCACGGTTCTGCCGCGCAGCAGATCCTGGATGAGGGACTTCTCCTCCGCCTCCGCCCGGTACAGGCCGGTCACGGCCTCCGCTGTGCCCAGGGATCGGTGGGCCTGATCCTCACGCTCCAGCAGCCGCTCAGCGACCACCGTGTCGTCCTTGGCCCCCTCGGCCTCGCTGGTCAGGATCAGCGCGCGGAACTCCGGGGGCCGCGCCTGCCCGTACCGGTCGATACGGCCGTTGCGCTGCTCGATACGGATCAACGACCACGGCACGTCGTAATGCACCAGCTGGCGGCACTGGCGGTGCAGGTTGACGCCCTCGGAGGCGACGTCTCCGGTCAGCAGGACCCGTACGGGCGTGTCGGCGAGGCCGAACTCCTCGACGCGGGCCATCTGCTGCTCGTCGGAGAGACCGCCGTGCATGACGCGGACGCAGTCGCGGGCGGCCCGCCCCTTGAAGCCCAGCGCCGCGGGCAGCACCTCGGACAGCCACTCCAGGGTCTGCACCCGCTCGGAGAAGATCACGACCCGTTCGTCGGAACCGGGCCCGACGCCGATCTCCTCGCGGAGTTGGTGCACTAGGGCGGCGAACTTCGCGGAATCCTCCACGGACAGATCAGCGGCCAGCTCCGAAAGCCGGTGCAGGGCGGCCAGCTCGGCTGCGGTGGTCTGAGCGTCGTCCTTCTTTTCCAACGTCTTGGTACGCGCGGAGACCGTGGCCCTCAGCGCCGCGTGGGAGGACAGGAACGACTTGAGCAGCGTGTACGGGAAGAGGGGGACCGAGCTCACCGAGGCGCCGCCGTCACCGGGCAGCCAGACGGCGGCCAGCTCCTCGAAGATCTTCTCCTCGGCGGCGGTGGCCGGGCAGCGCACGGAGTGGGAGGGGCCCCGGTCCGCCCACTGGCCCTTCATCTGCTCCCGTACCTCGGGGCTGATCTTCGTACGGCGGATGAAGAGGTGGTCGATGTCCTGCGCGCGGTAGTTCTCCGGGTCCCGGATCGCCGTGGGGTCCAGCAGGTCGATGAGCTCGGCGAAGGACCTCGCGTCGCCGTTGTGCGGGGTGGCCGAGGCCAGGATCAAGGCGTCCGTGCGGGGGGCGAGGGTGCGCGCCAGCTGGTTGCGGAGCGAACCACGGTTGATCAGGTTGTGTGACTCGTCGATGACCACCGCGTCCCAGCGGATCTGTTCCAGATGGTGTTGGTACTGGTCGGTGTTCTTCAAGGTGTCGATGGAGACGATGACCCGCTTGAAGGACGTGAAGGGGTTGCGGCCGGCCGGGATCTCCCGCTGGATCCGCTCGATGCCGACCGAGTCGAGACGTACAAGGGGGATCGCGAAACGTGTCCACAACTCGTGCTGGAACTGTTCCAGCACGTGCTGCGGGGTGACGACCAGGATGCGCTCGCCCCGACCACGGCGGATAAGCTCGGCCAGTGTGAGACCGATCTCCAGGGTCTTGCCGAGACCCACCACGTCCGCGATCAGCAGCCGCGGGCGGAGATTCGCGCCGGACAGAGCCAGTTCGGCGGGGCGCCGCTGATACGGCAGCGGGTCCATCAGGAACGAGTCGGCGAGGGCGAGCCGGCGCTCCGACTGGGGGAGTGCGGTACGGCGCAGCACCGCTTCCAGGAAGAGCCGGGAGCGCCGGTAGTTCGGGGAGTCGTCCATGACCAGAGCGGTCGCACGCGGATTCAGCAGCTCGATGCGGTCCAGGCCGGAGAAGAACACGGCCTCTTGATCGCGGACGAACTCCGACACCCCGACGACCTCGATCCGGGTACCGTCGTCCGTCGTCGGCATGGAGCTCCTGACCAGCCACTCCTCGTCCCGCACGACCACCTGGGCACCGGCCGGGTACTGGTCTTGGCCGGCCGTGGCACCGCTCTGCTCCGCACTGGTCTGGACGGCGGTCACCCGTGGCCTCCTGAGGCGGTTTGTTCGTACATGGGCAGGCCCCCTTTCGGGGCCTGCCCATTATCGCGGGTCCGTGGGCCCCGCGGGTCAGAAGGGTGCGGTGGCCGCGTAGGCCTCGCGCAACCGCTGCGCGGTGATACGGGCCTGCGCGGAGTGCCGCAGCGAGCGCCGTCGGGCGCCACCGCTGGCGTTGCCCCGCGCCGCCGGGCGAGCTGAGGGCCGCAAACCATCAGATTTCGCCGTTTTTTCCTCCTTCGGTCGCTGCCCGGCCGTCGTGGGGTCGGCGGGCGGGGACGTGGCGGTTTTGCCGTGGGCGAAGGTCGAGTGCGGATCTGCGGGCGGTGGCACCTGGGCGGGTGGCATCGAAGTGGCGAGCGCCTCGCGCTCCCGGCGCGCGGGGTCGAATCCCCCCGGTTCATAGCTGGCTGCCCTAGGCGTGGAGGCCCCCGGCCGCTCTTCACCGGGCACGGCGTCATCCGGGGCTTCGCCCGCTCCGGGATGCGCCCGAGCCGACTCCTCCTCCGACGCGGGCCGGCGTCCCATGGCGAGCAACTCGTCGAGGACATGGGCCGGAGTGGCTGTGTGGCTCGTGAGCTTGCGCCGCGCCTGGGCGACCTTCAGCCCCCGTTTCTCGATCAGCGCCCGGCATTGTCGTACGACGTCGTCGAGTGCGGGTCGGTCCTGGTGGCGGTGGGCCAGCATCGCCGTCAGCAGCGGTACGAGCTCCTCCGGCACTCCCGAGAGGTCCGGCGTGGTCGCGGGATCGACGACCTGGTGGAACAGGAGATGGATGTTATCGGCCCGGTACGGGAGGTGCCCCGAGGCGGCGAACAGCAGCACGGCGCCCAGCGCGTACACATCGACCGCCGACGTCAGCGGCTTCTCGCCGTTCGCCTGCTCGGGCGGCATGCAGGAGGGAGTGCCGACGACCGTGTTGGCCGCGGTCAGCGACACACTGGTCTCCGCGAACACGGCCAGCCCGAAGTCGATCACCTTGGGGCCGTTGGGGCCGAGAAGCACATTGGCCGGCTTCAGATCACGGTGCAGCAGCCCTTGCTTGTGCACCGTCGCCAGCGCCTCCGCGAGCGTGGCGCCCAACGAGGCCGTGAGCAGGGCGTCGAGCGGACCATGACTGCCCACATGCTTGCTGAGGTCCAGCCCCTCGACATACTCGGTCGCCAGCCACGGCGGGTCCGCCTCCGGGTCGGCGTCCAGGAGAGCGGCGATCCGGGCCCCCCAGACCGTCTTGAGGATCTCCACCTCCTGCGCGAACCTCATCCGGGTCTCGGAGTCCACGACGGACGGCTTGATCACCTTCACAGCAGCCGGTTCCCCGCCCGGCGACTCGCCCAGATACACCTGCCCCATACCGCCCTGCCCGATCCGCCCGAGCAACTCGTATCCACCCAGCTCGGCCGGGTCGTCGGGACTGAGGGGCGCGATGTGCACGTGGAGCCTCACATTCGGGACGAGCGAGCTGGGTGGATATTCATCGTCACGCTAGACCATGACCCAAGGGAAGGATGTCGATCAGTTCATGTGATGACGAGCAAACTGTGCCCTCTGCCGCGGCGAATGGCGCGGACGCTCTGCACAGAGATCGCCTGTTGCCGGCCGTGACCGATGTCCGGCCCAGCGCTTGGATGAGGTGTCGGCGTAGCCTGCGTCGACTCGGGGTGGCTGCCGACGGTCCTGTATCTCCGCTTTTTGTCTGGGGCGAACGGTGGTGGCGTTTAAGGTCACCTGTCGGGCCCGCATCTCTGTCTTCGGTCGCGGGAGGTGCGTCGACGAATTCGGAAACCATGCGACCTGAAGTTCTCCCGCGCAGCGGCCGAACCTCACAGGTGTGGTGCCGTCGATTAGTGTCAGTGTCATGTCTATGCCAGAGGCCGGAACGCTGTCTGTCGTGCTGGGCCGTTGTATCGAGGTGGGTACACCGCTGGGCCCCTTCGAGGGCATGCGTTTCTCGGGGTATACCGCGGTTTCCGATACCGGACTCCTTCACGCTGTCGAAGAATGTCCGCAACTGCGCAAGGCATCCGGCGTGCGGGTCGTCGACTTCGCCCTTGACGCCTCCTCGTTGGCGCGGCTCTGCAAGAACTGGAGCTGCCGCTGGGCGGTGCCTGATGACGGGCGCTGGCCGGTCTTTCTCGACGCGCTCGACGCCGTGGCGCGGCTGAGGCCCGACGAGGAGGAGATGGGCGAGGGGTGTCCGGGGGAAGCCGAGGTCTCTGAGGCGGCGTGTCTGCTATCGCGGGGTGAATACCCGCAGAACGAGGGCGATGAGGCTGCGTGGGAGCGCTATGAGCAGGCCAGGGCGCTCAGGGGGGATCTGCTGACTTTGTGGCGGGACACGCAGAATCGGCTGATTACGGCTGGTGAGGGGCTGGCGACGTGCCCTTGGCTGCGTCCCTGGGCTGAGATCAGGTTGGCGGAACTCGCGGAGCGAGCCGAGCGGCAGAGGCTTCGGTTGGCGGGGATCTGCATTCCTCGGGCGCTCGCCGACGGAGCGGCGATCTCCGCCCTGTCCGCGCCTGTGTTGACGCCGGATGTCGCCTTCGAAGACTTCGGCAGCGAAGCGTCTGAGGTGCTGGGGAGGGTATGGCGAGCGTGGTGTGCTCGTGCCAGGTGGGACGCCAAGCCACTTGTCGATGCTGCGTCGGCGGCCCTTGGGGAACTGCACGCGGCTCTTGGGCGCCGCAGAAGGGGCCGGGAGGAGGCCGAGGAGTCGCTGGCGAAGCTGACTGCTGCCTGGGCCCAGCGTGCCGGCCTCGCTGCGGTCGAGCAGTCGGCCGGACATCCGTGGCGTCTGATCGCGGTGCGGATACCTGCGCGGGGTCGGGCACCGCACGGAGAGGTCGTGTGCGAGCCGTTGACGCTGTGGGAGTTGGCGGTCGTCGCGGTGTATCAGGTCGCCGTGGACTGGTTCCGGGGTACTGCCGCCCTGTGGGTTCCCCAGGGCATCGGCGACCAGCTCCTCGCGGCAGAGAGCTCGATGAAGGCCGTCGACCTGATCGAGGGTGCGGAGAACTGGGCGGCGCCGGCTCCCGTGCTCTTGGCGACGTGGGACCCGGACGGGCGCAGCACAGTGTCCTGAGTTGGCCAGTTGGCCAGTTGGCCACCCTCTGGCAGCTGCGGCGTGCGTGAAAGGCGTGCTCCGTTGCATCAAACGACAAGCCTGTCAGGGAAGTAGCAGGTCAGCGGGACGCGAGCTTGGCGTTCAAGGGCTCTGACTGGGCCGACGCAGCCTTTCGTCCCACGTATAGCCCGCACATGTTCTCGCTGCTTTGCATGCGGGACGGAAACTCTGTGGCTCTTCCGCGCTGGCGTAGCAAAGTGCCTGGTCAGCAGCCTGATGGACGTCAAACGCACATGGTGAAGCCGTGTCTGTTTTGCCATGCACAAGAAAGGCCCTGACCGGCGTTTCCGCTGGTCAGGGCCTTGATTTCCGGTGCCCCCGGCAGGATTCGAACCTGCGCACACGGCTCCGGAGGCCGTTGCTCTATCCCCTGAGCTACGGGGGCGTGTCGGCCGCTGCTTGCGGCGACGGGTAGAACACTACCAGCTCCGACGGGGTGTTCATGAACGGGTTGGGGGAGGGTGGCGTATCGCATGGGGGAGTGGGGGTGGAGGTGGTCGGGGAAAGGTCCCTCGCACGGGGGCGGAAGTGGGGAAAACCCGGACGCAGCCGGAGGCGCGCACCTAGTCTCAAGGTGTGCCTGGCTTGTCCGGCCGGGTCCTTGTGGTCGACGACAACAAGGTCATCCGGCAGTTGATCAGGGTCAATCTCGAGCTGGAGGGCTTCGAGGTCGTGACCGCGGCTGATGGTGCCGAGTGCCTGGACATCGTGCATCGGGTCGCGCCGGATGTGGTGACGCTCGATGTGGTGATGCCCCGGCTCGACGGGTTGCAGACGGCGGCGCGGCTGCGCGCCGATCCGCGGACGCGGGGGATTCCGCTCGCCGTGGTCTCCGGGTGTACGCCGGCGGAGGTGGAGAGCGGGCAGGCGGCGGGGGTGGACGCGTTCCTGGCGAAGCCGTTCGAGCCCATGGACCTCGTGCGTACGGTGCGGCGGCTGATGAGTCGCGGAGGGGAGGAGCCGGGGGCCGAGGGGGCGGATGAGGCGGAGGGTGAGGTGGGCGGAGAGGTGGATGTCGAGGCCGAGACCGAGGCCGATGCCGGTGGGGATGCGGAGTCGGTGGTGCGGCCGGCCGGCTGAGGGGCCGGACGGTGACGGAGGGTGTGGGGCCGCCGGGGTGTCCGGTGGGTGAAACGTGGTGGCGGTGGGGGACCGTTTCTCCCATACGCTGGGGATGTGACCCCCGCTGACTTCTCCCGCGCCGTCCTGCGCGCCGTACGTGGCGCTGTGGCCGCCGGGGAACTCTCCGTGACGGTTCCGGAGCGGGTTGTCGTGCGTGCGCCCATGCCGGGGGAAGGCGGGGGCGGCGAGACCGATCTCGCGTGCAATATCGCGCTGAAGATCGCCAAGGACGCCGGGCGCCCACCGCGCGAGGTGGCGGAGGTGCTGCGGCGGCGGTTGGTGGGGGTGCCCGGGATCGCGGGAGTGGAGATCGCCGGGGCCGGATTCTTGAACGTGACGTTGACCGGGCCCGCCCGCGCCGCGCTCGTGTGGAGCGTGCGGGAGCGGGGAGAGATGGGGGAGCGGGGCGAGCGGGGGGAGTCGCCGGCACCGGGGGCCGGGGGTACGGCGGTGGCTTTGCGGGCTGCGAGGGGAGTGCGGGCCGCGGTGGTGGTCGAGGCGTTGGGGCGGATTCTGCTCGCGGGGGGCGTGGAGGGCCGGGGCGGGGCTGAGGTGGGGGAGCCGCGGGTCGAGGTGATTCGCCCCCGGCCGGTGGAGGTCTCTTTCGAGGGGGGCTCCTCGTACGCGGGGGTTGTGGGCACGGCTTCCGAGGAGGACTCCTCGTACGCGGGAGTTGTGGGCACGGCTTTCGAGGGGGGCTTCTCGTACGTGGGGATTGTGGGCACCGCGGAGGCTGCGGGGGTTCCGGAGGCGTCCGCTGCCGCTGACGCCTCCGCTGCCGCCCCCCGGGAATGGCGCGCCCTGACCGCCCGCCTGGGCCCCGACGAAGCCCGCTGGGTGCTGTTGCGGGCCGCGCAGCACGATGTGGTGCGGCTTCCCGAAAAGCCGGTGCAGCGGGAGAGCAACGGGCGGTTCCGGGTGCAGTACGCGTATGCGCGTACGTGTGCGATGACGCGTAACGCCCGGGAGTTGGGCTTCGCGGCCGAGCCGGGGGACGTGGGGGGCGTCGCGGGCGGATGGGGTGTCCGGGAGGTCCGGGAAGTCTGGGCTGCGCTTGCCGAGTACCCCGGCGTCGTCGAGGCCGCCGCGCGGCACCGGGCGCCCGATCGGGTCGCGCGGCATCTGGAAGTGACCGCCGACGCCTGGCTGCGATGTCATGACGTGTGTCCGCCGCTGCCCGTCGGGGAGGAGAAACCCTCGGCCGTGCACCGTGCCCGGCTGGCCCTCGCCGAAGCCGTCGGAACGGTGCTCGCCAACGGCCTGCACCTGCTCGGCATCTCCACGCCCGAACGACTGTGACGAAGCGATCGGCCGAGACCGTCCACGACCGTCCCGGCCGTCCGCGACCGCCCGAACGTCTGTGATCCATCCGGCGGCGCCGTACGCGCGGCGACGCCACACCCGTACCCGAGGGGAACCTCCACGCCATGAGCCGCTCCGCACACCCCGCAGGACCCCGTCACGGTGACGTGCTGCCCGAGGGGCACTACACCGCTCCGCCCACCGACCTCAACAGCCTCGACCCGCGGGTGTGGTCCCGTACGGTCGAGCGCTCCGCCGACGGGGTGGTCACCGTGGGCGGGGTGGACGTGACCGCGCTCGCCGAAGAGTTCGGGACGCCTGCCTACTTCCTGGACGAGGACGACTTCCGGGGCCGGTGCCGGGCCTGGAAGGAGGCCTTCGGGGAGGGGGCGGACGTCTTCTACGCCGGGAAGGCCTTCCTCTCGCGGGCCGTGGTGCGGTGGCTGGCGGAAGAAGGGATGAATCTCGACGTGTGCAGTGGCGGGGAGCTGGCCACGGCGCTCGCGGCGGGGATGCCGGCCGAGCGGATCGCGCTGCACGGGAACAACAAGAGCATCGGGGAGATCACCCGAGCCGTGGAGGCGGGGGTCGGGCGGATCGTGCTCGACTCCTTCCAGGAGATCGTGCGGGTGGCGCACGTCGCGGACCGGCTGGGCAAGCGGCAGCGGGTGCAGATCCGGGTGACGGTGGGCGTGGAGGCCCATACGCACGAGTTCATCGCCACCGCGCACGAGGACCAGAAGTTCGGGATCGCGCTGGCCGGTGGGCAGGCCGCGGAGGCCGTACGGCGGGTGCTGAAGCTGGACGGCCTGGAGCTGACCGGCATCCACTCGCACATCGGGTCGCAGATCTTCGACATGGCCGGTTTCGAGGTGTCGGCACGGCGCGTGGTGCAGCTGCTGACCGAGGTACGGGACGAGCACGGCGTCGAGCTGCCGGAGATCGACCTGGGAGGCGGGCTCGGCATCGCGTACACCTCGGACGACGACCCGCGCGAGCCGCACGAGATCGCGAAGGCGCTGGGCGACATCGTGACGCGGGAGTGCGCGGCGGCCGGGCTCGGCGTGCCGCGCCTGTCGGTGGAGCCGGGCCGCGCCATCGTCGGGCCGACCGCCTTTACCCTGTACGAGGTGGGCACGGTCAAGGAGCTGGACGGGCTGCGCACCTACGTCTCCGTCGACGGTGGCATGTCGGACAACATCCGTACGGCCCTGTACGACGCCGAGTACAGCGTGGCGCTGGCCTCGCGCGCCTCGGACGCGCCGCCGATGCTCTCGCGGGTGGTCGGCAAGCACTGCGAGAGCGGCGACATCGTCGTACGGGACGCGTTCCTGCCCGCCGACGTGGCCCCCGGCGACCTGCTCGCCGTGCCCGCGACCGGTGCGTACTGCCGGTCGATGGCGAGCAACTACAACCACGCGCTGCGTCCGCCGGTGGTCGCGGTGCGGGCGGGCGAAGGACGGGTCATCGTCCGGCGTGAGACGGAGGAGGACCTGCTGCGTCTCGACGTCGGGTGAGGACGGTACGGCGGGCAGGCCGCGGAGGACGTGCGGCGGGTAGCGGGGAGCGGCGGGAGCTTCCCCCGCCCGCCCGGCGCCGACGGCCCCCGCCCGCCCCGCCCGCGAACCGCCCGCCGCCCGGTGGCGGACGTACCCGCCGGGTGACCGACAATGGTGGAACAGATGTCTCGGCATCCGGACCGGGGCCGGAATTCCCGGTCCGGTGCGTGAGACTGGTGCAGACCGAGCAGGGAAAGCGAAAGAGGTCGGAATGATGCGTACGCGTCCGCTGAAGGTGGCGCTGCTGGGCTGTGGAGTGGTCGGCTCAGAGGTGGCGCGCATCATGACGACGCACGCCGACGACCTCACGGCCCGCATCGGCGCGCCGGTCGAGCTGGCCGGTATCGCGGTGCGCCGCCCGGACCGGGTACGCGCGGGCATTCCCGCCGAGCTGATCACCACGGACGCGAAAGAGCTGGTCAAACGGGACGACATCGACGTGGTCGTCGAGGTCATCGGTGGCATCGAGCCCGCCCGTACGCTGATCACCACCGCGTTCGAGCACGGCGCCAGCGTGGTGTCGGCCAACAAGGCGCTGGTCGCGGCGGACGGTGCCGCGCTGCACGCCGCCGCCGAGGCCAACGGCGCGGACCTGTACTACGAGGCCGCCGTGGCCGGCGCGATCCCGCTGGTCCGGCCGCTGCGCGAGTCGCTGGCCGGCGACAAGGTCAACCGGGTGCTGGGCATCGTCAACGGGACGACGAACTTCATCCTGGACAAGATGGACAGCACGGGGGCGGGGTACTCCGAGGCGCTGGACGAGGCCACGGCGCTCGGGTACGCGGAGGCCGACCCGACGGCCGACGTCGAGGGCTTCGACGCGGCCGCCAAGGCCGCCATCCTGGCCGGTATCGCCTTCCACACCCGGGTGACCATCGACGACGTGCACCGCGAGGGGCTGACCGAGGTCACCGCCTCCGACATCGCCTCCGCCAAGCGGATGGGCTGCACGGTCAAGCTGCTCGCGATCTGCGAGCGGGCCGCCGACGGGGCTTCGGTCACCGCGCGCGTGCACCCGGCGATGATTCCGCTGACCCACCCGCTGGCCTCCGTGCGCGAGGCGTACAACGCGGTGTTCGTCGAGTCCGAGGCCGCCGGCCAGCTGATGTTCTACGGCCCCGGCGCGGGCGGCTCGCCGACCGCCTCCGCGGTCCTCGGTGACCTGGTGGCGGTCTGCCGCAACAAGCTGGCCGAGACCACCGGGCCGGGCGAGTCCGCGTACACGCAACTGCCGGTCGGCCCCATGGGTGACGTGGTCACCCGCTACCACATCAGCCTGGACGTGGCCGACAAGCCCGGTGTGCTCGCCCAGGTCGCCACGGTCTTCGCCGAGCACGGCGTGTCCATCGACACGGTCCGCCAGCAGAGCAAGGACGGGGGTGCCGCCCGCTCCGGAGAGACCGTCGACGGGGGAGAGGCGTCCCTCGTCGTCGTCACGCACCGGGCGGCCGACGCCGCCCTGTCGTCGACCGTCGGCGCGCTGCGCGACCTGGACACCGTCCGGGGCGTCGCCAGCATCATGCGGGTCGAAGGGGAGTAAAGGAACCCATGTCTGCCATTTCCACCGCGAGCCGTCAGTGGCGCGGAATCATCGAGGAGTACCGGGACCGGCTGCCGGTCGGCGAGTCCACCGAGGTCGTCACGCTCCGTGAGGGCGGTACGCCGCTGGTGCCCGCCCAGGTGCTCTCCGAGCGCACGGGCTGTGAGGTGCATCTCAAGGTAGAGGGCGCCAACCCCACCGGGTCCTTCAAGGACCGCGGCATGACGATGGCCATCACCCGGGCGAAGGAGGAAGGCGCGAAGGCCGTCATCTGCGCCTCCACCGGCAACACCTCCGCCTCGGCCGCCGCGTACGCCGTACGGGCCGGGATGGTGTGCGCCGTTCTCGTCCCGCAGGGCAAGATCGCGCTCGGCAAGATGGGCCAGGCGCTGGTGCACGGCGCCAAGATCCTCCAGGTCGACGGGAATTTCGACGACTGTCTGACGCTGGCCCGCGGCCTCTCCGAGCGGTACCCCGTCGCACTTGTGAACTCCGTCAACCCGGTACGGATCGAGGGCCAGAAGACCGCCGCCTTCGAGATCGTCGACATGCTGGGCGACGCGCCGGACCTCCATGTGCTGCCGGTCGGCAACGCGGGCAACATCACCGCGTACTGGAAGGGGTACCAGGAGTACGCCGCCGACGGCATCGCCGCGCGCACCCCGCGCATGTGGGGCTTCCAGGCGTCCGGCAGCGCGCCGATCGTACGTGGCGAAGTCGTCAAGGATCCGCACACGATCGCGACGGCCATCCGGATCGGCAACCCCGCCTCCTGGCAGTTCGCCGAGCGCGCCCGGGACGAGTCCGGCGGCGCCATCGACGAGGTGACCGACCGTCAGATCCTGGCCGCCTACCGGCTGCTGGCCTCCCAGGAGGGTGTCTTCGTGGAGCCCGCCTCGGCCGCCTCGGTGGCCGGTCTGCTCAAGGCGGCCGACGAGGGCAAGGTCGACCCGGGCCAGCGCATCGTCTGCACGGTCACCGGCAACGGCCTCAAGGACCCGGACTGGGCCGTCGCGGGCGCCCCGCAGCCGGTCACCGTCCCGGTCGACGCGGACGCCGCGGCCGAGCGCCTCGGTCTGGCGTAGTACGCCCCCGAAGGATGCGACGCAGCCGGCCGCGGTTCCCCGCGGCCGGCTGCGCGCCCCGAACGTGCGACACCGCGCGAAAAGGGGTTACGGAGCCCGCAGGAACCCCGTAACCTCGGACGCAGCAAACCCTGCAAAGGCTGCAAAGGCGGCCCTGGGCCGTGGGCAGCGCGCGACACGCATCGTGCGCCTCCTGTGCGCCCTATGTCGCCACAGAACCTTCCTTCGATAGGCTGGCAGCCAACTCCCCTCCCCACGGCATGTCGCAGTGGTGTGCAGGGCAGGTCAGAACGGTCCCCACGAGCCGGCCGGGCACCCAGGTGCCGCGGCGCTCCGGGGCAGTGCCGCAGCATCACATCAAGGAGAGTCATCGAGCGATGGCCGGTCCAGCGTTCCGCGCCGCCGCCGTCCGGGTGCGCACCCCCGCGACCAGCGCCAATCTCGGTCCCGGCTTCGACGCCCTCGGGCTGTCCCTGGGCCTGTACGACGACGTCGTGGTGCGGGTGGCCGACTCCGGCCTGCACGTCGACATCGCGGGCGAGGGCGCCGAGACCCTGCCGCGCGACGAGAGCCACCTGCTCGTACGGTCCCTGCGCGCCGCCTTCGACCTGCTCGGCGGGCAGCCGCGCGGCCTGGAGATCGTCTGCGCCAACCGCATCCCGCACGGCCGCGGCCTGGGCTCCTCCTCCGCCGCCATCTGCGCGGGCATCATGGCCGCCCGCGCGGTGACCATAGGCGCCGAACAGAAGCTGGACGACGCGGCGCTGCTGGAACTGGCCACCGAGATCGAGGGACATCCGGACAACGTCGCCGCCTGCCTGCTCGGCGGCTTCACGCTGGCCTGGACCGATACCGGATCGGCGCGCGCGATCAGGATGGATCCCGCCGATTCCATCGTTCCGGTGGTCTTCGTACCGGGCAAGCCGGTGCTCACCGAGACCGCGCGGGGCCTGCTGCCGCGGACCGTCCCGCACGTGGACGCGGCGGCCAACGCCGGCCGCGCCGCACTGCTCGTCGAGGCCCTGACCAGGCGCCCCGAGCTGCTGCTGGCCGCGACCGAGGACCGACTTCACCAGGAGTACCGTGCTCCCGCGATGCCCGAGAGCGTGGCCCTGGTGAACCGACTGCGGGCGGACGGCGTCCCCGCGGTCGTCTCCGGCGCGGGCCCGACGGTCCTCGCGCTGGTCCAGGAGGACGCGGCCGACAAGGTCGCCGGCCTCGCGGGCGAGGGGTGGGCGGCCAACCGGCTGGCCCTCGACGCGGCGGGCACCTCGGTGCTGCCGCTCGCCGGGTGATCGACGATTGCCGGTCTTCGAGAGGGGGAATGTTTGTTGGATCCGGTAGTGTTAACCTCAAGTGAGTACGTGACGCCTCTGCGGCGCGGTACTCCGTGTCCCCCATCGGGACCACCTTTCTTCCGGGAGCCTCCCAAACTGCTTGGAGCAGTTGCCTGAGCAGAAGCGAGCACGCTCCGGAATCGGCGTGACGGACATGAGTCACAGACATCTCCTCGCGCCGGAACCATGAACTGATCTCTCCGCCATTTCCGGCGGGACCACCGCCCCGGCCAGGTCCGCGAGTACGGGACCGCAGCCGGACAGCACAACCGGTCGCCGAGCCAGACAGGCCGACGCCCGCTCCAGGGAAGGACCCTTCGTGAGCGACACCACCGATCTGATGGGCGTACGCACCGATGGCAGTGCCACCGCGCCCGCCACGGACGCTCCCGCCGCGCCTGCGCGGCGCCGCCGTTCCGGCACCGGCCTGGACGGCATGGTCCTGGCAGAGCTGCAGCAGGTCGCCTCCAGCCTCGGTATCAAGGGCACCGCGCGGATGCGCAAGAGCCAGCTGATCGAGGTCATCAAGGAGAAGCAGGCCGCCGGCTCCGGTTCCGGCGCCGCCGCCGCCAAGGGCGACGCGCCCGCAGAGACCGAGACCAAGCCCAAGCGCCGGGCGACCTCCAAGGCCCGTACGGGCGAGGACGGCGACGCCAAGGCCGCGGGCAAGGCGGACGACAAGGCCACCGCCGACAAGGGCGCCGGCCAGCAGCAGATCGACATCCCGGGCCAGCCCAGCGACGAGCAGCCGGCCGGCGAGCGCCGCCGGCGCCGCGCCACCGCCGCCGCGGGCAGCCCCGACGGCGCCGGTGAGGCGAAGGCCGAGGGCAAGGCCGAGGCGAAGGCCGACACCCGCACCGACCGGCGCGAGGACGCCAAGGCCGAGGCCGCGGCGGACAACGCCGAGGGCCGCCAGGGCAAGGGCGACCGCCAGGACCGCGGGGACCGCCAGGACCGCGGCCAGAAGGGCGACCGCCAGAACCGCGGTGAGCGGGGCGAGCGCGGGGAGCGGGGCGAACGCGGCCAGCGCGACCGCCGCAACAAGAACAACGACGGTGACGGCGGCAACCAGCAGGGCGGCGGCAACCGCCAGCGCGACAACCGCCGGGCCGACGAGGACGGCGACGACTTCGAGGGCGGGCGCCGCGGGCGCCGCGGCCGTTACCGGGACCGCCGTGGCCGCCGTGGCCGCGACGAGGGCTTCGGCAACGAGCCGCAGGTGTCCGAGGACGACGTGCTGATCCCCGTCGCGGGCATCCTCGACATCCTCGACAACTACGCGTTCATCCGGACCTCCGGCTACCTGCCCGGCCCGAACGACGTGTACGTCTCGCTCGCCCAGGTCCGCAAGAACGGTCTGCGCAAGGGTGACCACGTCACCGGCGCGGTCCGCCAGCCCCGCGAGGGCGAGCGCCGCGAGAAGTTCAACGCGCTGGTGCGCCTGGACACCGTCAACAGCGTCTCGCCCGAACAGGGCCGCGGCCGCCCGGAGTTCGGCAAGCTGACGCCCCTTTACCCGCAGGAGCGGCTGCGCCTGGAAGGTGAGCCCGGCGCGCTGACGCCGCGCATCATCGACCTGGTCGCGCCGATCGGCAAGGGCCAGCGCGGTCTGATCGTGGCGCCGCCGAAGACCGGCAAGACCATGATCATGCAGGCGATCGCCAACTCGATCACCCGCAACAGCCCCGAGTGCCACCTGATGGTCGTCCTGGTCGACGAGCGTCCGGAAGAGGTCACCGACATGCAGCGGTCGGTCAAGGGCGAGGTCATCTCCTCGACCTTCGACCGCCCGGCCGAGGACCACACCACCGTCGCCGAGCTGGCCATCGAGCGCGCCAAGCGGCTGGTGGAGCTGGGCCACGACGTGGTCGTCCTGCTGGACTCCATCACCCGTCTGGGCCGTGCATACAACCTCGCCGCCCCGGCGTCGGGCCGCATCCTGTCCGGCGGTGTCGACTCGACCGCGCTGTACCCGCCGAAGAAGTTCTTCGGCGCCGCGCGCAACATCGAGGACGGCGGCTCGCTGACCATCCTGGCCACCGCGCTGGTCGAGACCGGCTCGCGGATGGACGAGGTGATCTTCGAGGAGTTCAAGGGCACCGGCAACATGGAGCTCAAGCTCGACCGGAAGCTCTCGGACAAGCGCATCTTCCCGGCGGTGGACGTGGACGCGTCCAGCACCCGTAAGGAAGAGATCCTGATGGGCAGCGACGAGCTGGCCGTCGTCTGGAAGCTGCGCCGGGTGCTGCACGCCCTGGACCAGCAGCAGGCCATCGAGCTGCTGCTGGACAAGATGAAGCAGACGAAGTCCAACGCGGAGTTCCTGCTCCAGATCCAGAAGACGACGCCCGGTATGGGCAACGGCAACGGCAACGACTGACGCCGGCCCCGTACGAACGGCCCGCCGGCGCCCGTAACGGCGCCGGACACGGCCGTAGCCGCACGGCTGAGCCCTCCCGGTCACATCGGTGACCGGGAGGGCTTCGTGCTGTCGGCGGAAACCCGCAGATTGTTGCCTTGCGCACACGCGCGGCGCTCCCGGAGGCCGTCACTCCGCTTTCCGCCTCCGGGCGAAAGCCCTGGTCACCCCGGTAAAAGTCGACTTTTGGCCGGAGTGCGGGCGGGCCGGTTTCTAAGAATGGCTCTCAATCCCGTTGTGCAACCCTTCCGGTCTGCCCCCCGTCTTTCAAGGAGCAACAAACCGTGGCCGGAGGCTGAACGGTGGCGGCGAGGGGCAGCCGAGAGAACGAGGACTGAGGAGCAGATGGCGGACGACAGCAGGGCCGCGAACCCGGCCAAGAGCCGTTCCCGCGGCATACGTGCCACGGGCCGCCGGCGCAAGGGTCCGACCCGGCGCCGCCGCGCCCTGACGATCACCGTGTGCGCGCTGGTCAGCTGCGTACTGCTCGGTGGCGCGGGACTCGGTTACGTCTACTTCAAACTCAACGGCAACCTGAAGGGCGTCGACATCAACGCCGCCCTGGGCAAGAACCGGCCCAAGGACAACGACGACGGATCGATGGACATCCTCGTCATGGGCTCCGACTCCCGGGCGGGAAAGAACGGGGAGTACGGCACCGACGAGGGCGGCGCCCGCTCCGACACCGCGATGATCGTGCACATCTTCAAGGGCCACAAGAAGGCCAGCGTCGTCAGCGTCCCGCGCGACACCCTGGTCCAGCGCCCCGACTGCACCAAGGACGGCAAGAACGTACCGGGCCAGCGCAAGGCCATGTTCAACACCGCCTTCGAGGTCGGCGGCCCGGCCTGCGCGGTCAAGACCGTCGAGGCGATGAGCGGCATCCGCATGGACCACTTCGTCGAGGTCGACTTCAACGGCTTCAAGAAGCTCATCGACGCCCTGGGCGGCGTGGACATCACCACCACCAAGCCCATCCACGACAACAAGAGCCACCTGAACCTGGAGCCCGGCAAGCACACCCTCAACGGTGAGGACGCCCTCGGCCTCGTACGGACCCGGCACGGCGTGCCCGGCGGCGACGGCAGCGACCTGGGCCGCATCCAGCTCCAGCAGACCTTCATCAAGGCACTGATGAAACAGGTGAAGAGCATCGGGCTGCTCTCCAACCCGACGAAGCTCTACGGCATCGCCGACACCGCCACCAAGGCCATCACCACCGACAGCGACCTGAACTCCGTCAACGCGCTGATGGGGCTCGCCAAGGACATGGGCGGCATCGAGTCGGACCACATCGACATGGTCACGCTGCCCGTCACGTACGACCCGAAGAATCCTTCCCGCGTGCTGCCGCTGGAGAAGCAGTCCCGGCAGGTCTGGGACGCGCTGCGCCAGGACCGGGACATCCCCAAGGAAGCGATCAAGGATTCCGCAGGTGACAAGGGTGGAACGGATAGCTACGTCAAGTAGCGGAACCGTTTCTTCACCTCATGTCCCGCCGCCGTGGACCGCCCGGGAACAAAATCCGGAGCACCCCGGTTTTGGGAGATGAGGCCAGTCCTGGCAGACTGGACCGTCGGCCCCGGTTCACGTGACGCAATCCGCGGAACGACCCGGAGCCCTCCCGAACCTAGGAGATTCCCTTGAAGCGCGACATCCACCCGGAGTACGTCGAGACCCAGGTCAGCTGCACCTGTGGCGCGTCGTTCACCACCCGTAGCACCGTGGCCGGCGGCACCATCCGTGCCGACATCTGCTCCGAGTGCCACCCGTTCTACACGGGCAAGCAGAAGATCCTCGACACCGGTGGCCGTGTGGCCCGCTTCGAGGCCCGCTTCGGCAAGGGCGCCGGCGCCGCCAAGAAGTAGCGACCCGCAAGGCGCCGGTTCCGTCTCGCCCCTGGGAAGGGGCGGCGGACCGGCGTTTTGTCGTCCAGGCCACGGACCCCGCCGGAGGTCCCAGGGGCCCGCGGCCCCGCCGCACACGTGCCGGCAACCGGCAGCCGGGAACCCCCGGATCCCGGAAGACACAGCCAGGTGAGGAACCCCCACGATGTTCGAGGCGGTCGAGGAACTGATCGGCGAGCACGCCGACCTTGAGAAGCGACTGGCCGACCCCGCGGTCCACGCCGACCAGCGCGAGGCCAAGCGGCTCAACAAGCGCTATTTCGAGCTGACCCCGATCATCACGACGTACCGCGCCTGGAAGCAGACCGGCGACGACATCGGTACGGCCCGCGAACTGGCCGCCGACGACCCGGACTTCGCCGACGAGGTCAAGGACCTCGAAGCGCGCCGCGAGGAGCTCACCGAGAAGCTGCGGCTGCTGCTCGTCCCGCGCGACCCCAGCGACGACAAGGACGTCATCCTGGAGGTCAAGGCGGGCGAGGGCGGCGAGGAGTCCGCGCTGTTCGCCGGCGACCTGCTGCGCATGTACCTGCGCTACGCCGAGCGGGTCGGCTGGAAGACCGAGATCCTCGACGCCAACGAGTCCGACCTCGGCGGCTACAAGGACGTCCAGGTCGCCGTGAAGACCAAGGGCGGCAACGGCGCCACCGAGCCCGGCCAGGGCGTGTGGGCCCGCCTGAAGTACGAGGGCGGTGTGCACCGCGTGCAGCGGGTGCCCGCCACCGAGTCCCAGGGCCGTATCCACACCTCGGCGGCCGGCGTGCTCGTCACGCCGGAGGCCGAGGAGGTCGAGGTCGAGATCGGCCCGAACGACCTGCGCATCGACGTCTACCGCTCGTCGGGCCCCGGCGGCCAGTCGGTCAACACCACCGACTCCGCCGTACGCATCACCCACCTGCCCACCGGCATCGTCGTCTCCTGCCAGAACGAGAAGAGCCAGCTCCAGAACAAGGAGCAGGCCCTGCGCATCCTGCGGTCGCGGCTGCTGGCCGCCGCCCAGGAGGAGGCCGAGAAGGAGGCGTCGGACGCCCGGCGCAGCCAGGTCCGCACCGTCGACCGCTCCGAGCGCATCCGGACGTACAACTTCCCGGAGAACCGCATTTCGGACCACCGTGTCGGCTTCAAGGCGTACAACCTGGACCAGGTCCTCGACGGCGAGCTCGATCCGGTCATCCAGGCGTGCGTGGACGCCGACTCGGCCGCCAAGCTGGCCGCCGCCCAGTAAGCCCGTGGAACGCCCGTAAAACGCCCGTAGAACGAGCCGGAGGAACAGCGTGCCGTCGCCTTCCGGGGGTCACGACCCCCAGCGGCCCCGCCGCGGGCCCAACCCCCGCACCGTGCTGCTCGCCGAGGTGGCCCAGGCCACCCAGCGGCTGGCCGACGCCGGCGTACCCTCACCGCGCTTCGACGCCGAGGAACTCGCCGCCCACGTCCACGGCGTCAAGCGCGGTGAACTGCACCGGGTCCCCGACGCGGACTTCGACGCCCGTTACTGGGAGGCCGTCGCCCGCCGCGAGGCCCGCGAGCCGCTCCAGCACATCACCGGCCGGGCCTTCTTCCGCTACCTGGAGCTGCACGTCGGCCCCGGCGTCTTCGTACCCCGCCCGGAGACCGAGTCGGTCGTCGGCTGGGCGATAGACGCGGTACGGGCCATGGACGTCGTCGAACCGCTCATCGTGGACCTGTGCACGGGCTCCGGAGCCATCGCGCTCGCCCTGGCGCAGGAGGTGCCCCGCTCCCGGGTGCACGCCGTCGAGCTGTCCGACGAGGCCATGCAGTGGGCCCGCAAGAACGTCGAGGGGTCCCGCGTCGTTCTCCAGCAGGGCGACGCGCTGACCGCGCTTCCCGAGCTGGACGGCCAGGTGGACCTGGTCATCTCCAACCCGCCGTACATCCCGCTGACCGAGTGGGAGTACGTCGCACCCGAGGCACGCGACCACGACCCCGAGCTCGCGCTGTTCTCGGGCCAGGACGGCCTGGACACCATCCGCGGCATCGAGCGGACCGCGCACCGCCTGCTGCGGCCCGGCGGCGTCGTGGTCATCGAGCACGCCGACACCCAGGGCGGCCAGGTTCCGTGGATCTTCACCGAGGAGCGGGGCTGGGCCGACGCGGCCGACCACCCCGACCTGAACAACCGGCCCCGCTTCGCCACCGCGCGCAGGGCGACGCCATGACGAGCCCGGCCCCCACGAGTCATCTGTACGTTCCGCACGAGGAGGTCCGTTAAATGGCACGGCGATACGACTGCAGCGACGCGACCGACCGCGCGACCGGTCTGCGCGAGGCCGCATCGGCCGTCCGTCGCGGCGAGCTGGTCGTGCTGCCGACCGACACCGTCTACGGCATCGGCGCGGACGCGTTCAGTGCCGAGGCCGTCGGTGACCTGCTGGAGGCCAAGGGGCGCGGGCGCGGCATGCCGTCCCCGGTGCTCGTCGGCTCCCCGAACACCCTCCACGGGCTCGTCACGGACTTCTCCGAGCAGGCATGGGAGCTGGTCGACGCCTTCTGGCCCGGCGCGCTGACCCTGGTCGCCACCCACCAGCCGTCGCTGACCTGGGACCTCGGGGAGACCCGCGGCACGGTCGCGGTCCGCATGCCGCTGCACCCGGTCGCCATCGAGCTGCTGACCGAGTTCGGCCCGATGGCCGTCTCCAGCGCCAACCTCACCGGGCACCCGTCGCCGCAGGACTGCGACGCGGCCCAGGAGATGCTCGGCGACTCCGTCTCCGTCTACCTGGACGGCGGCCCGACCCCCGCCGCCGTGCCGTCCTCGATCGTGGACGTCACCGGGCCGACGCCGCTGCTGCTGCGCGAGGGCGCGATCAGCGCGGAGGAGCTGCGCAAGGTGGCTCCCGGGCTTGAGGTGGCGAATTGATTGCGCCCCTCGGGCGTGGCATAGCGGGACCCGGCGAGGACAGCTACCGCACGTTCCGCATCCTCCACGTCAGCACCGGCAACGTCTGCCGCTCGCCCATCACCGAGCGGCTGCACCGGCACGCCCTCGACCTGCGGCTGGGCGCGGACCGCGGCGGCCTGGTCGTGGAGAGCGCCGGCACCTGGGGCCACGAAGGCGCGCCCATGGAGACCCACGCCGCCACGGTTCTGGCCGACTACGGGGCCGATCCGGCCGACTTCACCGGCCGAGAGCTGCTGGACGAGCACGTCATCCGGGCCGACCTCGTGCTGACCGCCACCCGCGACCACCGCGCCCAGGTCATCTCCATGGGCCACTCGGCGGGGCTGCGCACCTTCACGCTGAAGGAGTTCAACCGCCTCGTACGGGCCATAGACCCGGCCACGCTCCCCGAGCCCGATCCGGCGCTGCCCGGCGGCGGGCTGGTCGAACGCGCCCGCGCCCTGGTCGGCGCCGCGGCGGCGCTGCGCGGCTGGCTGCTGGCACCGAACCCGGAGGCGGACGAGGTCTACGACCCGTACGGCGCGCCCATCACGTTCTTCCGCTCCATCGGCGACGAGATCAACCAGGCCCTGGACCCCGTCGTGACGGCGCTGACGGGGGTTCCGGCGCGCGCTTGAGGGGTCTGGGCGGCCTCCGGGTTGTGCGGGGGTGGGAACGGGGCTTCTAGGGCTCTTGGGGGCTCTTGGGGGTGCTGGGGCTGGGGCTTCGTTCCGGTGTGCTGTGTTCCGGTGCGCTTCGTTCCGGTCCGCTTCGGGTAGGCCCCCGGTGGGGGATGCGGGCAGCCGTCCCGTAAGGCGGGCGGTCCGGCCTCGGCCCGGCCCGGTCCGGCCTCGACTCGGTTCGGCTCGGCTCGGGTGTGCGAGCTTCGGTGTGGCTGCGCTTGGGTAGGCCCCCGGTGGGGGAATGTGCGCGGTCGCCCCGTAAGGCGGGCGGTTCGGCGCGGCCTCGGCTCGGTGCGGCCCGGCCTCGGCCCGGTCCGGCCTCGACTCGGTTCGGCTCGGCGCGGGTGTGCGAGCTTCGGTGTGGCTGCGCTTGGGTAGGCCCCCGGTGGGGGAACGTGCGCTGCCGCCCCGTAAGGCGAGCGGCCCCGCCCCCGCCCCCGGCCCGGCTCCGCCCGCCACCCTCCCCCCCACCCGCTCCCTCCACCGCGCCCCAACCCCGCACCGCGCCTACATTGGGACCACGTCCCCGTCCGAGGTCCGGAGCGCGCCATGCCCGCCACCACCACGTCATCCCGGAGCGACATCACGGCTGCCCGGAAGGAGGCGGCCGGGGCAGGGGCGGGGCACGGCGGGTACCCGTCGCCTGCCTGGACGCCCGACTTCGCGGAGCTGCTGGAGCAGGACCCCGAGATCGCCGGGGTGCTGCTCGCCGAGGCCGCCCGGCAGGGGGACGGGCTGCAGCTCGTCGCCGCCGAGAACTTCGCCTCCCGGGCCGTGCTGGCCGCCTTGGGCTCCCCGCTCGCCAACAAGTACGCCGAGGGCTATCCGGGCGCCCGGCACCACGGCGGATGCGAGGTCGTGGATCTCGCCGAGCGGCTCGCCGTGGAACGTGCCAAAGTCCTGTTCGGCGCCGAGCACGCCAACGTCCAGCCGCACTCCGGGTCGTCGGCCGTGCTGGCCGCGTACGCCGCCCTGCTGCGCCCCGGCGACACCGTCCTGGCCATGGCGCTGCCGCACGGCGGACACCTGACGCACGGCTCCCCGGCCAATTTCTCCGGCCGCTGGTTCGACTTCGCCGGGTACGGCGTCGATCCGCACACCGGCCTGCTGGACTACGACGAGGTGCGCGCGCTGGCCCGCCGGCACCGGCCCAAGGCCATCGTCTGCGGGTCGATCTGCTATCCGCGGCATCTGGACTACGCCGCCTTCCGGGAGATCGCCGACGAGGTGGGCGCGTACCTCGTCGCGGACGCCGCCCACCCCATCGGGCTGATCGCCGCGGGCCTGGCGCCCAGCCCGGTGCCGTACGCGGACGTGGTGTGCGCGACCACCCACAAGGTGCTGCGCGGCCCCCGGGGCGGCATGATCCTGTGCGGTGCCGAGCTGGCCGAGCGCATCGACCGGGCGGTCTTCCCGTTCACCCAGGGCGGCGCCCAGATGAACGCGGTCGCCGCCAAGGCCGTCGCCTTCGGCGAGGCCGCCACCGACGCCTTCGCCGCCTACGCGCGGCAGGTCGTCGCCAACGCGCGGGCGCTGGCCGGATCGCTGGCCGAGGAGGGCCTGCCGGTCACCACCGGCGGTACGGACACCCACCTGATCACCGCCGACCCGGCGCCGCTGGGGGCGGACGCCCGTACGGCCAGGGGGCGTTGCGCGGCGGCGGGCATCGTGCTGGACACCTGCGCCCTGCCGTGCCCCGAGGACCCGTCAGGACGCCGCCCGGGGCTGCGGCTGGGGGCTGCCGCCCTGACCACCCAGGGCATGGGCGAGGAGGAGGCGGTGCGGGTCGGCGCGCTGATCGCGGCGGCGGTACGGGAGGACCCGGGGGCCCGCGCGGCGACCATGGCATTGGTCCGGCGCTTTCCCCCATATCCCCATCCGGGCTGAGCTCTGGAACCATGCGCGGGGCGGGGGTGTCTTCCCTTACGTTCACGGATAGGGGGCGGACACGCATATGGTGTGTGGCTGTGATGGCCAGCGATACCAATGGGGCAGCCCGTGCGTGAATACCTGCTGACGCTGTGCGTCACGGCCGCGGTCACTTACCTGCTGACCGGGCCGGTACGGAAATTCGCCATCGCGGCCGGCGCGATGCCGGAGATCCGCGCGCGCGACGTGCACCGCGAACCCACCCCGCGCCTCGGCGGCATCGCCATGTTCGGCGGGCTGTGCGCGGGACTGCTGGTCGCGGCCCATCTCAGCAACCTCAAGTCCGTCTTCGAGCACTCCAACGAGCCGCGCGCGCTGCTGTCGGGCGCCGCGCTGATCTGGGTGCTGGGCGTGCTGGACGACAAGTGGGGCGTGGACGCGCTGGTCAAGCTCGGCGGGCAGATGATCGCCGCCGGTGTGATGGTCCTTCAGGGGCTGACGATCCTGTGGATCCCGGTGCCGGGCATCGGCACGGTCTCGCTGAGCCCGTGGCAGGGCACGCTGCTGACGGTGGCTCTGGTCGTCATCACCATCAACGCCGTCAACTTCGTGGACGGCCTGGACGGGCTGGCCTCCGGCATGGTGTGCATCGCCGCCGCGGCGTTCTTCATGTACGCGTACCGGATGTGGTTCGGGTACGGCATCGAGGCGGCCGCGCCCGCGACGCTGTTCTCGGTCGTCCTGATGGGCATGTGCCTGGGCTTCCTGCCGCACAACATGCACCCGGCGCGGATCTTCATGGGCGACTCGGGCTCGATGCTGATCGGGCTGGTCATGGCGGCCGGCGCGGTCTCGGTGACCGGCCAGGTCGACCCGGACCTGCTCAACCTGAAGGCGGGCAGCGTCCGCGAGGCCACCCACGCGATGGTGCCGGTCTACATCCCGCTGCTGCTGCCGCTGACGATCATCGCGGTGCCGGTGGCCGACCTGGTGCTGGCCATCGTGCGCCGTACGTGGAAGGGCCAGTCGCCGTTCGCCGCCGACCGCGGCCACCTGCACCACCGGCTGCTGGAGATCGGCCACTCGCACAGCCGCGCCGTCCTGATCATGTACTTCTGGTCCGCGCTGATCGCCTTCGGCGCCGTGGCGTACTCGGTCAACAACGCGAGTGTGTGGGTCGTGTTGGGCATCGTGCTGCTGAGTGCGATCGGGCTGGTCCTCCTGCTGCTGCCGCGCTTCACGCCGCGCGCGCCGCGCTGGATGGAGTGGATGGTGCCGCCGCGGTACCGGCGCAGCGTGCAGGCGGCGGCCGTCGCCGCGGCCGCCGAGGAGAGCGCGGCGGTCGACGAGGCCGGGCAGCTCGGTGGGGGACGGACGGCGGACGGCGAGAGCGCTCCGGAGCGGGAGCGGCGGCCGGTGCCGGCGGGCGTCAACGGGGCCACCGCGATCGGTGACCGGTCGCGGTTCACCGACCGGCGTAAGGCCGGAAGTCACCGCTGAGGCGAGTTTTCGCTCGTACGAGCGATGCTCGAAAATCCCCTCATTGGGTTACATAGCAGACAGAGTGCCGCCGTGTCGCGCTCCTACGCGCGGATTACTGCTCACGTGTGACGGGTAGCACACCGAGCAGGTAAAGACCTCATCAAATAGTTTGTGATACCGTTCACGAAACCCGGCGACAGAGCCGAAGGACCGAAGTGCGACGGTCTTTCGGCCTCAGGTTCTCCCTCAGGCCGGGTCTACGCTCGTCCTTGACGACACCACCCCCATTTTTTGCCGGAGCGCCGCCATGCAGTCCACTGACGCCCGCCTACTTGCCAATGTCTCCGTACCCTCGCTTGCCACCGGCGCCGTCGGCGTCGTGGTCAGCGCTGTGGTCGCGGGCGGGCCGGGCGCGATCGGTGCTGCCATCGGAACGGCGCTGGTGCTGCTGCTGATGGGGTCGGGTCTGGTGGTTCTCCAGCAGACCGCGAAGCGCCTCCCGGATCTGTTCCAGATGATGGGACTGCTGCTGTACGCGGTGCAGATCCTGGCGGTCGCGATCTTCATGATCGTCTTCAAGGACACCACGCTCTTCAACGTCAGGGCGTTCGCCTTCACCCTGCTCGCGACCGTCCTGGTGTGGATCGCCTTCCAGGCCCGCAGCTATATGAAGGCAAAGGTTCTCTACGTGAATCCCGAATCCGCCGACTCCGAGAAGGCGGAAACCACGGGGTCGCGGACGTGAGCCGTAGGGCCGGAATAAAAGCCCACGCGAGAGCCTGCTATCGTCCGGTGCCAACTGCGGCGCAGTCGGCGCAGGCGGCTGAGCCTCCAGGTTCCGAGTCAGGGAACCGGTTGCACGTCCGGCCGATGCCTGTGACCCGATCCGGCCCCGCGCCGATCAGCCGCCCCCCAATCCGTAAGACCAGTCCAGTGCCGCACCGTGGCTCAATGCCGCGCCGACACAACGAGGTTGCCGTACCCATGCGCCACGCTGAAGGAGCTCGCGGTGAGTGCTGAAACGATGCTCGCCCTCGACACGGAGTGCCACCTCTTCATCCCGGGGTGTGGCTTCGAGGCCCCGGGCCTTCATTCGTTCGTCTTCGAGCCCCTTTTCACCATCGGTGGCTACGAGTTCAACAAGCCGATGCTGCTGGCCCTGGTCAGCACGGTGATCATCGTGGCGTTCTTCTGGGCCGCCTTCGGCCGCGCCAAGGTGGTGCCCGGCAAGCTGCAGATGATCGGTGAGGCGGGTTACGACTTCGTGCGCCGCGGGCTCGTCTACGACGCGCTCGGCAAGAAGGAGGGCGAGAAGTTCGTCCCCTTCATGGTCGCGCTGTTCTTCTTCGTGTGGATCATGAACCTCTGGTCGATCATCCCGGTCGCCCAGTTCCCGGTGACATCGGTCATCGCGTTCCCCATGGGTCTGGCCCTGGTGGTCTACATCACCTGGCTCGTGCTGACGTTCAAGAGGCAGGGCTTCGTCGGCGGTCTGAAGAACCTCACCGGCTACGACAAGTCGCTCGGCTGGGTCCTCCCGCTGATCATGTTCCTGGAACTGCTGCAGCACCTGATCATCCGGCCCTTCACGCACGCGGTCCGGCTGTTCGCGAACATGTTCGCGGGCCACATGCTCATCCTGATGTTCACCGTCGCCAGCTGGTACCTGCTGAACGGCATCGGCATCGCCTACGCGGGCGTCTCGTTCGTCATGACCATCGTGATGACGGCCTTCGAGCTCTTCATCCAGGCCATTCAGGCGTACATCTTCGTGCTCCTGGCCTGTAACTACATCCAGGGCGCGCTCGCCGAGCACCACTGAGCCCCCAGGAACCCAGCAGTCCCACCAGACGTCCGGTGGCCAACCCCCACCGGTCCATGAAAGAGAAGGAAGACACGGCATGTCCGCGACTCTCGAACTCGCCGCCGGCCTCACTGGCAACGTCGCTTCGATCGGCTACGGCCTCGCCGCCATCGGCCCCGGCGTCGGCGTCGGCATCATCTTCGGCAACGGCACCCAGGCCCTGGCCCGTCAGCCCGAGGCCGCCGGCCTGATCCGCACCAACCAGATCATGGGCTTCGCCTTCTGCGAGGCGCTCGCCCTCATCGGCATCGTCATGGGTTACGCGTACCCGTCGGCCTGATCACGGACCGATCGACGACGCCACTTAGACGGAAGGCATTGATGTGAGCGCCCTGGTGAACATGGCGGCGGAGGTTCCTGAGAACCCCCTCGTCCCGCCGATTCCAGAGCTGGTCATCGGCCTGATCGCTTTCTTCATCGTCTTCGGCTTCCTCGCCAAGAAGCTCCTCCCGAACGTCAACAAGGTTCTGGACGAGCGCCGCGAGAAGATCGAAGGCGGCATCGAGAAGGCGGATGCCCTACAGGCCGAAGCTCAGCAGGTCCTGGAGGACTACCGGTCCCAGCTCGCCGACGCGCGCCACGAGGCCGCCCGGCTGCGCCAGGAGGCGCAGGAGCAGGGAGCGACCCTGATCGCCGAGATGCGTGCCGAGGGCCAGCGGCAGCGCGAGGAGATCATCGCGGCCGGCCACGCCCAGATCGAGGCGGACCGCAAGCAGGCCGCGCAGTCGCTGCGCCAGGACGTGGGCAAGCTCGCCACGGAGCTGGCGGGCAAGCTGGTCGGTGAGTCCCTGGAGGACCACGCCCGCCAGAGCCGGACCATCGACCGCTTCCTCGACGAGCTCGAGGCCAAGGCGGCGTCGGACCCGACGAAGGCAGAGGCCGGCCGATGAATGGAGCGAGCCGCGAGGCACTCGCCTCCGCACGCGAGCAGCTCGACGCGCTGACGGACAACACGTCCGTCGACGCCGCGAAGCTCGCCGAGGAGCTGGCTGCCGTCACCGCTCTGCTCGACCGCGAGGTGTCGCTGCGTCGGGTCCTCACCGACCCGGCGCAGGCCGGCGAGGCCAAGGCCGAGCTGGCCGGGCGTCTGTTCGGCGGCCAGGTCGGCGGCGAGACCGTCGACCTGCTCTCCGGCATGGTCCGCTCCCGCTGGTCGCGCTCGCGCGACCTGGCGGACGCGACCGAGGAGCTGGCGTACGGCGCCGACCTCGTCGCGGCGCAGCGGGCGGGCGCCCTCGACGACGTCGAGGACGAGCTGTTCCGGTTCAGCCGGATCGTCGCCTCGTCGCACGAACTGCGCGCGGCACTGACCGACCGCACCGCGCAGGGCCCGGCCAAGGCCGAGCTGCTGCGCTCGCTGCTGGGCGGCCGGGCCCACCCGGTCACCGAGCGCGTCGTGGTCCGGCTTGTCGCACAGCCGCGGGGCCGTAGCCTGGAAGCAGGGCTGGACGCCCTGTCCAAGCTGGCCGCGGCGCGCCGGGACCGGATGGTCGCCGTGGTCACCTCCGCGGTGCCGCTCGGCGACACCCAGCGGCAGCGCCTCGGCGCGGCCCTGGCGGCGGTGTACGGACGGCAGGTCCACCTGAACCTCGACGTGGACCCCGAGGTCCTCGGCGGAGTCCAGGTCCGGATCGGCGACGAGGTCATCAACGGCAGCATCGCGGCACGCCTCGAAGAGGCGTCCCGGCGGATGGCCGGCTGACCCACCCACCAACTCAAGAAGTAGTACGGCGGCCCGAGTTGGGCCGTGGACGCAGTGACATCACGGGGGCAACCGCCCCTGCCTGCGGCGGGGGACGCACAGCCCCCCGTAAACGACGACGGGCCCAACAAGGAGAGCAGGGAACCCAGATGGCGGAGCTCACGATCCGGCCGGAGGAGATCCGGGACGCGCTGGAGAACTTCGTCCAGGCGTACAAGCCGGACGCGGCCTCGCGCGAGGAGGTCGGGACGGTCAGCGAGGCCGGTGACGGCATCGCGAAGGTCGAGGGTCTTCCCTCGGCGATGGCGAACGAGCTGCTGAAGTTCGAGGACGGCACGCTCGGTCTTGCGCTGAACCTGGAAGAGCGCGAGATCGGTGCGGTGGTCCTCGGTGAGTTCAGCGGTATCGAGGAGGGCCAGCCGGTGCGCCGCACCGGTGAGGTGCTCTCGGTCGCCGTGGGCGAGGGCTACCTCGGCCGCGTCGTCGACCCGCTGGGCAACCCGGTCGACGGCCTCGGCGAGATCGAGTCCGAGGGCCGCCGCGCCCTGGAGCTCCAGGCTCCGGGCGTCATGGTCCGCAAGTCGGTCCACGAGCCGATGCAGACCGGCTACAAGGCCGTCGACTCGATGGTGCCGATCGGCCGTGGCCAGCGTCAGCTGATCATCGGCGACCGCCAGACGGGCAAGACCGCCCTGGCCGTCGACACGATCATCAACCAGCGTGACAACTGGCGCTCCGGCGACCCGAAGAAGCAGGTCCGCTGCATCTACGTCGCCATCGGCCAGAAGGGCTCCACCATCGCGTCCGTGCGCGGCGCGCTGGAGGAGGCCGGTGCCCTGGAGTACACGACCATCGTCGCCGCCCCGGCGTCCGACCCGGCGGGCTTCAAGTACCTGGCGCCCTACACCGGCTCGGCCATCGGCCAGCACTGGATGTACCAGGGCAAGCACGTCCTGATCATCTTCGACGACCTCTCGAAGCAGGCCGACGCCTACCGCGCCGTGTCCCTGCTGCTGCGCCGCCCGCCGGGCCGTGAGGCGTACCCGGGTGACGTCTTCTACCTGCACTCCCGCCTGCTGGAGCGCTGCGCGAAGCTCTCCGACGACCTCGGTGCCGGTTCGATGACGGGTCTGCCGATCGTCGAGACCAAGGCGAACGACGTGTCGGCGTTCATCCCGACCAACGTCATCTCCATCACCGACGGCCAGTGCTTCCTGGAGTCCGACCTGTTCAACGCGGGCCAGCGCCCGGCGCTGAACGTCGGTATCTCCGTCTCCCGCGTCGGTGGCTCCGCCCAGCACAAGGCGATGCGCCAGGTCTCCGGCCGGCTCCGCGTGGACCTCGCCCAGTTCCGTGAGCTGGAGGCGTTCGCCGCCTTCGGTTCCGACCTGGACGCGGCGTCCAAGGCCCAGCTCGCCCGTGGTCAGCGCATGACCGAGCTGCTCAAGCAGGGCCAGTACCAGCCGATGCCCGTCGAGGAGCAGGTCGTCTCCATCTGGGCCGGTACCACCGGCAAGATGGACGACGTCCCGGTCCAGGACATCCGCCGCTTCGAGCGCGAGCTGCTGGATTGGATGGGCCGCGAGAAGAAGGAGCTGCTCACCAGCATCGCCGAGGGCGCCAAGATGTCCGACGACACCATCCAGGCGCTCACCGACACGGTCTCCACCTTCAAGCAGCAGTTCGAGACCTCGGACGGCAAGCTTCTCGGTGAGGACGCTCCGGTCAGCACGAGCAAGTGACGACGGAAGGGACCTGATCCATGGGAGCCAAGCTCCGGGTCTACAAGCGTCGCATCCGCTCCGTCACCGCGACCAAGAAGATCACCAAGGCGATGGAGATGATCGCCGCCTCGCGCATCGTCAAGGCGCAGCGCCAGGTGGCGGCATCGACGCCGTACGCGAGTGAGCTCACCCGCGCGGTGACGGCGGTTGCCACCGGTTCGAACACCAAGCACGCCCTGACGACCGAGGCGGACAACCCGACGCGGGCCGCGGTACTGCTCATCACGAGCGACCGCGGTCTGGCCGGCGGCTACTCCTCCAACGCAATCAAGGCCGCCGAGCAGCTCACCGAGCGGCTCAAGGCCGAGGGCAAGGAGGTCGACACCTACATCGTCGGCCGCAAGGGTGTCTCGTACTACGGCTTCCGTGAGCGCAAGGTCACGGAGTCGTGGACCGGCTTCACCGACAGCCCGACGTACGCGGACGCCAAGGCCGTCGCCGGGCCGCTGATCGCCGCCGTCCAGCAGGACACGGCCGAGGGCGGCGTGGACGAGCTGCACATCGTCTACACCGAGTTCGTCTCGATGATGACGCAGACGCCGGTCGACAACCGGCTGCTGCCGCTCAGCCTCGAAGAGACGGCCGAGGAGGCGCAGGCGTCGTCCAAGGGCGAGATCCTGCCGCTGTTCGACTTCGAGCCGTCGGCGGAGGACGTCCTGGACGCCCTGCTGCCGCGGTACGTGGAGTCGCGCATCTACAACGCGCTGCTCCAGGCCGCCGCCTCCAAGCACGCCGCCACGCGGCGCGCGATGAAGTCGGCGACCGACAACGCGGAAGAACTCATCAAGTCGCTCTCGCGGCTTGCCAACGCGGCCCGCCAGGCCGAAATCACCCAGGAAATCAGCGAGATCGTCGGTGGCGCGAGCGCACTGGCCGACGCGACCGCGGGGAGTGACTGACAACTATGACCACCACTGTTGAGACGGCCACGGCGACGGGCCGCGTCGCGCGGGTCATCGGCCCGGTCGTCGACGTGGAGTTCCCCGTCGACGCGATGCCGGACATCTACAACGCGCTGCACGTCGAGGTCGCCGACCCGGCCGAAGAGGGCAAGCTCAAGACGCTGACCCTGGAGGTCGCCCAGCACCTGGGTGACGGCGTGGTCCGCGCGATCTCGATGCAGCCCACCGACGGTCTGGTCCGCCAGGCCTCGGTGACCGACACCGGCGCGGGTATCACCGTGCCCGTCGGTGACGTCACCAAGGGCAAGGTGTTCAACACCCTCGGCGAGATCCTGAACGTGGACCCGGCCACGGTCGAGGTCAACGAGCGCTGGCCGATCCACCGCAAGGCCCCCAGCTTCGACCAGCTGGAGTCCAAGACCGAGATGTTCGAGACCGGCGTCAAGGTCATCGACCTGCTGACCCCGTACGTCAAGGGCGGCAAGATCGGTCTGTTCGGCGGCGCGGGCGTCGGCAAGACCGTCCTCATCCAGGAAATGATCTACCGCGTGGCCAACAACCACGACGGTGTGTCGGTGTTCGCCGGTGTCGGTGAGCGCACCCGTGAGGGCAACGACCTCATCGAGGAGATGACGGACTCCGGCGTCATCGACAAGACCGCGCTGGTCTTCGGCCAGATGGACGAGCCCCCGGGCACCCGTCTGCGGGTCGCGCTGGCCGGTCTGACGATGGCGGAGTACTTCCGTGACGTCCAGAAGCAGGACGTCCTCTTCTTCATCGACAACATCTTCCGGTACACCCAGGCGGGTTCCGAGGTGTCCACCCTGCTCGGCCGCATGCCGTCCGCGGTGGGTTACCAGCCGAACCTGGCGGACGAGATGGGTCTCCTCCAGGAGCGCATCACCTCGACCCGTGGTCACTCGATCACCTCGATGCAGGCGATCTACGTCCCCGCGGACGACCTGACCGACCCGGCGCCGGCCACCACCTTCGCCCACCTGGACGCCACGACCGTGCTGTCGCGTCCGATCTCGGAGAAGGGCATCTACCCGGCGGTGGACCCGCTGGACTCGACGTCCCGCATCCTGGACCCGCGGTACATCTCGCAGGACCACTACAGCTGTGCCTCGCGGGTCAAGACGATCCTGCAGAAGTACAAGGACCTGCAGGACATCATCGCGATCCTCGGTATCGACGAGCTGGGCGAGGAGGACAAGCTCACCGTCCACCGCGCCCGCCGCATCGAGCGCTTCCTGTCGCAGAACACCCACGTGGCGAAGCAGTTCACCGGTGTCGACGGCTCGGACGTGTCGCTGGACGAGTCCATCGCGGCGTTCAACGCGATCGCCGACGGTGAGTACGACCACTTCCCCGAGCAGGCGTTCTTCATGTGCGGTGGCCTTGAGGACCTGAAGGCGAACGCCAAGGAGCTGGGCGTCTCCTGAGGCCCGGCGCGTTCCGGGGGCGGCCCTGGCCGCCCCCGGCCCGTACGACCACTAGTATTTGACCCAACATCTGCCGCACCCGGCAGGTGGAGACCCGAGGAGCCATCGTGGCTGAGCTGCACGTCGAGTTGGTCGCCGCCGACCGTCAGGTCTGGTCGGGCGAGGCCAGCCTGGTCGTCGCGCGCACCTCGTCGGGCGACATCGGCGTCATGCCGGGGCACCAGCCGCTGCTCGGCGTGCTGGAGTCCGGACCGGTGACGATTCGTACGACCGGCGAGGGCGGGGACGGCACCGTCGTCGCCGCCGTGCACGGCGGCTTCATCTCGTTCGCCGACAACAAGCTGTCTCTGCTCGCGGAGATCGCCGAGCTGTCGGACGAGATCGATGTCCAACGCGCGGAGCGGGCCTTGGAGCGGGCGAAGTCGGAGGCCGACGCGGCCGCCGAGCGCCGCGCCGATGTCCGGCTGCGTGCGGTGGCGGGCGTGCACTGAAGCCCTCCACCGACGAGTTCGTCCCTCAGCCGCGGGCTGCGCTGGAATTCTCCAGGGCGGCCCGCGGCTGAGGCAATGCAGGTGCGTTTTCCCCCTCGCGCCCGAACCGGCGCGCGGGTCCCCCCATCGAGGCGAGGAGGTCGGTTCGGATGGTCCTCGCTCTGCTCGTGAGCGGCGCGGTCGTCGTACTGGTGCTGCTGGGGCTCTTCGTCTTCGGTCTACGGCGACGGCTCATCCAGCGCTCCGGCGGCACCTTCGACTGCAGCCTGCGCTGGAACGTGCCCGACGAGGAGGCCGAGCCCAGCGGCAAAGGCTGGATCTACGGTGTCGCCCGCTACAACGGTGACCGGGTGGAGTGGTTCCGCGTCTTCTCCTACGCGCCCCGCCCCCGCCGTCAACTGGAACGCTTCGCCATCGAGGTGCTGGAGCGCCGTACCCCGCAGGGCGAGGAAGAGCTGGCCCTGCTCTCCGACTCCGTCGTGCTCGCCTGCCGCCACCGCGGTACGAGGCTGGAGCTGGCCATGAGCGAGGACGCCCTGACCGGTTTTCTGGCGTGGCTGGAGGCGGCGCCTCCCGGGCAGAGAGTGAATGTGGCCTAGGGCCCCGAGGCCCGGCCGTCGGTCGGCTGCTGAACGGCCGGAAGGCCGGGAAGGCGGGGGCGACGCCGCCTCCCCGGCCGGTCCGGGGGTGGTGAGCCGGGTTACTTCAGGCCGCTGTCGATGGCCGTCATCAGTTCGCCGTCGGCCGTGTCACCGCTGAACTCCCAGAAGAACGCGCCGCCCAGTCCCTGCTGCTTGGCGTAGTTCATCTTGCCGACGATGGTCGCCGGGGTGTCGTAGCTCCACCAGTTGCTGCCGCAGCGGGCGTAGGCGGTGCCGGCGACGGTTCCGGTGGACGGACAGCTCGCCTTGAGGATCTTGTAGTCCTCGATGCCAGCCTCGTACCTGCCGGGGGCCGGCCCGGTGGCGGTGCCGCCGGGGGCGTCCTGGGTGACGCCGGTCCAGCCGCGTCCGTAGAAGCCGATGCCGATCAGCAGCTTCTTCGCGGGGACGCCCTTGGCCTTGAGCTTCTGCAGGGCCGCGTCGGTGGTGAAGCCCTGCTTGGGAAGGCCGGGGTACGACGTCAGGGGCGAGTGGGGGGCGGTGGGGCCGGTCTTGTCCCAGGCGCCGAAGAAGTCGTACGTCATGACGTTGTACCAGTCGGCGTACTGCGAGCCGCCGCCGTAGTCGGCCGCGTCGATCTTGCCGCCGTCCGAGCCGTCGGCGGTGATCGCGGCGGTGACCAGCTGCTTGCCGAACTTGGCACGCATCGCCTTCATCATCTCGGCGAACGCCGCCGGACCGCTGGTGTCGCAGGTCAGACCGCAGGCGTTGGGGTACTCCCAGTCCAGGTCGATGCCGTCGAAGAGGCCGGCCCAGCGCGGGTCGTTGACCAGCTGGTAGCAGGAGTCGGCGAACGCCGCCGGGTTCTTGACGGCGTCGGGGAAGCCGCCGGACCAGGTCCAGCCGCCGAAGGACCACAGGAGCTTGATGTTCGGGTACTTCGCCTTGAGCTTCTTGAGCTGGTTGAAGTTGCCGCGCAGCGGCTGGTCCCAGGTGTCGGCGATGCCGTCCACGCTCTGGTCGGCGGTGTACGCCTTGTCGGTGGCCGCGTAGGCGTCGCCGATGGTGCACCGGCCGCCCTGGACGTTGCCGAACGCGTAGTTGATGTGCGTCAGCTTGCTCGCGGAGCCCGAGGTGACCAGGTTCTTCACGTGGTAGTTGCGGTCGTAGACGCCCCACTCGGTGAAGTAGCCCAGCTTGACCGCGTCGACCGGCTGTCCGCCGCCGCCGGTGGTGCGGACGGTGGTGGCGGCACTGGCCGGGCCGGTCTGGTCGGCGGTGTCGCGGGCGACGACGGTGTAGGTGTAGTCGGTGCCCTTGGTCAGGCCGCTGTCGGTGTAGGCGAGCTTTTCGACGGTGGCGACCTTCGTGCCGTTCCGCAGCACGTCGTAGTTCTTGACGCCCTTGTCGTCGGTGGCGGCGGTCCAGGTCAGCCGTACGGAGGTGTCGGTGACGTCGCCGGCGACGGGCTTGCCGGGCGCGGACGGCGGGGTGTCACCGGGCTGCGCACCGTCGCAGGGGCCGCCGTTGAGCTTGCAGCCGCTCACGTCGCCGCCGCCGGAGCCGGTGCCGATGAAGCCGAAGCTGACCGAGGCGCCGGGGGTGATGGTGCCGTTCCAGTTGACGTTCTTGGCCGTGTAGTGCCCGTTCGAGCCGCTGACCTGGGCGTCCCAGGCGGAGCCGACGGTGGTGCCGGAGGGGAAGTCCCACTCGACGGTCCAGCCGTTGAGGGTGGTGGTGCCGGTGTTCTTCACCGTCCACTGCCCCTGGAAGCCGGTGCCCCAGTCGGAGACCTTGGTGTAAGTGGCGGTCGCCGACTCGGCGGCGTGCGCGGGGGTGGCGCCGGCCAGGCCGATGAGCGCCGCCACGGGCAGGAGGAGTGCGGTGAGGGCCGCGAGGGCTCTTCGTCGGGCGTGGGTGGTGCGTGTCAGGGTTCCGGGTGTCACGGATGCTCCCAGGTAAGGGGGTGGAGGTGGGGGAACCTGCGCCGCCCGGTGAGCGCTGTGGGGCGCGCTCACCGCAAAGATGTGAAGGGAGCGTAAAAAGGTCCAGACCTACGGTCAAGAGGTCTGGACCAAAGTGGGTGGCATCCTCCGCCGGGTCGGCCCGGCGCGGCAGCGGCCGTTACCCTTCCCGGCTCCCGCTGACACCCAACTCCTGCGCCAACACCGCGGCTTGCACCCGACTGCGCAGCTCCAGCTTCCCCAGCAGGCGGCTGACGTGCGTCTTCACCGTGGCCTCCGCCATCGCCAGGTGCTCCGCGATGTCGGCGTTGGACAGGCCCCGGCCGAGGCAGCCCAGCACCTCGCGTTCGCGGCGGGTCAGCACGTCCAGGACGGCCGGGTCCGGTGCCGAGGCACCGGCGGGCCTCCGTACCGTACGGGGACGGGCGAACTCCGCGATCAGCCGCCGGGTCACGGCCGGAGCGATCATCCCGTCCCCGGCGGCCACCGTGCGCACCGCGTCCAGCAGCGCCGCCGCCTCGCTGTCCTTGAGCAGGAAACCGGCGGCGCCTGCCCGCAGCGCCCCGAAGACGTACTCGTCCAGGTCGAAGGTGGTCAGCACCAGGACGTCGGCCAACTGCTCGTCGACGATGGCCCGGGTGGCCGAGACACCGTCCAGCTTGGGCATCTGCACATCCATCAGGACCAGGTCGGGCCGCAGTTCGCGGGCCAGTCGCACCGCCTCCTCGCCGTCCGCGGCCTCCCCGGCCACGTCGATGTCGGGGGCGGAGCGCAGGATCAGCGCCAGCCCGGCCCGTACGGCGGACTGGTCCTCGGCGATCAGCACCCGGACCGGGCGGCCGGTGACAGCGGTCATCGTTCCTCTTCCTCCTCGCGGACGGGCAGTTCGGCCCGTACTCGCCATTCCTTGCCGTTGCCGTGTCCGCCGCTGTCCTCGGGCCCGGCCTCGAACCGGCCGCCGAGCAGCTCGATCCGCTCCCGCATGCCGACCAGGCCGGCACCGGAGCCGGGCGCGCGCGGGCCGGGCCGGTCGCCGAAGGGGCTGGTGACGCGGACGGTGAGTGGGCCGCCGGGGGCGTGGGCGATACGGACCGCGACATCGCCGGGCGCGGCGTGCTTGAGGGCGTTGGTCAGGGACTCCTGCACGATGCGGTACGCGGCCAGCTCCACCGGGGCGGGGAGCCGCGCGCTGCCGCCGTCCGCCCGGGCGTCCTCCAGGGTGAACGTCAGGCCACTGCTCGCCCCGTTGGAGCGGGCCTGGGCCAGCAGCGCGTCGAGCCCGTCCAGAGTGGGGGTGGCCTGCGCCTCCGCCGTGCCGCCGGGGTCCTTCGCGTCCCGCAGCAGGCCGATCAGCCGCCGCATCTCGGCGAGGCCCTGGACGCTGTTCTCGCGGATGACGCCGAGCGCCTCGCGGCTGGCGCCGGGGTCGTCGATGGACTGTGCGGCCGTGGCGTGGATGGCGATGGCGGACAGGTGGTTGGCGACCATGTCGTGCAGTTCGCGGGCCATCCGGGCGCGCTCGGCGATGATGGCCTGCGTACGGTCCATCTCGGCCAGCAGCGCGGTCTGTTCGGCCTCCAGGCGGGCGGCCCGGGCGGCGTTGCGGTGTTCGCGGATGATGATCCCGGTCCAGGCGGGACTGATGGTGATCACACCGACGCCGAGACCGAGCAGCAGGGCCTGCGGGTCGTGCAGGACCGCCACCGGGACGATGGTGGCGACGACGGTGAGCAGGACGCTGATGACCGGCACGCGCCGGGCGGTGCCCGGGGGCCCGTACAGCACCGCGGCGTAGACGATGTCGGTGAACATCACGATCGTGGCGATCAGCCCGCCGGAGCACACGTCCGCGACGAGCGCGACGGTCGCCAGGCCCAGCGCGGTCCGCGGGGCGGTCCGGCGCAGCAACTCGGTGCCGGAGATGACGGCCAGCGGCACCAGGCCGAGCCAGGGGGGCACGTCCAGCAGCGGCGGGCTGCTGTGCAGCCCCAGCCCCCACAGCAGCAGGCCGCCGAGCAGACCGGCGACGGCGATGCACACGTCGTCACGGTGCGGGCGCGCCAGGGAGGCGAAGGGTCTCGCGGTCACCCCTCCATCAAACACGGCGGTGCGGCCCGACGCCTCCACGCTCCGGCCGAGCCCGTGGCGCCGCGCGCTACATCGAAAGATGCAGCACCGGATCATCGCGGGTGACGAGGTGACGGCCGGATTCCGGGGTGAGCCTGGAAGGGAACGGAAAGAGGTGGGTCCCGTGATCCTTGCGCTGATCGTCATCTGCGAGGTCGGCTTCTGGGTGCTGCTGGCCGGCGGGCTGGCCCTGCGGTACCTGGCGAAGAGGCCACGTGCCGGCATCGCCGTCCTGCTGCTGGAACCGCTGCTGGAACTGGTCCTCCTCGTCGCCACCGCCGTCGACCTGAAGAACGGCGCGGAGGCCGACTGGAAACACGGGCTCGCCGCGGTCTACATCGGCTTCTCGGTCACCCTGGGGCACCGCATGATCAAGTGGGCGGACGCCCGCTTCGCCCACCGGTTCGCGGGCGGCCCGCCGCCGGTACCGGCGCCGAAGTACGGCAGGCAGCGCGCGGTCTTCGAGTGGCGGTCGGCGGGCCGCTGGATCCTCGCCGCGCTCATCGCGATGGGCCTGTTGCAGCTCGCGGCCTGGTACGTGGGCGACCCCGCCCAGACCGCCTCGCTGCGCGACTGGCAGTCCAAGATGCTCCTCGTCATCGGCATCAACCTGGTGATCGCGGTGAGCTACACGCTGTGGCCGAAGAAGGCGCCGGAGGGGGATCCGCCCCCGCGCCCTGCGGACGGCCACGAGCGCGCCCGCGAGGACGGCCGGGACCAGGTCGGGGCGGGCCAGGGGTCCGGCCGGCCGGACCCGCCCACGTCCTGGTAGCCCGCCGGGGGCCGTCCTGGCGGTCCGCCCCGCCGCTCGCCGCTCCGGCGGTCCGCTTACCGCTCGCCGCCCGGCACCCACAGCACGTCGCCCTGCTCCTTGTTGGCCGTGCGGGCCAGGATGAACAGGAGGTCGGAGAGGCGGTTGAGGTAGGTGGCGGTGAGATGGTTCATGGTGTCGCCGTGCGTCTCCAGCGCCGCCCAGGTGGAGCGCTCGGCGCGGCGGACCACCGTGCAGGCCTGGTGCAGCAGCGCGGCCCCCGCCGTACCGCCGGGCAGGATGAAGCTGCGCAGCTTCTCCAGGCTCTCCAGGTAGTGGTCGCAGTCCGCCTCCAGCTTGTCGATGTAGGTCTGCTCCACGCGCAGCGGCGGGAACTCGGGGTTCTCCACCACCGGCGTCGACAGGTCGGCGCCCACGTCGAAGAGGTCGTTCTGCACCCGGACGAGGACCTTGACGACGTCCTCCGGCAGCGAGCCCAGCGCGACGGCCACGCCGATCGCCGCGTTGGCCTCGTTGGCGTCCGCGTAGGCCGCGATCCGCGTGTCGGTCTTGGCGGTACGGCTCATGTCACCGAGGGCGGTGGTGCCCTTGTCGCCGGTACGGGTGTAGATGCGCGTCAGATTGACCATACGGGCGAGCCTACGCCGCGGCCCTGCGGAAGGCGCGGGCGCAGACCGCCGCGGCCACCGCGGCGAGTCCGGCGGCGGTCAGCGCGCCGTACAGCACGGACGTACCGGTGTAGTCGCCCACGTAGGCCGCGCGGACACCGTCCACGAGATGGCGCAGCGGCATGAAGCGGGAGAGGACGTCCAGCCAACCGGGGGCCAGGGCCATCGGCAGCATCAGGCCGGAGAGCAGCATCGTGGGCATGGTGGCGGCGTTGACGACGGGCCCGAACTCCTGCGGTGAGGTGACCTTCAGGGCCAGCGCGTACGACAGGGAGGACAGGGCGACGGCCGTCGCGGCGACGAACGCGAAGCCGATGAGGATGCCGCCGAGCGGCGCCCGCAGCCCCATCACCAGTGCCACCAGCACCAGGAGCCCTGCCTGGAACGTGAGCAGCGCGGTGTCCCGCAGTACCCGCCCCAGCAGCAGCGCGAGCCGGCTGACGGGCGTCACCCGCATCCGCTCCACCACGCCGTACTGCTTTTCGAGGATGAAGGCGAAGCCGCAGAACGACGCTCCGAAGAGCGCGAGTTGCAGCAGCAGGCCGGGCACCAGGACCTGCCAGGAGCTGCCCTCGGCGGCCAGTGGCAGCCTCGTCAGCAGCGGCCCGAAGAAGAGCAGGTAGAGCAGCGGCATCAGGACGCCGAAGAGCATCTGCACCTTGGAGCGCAGGGTCTGCCGGGCGTAGCGCCCGAAGATCAGGGCGGTGTCGGACAGGACGGGGGACATGCGGGTCTCCGTGAGGTGTCGGGCGGTCAGACGGCTACGGGGGTGGTGTCCGCCGGCGCGGGGCCGCGCCCGGTGATCGCGAGGAAGGCGTCCTGGAGGGACGCGTCGGCCGAACCGGCGTACGCGGTCTTGAGCGCGCGCGGCGTGCCTTCGGCGGCCACCACGCCGTGGTCCACGACCGCCAGGCGGTCGGCGAGTGCGTCCGCCTCGTCGAGGTGGTGGGTGGTCAGGACGACGGTGGTGCCGAAGTCCGCCCGCAGCCGCCGGACCAGGTCCCACAGGCCGGCCCGGCTGCCGGGGTCGAGCCCGGTCGTCGGCTCGTCCAGGAAGAGCACCGCGGGCCGGTGCGGCAGGCCCATCGCGATGTCCAGCCGCCTGCGCTGCCCGCCGGACAGTGCCGCGCACGTGCGGTCCAGCAGCCCGTCGAGTCCGAGGTCGTGCGCCAGTTCCTCGGCGCGGGCCGCGGCCCGCGCCTTCGACAGGCGGTACAGGCGCCCCTGGGTCACCAGTTCCTCCCGTACGGAGACGTGCGGGTCGACGCCGCCGGACTGGGCGACGTAGCCGGTGGCGCGGCGGACGCCGGCCGGGTCGCGGAGCAGGTCGCAGCCGGCGACGGTGGCGCTGCCGCCGGTGGGGGCGAGGAGCGTGGTGAGCATCCGCAGGGTGGTGGTCTTCCCGGCGCCGTTGGGGCCGAGCAGGCCGAGGATCTCGCCGTGCCCGACGGTGAGGTCGATGCCGCGTACGGCTTCGACGGTGCCGTGCCGGGTGGTGAAGGTCCGGGCCAGGCCGGACGCGGTGATGACTGCCATGCCGGACAGAAAAACAGAGTCACTGGAAAATTGCAATGACCTAAAAAATATGAGCCACCCAAAAACCCAAGGACCCCAAGAAGGCGTACGATGCGAGGCATGGCAGAGGGGCTCAGGGAGCGCAAGAAGCGGCAGACGCGCCAGCACATCTCGGACATGGCCACCGGCCTGTTCCTGGAGCGCGGCTTCGACGACGTGACCATCGCGGAGATCGCGGAGGTCTGCGAGGTCTCGGTCAACACCGTCTACAACTACTTCCCGGCCAAGGAAGACCTCTTCATGGACCGCGGTGCCGGGCTGGTCGACCGCCTCGCGCGCTACGTACGCGGCCGGGACGCGGGGGAGTCGGCGGCCGCCGCCGTCCTGCGCGAACTGCGCGAACAGGTGGAGGCGGTCTCGCCCGCCGTCGGACTGACCGAGGGCTACGACCGCTTCCTGCGCGTCATCGAAGGCGCCGCCACCCTCAAGGCCCGCCTCTGGCACCTCCAGCAGGAACAGCTCGCCCGCCTGGAGGAGACCCTGCGCCAGGAGGCCGGCGCCGCGGCGGACGACTGGCTGCCGCTCCTGGTGGCCGGTCAGCTCAACTGGGTGCACGCCACGCTCACGGCGCACATCGCCCGCGCCATGATGGCCGGGCGCGCACCCGACGAGGTGTCACGCGAGGCGCTCGTGCTGCTCGACGACCTGGAGGACGCGCTCGGTGAAAAGGTCCTCAACTATGCCGTGCGCGGCGGCCGGTGAGCCCGTGCGGTGTGATGTCCGTCATCTGAGACGTGACGCGCATCTCTAACCCTCCTATCGATCGCCGCCGGGCGCTAACGTCACTGCCGAGAGCCGTCAGGTGTACAGCGTGTTAGGGGACAGCAAGTGGCAAAGAAGCTCGCCGTCATCGGAGCCGGACTCATGGGGTCCGGTATCGCGCAGGTCTCGGCCCAGGCGGGCTGGGAGGTCGTCCTCCGCGATGTGACGGAAGGCGCGCTGGCCCGCGGCAAGGGCGGCATCGAGGCCTCGTACGAGAAGTTCGTGAGCAAGGGCAAGCTGGCCGCGGCCGACGCCGAGCAGGCGCTGGCCCGGATCACCACCACGACCGACCTGGACGCGGCGGCCGACGCGGACATCGTCGTGGAGGCCGTCTTCGAGCGGATCGACGTCAAGCGCGAGATCTTTACGAACCTGGACAAGCTGGTCAAGGACGAGGCGGTGCTCGCCTCCAACACCTCGGCCATCCCGATCACCAAGATCGCCGCGGCCACCGGGCGCCCCGAGCGGGTGGTGGGCACGCACTTCTTCTCGCCGGTGCCGATGATGCAGCTCTGCGAACTGGTGCGCGGCTACAAGACCAGCGACGAAACCCTCGCCACCGCCCGCGCGTTCGCCGAGTCCGTCGGCAAGACCTGCATCGTCGTCAACCGGGACGTGGCCGGCTTCGTGACCACCCGTCTCATCTCGGCGCTGGTCGTGGAGGCGGCGAAGCTGTACGAGTCCGGGGTGGCCAGCGCCGAGGACATCGACACCGCCTGCAAGCTGGGCTTCGGGCACGCCATGGGGCCGCTGGCCACCGCCGACCTGACCGGCGTGGACATCCTGCTGCACGCCACCGACAACATCTACACCGAGTCGCAGGACGAGAAGTTCGCGCCGCCGGAGGTCATGCGGCGGATGGTCGATGCCGGCGATATCGGCCGCAAGAGTGGGCAAGGCTTCTACGAGCACTGATTCCGCGTCGGACGGACCCGGACCCCGCACCGCGCTGTCGCAGCGTCAGGCGCCGCTCCCGGCACGGCCGGGAGCGCGGCGGCCGGGGCTCCGGCCGCCGGCGGCACGCCCCCGAGGCGGCCGACGCGCCAGGCGCACGGGTCCGGTGCCGTCACCCTCCGGGGTGAATTCGGTATCGGTTCGCTTACAGGCGGCAACTTCGCCGCATGAGAGGCAGTCAGTTCTGTAGACGTAACGATCGAGCACTCATCACCCGGGGAGCGCATATGCACATCAGGGGCGACCACGCCGAGCTGGTCGTCGGGGGCCGCCTCGACGTCCGCAGCGCGGCGGACGCCCGAACCGTCCTGCACTCCGCCGTCGACTCGGGCCAGGGCGACCTCGTGCTGGATCTGACCGGACTCGACTCGTGGGACGCCACCGGACTCGGCGTGATCATGGGTGCGCACCGCCGCGCCGGGCGGGCCAACCGCCGGCTCGTGCTGCGCGGCGTACCGCCGCAGATGCAGCGGCTGCTGGTCGCCACCCGTCTGCACCGCATCCTCGCCATCGAGGGCGGCATCGCGGCCGAGACCCTGCCGCGGGTCTGACGGCGCCCCCGGCAAGATCAAAAAGCCGCATACCCGAAGGATTCTCACAACACTGTGACGTTCCGGGCAGGAACGGACCCCGGCGCTTCGTAGATACTGGGCGAAGGTCTAAGGTTCGGTTTTCCGCCGTCCGGTTCGCCGCACGGCGGGCACCGGACCAGAAGCGGCGGCCGGGGAGCACCCCGGCCGGAGGCTGGGGGAGTGCGGACGGCCGGGACGCAAACGGCCGGTCGGCACGCCAAGCGCATCTGGGGGGCATTTCACCATGGACCCGAACACCAACCGGGGACCTGAGGAGTACGGCGAGCAGGACGCCCCTGCCGCGACGCCGACGCCCGCGGCCGGCGGCTCCGCGGCCGCCCCCGGCGGGCTCGCCCGCACCGTACAGCTCGTGTCGGGTCCCTACCTGCTCACCGTCAACCCGGTCGACGGCAGCGAGATCGAACCCTGCCCGCCCGGCGAGCAGCCCGCCGTCCCCGGCAAGCACGGCCCCGAGGAGCGCGCCGAGCTGGCCCGCGCCGCCGCCCCGCCCGCCCTGCCGGTCTCCGCCGGCCGCCAGGGCGCGCTCCTGGAGCGCGCCGAGGAGACCGACCGGCTGGTGCGGCTGCTGTCCCGCGGCAGATCCGTACGGGTCACCGGGCCCTCCGGATCGGGCCGTACCCGCCTGCTGGACGCCGTCGCCGCCGCCTGCGAGGGCCTGGCCCCCGACGGCGTCGTGCGGCTCTCCGGATACCGCCGCACGCCCACCGACGTGCTGTACGAGCTGTTCGCCGCCGTCCACCGGGCCCCGCTGCACCGCCCCGACCGCGGCGAGCTGCTGCGCCTGCTCGGCGAGATCGGCGCCATCGTCGTCCTGGACGACCTGGAGTTCGGCGGCGCCGCGCTGGACGAACTGCTGGGCGCCACCCCCGAGTGCGCCTTCCTGTTCGCCGCCACCCCCGACGTCGCCGCCCCCTCGCCCGGCTCCCACCTCGAAGAGGTCTTCCTCGGCGGCATCGGCCGCGACGCCTGCCGCGAGCTGCTGGCGGGCGTCGTCGGCCGGCCGCTCACCGACGACGAGGCCGCTTGGGCCGCCGACCTGTGGTTCGAGTCCGAGGGGCTGCCCCTGCGCTTCGTCCAGGCCGGTGCCCTGTTGCGGCAGCGGCTCCGTACCGACCAGGACACCTTCGACGCGTACGGAGAGCATTCCGACGACGCCGCCGCGGCCGGTGCCGGCCAGGACGGCACCACCGGACCGCTGCCCACCGTCGCCGAGGCCGCCTCGCCCGCGCCGCTGATCGCCGCCGGCCTGAGCGAGGCGGCGCGCGAGACGCTGCGCTTCGCGGTCGCGCTGGGCGGCGAGCTGCCGCACCAGGCACACCTGCCCGCGCTCGCCCAGGACACCCACGCGGACGCCGCCCTCGGCGCGCTGCTGGACTGCGGGCTGATCACCCCGGCCGGGGGCCACTACCGGCTCGTGGCGACGGTGGAGGACCAGCTGACGGCCGCCGGGTACGACGAAGGCGCGGGCGAGCGGGCCCTGACCGCCGCCCAGCACTACGCCTGGTGGGCCGGCCACCCCTCGGTCACGCCCGAGCGGGCCGCCGCCGAGGCCGACGCGATCCTCGCCGCGATGAACGTCCTGACCGGCAGCCGGGAGAGCGGCCACCCCAGCGCCGCCGTCCTGCTGGCCCGTACGGCCGCCCCGGCCTTCGCCGCCGCCCTGCACTGGAACGCCTGGGAGCGCAGCCTGCGGCACGGCGCCGAGGCCGCCCGCATCGCCGGGGAGGTCGCCGAGGAGGCGTACTTCCACCACGAGCTGGGTGTGCTCGCCCTGTGCACCGGCAACCTGGACCGGGCGCGGGCCGAGCTGGAGGCGTCGATAGGGCTGCGCGGTGTGCTCTCCGACCGGCGCGGCGCGGTCGCGGGGCGGCGCGCGCTGGCCCTGGTCGCCGACCGCTCCGGCACGTTCACCCCGCCCGCGGGTACGGCCACACCGGCCGGGGAGGAGATCCCGGACGCGCGGACGGAGGAGTCGGCCTCGCCGCCCGGCGGGGTGCCCGCCGCCCTCGCGTCGGCCCCGGCCGTCGACGCGACCGCGCCCACCGTGGTCACCCGCGCCGTCCCCGGCGGCGGCAAGAGCGGCGCCAGGACCGGCGGCCGCAAGGCCCTGGTGCTCGGCGCCCGGCGCAACCTGGTCGCCGCGGGCGCGGGCGCCCTGCTCGTCGCCGTCCTGGGCACCGTCGTCACCCTGGGCGCGGTCTCCGGGCCCGACCACGGCACGGGCGAGAAGGTCAAGACCGAGCAGTCCGCCGAGCCGGGCCGGGACGGCGACGGCATGCCCGCCGACCAGCCGGGCACCGGCAGCACCCGCACCGGCCAGGGCAGCCGGCCCGGTACGGGCGGCCCCGGCTCGACGGCGCGCGGCACCGGCGGACAGCCGGGCACCGGCACGCCCGCTCCGAGCACCGGCGCCACGGACCCGACGACCGGCCGGCCCACGGACGGCAGCACGAACCCGACCACCCCGACGACGCGCCCGACCGAGCCGACCACCCGGCCCACCGACACGGGAACGGGCACCGGCAGGCCCACGGACAAGCCGACCGACAAGCCGACGGACAAACCCACCGACAAGCCGACGGACAAGCCGACCGACAAACCCACGGACAAGCCCACCGACAAGCCGACCAGCCAGGAACCGACCGGCACCACCGGCAACCCGGCGCCCAGCAGCGCCAACGGCAGCAGCTCGGCGGCCACCGGCTCCGGCGGCACGGGCGGCACGGACGCCTGAGCACAGCACGACGGCCCGGTACGGAACCGTCCGCCTCAGGGGCGGGCGTTCCGTACCGGGCCGTCGTCGTCCGTACCGGCGGAGGTCCGTGCCGCGGGCCGGGCGGGCTCACCCCCGGCCCGCTCGCCCGGAGCGGGCCGGGCCCGCCGCTCAGAACAGCCGCAGCTTGTCGTCCTCGATGCCGCGCAGCGCGTTGTAGTCCAGCACGACGCAGCCGATACCGCGGTCGGTGGCCAGCACCCGTGCCTGCGGCTTGATCTCCTGGGCCGCGAAGACGCCCTTCACCGGTGCCAAGTGCGGGTCACGGTTGAGGAGTTCGAGATAACGGGTGAGCTGCTCGACCCCGTCGATCTCACCGCGCCGCTTGATCTCCACGGCGACCGTCGCGCCGTCCGCGTCCCGGCACAGGATGTCCACCGGGCCGATGGCGGTGGGGTATTCACGGCGGATGAGCGAATAGCCCTCGCCGAGGGTCTCGATCCGGTCGGCGAGCAGCTCCTGAAGGTGCGCCTCCACCCCGTCCTTGATGAGACCCGGGTCCACGCCCAGCTCGTGCGCCGAGTCGTGCATCACCTCTTCCAGGGTGATGATGAGCTTCTCGCCCCCCTTGTTCTCCACCGTCCACACACTGCCGTCGCCCTCCTTGAGGGTGCACGGCGGGGACATCCAGTTCAGGGGCTTGTAGGCCCGGTCGTCCGCGTGGATGGAGACCGAACCGTCCGCCTTCACGAGGATCAGGCGAGGGGCCGACGGGAGGTGGGCACTGAGCCGGCCCGCGTAGTCCACGGAGCAACGGGCAATGACGAGACGCATGGTGCGCCACGCTACTCGACCGGAGGCCGCCGACGCGATTCGCCCCTGAACCGCCCGGTCCGCCGACGGCCGGTAGTCGCGGCAATCTTCTGGTGCGCGCCGGGTGCGCGGCATACCGTTGAAGCGGGGGGTCGTGGTACGGACACGCTCCGTCGCGGAACCCCCCGGTCCCATCCCTGAGGCTCCGTCCCGGCGGGGCCGCGAGAGGAGAACCTCATGTCGCTCGACGTCTCACCGGCCCTCCTCGAACAGGCCGAGCGAGGCGAGGTCGACGAAGCGGAATTTGTCGACTGCGTCCGGACCTCCTTGCCCTACGCATGGGGGATGATCAGCTCCCTGGTGGCCCAGCTCAAGGTGGACGGCGGCGAGTTCGCCGACAACCGGACGCCGCCGCCGGACGAGCAGGCACGCGGTCAGCTGCTGCGAGCACTGGCGAGTGACGCGATACGTGGGTCGTTGGAACGTCACTTCGGTGTGCGGCTGGCATTCCAGAACTGCCACCGGGTCGCGGTCTTCCCGCTCGATCCGTCGGTGGACGACAGGCTGGCCACCTTCACCTCCGTCCGGGGCCAGCTGCTGAACCAGTCGCCGGAGCTGCGCGACTGCTGACCGAGGACGCTGCCGCCGCGCATGCGCGACGGAGGCCGTACGGCAAGGGTGCGCCGGCGGCAGCATCGGCCGGCCCGGCGCCGGTGAGGCGACGTCGGCGCGGCGTGCACGGCACCCTCCGGCCGCGGGGCCGGAGACCGGCACCGGCACGCCGGACGGTGGCGGACCGCGGGCGGTCCGCCGCGCAGGCCCGCCCCCGCTCCGGGTCAGCCGAGCCGCGGCACCACCTCGGCGCCCAGCCGCCGTACGTTCTCCTCGGTGGCGGCCAGGTCGCCGGAACCCTCCACGAGCAGCGCGAAGCGCCGGATGCCGGTCCGCTCCGCCGAGGCCGCGAGCCGGTCGGCGCACTGTTTCGGCGGCCCGACCGGATGCAGGTCGCAGAGCAGCTCCGTGTACGCCAGCGGGTCGCGCATGGGGCGGTGGCGGCCGTCGACCGTCTCATGGGCCGCCAGCCCGCGCCGCAGCCAGCCCGGCATCGCCTTCGTGAGGACCTCGGCCGCGCCCTGACGGGTGTCGCCGACCTGCACCACTCCGGCGGAGACGTGCTCCGCCGCCGCGACCAGCGCCGGGTCCCGCCCGGCCGCCAGCGCCACCCGGCGCCACAGCGCCACCATCTCCGCCTTGTCCTCGTCCCCGCAGTGCATCCCCAGCAGCATCGGCAGCCCGCGCTCGGCGGCCAGCCGCACCGACCCGGGCGAGGTGCAGGCGAGGATCACGGGCGGCCCGGACGGCATCTCCAGTGACTCGTCGGGCCGCGGTACGACGGCCACCTCCCGGAAGGAGTGACGTTCCCCCCTGGCGCCGACCCGCGGCTCGCGCAGCCAGCGCAGCAGCAGGTCCAGCGACTCGGGGAAGTGCTGTTCGTAGGCGGCCAGTCCCGAGCCGAAGACCTCCAGGTCCACCCAGGGTCCGCCGCGGCCGACACCGAGGGTGAACCGCCCGCCGGAGGTCAGGTGCAGCAGCGCCGCCTGCTCCCCGAGGGCGACCGGATGCTGGGTCGGCAGCACGCTGACGGACGTGCCGACGCCGATCCGGTCGGTACGGCCCAGCAGCAGCGCGGCCAGCGTCGCCGCCGACGGGCAGACCCCGTACGGCACGAAGTGGTGCTCCGCCAGCCAGACGGCGTCGAGCCCGGCCTCCTCCGCGACTTCGGCCGACCGCACCGCCCGATGGAGTGCCTCCCCCTGCCCCTGACCGGGAAACTGGGCGGCCAGAATGAAAGCCCCAACACGCATCGCTCTTCTGCCTCCTCGCAGCCGACGCGACATCCCCCTAACACGCAACAACGGGGGACACGTGCCAAAGGCACGGCCTGCGGCGAAGTTTCCCGATGATCGCAGGATTGCGGCGGCCGACTACGCCCCATGACGGAGCCGCGTAGGGTGGTGACGGCCCGTGACCCCGCAGATTTCCCGAGGTGCCCAGTGTCTCCGCGTCGAAACCGCTCCCGCGGCGGTGAGAAGCCAGCCGACCACGCGGGCGGGGGCCGCTACGGTCTGGAACGTACCGAGGAATGGCGCGGCGAGGAGTGGGTCGTACGGCATCTGGGGGGCGGCGGGACGGCCAAGCACTACCGCTGCCCGGGATGCGACCAGGAGATCCCGCCGGGGGTGCCGCATGTCGTCGCCTGGCCGCGGGAGGGCGACGTGGACGAACGCAGACACTGGCACAAGGCGTGCTGGAACGCACGGGACCGCCGGAGCGCGCGGCTCCAGCGGTCCCGTAACGCGCCGAGGTACTGAGCGGCCCCCGTCAGACGTCGCGCTTGTGCAGCGCCGCGTACGCGCCGCCGAGGACGACGGCGGTGACGCCCAGGAGGACGAGCAGCGGCTGCCAGCCGGTCGGGCCGTCGGGCATGAACGGCTGGCCGTAGAGCGCGCCGAGGTTGTTCGGGATCGAGTACTCGATCAGCTTGGTCGCGAACGGGCGCAGGCTCTCCGAAGTGATCATGAACACGGCCATCAGCATGGGCAGCAGGACCAGGCCCGTCATCGCGCTGATCGCGCCGGCCGAGTGCCGCAGCAGCGTGCCCGCCCCCAGGGACAGCAGGCTCAGCACGGCCACGAACAGACCGGAGCCGACGGTGGCGCGCAGCCACTCGTCACCGGTGGGCGCCGGGCCGGTGAGCATCCCGGCGTGCGCCACCGCGACCAGCGCGTTGGAGGCCGTGGTTACGACGAACGTCAGCGCGAACAGGACGATCGCCTTGGCGGTCAGCACCCGCGCGCGGCTGGGGCAGGCCGTGAACGTCGTACGGATCATGCCGGTGCCGTACTCCGAGGAGATCACCAGCACGCCGAGCGGGATCACGCACAGCGTCCCCAGCAGCAGGCCGAACCAGGCGAAGCCGAGCACCGGCTCGACCACCCGGTCCGGGTCCGCCAGGGCCAGCGCCGTCAGCAGGCCGATGCCGACGTTCAGCAGGACCAGCACGCCCAGCGTCCACATCGTGGAGCGCACCGAGCGGATCTTCGTCCACTCGGAGGCGAGCGCGTGGCCCAGGGTCGTCCGGCGCACCGGGATCGGCGAGACGTAGGCCGGGCCGGTGCCGCCGGGACCGGCGGCCTGCCAGGCGGCCGGGATCTGCTGCTGTTGGGGCGGCTGCTGGGCCTGCTGAGGCGCAGGCTGCCGGTGCGGCTGCTGAGGCTGTGCGGGCTGGTGCGGCTGCTGGTAGGGCGCCTGCTGCGGCGGGGGACCGGCGGGCGGCTGCTGGGCCTGGAGCGTCATGGTGCCCGCGTCCTTGGGCGCGCCCTGGGGGGCGTGCGGTGCGTTCTGCGGGGCCTGGGGCGCGGCCTGCGGAGCCTGCGGTGCGGGCTGGGCCTGGAGCGTCATCGTCCCGGCTTCCTTGCCGGGCGCGGTGGCGGACGGCTGCTGGGCCTGGAGCGTCATCGTGCCGGGCTCACGGGCCGGAGCGCCCGCCTGCGGTGCCTGGGCCTGCTGCGGCGCCGGTCCGGCCTGCGGCGCGTGAGCGGGCGGCTGCGCCTGCCGCTGCGCGGGCTGCTGCTCGGCGGGCTGCGCCTGCTGCTGCGGCGGTGCGTGCGCGGCCAGCGGCCGGGGCTCCGGCTGCTCGGCGGGCGGCTGCGGGGCGGCCTGCTGCGCGGGTGGCCGCGGGGCCCCTGCCGGGGGCGTCGGGCCGGTGCCGGGAGCGTCGGTGTCGTGCGGCTCAGGCTGTGGCTGCGGCTGCTGAGGGCTGGTCATCGGGCGTCCTCGGTGTGCGGCTCGGAGATGTCGGCGGGGGCGGCGGGCGGCGTCGGCGCCGGGGCGCCGGCCTGCGGGCCCGGCTGCGGCTGTCCGTACGGGTTCGGCTGTCCGTACGGCGAGCCCTGGCCGGCCATCGGCGGCGGGTAGCCCTGGCCCGGCGCGCCGCCGGGCGCCTGCGCGTACGGGTTCGGCTGCCCCTGGGCCCCGGGGTGCGGCTGCCCAGGGTGGCCGGGCTGCCCGTACGGACCCGGCTGCGGCGCCGCGTACCCCTGCGGCGGCTGCCCTGGCGCGCCCATGCCCTGCTGCGCGTGACCGGGCCCCTGCTGCTGGAGGCCGGCCCGCTGGTCGGTCGTCGAGCGGTAGTCGACGGCCCCCTGCGTCAGCTGCATGTACGCCTCTTCCAGGGACGCCTGATGCGGCGACAGCTCCCACAGGCGGATGTCCGCGTCGTGCGCGAGGTCGCTGATGCGGGGCAGCGGCAGCCCGCTGACGCGCAGCGCGCCGTCCTGCTCCGGTACGACCCGGGCACCTGCCTCGCCGAGCAGCGAGCCCAGCTTCTCGCGCAGCTCCGGCTCGGTGTCCGGCGTACGGACCCGGGCGAAGTCGGCGGAGTTGGCCGAGATGAAGTCCGTGACCGACATGTCGGCCAGCAACTGGCCGCGGCCGATGACGATCAGGTGTTCGGCGGTCAGCGCCATCTCGCTCATCAGGTGCGAGGAGACGAAGACCGTACGGCCCTCGGCGGCCAGCTGCTTCATCAGGTTGCGGACCCACAGGATGCCTTCGGGGTCCAGGCCGTTGACCGGCTCGTCGAAGAGCAGCACCTGCGGGTCGCCGAGCAGCGCCGCCGCGATGCCCAGGCGCTGGCCCATGCCGAGCGAGAAGCCGTTGGAGCGCTTGCGGGCGACGTCCTGAAGGCCGACCACGCCGAGTACTTCGTCGACGCGGCGTGCCGGGATGCCGGAGAGCTGGGCGAGGCAGAGCAGGTGCTGGCGCGCGCTGCGGCCGCCGTGCACCGCCTTGGCGTCGAGCAGGGCGCCGACGTGCCGCGGGGCGTTGGGCACCTGACGGAACGGGATGCCGCCGATGGTGACGCGGCCGCTCGTCGGGGTGTCCAGCCCCAGGATCATGCGCATCGTCGTGGACTTGCCGGAGCCGTTGGGGCCCAGGAAGCCGGTGACGGTGCCCGGCCGCACCTGGAACGACAGGTTGTGCACGGCTGTCTTGGCGCCGTAGCGCTTCGTCAGACCGAATGCCTCGATCATTCTCCGCCCCTCAGAAATGGTTCGGGGCAGAGGTGCTCTCGTACCCCCGTGAGGGTTAGGAGGTTATCCGCAGGCTGACGGTTCCCGTCAAAACGCGGGCCGGCGCGGAGGGACGGGGCTCCGCCGGCCGGCGTCGGACGGCCGCCGCCGGGGCCCCGGCCTCAGGCGTCGCGCCGCTTCAACAGGACGTACCCGCACAGCAGGGCGGCCACCGTCCACGCCAGCATGATGGCGAACCCGCCCCACGGCCCGTACGGCACCGCGTCGCTGGCCGGCGGCACCACCTGCATGACCTTGTGGCCGGCCTGGTCGGGGAGGTACCAGCCGATCTTCTTGGTGGCCGAGACGTTCCCCAGGACGGTGGAGATCAGGAAGAAGAACGGCATCAGGATGCCCAGCGCCAGCATCGGGCTGCGCAGCATCGTGGCCACCCCCATCGAGAACACCGCGATCAGCGTCATGTACAGCCCGCCGCCCACCACGGCCCGCAGGACGCCCCGGTCGCCGAGGGACGCCGCGTGCGTGTCGAGCAACGCCTGCCCGATGAAGAAGGAGAGAAAGGCCGTCACGAAGGAGACGGCGAGGGCGAGCAGGGCGGCGACGGCGACCTTGCTGAAGAGGAAGGTGCCGCGCTGCGGTACGGCGGCGAGCGAGGTACGGATCATGCCGGTGCTGTACTCGTTGGAGACCACCAGCACCCCGAAGACGATCATCGCGAGCTGGCCCAGGCCCATCCCGGCGAAGCTGATGTTCGTGGGGTCGAAGGTGGTCCGGTCGCGGGGGGACATGGTGCCGAAGTCGTTCGAGGCGAGCAGGCAGATCAGCGCGCCCAGCGCGACCGTGACGACCAGCGCGATGCCCAGCGTCCACACCGTGGACCGCACCGACCGGATCTTCGTCCACTCCGACTTCAGGACCTGGGAGACGGCCGCCATCGTCAGGACCCCCGCTTCTGGTCGCGCCAGCCGGCACCCCAGCCGCCGGGCGGGGAGTCCGGGGGCGGCGCTCCCGGGGCCCCGGGCGGCGGCGGAGCGTCCGGCAGGCCGTCCTCCGGCGCCGCGGGCCGCGGCGCCGCCGAGTGCGCGTGGTACTCCACCGATCCTGCGGTCAGCTGCATGAACGCTTCCTCCAGGGACGCCTGCTGCGGGCTCAGTTCGTGCAGGACGATCCGGTGCCGCGCGGCCAGTTCGCCGAGGTCGGCGGCGCTCACCCCGTCGACCTCCACCGCCTCGCCGGCCGGCGAGGCCGGGTGCCCGGCGTCCCTGAGCACGTCGAGCAGCCGCTCGCGCTCCGGCGACCGCATCCGTACGTACGCGCGCGAGTTCTCCCGGATGAACTGCGCCATCGAGGTGTCCGCCAGCAGCCGCCCCTGGCCGATGACGATGAGGTGTTCGGCGGTCAGCGCCATCTCGCTCATCAGGTGCGAGGAGACGAAGACGGTACGGCCCTGGGCGGCCAGCCCCTTCATCAGGTTGCGGATCCAGTGGATGCCTTCGGGGTCGAGTCCGTTGACCGGCTCGTCGAACATCAGGATCTCGGGGTCGCCGAGCAGCGCGGCCGCGATGCCCAGGCGCTGGCCCATGCCCAGGGAGAAGCCGCTGGAGCGTTTCCCGGCCACCGCGGTCAGTCCGACGGTGTCCAGCACCTCGTGGACACGGGCGCGCGGGATACCGTTGCTCTGGGCCAGGCACAGCAGGTGGTTGAAGGCGCTCCGGCCGCCGTGCACGGCCTTGGCGTCCAGGAGGGCGCCGATGTGTTTCAAGGGGTCGGACAACTGCCGGTAGTGCCGTCCGTCGATACGGACCTGTCCCGACGTCGGGTGGTCCAGATCGAGCATCATCCGCATGGTCGTGGACTTGCCGGCGCCGTTGGGGCCGAGGAAGCCGGTGACGATCCCGGGCCGCACGGTGAAGGTCAGCCCGTCCACGGCGAGCTTGTCGCCGTACCGCTTGGTCAGCCCCTCGCTCTCGATCATGTACAGCACGCTAAGCGGGGGCCGGTGCCCCCGCATCTCGGGCGTACCGGACATCGCACACCGGGTCCGCCGGTCGCCGGAACGGCTTCGTGCGAGGGTCCGTCCATCTGCTGAAAGCATTCCGCCCGCCCGGCCTCCGGGAGAGGCGGGGCGGGCGGAGCGCGTCTGCCGCCGTCGGGCGCGGTACCGGCCGTCACGGGAGCGGGCCGGGGGAACCCACCGGCCGCACCGGCGTCACAACGACGAACGGCGCCTCAGCGCGACTGCTGCGCCGGGACGCCGCGGGAGATGGGCTCCTCGTCCGCCGGGGTGCCGGCCGCGGCGACCGCCGCGCCGGTGAGCGTCGCGAGCATCTCGCGGACGTTCGTCAGCTGGGCGTTGATCGAGTCCCGGCGGTTGGTCAGCGCCGCCAGCTCCCGCTCGGACTCGCTGCGGATCCGGTCCGCCTTGGCGTTCGCGTCGGCCACGATGTCCTCGGCCTGGCGCTGCGCCGTCTCCACCGTCTGGCGGGCCCGGCGCTCCGCGTCCGTCCGCAGCTTCTCGGCCTCCAGCCGAAGCTGCTCGGCCCGGTGCTCGATCTCCGCCAGCCGCTTCTCGGCCTTGGCCTGACGGGAGGCCAGGTCCCGTTCGGACTGCTCGCGACGCTTGGCGAGGTTGGTCTCGAAGTCCGCGGCGGCCTGCGCGGCCTTGGCACGGGTCTCCTCGAAGAGGGAGTCCGCCTCCTCCCGCTTGGACTGCGCGTCCTTCTGCGCCTCGGCGCGCAGCGCGGTCGCCTCGCCCTGCGCCTTCTCGACGATGCGGGCGCCCTCGTCCTCGGCCTTGGCCTTGCGGTCCGTCGCGAACTGCTCGGCGTCGTTACGGACCTGCTGGGCGGCCGACTCGGCCAGCTCACGGTGCTGCTCGGCGGCCCGCCGGGCCTCCTCGCGCAGGTCCTTCGCCTCTTCCTCCGCGAGCCGGAGGATCTTCTCCACGCGCGCCCCGAGGCCCGCGTAGGACGGTTCGGCGTCGTTGACCTGGGCCTGGGCGTTCTGCGTTTCGAGGTGCAGCTCCTCGATCCGCTTCTCCAGCGAGGTGATACGGGCCAGGGCGCTGTCGCGGTCGGCGACCAGCTTCGAGATGCGGTCGTCCACCTGACCGCGGTCGTACCCACGCCGCACGAGCTCGAAGCCGTAGGGGGAGGAAGTGTCGCTCATGGGGTTCCTGTCGAAAGAGACCGGTGAGGTGATAAAGGGAATCCTAGGGGCCGCAACGGCGTGTCATCGAGTCATTGCGCGTTCGAAGTGGAGAATGGCCCCTCATTCGGGTGGCTACCCCTCAGACTGCTTGCCACTCGAACGAGTTGCGCCCGCCCCCGCAGCGGCCTTCGCCCCGTCCTTGCCACCACCGTTGGCCGGGGCCTCGAAAGACTCCAACGCCTCCAGCACGTCCTGGACACGGGAGATCTCCGCGTTGATGTCCTTGCGGCGCCGCACCAGTACCTCCAGCTCGCGCTTGCCCTCCGCCACGATCTGCTCCGCCTCCGCCCGGGCCTCGGCGCGCAGTCGCTCCGACTCCCGTACGGCCTCGGCCTTCTTCTGCTCGGCCTCCTTGAGCAGCCCCTCCGCCTTCTTCACCGCGGCGATCCGGACCTTGCTGGCCTCGCTGCTGGCGTCCGACACCATCCGCTTGGCCTTCTCCTCGGCCTCCGCCTGCTGCTGCGTGGCCTGCGCGATCAGCTTGTCGACCCGCTCCCCGGCGTTCTTCATCGTCTCCGAGGACTCGCGGCGGGCCCGCTCGTGCAGCTCCTCGACCTCGCTCTCGATCCGGGCCCGCAGCTCCTCGGCGCGGTCCCTTATCGCGGTGGCGTCCCCGCGGGCCTCGCTCAGCAGGACGTCCGCGTCCGTACGGGACTTCTCGACCCGCGCGTTGCCCTCGGCGGTGGCCTCGGCGACGATCCGGTCGGCCTCCTTGCGGGCCGCGCCCACCATCCGGTCGGCCTGCTCCTCGGCGGCGGTCGCCGACTTCAGCGCCTCCTCCTGGGCCTTGGCCACCAGTTGGTCGGCCTGCTCGGCGGCGTCCGCGCGGCGCTGCGCGGCGTCCTTGCGGGCCGCGTCGACGGTCTGCTCCGACTCCTCCAGCGCCTCGGTGCGCAGCCGGTCGGCCTCCGCCTCCGCTGCCTCCTTGATCCGCTCGGACTCGGCACGCGTCCGGGTGGCGTGCTCCTGCGCCGAGGTGACGGTGTCCGCCGCCTCCGCGCGCAGCCGGTCCGCCTCCGCGGTGGCCTCGGCGATCATCCGGTCCGCCTGCTCGCGGGCGTCCGCCCGGGTGCGGTCGGCGTCCCGCTCGGCGCCCGCGACGGTCTCCGCCGCGTCCGCGCGCAGCTTCTCGGCCTCGCTGCCGGCCTCGGACATCAGCTGGTCGGCCTGCTCGGCGGCGTCCGAACGGGTCTTGTTCGCCGCCTCGCGCGCCGCGTCGCCGATCCGCTCGGCCTCCTGGCGCGCGGTCTCCAGCGCCTCGGCGGCCTCGGCCCGCAGCCGCTCCGCCTCGGCGGTCGCCTCCGCGACCAGCTCCGCGGCCCGCTGCTCGCCCTCGGCCCGCAGCCGCTCGGCGGCCTCCTGGCCCTCGCGGACCGTGCGGTCCGCGTCGTCCTGCGCCGAAGAGGTCAGCTCGGTCGCCTCGGTGACGATCCGTTCGGCCTCCGCGCGCGCCTCGGTGAGGAGCTGGTCCACCTGTTCGGCGGCGTCCGAACGCATCCGGTTGGCGTCGTTGCGGGCCTCCGCGCGGGCCCGGTTGGCGTCCTGCTCGGCCGAGGCCAGCGCGTCGGACGCGTCCGTACGCATCTGCTGCGCCTTGGCGGAAGCGTCCGACACCAGCTTCTCGGCCTGCGCGGTCGCCTCCGAGATCAGACTGTCGGCCTGCTCGGCGGCGTCCGTACGGACCTGGCCGGCCGCCTCGCGCGCCTCGTCCAGCGTGCTGTCGGCCTCCGCGCGCAGCCGCTCGGCCTCGGCGCCGGCCTCCGTGCGCAGCCGCTCGGCCTCCGCGATGGCCTCCGCGACCGTGCGGTCCGCCAGCGCCTTGGCGGCCTCGGCCTCCTCCTGGGCCTCGCGCCGGGTGCGGCCCGCGTCCTCGGTGGCGCGCTCGCGCTCCGCGTAGGCGTCGGCCCGTACCCGGTCGGCCTCCTCCTGCGCCTCGGTCCGCGTACGGTCCGCGGCGTGCTCGGCCGCCGAGCGCAGCCCGGCGATCTCCTCCTCGGCCTGCTCGTGCAGCCCGGCGACCGCGTCCCGCACCTGCTGGGCGGTCTGCTCCGCGGCGGCGACCAGCTCGGCGGCGCGCCGGTCCGCCTCCTCGACCAGCCGCTCCGCCTCCTCCTGCGCCTCGGCCACCCGCTTACGGGCCGAGGCGAGCAGCTCCTCGCTCTGCTCGCGCGCGGCCGTGCGCTCCTGGTGGGCCTCCTCGCGGGCCTCGCCGAGCAGCTCCTCGGCCTCCCGGCGGCGGCGGGCCGCCTCCTCCTGGGCGGCGGCCAGCGCCTCGGCGGCCTCGGTGCCGGTGCGCTCCGCGGCGGCCGCGGCCTCCGCGCGCACCCGGTCCGCGGTCTCCTGCGCCTCGGTCTTCAGCCGCTCCGCCTCGGCGGCGGCGTCACTGCGCAGCCGTACGGCGACGGACTCGCCCTCGGCGCGCGCGGCGGACGCGTCGGTCGCCGCCTCCGAACGCAGCCGCTCGGCCTCGTCCTCGGCCTGCTGCTGGAGCACCCGCAGCCGCTCCGCCGACTCCGCCTTGAGCTTGGCGGCCTCCTCCTGCGCCTCCCGGCGCAGCTTCTCGGCCTCGCCACGGGCGTCGTGCAGCGCCTCCTCGGCCGCGGTGACCTTCTCGGCCGCCTCCGCCTGGAGCCGGTCCAACTCCTCCTGCACCTCGGTGCGGCGCTCGGCGGCGGCCTCCTCGGCCTCCGTACGCAGCTGCCGCGCGGCCTCCTCGGCCTCCGCCTTCAGCGCCGCGGCGGCCTCCTCGCCCTCGCCGCGCAGCTCCTCGGCCTCCGCGCGGGCGCGCTCCAGCGCCTCCTCGGCCTGCTTGCGCAGCGCCGTGGCCCGCTCGATGGCCTCGGTACGGACCCGCTCGCTCTCCGCGCTCGCGCCCGAACGGGTCTCCTCGGCGTCCGACTTCGCCTTGGCCAGCAGCTCCTCGGCGGTGGCGGCCGCCTCCTCGATCTGCTGGACCGCCTCGCGGCGCGCCTCGGCCCGGATCCGGTCGCCCTCGTCGACGGCCTCGGACCGAAGCTGCTCGGCCTCGCCGCGCAGCCGCCGTGCCTCCTCCTGGAGCTCGACGGTCTTGGCGCGGTACTCCTTCGTGTCGTCCTTGGCGGCGCCCTTGAGCTGCTCGGCGGTGTCGTGCGCCTCACCGCGCAGCCGGTCCGCCTCGGCCTCGGCCTCCCGGCGGACCCGCTCGGCCTCCTCGGCGGCGGCCTTCGTGGTGGCCTTGGCGTCCTCCGACGCCTTGGTCAGCACCTCCTCGGCGGTGCGCGCGGCCTTCGCGAGCTGGGCCGCGGAGTCCTCCGCCGCCTTGGACCTGGCGGCCTCCTGCGCCTCGGCGACCAGCCGCTCGGTCTCCGCACGGGCGTCCGCGCGGAGCTGCTCGGCCTCCGCCTTGAGGGCGTCGGCCTCCTTCGTGGCCTCGGCGACCAGCCGGGCGATCTCCGCCTTGGCGGTCCGCAGCCGCTGTTCCTGGTCCGACTCGGCGGCCGACAGCCGCTTGGCCGCGCTCTCCTGCGCCTCGGTGACCAGCTTCTCCGCCTCGGCGCGTGCCTCGCGCAGCGCGCGGTCGGCCTCCTGCATCCGGGCCTCGGCGGTCTTCGTCAGCTCGGCGGCCTGCCGCCGCGCCTCCTCGGACTCCGTGCCGACACTCGTACGGAGCTGCTCGGCCTGTTCCGTGGCCTCCTGGGCCTGGCTGGAGGCGGCGTTCAGCAGCCGCTCGGCGTCCGTACGGGCCCGGCGCAGGATCGCGTCGGCCTCGGCACGGGCCTGCTCGGCCTCGCTGCCCAGCCGGGCGCGGGTCTGCTCGGCCAGCCGCTGCGCCTCGGCGCGGGCGGCGCTCAGCGCCTGCTCGGCCTCGGCCCGCGACTCGTCCATGAGACGGCGCGCCTGCGACTCCGTACGGGCGCGGAGCTGCTCCGCCCAGGCGACGTTCTCGTTGACGTGCGACTCGACGGTCTGGCGGCGCTCGTTGAGCTCCTCGTCCAGCCGACGGCGCCGTTCGACCGCCTCGGCGTGCAGGTCGGCCTCCATGCGCGCCTGGCGCTCGGCCTGCTCCTGCAGCAGCCGCTGCGTCTGGGCGCGGGCCTCGCGCACCTCGCGCTCGGCGTCCGTGCGCAACTGGTCGGCCTGGATCTGGGCGTTGCGCAGCAGCTGCTCGGCCTGGTGGCTGACGTTGTCGTAGGCGGGGCGGGCCGCGATGGTGCGCCGCGCCTCGTGGAGCTTGGCTCGCAACACCTCGACCTGGTACCCGAGGTCGTCGGCGTGCTGGACCGCCTTGTCCCGCTCCGTCTTCAGCCGCTCCATCTCGGCCTCGAACTGCGAGAGGTGGTCGTCAGCCTCGTAGCGGTCGTTGCCCCGCACTGCGCGGTCCCATCCGTCCCCTGGTCATGGTGGCGGCCGGCTCCCATCTGCGTTCCGCAGCCCGAAATGCCTCGTGCCGGGCGCGTGCTGGAGCTGACCCTTCCGAAGAAATGGTGTCAGATCATCGGCGGAGTGTGGACCGGGCCCCGACCCGGCCCCCGGCCGAAGGTGCACTCTACCGGCCGGGGAAGGGAAAGGTCAGTGCTCTGTCGTGGAGGGAGACGTGGAAGCGGGGGCGGCGGTTCCCTCGTGGGGCGCCGCGGTGACCAGTTCGGTCAGTACGCCGTGGCAGTCCTTGGGATGCAGAAAGGTGATCCGCGACCCCATGGAGCCCACGCGCGGCTCGTCGTAGAGCACCCGGACCCCCTTCTCCCGAACGGCCCCGGCGTCCCCGTCCACATCCGCCGTACCGAAGGCGATGTGGTGCACCCCTTCACCGTTCTTGGCGAGCCACTTGCCCACCGCGGAGTCCGCCCGGGTGGGTTCCAGGAGCTGGAGGTACGAGGCGCCGCCGTCCGACGTATCGTTGATCTTCAGCATGGCCTCGCGGACGCCCTGCTCCTCGTTGACCTCGGTGTGGAACACCTCGAAGCCGTACGTGGCGCGGTAGAACTCGACGGTCGTGTCGAGGTTCTCGCAGGCGATCCCGATGTGGTCGATTCGCGTCAGCATGGCTCCAGTGCACCGCCCGCACGCGTGGTTACGCAACGTGCGCGCGATCACACCCGCAGCCCGGTGACCCGGCGTCTACCGCTCAGTACATTGACGGGAACCCTCGTTAACCTCCCTGTACAGGAAGGGCCGCGCTGATGTCGACAGCGAACGGTACGTCCAGCACCACCTCCGTGATCGTCGCGGGCGCCCGTACCCCCATGGGCCGCCTGCTGGGATCCCTGCGCAGCTTCTCCGGCGCCGACCTGGGCGGCGCCGCCATCAAGGCCGCGCTGGACCGGGCGGGCATCGGCGGCGACCAGGTCGAGTACGTGATCATGGGTCAGGTGCTGCAGGCCGGCGCGGGCCAGATCCCCGCCCGCCAGGCCGCCGTCAAGGCCGGCATCCCGATGAGCGTGCCGGCGCTGACCGTCAACAAGGTCTGCCTCTCCGGCCTGGACGCCATCGCCCTCGCCGACCAGCTGATCCGCGCCGGCGAGTTCGACGTGGTCGTCGCCGGCGGCCAGGAGTCCATGACCAACGCGCCCCACCTGCTGCCCAAGTCCCGCGAGGGCTTCAAGTACGGCGCCGTCGAGATGCTCGACTCGATGGCCCACGACGGCCTCACCGACGCGTACGAGAACGTCGCCATGGGCGAGTCGACCGAGAAGCACAACACCCGCCTGGGCATCGGCCGCGCCGAGCAGGACGAGATCGCCGCCCGCTCCCACCAGCGGGCCGCCGCCGCCCAGAAGAACGGCCTCTTCGAGGCCGAGATCACCCCCGTGGAGATCCCGCAGCGCAAGGGCGAGCCGGTCGTCTTCAGCAAGGACGAGGGCATCCGCGGGGAGACCACCACCGAAACCCTCGCCAAACTCCGTCCCGCCTTCGCCAAGGACGGCACCATCACCGCCGGCACCTCCTCCCAGATCTCCGACGGCGCCGCCGCGGTGGTCGTCATGAGCAAGGCCAAGGCCGAGGAACTGGGCCTGGAGTGGATCGCCGAGATCGGCGCGCACGGCAACGTGGCGGGCCCGGACAACTCCCTCCAGTCCCAGCCGAGCAACGCGATCCGGCACGCTCTGGGCAAGGCCGGCCTCACCGTCGAGGATCTTGACCTGATCGAGATCAACGAGGCGTTCGCCGCGGTGGCCGTGCAGTCAATGAAGGATCTCGGGGTGTCGCCGGAAAAGGTGAACGTCAACGGCGGAGCCATTGCGCTGGGTCACCCGATCGGCATGTCCGGCGCCCGCATCGTGCTCCACCTCGCCCTGGAACTGCGGCGGCGCGGCGGCGGTGTCGGCGTGGCGGCCCTGTGCGGCGGCGGTGGTCAGGGCGACGCGCTGATCCTCCGCGTACCGGGCAAGTAGCCGGAGCGCGACGGACCGGGCGGGCCGGGACCCGCCCGCCCCGTCACGCAGCGTGTCCAAGCGAACGTGAGAACCGAGCTGGGAGGAGCTGGGCCGTGGTGGACGTCCCCGCACTGGTGGAACAGGCACGGCAGGGCCGGCCGCGGGCCGTGGCCCGGCTGATCTCGCTGGTGGAGGGCGCGTCCCCGCAGCTGCGCGAGGTGATGGCGGCGCTGGCCCCCCTGGCCGGCGGCGCGTACGTCGTCGGCCTCACCGGCTCGCCCGGCGTCGGCAAGTCGACCTCGACCTCCGCCCTGGTCAGCGCTTACCGGCGGGCCGGCAAACGGGTGGGCGTGCTCGCCGTCGACCCGTCCTCCCCGTTCTCCGGCGGCGCCCTCCTCGGCGACCGCGTCCGCATGTCGGACCACGCGTCCGACCCCGGCGTCTACATCCGCTCCATGGCCACCCGCGGCCACCTGGGCGGCCTCGCCTGGGCCGCGCCCCAGGCCATCCGGGTGCTGGACGCGGCCGGCTGCGACGTGATCCTCGTCGAGACGGTGGGCGTCGGCCAGTCCGAGGTCGACATCGCCGGCCAGGCCGACACCACGATGGTCCTGCTGGCCCCCGGCATGGGCGACGGCATCCAGGCGGCCAAGGCCGGAATCCTGGAGATCGGCGACGTCTACGTCGTCAACAAGGCCGACCGCGACGGCGCCGACGCGACGGCCCGCGAGCTCAACCACATGCTCGGCCTCGGCGAGTCCCGCGCCCCCGGCGACTGGCGCCCACCGATCGTCAAGACGGTCGCCGCCCGGGGCCAGGGCACCGATGAGGTCGTCGAAGCCCTGGAAAAGCACCGCGCCTGGTCGGAAGAGCACGGCACCCTGGCGGAACGCCGCCGCACCCGCGCGGCCCGCGAGGTCGAGACGATCGCGGTCACCCGCCTGCGGGAGCGGATCGGCGATCTACGGGGCGACCGGCGGCTGTCCGTGCTCGCCGAGCGGATCGTCGCCGGCGAGCTGGACCCGTACGCGGCGGCGGACGAGCTGGTGGCGGGGGTCACGGGGGAGGAGGCGGAGGACTGACCCGTGGACCGCACATCCCTGGACGCGCTCGCGTCCGGCCTGAAGGAGAGCGGGACTCCTGACCGAGAGCAGGTGTTCCGGGAACTGCGGGAACAGGGGAGGTCTCCGGCCGAGACCATCTACGTCGTGGCCCGCGTGTTCGGCATGTCCCACCCGGAAGCGAAGAGCGCGATCTACGAGAGCCCTGCCTGGCGCGACCGAGGAGCGGACTGGCGGCGGCTGCAGGACGAAGCCGCCGGGAGCGCCGGCGACTGCTCGCGCTGAGTGAAGGCCATGGCTCGGAGGGGCTTCCCGCGCGCGGGAAGCCCCTCCGTTCATGAGTGCCGGGCCGTGGAGCCCTCAGTCGTCCTGGCCGCCGTTGTCGTCGTCATCCGCGTCCCGCGGGGCAACCGTCACCTTGCCGCTCTTCGGGTCGACGTTGAGCTTGTGCTCCTTGCCGTCCTTGCTGACGGTTTCGACCTCCCACACGGCACTGGACCGGTGATCGTCGTCCAGGTCGACGGAGGTGACGGTGCCGTACCGGGCAGCGGCCTTCCGGGCCGCCTCCGTGGCGTCGACGGTGGTGCCCTTCAGCTCGGCGCGGGCGTGATCGACGCCGTGGTCGTCGTCACCCTCGTGCTCGACGTGCTGGTTCAGGACCTTCGCGTTGCCGGCGTCGAGGGTGACCTCGTGCCACTTGCCGTCCTTGCCGAGGACGTCGACCTCCCAGACCAGACCGGGCCGGTCCTGGTCGAGGTCGATGCCGGTGACGGTGCCGGGGGCGGCCTTCAGGGCCGCGGCGGCGGCCTCGGGGGCGGAGACGGTCGCCGCCCTGGCCTCCCGTGCGTCCTCGTTCACGTCGTCGTCGGGGACGCTGACGCTGGAACGCGGAGTGGAAGACGCCGACGGCGAAGACGCCTGCCCGGAGTCGCCGCTGAAGGCGACGGCGGTAGCGGTACCGCCGCCGATGAGGGCGGCCGCGGCCACGGTGGCGATGACGATGTTGCGCTTCATCTCGGTTCGTTCTCCCCGGTTGGTGAGGTGCTGCTCGATGACGTGTTCCACAGTGGCCGGGGGAAGCTGAAGCCAGGCTGAAGTCACCTGAAGGGTTCTTCAGGCGGGCGGTGGCATCGTGTGCGTATGCGCCTGTTGATCGTGGAGGACGAGAAGCGGCTGGCCCTGTCGCTGGCCAAGGGTCTGAGGGCCGAGGGGTACGCGGTCGATGTGGTGCACGACGGCCTGGAGGGCCTGCACCGGGCGGGTGAGGGCACCTACGACCTGGTCGTGCTGGACATCATGCTGCCGGGGATGAACGGCTACCGCGTGTGCGGGGCGCTGCGCGCCGCCGGGAACGACGTGCCGATCCTGATGCTGACGGCCAAGGACGGGGAGTACGACGAGGCCGAGGGGCTGGACACCGGCGCGGACGACTATCTGACGAAGCCGTTCTCGTACGTGGTGCTGGTGGCCCGGATCAAGGCGCTGCTGCGCCGCCGCGGGCGCACGGCGTTGCCCGTCTTGCGGGTGGGGGAGCTGAGCATCGACCAGGGGGCCCGGCGGGTGGAGCGTGCCGGGGAAGAAGTCGTCCTGACCGCCAAGGAGTTCGCCGTGCTGGAGCACCTGGCGCTGCGCGCGGGGGACGTGGTGTCGAAGGCGGAGATCCTGGAGCACGTCTGGGACTTCGCGTACGAGGGCGACAACAACATCGTCGAGGTGTACGTGAGCGCGCTGCGCCGGAAGCTGGGCGCCGCGGCGATCGCGACGGTGCGCGGCGCCGGGTACCGGCTGGTGTCCGGTGCGTAGGGTCTTCGGGAAGGTCCGGGTCCGGGCCGCGGCGGGCGCCTCGCTGGTGGTGGCGGTCGCGCTGGTCGCGGCGGGGACGGCGCTGCTGCTGGTGCTGAAGAACAACCTGGTGGGACAGGCGGACCTGCAGGCGGAGAACGCCGCGCGGGAGGTCGCGACGCAGATCGCGACCGGCAAGCCGTACGAGAAGCTGGACCTGCCGGACGGGGACGACCGTCCGGTGGTGGTGCTGGCCGAGGACGGGCGGGTGCTGGCGGCGGGGGACGACGTACGGGCGGTGGACGGGAAGGCCGTGACGGAGCGGCAGCCGCCGGCGACGCGGCAGCCGGACGGGTCCGGCTCCGGCTCCGGCTCCGACGACGATGACGACGACCGGGAGATCAAGCCTGGCGAGGTCGAGGACAAGGCCCGGCACAGCGGTGGTACGGCCACGGTCGGGCACCGGACGGCGGACTACCGGTTCGCCACCGTCGAGGCCAAGGACACGCAGGGCGACAAGGCCGTCGTACGGGCCGGGGCGCCGCTGGCGGCCGAGCGGGAGGCGGTGGGCTCGGTGCGCACCGCGATGCTCATCGGGCTGCCCTGCCTGCTGCTGGTCGTGGCCGGGGTGACCTGGCTGGTCACGCGGCGGGCGCTGCGCCCGGTGGAGGGCATCCGGCGGGAGATGGCGGCGATCACGGCCAGTACGGACCTGTCGCGCCGGGTGCCGGAGCCGGGCTCGCGGGACGAGATCGACCGGCTGGCCCGTACGACCAACGAGACGCTGGGCGCGCTCCAGGAGTCGGTGGAGCGGCAGCGCCGGTTCGTCGCGGACGCCTCGCACGAGCTGCGCAGCCCGATCGCGAGCCTGCGGACGCAACTGGAGGTGGGCATCGCCCACCCGGAGCTGTTGGACGCCGAGGGCGCCGTGGAGGACGCCGTACGGCTGCAGAACCTGGCGGCGGACCTGTTGCTGCTGGCGCGGCTGGACGCGGGGGAGCGGCCCGCGGACACCCGGATCGACCTGGCGGCGCTGGTGCGGGAGGAGGTCTCGCAGCGGGTCGGGGACCGGATCGCGGTACAGGTGGGTGACCTGGCGGGCGTGGAGGTGGCCGGGTCGCGGAGCCAGGTGGGGCGGGTGCTGGGGAACCTGCTGGACAACGCGGAGCGGCACGCGGCGGGCACCGTACGGGCGAGCGTGGTGCGCGACGGGCGGTGGGCCGTGCTGCGGGTCGAGGACGACGGGCCCGGGGTGCCGCCGGAGGAGCGGGAGCGGATCTTCGAACGGTTCGTACGGCTCGACGACGCCCGCAGCCGGGACGACGGCGGGGCCGGTCTCGGCCTCGCCATCGCCCGCGACGTGGCGGAACGGCACGGCGGCACACTGGCCGTGCGCGACGGCTCGGTGTTCGAACTGCGGCTGCCGGCGGCGTAGCGGCCGGGGCCGCGGCCGCCCGTGGTGCGCGACGGCCGGGCCCGTACCCCCGGCGGCGTAGCCGTCAGACCTTGCCGCGGCGGCCCCTCAGGTGCTCGGCCACCGGGGTCAGGGACGCCCGCAGGGATTCGAGGTTCTCGGGGGCGAACAGGTCGATGAAGTGCCGCCGTACGGACGCGACGTGGTGCGGCGCGACCCGGCGCATGGTGTCCCAGCCGTCGTCCGTGAGCACCGCGTAGAGGCCGCGGCGGTCGGACTCGCAGCTCTCCCGGCGCACCAGGCCCGCGTTCTCCATACGGGTGATCTGGTGGGACAGACGGCTCTTGGACTGCAGGGTGGCGGCCGCCAGGTCGCTCATGCGCAGCCGCCGGTCCTCGGCCTCGGAGAGGTTGACCAGGATCTCGTAGTCGTTGTTGGTCAGTCCGAACGGCTGCAGGTCGCGCTCCAGCTGGTGCATCAGCAGCCGGCTGACGTCCAGGTGGGTACGCCAGGCTCGCTGCTCCTGCTCGGTCAGCCAGGGAGTGTCGCTGTCGGTCGTCATGAATGAATTCTACCCGTGAAAGTTGAATATCGAATTAGTCATGGCTGTGACATGGCTCAGGCGCTCGGTCGGGCGCTTGCTCAGACGTTCGAGGTCACCGTCCGCAGACTACCGCTCACAGCCCGAAGCGGCGCTGGAGCCCCCCGAGGGCGCCCGGGAGCTGCGGCGGTTGTGAGCCACTTTGGCGAGTTGCCTCACCCCCGCCCGGCACCCCCGCCTCGGCCGCCACCTCCCCCGTCGCCAGCTCGGGCATCAGCTGTTCGGTGGACTGGAGCAGCACCGTGCCCGCCCCGACGAACTCGAACTGGTGCTCCTCGCCGGAGACCCCGCCCAGGCCCGTGTGCGCCCGTACGCCGCCCAGGAACCCGCGCAGGTACTGGTGGTCGTAGTGGTGGCAGGGCGAGGGGCAGTCGGCCCAGCCCACCAGGGCCTGCGGGTCCACCCGGATCGGCGGCTCCATGAAGACCACCGGCCCGTTGGAGGCGGCCACGAACTTGCCCGTGCCGATCAGCGTGAGGAACCCTGGAATGATCGACTGTTTCAGCGACAGAGATGGCTGAAAGGCGAGCAGGTTGCCCGAGCGAATGGTCAGGTTGCCGTCTTCGAGATCGTAGGAATTGACGTCGAACGCCCGGTCGGCGAGGAGCATCTTGCCCTGGCCCTCGGCGACGACCCAGTCCGCCGCGTGCAAAGGCGAATGGAAGCTGTGGGCCACCAGGCGGTCCAGAGCCCCGTGTCCGATGCCCTGGAAGTCGATCCGCCCGTAATAGGCGATCATCTTCCCCTTCTGCAGGAACCACTGGCCGTTCAGGTCCACGCTGAAGGTGTACTCGTTGACGTTGTCGTCCGAGGGGAGCGTGTGGGGGTCGAGAACGACGGGACCGGTCACAGTTTCTCCTCCGACGCCTGTACGTAGACGGTGCCCTGGCCGGACAGCTCCAACTGGAACGCCTCACCCGAGCCGCGGCCGACCATGTCGCGCCAGCCGAGGGCCGTGGAGAGCTTGTTGCGGACGTCGCCGCGGTGCGCCACGTACGCCTGCGGGTCGACGTGGACGGGCCCCTGCGGGGTGATGGGCAGCTCGATGACCCCGCCGTGCGCCATCACGGCCACCGCGCCCTGCCCCTTGAGGGTCGTGGTGAACAGGCCCTGGCCGGTGACCTGGCCGTGCACCATGCCCATCACGCCGCCCTGCGAGCCCATGAACATCGTGCCCTGCTGGAGCGTCCCGTCGAAGGCGAGCAGCCGGTCCGCCTCGACGTACAGGGTCTCGCCGGTCAGGTCGACGACGTGGATGTGGTGGCCGCCGTGCCCGAAGAGGACGGTGCCACTGCCCTCCACGGTCATCAAGGGCGTCGCCTCGTTGGCGATCCGCCGCCCGATCATCGAGCCGATGCCGCCCTGGCCGCCCTGGATGTTCGGGGTGAAGCTGACGTCGCCCTGGTAGGCGAGCATCGCGCCGCGCTGGCTGTACATCCGCTGCCCGGGGCCGACCTGCGCACGCACCATGCGGGAGTTGACGAGGGTGAACGGCATCAGACCTCCCCGCCGATGGTGTTGCGCTCGCTGGGCTGTACGTACACCAGGCCCTCGCCCTCGAAGCGGATCTGGAAGGACTCGCCGGAGCCCTCGCCCATGAAGGTGCGGAAGTTCACCCCGGACTGGAAGTGCTGCTTGAGGTCGCCGGTGTGCGCGACGTACGCGCCCGGGTCGACCTGGAGCGGGTACTGCTTGGTGACGCGCAGCACCACGGCGGGCCCGTCGGAGACGATCGCGGCCTGGCCGCTGCCCTCGACGGTGGTGGTGAACAGGCCGTTGCCCTGCGAGGCGCCGCGCAGGCCGGTGAAAGTGGTGCCAGTGCGCAGCGACGCGTCCGTGCACAGCAGATTGCTGGCTTCCACGTAGAGCTTCTCGCCGTGCAGCCGCACGAGGTTGATCTCGCTCGCGCGGTCGGCGAAGTAGCAGGTGCCGTGGCCTTTCACCTCCATCACTTCCATCTGTTCACCGGTCAGCCGGCGGGTGACCATGCCGCGCAGCCCGTCACCGCCGCCGGTCATCTTCTTGAACGTCATCCGGCCGTCGTAGGCGACCATCGCGCCGTTCTTCGCCTTGACGGCATCGCCGGTCATGTCGACGGCGAGCACTTTGCTCCCCTGGAGCCGAAACTGAGCCACAGGATCGAAGGTAACCGGCGCACCGACCCCTGAACAGTGATCCTTTGCGGGCCTGCAACAATGGGGACGCCCTTGTGAAATGTCGCACAAGCGCATCGTGCCGCCACCTGCCACCCGAACGAGGTTCCCGTGGACATCAAGACCGCTTCCGCCCTGCGCCGGCTCCGCCTGGCGTCCGTACCCGAAGCCGCCTCTTGGTTGCTGCTGATCGTCTGCACCATCTTGAAGTACACGACCGACTTCAACGCGGTGCCGGTCCTGGGCCCGGTGCACGGCGTGCTGTTCATCCTGTACGTGCTCTTCTGGCTGGACGCCTGGAACCGCACGAAGTGGTCCTTCGGGACCGCCGCCCTCTACTTCGTCCTGTCCATCGTGCCGACCGGCGGGTTCATCGCCGACCGCCGCCTCAAGCGGGAGGCCGAGGCCACCGTGATCGCTGCCCGCGCCCGCCGGGAAGGCGTGGTCAACGCATGATCGTCGCCTTCTCGGTGAGCCCGCTGGGCGTGGGCGAGGACGTCGGGGAGTACGTCGCCGACGCCGTACGGGTGGTCCGCGAGTCCGGGCTGCCCAACCGTACGGACGCCATGTTCACGTCCATCGAGGGCGAGTGGGACGAGGTCATGGACGTCGTCAAGCGTGCCGTGGCCGCCGTCGAGGCGCGCGCCGGGCGGGTCTCGCTCGTCCTGAAGGCCGACATCAGGCCCTCCGTCACCGACGGCCTCACCTCCAAGGTCGAGACCGTCGAGCGCTACCTCGCGGCGGGCCCCGGCGACTGACCGGCACGCTCAGCGCGGTGGCGTGCCCGCACCCCCCGCGCTGAGCGCGATGCCCAGCGGCGTCCGCTCGTACAGCACCTGGTGCCCGTGCCGGCGCGAGGTCAGCAGTCCGGCGTCGCGCAGCACCGAGAGCTGCGCCGACACCGACGACGGCGCCAGCCCCAGCCGCTGCGCCAGCGCCGTGGTCGAGGCCGGCTCGTCCAGCGCGACGAGCACCGCCGCCCGGTTCACGCCGAGGAGCCGGGCCAGCGCCGGGCCGGTCTCCGGCTCCTGCCACAGCCCGCCGATGCCGCGCGCCGGGTAGAGGACGGTGGGCTGCCAGTGCGGCTCGTAGGCGCTCACCACGTCGGGCCACACGAAGACGCTCGGCATCAGCAGGACGCCCCGCCCGTCCAGGTCCTGGATCTGGAGGAACCGCGCGCGGGTACGGACCGTGAGGGTGCCGCCTGACCAGGTGATCCGCGGGCTGAGGTCCGCGAACAGCTTCTCCAGCCCGTCGCTCGCAAGCTGCCGGGACCGGTAGGCGACCTCGGCCTCCAGCAGGGCCCGCAGTCGCGGCCAGTCCGGGGCCAGCAGCGCGTGCCAGGCCCGTTCGGTGGCGTCGGCCAGCTCCTGCACGGCGGCGGCCGGGTCCGTCAGCATCGCCCGGCCGCGCGGGGACTCGGCGGCCCCCGGCGTACAGGCCAGCGACTTGGCCAGCTCCGCGTGGGCGACGGCCGGGTCCGTGGCCCGCACCCGCGCCAGCTCCTCCTCGAAGGGCGCGAGCGACGACTCCGGCGGCGGCCCCAGGAAGTCGGGGGTGTAGCCGGGCCGCGGGGACGGCATCAGGAGCCACAGCGCGGACAGGTCCAGGCCGGCCAGCGCCGTGCGCATCCGCCGCAGCCAGGGCAGGTGGTAGCCGTGCCGGTCGGTGCGCAACAGGGTCCGTACGGCTTCGTGGGTCTCGCAGAGCGGCGAAATGGCGAAGCGGATGCGCAGCAGGTCGTCCGCGCCGAAGCGCATGTCCAGCGGCATGGCCGAGGCCCCCCTCTCCTCATACCCCCACTCTTCCCACCGGGCGGCCGCATCCGTCACGGATTCGCCCCCTGCCGAATGACTGGGGAGCGTAGGCCAGGCCCGGCACGCTGCCCCCATGCCCGCCACCCCCTCCGGGCCCGCCGCCACGGGCCCCGCCGAACCGCGCCCGGAGCCGCCGCCACTCACCCGATCCGGCTACCGCGCCGTCTTCTCCCACCCTGAATTCCGCTCCGTCTTCGCCGCACACCTCCTCTCCTCACTCGGCGTCGTCGTCTGCGAGATCGCGCTCTCCGTACTCGTCTACCGGCTCACCGGCTCGCCCCTGCTGAGCGCGCTGACGTTCGCGCTCGGCCTGCTGCCGTACGTCGTCGGCGGCACCCTGCTCTCCGCCGTCGCCGACCGCTACCCGGCCCGCCGCATCCTCGTCGTCTGCGACCTGCTGTGCGCGGGCTGCGCCGCCGCGATGCTGGTCCCGGGCACACCGGTCGCCGTACTGCTGGCCCTGCGCTGTGCGACCGCCGCCATCGCCCCCGTATTCGCCGGTACGCGGGCCGGGACGCTGGGCGACGTGCTGGGGGAGGGCGACCTGTTCGTCCTGGGACGGTCGCTGATCCGCATCGTCAACCAAGGCGCGCAACTGGCCGGCTTCGCCGCCGGAGGACTGCTCCTGGCCGCCGTGACCCCCGGCGCGGTACTGGCCGTCACCGTCGGCACCTTCCTCGGTTCGGCCCTCCTCCTACGCCTGGGCACCCGACCCCGCCCCGCACGCACCGCCTCCACCGGAGCGCTGCTGGGCGCCTCACTCACCGGCACCCGGCAGCTTCTGTCCGACCGCCGCATCCGAGCCCTCCTCCTGCTGACCTGGCTGCCCCCGGCCTTCGTCGTCGTCCCCGAGGCACTGCTCGTCCCGTACGCGGACCTCCTCGGCGCGGGCCCGGCGGCGGCCGGTCTGCTGATGTGCGCCATGCCGGTCGGCGCGATCACCGCCGAAACCCTGGCCGGCACCTTCCTCGGCCCCCGGACCCGCACCCGCCTGACCTTCCCGATGAGCATCGTCTGCGTCCTCCCCTCCCTGGGCTTCGCCACGCAGCCCTCACTCGGCTGGGCAGCGACACTCCTCGTCCTGACCGGCACCGGCATCGCCTACAACTTCGGCGTGGACCGCTGGTTCATGACCGCCGTCCCCGACGCCCTCCTGGGCCAGGCGATGACCGTGATGCAGGCGGGCCGCATGACGATCATGGGCCTGGGGATGGCCGCAGCGGGCCTCGCAGCCGAGTACGCACCCCTGCGGGCGGTGATGCCGGCCGGAGGGGTGGTGGGGGTGGTGGCAGTGGGGTTGGTGGTGCGCGAGGTGCGGCGCAACGCGGTCCGGGCGACGAGAGAGGTTCCCGCCTGAAGGGGCTTTCCCGGAAGCCGCTGAGCGACGGCTCCTGACTGCGCAGCCGGTCATCTCGCTACCATCGGCGCCTATTTCGGGGTAGTAGTGTTCGGCCTTCGCACGAGTGACTCATACCGTCTCGTCGAGGTGGAGGGGAAACAGGATGGGAGTCGTGCTGCCCGACGAGGCGGCCTGGGTACTGGACCTCATCGGTGTCGAGTGGCCCAACGTCGACGAGGACGATTACCGCGACATGGCCGATGGTCTGCGCTCTTTCGCCGCCCAGATGCGGGACGGCAAGAACGCGACAGAGGGTGTCGTCCGCGAATTCCTGGAGGGCAGCGAGGGTCTGGCGACCGCGGCCTTCGAGAAGCACTGGGGCAAGGTCAGCGGCACCCATCTGGAACGCATCGCCCAGGCGGCCGATCTCGGTGCGACAGCTCTGGACGGCGCGGCCGTCGCGGTGGCCGGCGCCAAGGTGGCAGCCATCGTCCAGCTGGGCATCCTGGCCGCGGAGATCATCGCTGCCCAGGCCGCCGCGCCGTTCACGTTCGGGCTCTCCGAGCTCGGCGCGCTCGGCGCTACCCAGGCCACCCGCGTCATCGTGCGACGGCTGCTGAAGGAGGCGGAACATCTTCTGGTCGAGGAACTCATGACCGTCGCCACCGGCCCGGTTTTTTCCGCACTGGGCGGTATGGCCACCGATCTCGTCATCCAGGTCGGCGCCAACGCCGTCGGCCTTCAGGACGGGTACAGCCCGGGCAAGACACTGCGGGCGGGCGGTGAGGGCTTTTCCGACGGCCTGGACGCCGTCGGTGGGTCATTCACCGGGCGGGGAGGCAGCGCGTGAGCGACACCGTCCGCAACGACAAGGACCTGCACGACCGGCTGGCCGACCGGATCACCTCCCAAGCCGACGAGCACGCGTCCGGCGCCCGTCCCCACCTGCGCCGCAGCCGTGCCGGGCTGGGCCGGACGCGGGGCCGCGGCAGCATGGCGGCGGCCGTCGAAAGCGGAGCGGAGAAGATCCTCCGGGCCATCGAGGAGGCCGAGGAGCAGCTGCACAAGCACCTGCACGACGTCTCCAAGGGCGTGCGGATCATGGGCGAGAACCACGCGCGCAACGACAAGAACATCGAGACGATGCTGAACAGCATCGTCAACACCTCCCGCAAACAGGACAAGGTCCGCGACGGCGGTGGGATCGGCAAGGATCGCTTCGACCCGACGAAGGAGCCGCACACCGTCACCCTGGAGTGGAAACCAGGCATGCCCAAGCAGGCATTCGAGCGGAAGGCGAAGGCCCTGCAACGGCTCGGTGAGGAGGGGCAGCTCTTCAAGTTCAAGGGCAAGACCAAGGACTATCGCGACAGCAGTCTCACCGCGAAGTACAAGGGCGCATTGGAAGCGCTGATCCGCAGGAACCACAAGGACGACCCCGAGTTCGCCAAGGAGGCTGCGGAAGCTGCCCGTAAGATGGAGCCCGATCACATCAACGAGCTCCAGACCGGTGGCCCGGATGCCTGGCGCAATCTGCGGATGCTCGACCATTTCACGAACCGGGACATCGGCTGGCATCAGATACGCCCGCAGATCAGGGATCTCCCGGACGGCAATCCGATCAGAATCAACATCAAGTGGTGGCCAGATGACTGACGCGAGTCGCGGATCGTCCCGTTTGATCGCGACGGTGGATGCCCTGCGGACAGCATTGGCGGAGAGCCCGGACGTGCTCTCCTTCACGCTCGGCGGGACGATCGACGAGGAGACGGCGGCCGCCGCGGAGGCCGACGGGACGCCGCGAGAGTTCCTCGACTTCTGCCGTGTGCTGGACGGTGCGAGCTGCGGGCCGACCGTGCAGCTCTTCGGTCTGGAGGGGGCCGAAGAGAACCAGTTCCACTGCGAGCCGGTGGTCGACTCCCCGTTGCCGTTGTCCCCGGAAAAGCTGTTCTGCGTAGGGATGATCAACCAGGCGCCCGTATTTCTCGACCGCGCGACCAACAGCGTCCTCGGCGCTCTGGAAGAAGGGGCCGACTGGGTCGACGCCGAGCGCTTCGAGCAGCTCGCGCCCGGGCTGGAGGCGTTCTTTCTGGATCGGCTGGCCACTGCGGAGTACGCGCAGCTTGCGTCGGTCGACGATGAATTGGTGGAGTACGACGACTGGCTGAAGCTGTTGCGGCGGGCCGGTCTCACCGGCTGAGTCGCCGGTGCGGTCGGAAGAGCGCTGCACACGGACGCACGACGAAGGGAATACGGAGAAAGCATGGCCACCCATGACGAGATGACGGAGCTGTTCGGCGCGGACCGGGTGGTCACGCTGGACCGTGCCGTCGCCGAGGAGCGCGGACTGCCGGAGGCTGATGCCGAGGTGCTGTGCGACGTCGGTGTGCCGGTCTTCGTCGACGTACTGTTCACTCTCGACACCGCGAACGAAGGACCCGACCCCTTCACCGTGGTCCCGGTGGCCGCGGGCGGCGAGCAGACCCGCATCCTCGTGCTGGGCGGTCCGACCGACGATCCCTCGATGCGGTACTGCCTGGACATGGAGCGCGGCTACGTGATCCTCATGTCGTTCGGCGAGGAGCCGCAGGCAGAGATCGTGAACCGGACCCTCGCCGACTTCGTCGAGTTCCTGTACCGCTTCGCGCTGCGTGCCAGGCATCTGGAGCATGCCGCGCCGCAGGATCGCAGCCCGTACACGAAGCAACTGGTGGAGTATTTGCGGACCCGTGACCGGTACGCGTTCGCGCAGCCGGACAGCTGGTGGTCGATGGTCTTCGAGCAGGTCGGCTGAGTCCGCGCGATCGCTGGTGCCAAGAGCTGATCCACCCGGGTACCGATCCCTGAGACAGGGCTGACCACGATATGGCCGACCGGTAGGGTCGATGGCGTGCCGAAGCCGCTCAGTCTTGCTTTCGATCCGATCGCCCGTGCCGACGAACTGTGGCAGCGACGATGGGGAGCCGTGCCGTCCATGGCCGCGATCACTTCGGTCATGCGGGCCCATCAGATCCTGCTGTCCGAGGTGGACGCGGTGCTCAAGCCGTACGGGCTGACGTTCGCCCGGTACGAGGCGCTGGTGCTGCTCACCTTCTCCAAGGCGGGTGAGCTGCCCATGTCGAAGATCGGGGAGCGGCTGATGGTCCACCCGACGTCGGTGACCAACACCGTCGACCGGCTGGTGAAGTCCGGTCTGGTGGACAAGCGGCCGAATCCGAACGACGGGCGCGGCACGCTGGCGTCCATCACCGAGCAGGGACGGGTGACCTGCGACAAGGCGACGCGTGACCTGATGGCGATGGAGTTCGGGCTAGGGGCCTACAACGCCGAGGAGTGCGGGGAGATCTTCGCGATGCTGCGGCCGCTGCGGGTCGCGGCCGGTGATTTCCAGGACGAGTGAACCGTGGTAGGGGCGGCGAAGATCGCCCCGGAACGGGCGGTTACGCTCGGAGCATGAAACGCAGCGTGCTGACCCGATACCGGGTGATGGCCTACGTCACCGCCGTCATGCTCCTCGTCCTGTGCGCCTGCATGGTGGCCAAGTACGGCTTCGACACGGGCAAGGACCTGACGCTCGTGGTCTCCCAGATCCACGGCGTGCTCTACATCATCTACCTCGTCTTCGCCTTCGACCTGGGGTCCAAGGCGAAGTGGAAGTTCGGCAAGCTGCTGTGGGTGCTGATCTCCGGCACCATCCCGACCGCTGCCTTCTTCGTCGAGCGCAAGGTCGTCCGCGAGGTCGAGCCACTGGTCGCGGAGGGGTCGCCGCAGCCGGCCAAGGTGTGAGGTGACCGGGCGGCCGTAGGGGCGTCGTACGGCCGTAGGGACGTTCTGCGGTTGTGTGGGTGCCGTGCCGTCGTGCCGTCGTGGTGTCGTCCAGGGCCGCCGGGTTCGCCCGGCGGCCTTCGCGTGGGCGCAGACGGGGGGCGTGCGGCGTTTTCCGGCCGTCAGCCATCGACAATTAGTAGGACGTCCTAGTAAATTTGAACGTATGGACGCTGACGCGATCGAAGAGGGCCGCCGCCGCTGGCAGGCCCGGTACGACTCGGCCCGCAAGCGGGACGCGGACTTCACCACGCTCTCCGGCGATCCCGTGGAGCCGGCGTACGGCCCCCGCCCGGGTGACACGGTCGACGGCTTCGAGCGCATCGGCTGGCCGGGGGAGTACCCCTTCACCCGCGGCCTGTACCCGACCGGCTACCGCGGCCGTACGTGGACCATCCGCCAGTTCGCGGGCTTCGGCAACGCCGAGCAGACCAACGAGCGGTACAAGATGATCCTGAAGGCGGGGGGCGGCGGTCTCTCCGTGGCCTTCGACATGCCGACGCTGATGGGGCGGGACTCCGACGATCCGCGTTCGCTCGGCGAGGTCGGCCACTGCGGTGTCGCCATCGACTCGGCCGCCGACATGGAGGTCCTGTTCCAGGACATCCCGCTCGGCGACGTCACGACCTCGATGACGATCTCCGGCCCGGCCGTCCCGGTCTTCTGCATGTACCTGGTCGCCGCCGAGCGCCAGGGCGTCGACCCGGCCGTCCTGAACGGCACGCTCCAGACGGACATCTTCAAGGAGTACATCGCCCAGAAGGAGTGGCTCTTCCCGCCCGAGCCGCACCTGCGCCTGATCGGCGACCTGATGGAGCACTGCGCGCGCGGCATCCCCGCGTACAAGCCGCTCTCGGTCTCCGGCTACCACATCCGCGAGGCGGGCGCGACGGCCGCGCAGGAGCTGGCGTACACCCTCGCCGACGGCTTCGGGTACGTCGAGCTGGGGCTCTCCCGCGGCCTGGACGTGAACACCTTCGCGCCGGGGCTGTCCTTCTTCTTCGACGCCCACCTGGACTTCTTCGAGGAGATCGCGAAGTTCCGGGCCGCCCGCCGGATCTGGGCCCGCTGGATGCGCGACGTGTACGGCGCGACCAGCGAGAAGGCCCAGTGGCTGCGTTTCCACACGCAGACCGCCGGCGTCTCGCTGACCGCCCAGCAGCCGTACAACAACGTCGTCCGTACGGCCGTGGAGGCGCTCGCCGCGGTCCTCGGCGGAACGAACTCCCTGCACACCAACGCGCTGGACGAGACCCTCGCCCTGCCCAGCGAGCAGGCCGCGGAGATCGCGCTGCGCACCCAGCAGGTGCTCATGGAGGAGACCGGCGTCGCCAACGTCGCGGACCCGCTGGGCGGCTCGTGGTTCATCGAGTCGCTGACCGACCGGATCGAGGCCGATGCGGAGAAGATCTTCGAGCAGATCAAGGAGCGTGGCAGGCGCGCGGTGCCGGACGGGCACCACCCGATCGGCCCGATGACCTCCGGCATCCTGCGCGGCATCGAGGACGGCTGGTTCACCGGTGAGATCGCCGAGTCCGCCTTCCGCTACCAGCAGGCGCTGGAGAAGGGCGAGAAGAAGGTCGTCGGCGTCAACTGCCACCACGGCTCGGTCACCGGCGACCTGGAGATCCTCCGGGTCAGCCACGAGGTCGAGCGCGAGCAGGTGCGGGTCCTGGCGGACCGCAAGACGGCCCGGGACGACGCGCGGGTGCGCTCGTCGCTGGCGGCGATGCTGGACGCGGCGCGCGACGGCGGCAACATGATCGAGCCGATGCTGGCGGCCGTACGGGCCGAGGCGACGCTCGGTGAGATCTGTGACGTGCTGCGCGAGGAGTGGGGCGTGTACACGGAGCCGGCGGGGTTCTGACGGCGGTACGTACCGGGGGGCGGGACTGTGCGCGGTCCCGCCCCCCGGTGTCGAACAGGACCCCTCAGACCACCGCGCCGTTTCCGGCCTCGGCCTTGTCGCGCGGGCGCGCGGCGGGTGCCTCCGGGCCCGGGTGGCGGCTCTCCAGGACGACGGCGGCCGGGGTCGCCGTGAAGATCGTCGAGGCGATGCCGAACAGGACGCCCGCGAGCAGCGCCACGGAGAAGTCGGCCAGTGAGTCGCCGCCCAGCACCGCGAGGGCGGCCAGGACGAACAGGGCGCCCATGCCGGTGTTCACCGTGCGGGGCACGGTCTGGACGATCGCCCGGTCGGCGAGGAGCGCGAGCCCCTCCGGACCGCGCGCGGCCCGGTCGCCCTTGGCGCCGCGCCGCAGTTCCCGTACGCGGTCGAAGAGGACCACCGTGTCGTTGACGGAGTAGCCGACGACGGTCAGCAGCGCCGCGAGGAAGACGCTGTCCACCGGTTTGCCCAGCCAGGCGAAGAGGCCCACCACCAGCACCACGTCCTGGATCATGGCGAGGACCGCGGCCGTCGCGAACGTCCAGCGGAACCGGACGCTCAGGTAGATCAGCTGGGCGGCGACCGCGATGCCCAGCGCGATCAGCGCCTTGCCGCGCAGCTCACTGCCCATGCTGGGCCCGATCTTCTCGTCCCGCTCGACCTCGACCGTGCCGCCGGGCTTCTGGAGGGACGTACGGATGCGGTCCTGCTCGGCGTCGGTCAACTGCTCGGTCCGTACGGCGATGCCGCCGTCGCCCGACTCCTGGACGACCGCGCGCGGGAAGCCCGCCGCCGAGACCGCCTCGCGCGCCGTCTCGGCGTCCACCGTGCGGCTGGTGCTGTACTCGACGAGCCGGCCGCCGGTGAACTCCACGCCGAACTCCAGACCGCGTACGCCGATCCCGGTGACGGCGAGCAGCAGGCCCGCGCCGACGCCCAGCCAGGTGCGGCGCCGCCGCATCAGCCGCGGCCGGCGGCGTGCCAGCCACCGCCGTACCCGCCCCTCGGACGCCATGCCGGTGATCGCGGGCCGCCGCCGTACGCAGCCCCGGCGCACCGCCCAGCCCGCCAGCACCCGGGTGATGACCAGCGCCGAGACCATCGAGGCCAGCACACCGATGGACAGGGTGACACCGAAGCCCTTGACCGGTCCGGTGGCGAAGAAGAACAGCAGGCCCGCGGCGAGCAGCGTGGTGACGTTCGAGTCCAGGATCGCGCTCCACGCCTTGCCGAAGCCCTCGCGCAGCGGGCGCCGCAGATCGCCGCCGGAGCGGGCCGCGCGGCGTGCGTACTCCTCCCTGGCCCGCTCGAAGACGAGGACGTTGGCGTCCACCGCCATACCGATCGCGAGGACGAAACCGGCGAGACCGGGGAGGGTCAGGGTGGCGCCCAGGGCGACGAGCACGGCGTACGAGATCAGTCCGTACGCGGCGAGCGCGATCGTGGCCAGCGCGCCCAGCAGCCGGTAGACGACGATGACGAACACGCCGGTGCACAGCAGGCCGATGACGGCGGCGGTGGCACTGGCCTTGATCGCGTCGGCACCCAGCGTCGGGCCGACGGTGCGCTGCTCGACGACCTCGACGGGCACCGGCAGGGCGCCGCCCTTGACGAGGGCCGCCAGGTCGCGGGCCTCGGTGTCGCTGAATCCGCCGGTGATCTGGGCGTTGCCGCCGGCGATGCCGGTCGTGCACGGCACGCTCTGCTGCATGCCGGGGGCGGAGATCACCCGGTCGTCCAGCACGATCGCGACCCGCCGGGCCGGATCGCCGGGCGCCGCGCACGCCGCCTGGCCGGTGACCCGCGCCCAGGCGTCCGCGGCGGCGCCGCGGAAGGACAGGTCGACGGTCCAGCCGCGCCCGCCCTGCGCGTCGAAGACGGCCTCCGCGTCCTTGACGCCCTCGCCGGTCAGTGCGGGCGCGCCGAGCCGCAGGGCCTGGCCGGGCGTGTCGGGGTCGGCCAGGGTGCGGGTGCGGTCGCCCTTGGCCTGCAGCTCCGGCGTGCCCTTGGGGTCCTGGAGGGTGCCGAGCACGGGGTGGAAGGTGAGCTGCGCGGTACGGCCGATGACCTCGACGGCCTGCTTCGGGTCCCGCACCCCGGGCAGTTCGGCGACGATGCGTTTCTCGCCGGAGCGGGACAGCGACGGCTCGGAGACGCCGAGCGCGTCGATCCGCTGCCGCAGCACCTCCAGGGCCCGGTCGGTGGCGGCGGAGTCGGCACGGGTGGTGGGCGAGTCCTTCGTCTCCAGGACGATCTGGGTGCCGCCACGGAGGTCGAGGCCGAGGCGGGCGGGGGTGGTCAGGGCGAAGAACAGGGACACGGCGACGACGGCGAGCGCGATCAGCGCACGCCAGGGCCGCCGCGACGGAGCGCGGGACGGCATGGGTCTCCCCTTCAGGGATACGGAGGCGGGGCGCCGGCCGACCGCGCGCACGGGGCCGCGGCGACGCGTCGGGGCGACGCCGGCCATGCCGGTGCTGCGGGGCCGCCGTACGCCTGGGGCGTCAGCTGCTCCGTACGAAGGGGGGTCCGCGCGGGCTGCGCGGGGAGTACCGGGCCCGGGGCGGCGCGCGTTCCTGGCGCGGGCCGACGGTCTCGCCGTACCCGAAGGGGGAGTGGCGGGGCGCCGGGGACGCGGCGGGCAGCGCGCCCGGGAGGCCGGGGAAGCGCGGATGCGGGAGGACGGCCTGGACGTGGGCGGTGGCGGTCTGGCGGGCCACCGGCCGGTCCGGGGTGGTCCGGGCGTCGGCCCGGGGCGGGCCGGGCGCGGTGTGTGCCGTGAGCACCTGGGCTGCGGTGGCGGAGGACGGCTGGGAAGCGATGCCGGCGGGACCGGAAACGGTGGCTGCCGTGACGGCGCTCAGGGGGCCGGAGGCGGCACCCGCCGTCCCGGACGTCCCGGCCAGGACCAGCAGGACGGCCCACAGCCCGGCCAGCGCGCGGGGCAGGAAGCCCGGCAGCGCACGGCGTGCTCGTCCGCTCACCGCCCGCCCCTCCCGGTCCGCCCGATCGGCCGTACCCGGCCGTGATTCCGGCCCAGGGTAGTACGCCGTCCCTGTATAGGAATCCGTACGGTCCTGTCCTACCCCGCCGGGAAGCGGAGGCGGAAGAGCGCTCCGCCGCCCGGTGCCTGCGCGGCCGTCAGTTCGGCCTGGTGGGCGCGGGCGATCTGGCGGGCCATGGCCAGGCCGAGGCCGGAGCCGGGCAGCGCGCGGGCGGTCTCGGCGCGGTAGAAGCGGTCGAAGACGTGCGGCAGGTCCTCGGCCGTGATGCCGGGGCCGTGGTCGCGGACGGTCAGCTCCAGGCCGTCGGCGGTGGCGGCCAGTTCCGTCTCGACCGGGCCGCCGGGCGGCGAGAACTTCGCCGCGTTGTCCAGCAGGTTGGAGAGCAGCCGGGACAGCCGCGCCGGTACACCCGGGACGGTCACGCCGTGCGCCGCCCGGTCGGCCCGTACGGTGAACGTGATCTCCGGCCAGTGACCGCGCGCCGCCTCCACCGCGTGCTCCAGCAGCGCCGCCGGCCGCACCTGTTCCACCAGCGGCTGCGGCTCCTCGTCCCGGGCCAGTTCGATCAGGTCGTTGACGAGGGTGGTGACCTCGCGCAGTTGGCGGCCCAGGGCGCCGGACGCGCGGTCGCGCTGGGCGTCGGTCAGCCGGTCGGCACGGGCGAGCAGTTCGGCGTTGGTGCGCAGCGCGGTCAGCGGAGTGCGCAACTCGTGGGAGGCGTCCGCGACCAGCCGGCGCTGCGCGGCGACCGACTGTTCCAGTTCGCCGAGCATGGTGTTGAAGCTGGCGGCGAGGCGGGTGACCTCGTCCTCGCGGCCGGGCGGACCGGCGGGCAGTTCGATGCGGTGCCGGGCGTCGCGGGTGGCGGCGATGCGTTCCGCGGTGGCGGTGAGCCGGGCGACCGGGGCCAGGCCGGTGCGCGACACCCAGTAGCCGAGCCCGGCGGCCAGCAGGACACCGGCGCCGCCGACTCCCGCCAGCGCCACCGCGGCCTTCTGGACGCCGCGCTGCACGGTGTCCGTGCGCAGCGCCACCTGGAGCGCCTCGTCCTTGCCGCGCAGCCGCACGGTGTACCTCCGCACCGGGTATCCGGCCACGGTCAGCTCGTCGTAGTACGGCGCGTGCCGTCCGGCGGCGACCGCGCGGGTGGCGTCGCCGACCGGCAGCGCGTAGGGGGCGCGCGGGTCCCTGGACTCGTCGGCGGGGACCGACTGGACGCAGGGCACGGCCTGGAAACGGCAGCTCGTGTCGCCCGCGGTCGGGCCCCACGAGCGGAACTTCTCGCTGTACTGGGCCGCCGTCTGGGCCAGGTTCAGTTCGAGCTGCCGGGTCATCTGGTAGCGGATGATGAAGAACGCCGCCGTGCAGATGCCGACCGCCACCAGCGCCACGGCGGCGGACGCGGCGATCGCCAGCCGGGTCCGCAGCGGCCGGCGCCGCCGCCAGCGCGCGCCCAGGCCGCGCCGCCCGCTCACGCCCGTCCCGCTCTGCCGCCCCGGCCCGGCTGGTCCGGCTCGTCCATCCGGTAGCCCACGCCGTGCACGGTGTGCACCAGCCGGGACTCGCCGCCCGCCTCCAGCTTGCGGCGCAGGTAACCGACGTACACGGCGAGGGAGTTGGAGTCCGGCCCGAAGTCGCGGCCCCAGACCCGCTCCAGGATCACCTCGCGCGGCATCACCTGCCCGGGGTGCAGCAGGAGCAGTTCCAGCAGGGCCCACTCCGTACGGCTGAACTCCAGCGGCCGGCCGCCCCGGTGGCCGGTGCGGGTCACCGGATCGACGACCAGGTCGGCGAAGGCCAGCGAGGTGTCGTCGGCGGCGCCGGCCGACGCGCGGCGCAACAGCGCCCGCACCCGCGCGACCAGCTCGTCCAGCGCGAACGGTTTGACGAGATAGTCGTCGGCGCCCGCGTCCAGCCCGTCCACCCGCTCGCTGACCGAGTCCAGCGCGGTCAGCACGAGGATCGGCGTACGGTCGTCCAGCGCGCGCAGCCGCCGGCAGACCGCCAGGCCGTCCAGGACCGGCATCATCACGTCCAGCACGATCGCGTCCGGCTGCCAGGAGACGACCTCGGAGAGCGCGGCCAGCCCGTCGGCGGCGCCGCGCACCGCGTACCCCTCCACGGTGAGGCCGTCCTCGACGGCGGCCCGCACCTCCGGTTCGTCGTCGACGACGAGGATCTTCGGCGGGGACGCGGCGGCGGGCTGCTGGGCGGCGCTCCGGGGCGCGGGGTGCGGTGCAGGCGAGGACGGCATGCACACAGGCTGCCAAACCTCCGTCTTAGAACCTTCTTAGGGCGCTTGACGAGCGTGGCGGCCATGCGCACACCACTCTCAGTCGTCATCGGTGCGGGCGGTACCGGCGGTCACATCTACCCCGGGCTCGCCCTCGCGGACGCCCTGCGCCGGGCCGTGCCCGACGCGGTGGTCTCCTTCGTCGGTACGGAGCGCGGGCTGGAGACGCGGCTCATCCCGCAGGCCGGATACTGCCTGCACACCGTGGACATGATTCCCTTCGACCCGTCGCTCGGCGCCAAGCGCTATCTGCTGCCCGCCGCGCTGCTGAAATCGGGCGCCCAGTGCCGCTCGATCCTGCGCGCCCAGGAAGCCCAGGTCGCGGTCGGCATGGGCGGCTACCCGAGCGCGCCGGTCATCGTCGGGGCGCGGCTGGCCGGGCTGCCCAGCCTGGTCCACGAGTCCAACGCGGTGCCCGGCCGGGCCAACAAGTTCGCCGCCCGGCTCACCCCGCACATCGCGCTCGCCTTCGACCGCAGCCGCGCGCACCTGGCGGGCGGCGAGCGCGCCGAGACGGTCGGGATGCCGCTGGTCGGGCCGCTGGCGAACCTGGACCGTACCGCGCTGCGGGAGCGGGCGCGCCGCGAGCTGGGCGTGCCGGACGGCACCCGGCTGCTGCTCGTCAACGGCGGCAGCCTGGGCGCGGCCCGGCTCACCGAGGCCGCGGTCGGCCTCGCGGCCCGGTACCGGACCCGTACGGACCTGCGGCTGCTGGTCAAGACCGGGCCCGCCGCCCTGGAGGAGACCCGGGAGCGGCTGGTGGCGACGGGCGGCGCGGCGGTCGCCGAGGCCGTCCCGTACCTGGACCGGATGGACCTGGCCTACGCCGCCGCCGACCTCGTGGTGTGCCGGGCCGGTTCGGCGACCGTCGCCGAGCTGGCGACGATCGGGATGCCGGCGGTCCTGGTCCCGTACCCGCACGCGCCCGGCGACCACCAGACGCACAACGCGCGGGTGCTGTCCGACGCGGGCGCCGCCGTCCTGCTGCCGGACGCCGAGACCACCGCGGAACGCCTGGACGCGCTCGTCACCCCGCTGCTCGACGATCCCGCCCGGCTGGCGGCCATGGGCCAGGCCGCCGACCCGGGCACCCACGCGCGCGCCGCCGACCTGCTGGCCGCCAAGGTCCTGAAGCTGGCCGGCCACCCCGCAGCCCACCCCACCACCACGTACCTGAGGGAGACCGCATGAGCACCACCGACCGCCCCACCACCGGCGACGCCACCACCGGCCACGCCACCATGGAAGCCCGCTGGAAGGGCCGCACCGTCCTGGTCACCGGCGCCGAGGGCTTCATCGGCTCGACGCTGGTGGACCAGCTCGTCGGGTACGGCGCGAAGGTGCGCGCCTTCGTGCACTACAAGCCGTACGCCGAGAAGGGGCACCTCGCCCGCTACCTGGGCCCGGACAGCCCGGTCGAGATGATCGCGGGCGATGTGCGGGACGCCGGCCGGGTGGCGGACGCCGTCGCCGGCTGCGACACGGTCTTCCACCTCGCCGCCCTCATCGGCATTCCGTACAGCTACGACTCGCCCGGCGCCTACGTGCAGACCAACGTCGTGGGCACCGAGAACATCGCCGAGGCGTGCCGCCGGCACTCCGTACGCCGCCTGGTGCACACCTCCACCAGCGAGGTGTACGGCACCGCGCTGACCGCGCCGATCAGTGAGGACCACCCGCTGCAGCCGCAGTCCCCGTACTCCGCCTCGAAGATCGGCGCGGACATGATGGCGCTCTCCCACTGGCACGCCTTCGAGCTGCCGGTCACGGTCGTCCGCCCGTTCAACACCTACGGCCCGCGCCAGTCCGCGCGCGCCGTCATCCCCACCATCCTGGCGCAGTTGCACTCCGGCTCCCGGGAGATCCGGCTGGGCTCGCTCACCCCGACCCGCGACTTCACCTACGTCACCGACACCGCGGTCGGCTTCCTGGCGATGGCCGACTGCGACCGGGCGCTGGGCGAGGTCGTCAACCTCGGTACGGGACAGGAGATCTCCATCGGCGACCTGGCGCGGTCCCTGATCGCCGCGTCCGGACGGGACGCCGAGGTGGTGGTGGAGGGCACCCGGCTGCGGCCCGCCGGGAGCGAGGTCCAGCGACTGCTTTCGGACAATTCGCGGGCGCGCGAGTGGGCCGGGTGGACGCCGGAGGTGTCCCTGGAGGACGGCCTGAAGCGGACGTCGGAGTGGGTCGCGGAGCATGTGCACCTGTTCGCGGCGGACCGGTACCAGGTCTGAGGGACGGATCGTCCGGTACCAGGTCTGAGGGACGGACCGGCCCAGGACCGAGCCGCCGCAGGAGCGGGCCCGCCGGGAGACTCACGCCCCGGCCGGGCCCGCTTCCGCGAGTCCGGCCAGGCCGGTCAGCAGCAGCGCGCTGAACTGCTGCGCCCACAGTTCGTCCACCGGTTCCGCGCTGACCAGCGCCCGGTGCACGACGGCGCCCGCGATCACGTCGAAGATCAGCCCCACCGCCCGTCCGGCGGCCGCCGCGCCCTCCTCGCCGGCCGGGTCCGGCGGCAGTTCCCCGCGCGCCTGGGCCCGCTCCCGCCCGAGGACCACCAGCCGCTTCTGCCGCTCGACCACGGCGGAGCGGATACGGACCCGCAGCGCCTCGTCGGTGGTGGACTCGGCGACCACGGCCATCAGCGCGGTCTTGGTCTCCGGACGGGCCAGCAGCGAGGCGAACTGCAGGACGACGCCCTCGATGTCGGCCTGGAGACAGCCCCGGTCGGGGAGTTCGAGTTCGTCGAAGAGGACCGCCACGGCGTCCAGGACCAGCTCGTTCTTGTTGGCCCAGCGGCGGTAGAGGGTGGTCTTGGCGACTCCGGCGCGGGCGGCCACGTCGCTCATCGTGAGCTTGCCCCAGCCCAGCTCGACCAGCGCGGCGCGGGTGGCGTCGAGGATCGCGCGGTCCGCCTCGGCGCTGCGCGGCCGGCCCGTACGGCTCCGGGAGCCCGCACGGCCCGCGGCGGAGCTGGTGCCGGTGAGGGGGCAGCGGTGCATGGGGGCGACCATACCGGCCAGTAGCCACGGGTGGGCCCGCCCTCGTGAGGCAGATCACCCGTACGGTTCGCGGGAGGGGTTGCCGGGCCGGGGCGCCGGACAGTTACGCTACGGGTCGTAGCGAAAGGGTGTGGCCGGCACGGCCCGCGCCGGACGCGACAACCACAGGCCGCGGGTGGGGACCCGGGGCCACCGCAGTACCGCACCGGCCCCGGGCCGGTGCGCGCGGCACCTCCGTCCTGCGCCGGCACACCGGCGGGCCGCACGGACGGACCCGGCGCCGCGTGCTTTTTCGCGCACCGTGAATTTTCGGCACCGCTTTTCGCAACGGTCCGCGGAAGGGGGGAGGATAGGCCCATGCAGCCACGCAACATGTCCATGAGTGGAGTCGTCGACCTCGCCGCGGTGAAGGCGGCCGGGGAAGCGAAGCAGAAGGCGGAGCAGGCGCGCGCCGAGGCGGCCCGCACGGGCCGGCCCGCCGGCGGGGGTGCCCGCCTGGTGTTCGATGTCGACGAGGCGGGATTCCAGCAGGACATCCTCCAGCGCTCCACCGAGGTGCCGGTCGTCATCGACTTCTGGGCCGAGTGGTGCGAGCCGTGCAAGCAGCTCGGCCCGCTGCTGGAACGGCTGGCGGGGGAGTACGCCGGCAAGTTCGTCCTGGCCAAGATCGATGTCGACGCCAACCAGGCGCTGTTCCAGCAGTTCGGCGTGCAGGGCATCCCGGCGGTCTTCGCGGTCGTCGCGGGCCAGCCGATCCCGCTGTTCCAGGGCGCGGCCCCGGAGGCGCAGATCCGCCAGGTGCTGGACCAGCTCGTCCAGGCCGCCGAGCAGCAGTTCGGCATCGTCGGCGCGCCCGTCGACCCGGCGGACGCCGCGCCGCAGGAGGACGTCCCCGAGCCGGTCGGCCCGTACGACGCGCTGCTGGAGGCCGCGAACCAGGCGCTGGACGCCGGTGACCTCGACGGCGCCGTCCAGGCGTACAAGAACGTGCTCTCCGACGACCCGGCGAACCCGGAGGCCAAGCTCGGCCTGGCGCAGGCCGAACTGCTGCGCCGGGTGCGGGACCTGGACCCGCAGGAGGTGCGCAAGACGGCGGCGGACCACCCCGCCGACGTGCAGGCGCAGATCAAGGCGGCCGACCTGGACCTGGTCGGCGGTCATGTGGAGGACGCCTTCGGGCGGCTGGTGGACACCGTCCGGCGCACGGCGGGCGACGACCGCGAGAGCGCGCGGGTACGGCTGCTGGAGCTCTTCGAGGTCATCGGCACCGACGACCCGCGGGTGATTTCGGCCCGAACGGCCCTGGCGCGGGTGCTGTTCTGATCTCCCTCTGATCCCCCTCTGTTTCCCTGGCGTCCGGTCACCCGCGCCTCCTGAGGCGCGCGGACCCCATCACTAGGCAGCGGCCACGTTTTACCAAATCTTGGTAATCGTGGCCGCTGTTACTTGGAGTAAGAGGGGCGAGGGGGTTCGTCAGCGTTCCTCCCTGACTTCCCGTTGTCTCCTCACCGTCAGCGACAACCCTGGGTGCCCGGCCGAATTCGCGCCGTCGCGCCGTGCTCATCTCTCCGTTACTCGCAAGTAATGAACCCCTTGTGCGACGGCCGCCGATGCACCACGATCGGCCGGGCTCGGTCCATTCCCGTCGCCCGGCAACCGGTCGGCGCCGCGGGGTCCATGGGTCCCCACCGAGTGGCCGGCGGCACCGCCACCGGTCCCGGACAGGGGGGTTCCTGCCCACCCGGCAGGGCCTGTCCGACAAGCGCCGCGCGCGAGCGTGGCCAGTGGTTGTCGCTCGGGGGTGATCGCCGGTGCATCGGAACGCCGTACGCCTGTACGCCATTTCGGTACGGGCGCTCTCCTTCCCGAGGACGTAGCACTTCTCCCATCCCAGGTACGGCCGCCGTCTCCCCGAGATCCGGACCGTAACCGGAGATGTACGTCCGAGAAGGAGGAAAGTCATGGAGTCCCTGGCTCGTGGCGGGACCAGATGGAAGCGGTTCGCCGTTGTCATGGTGCCGAGCGTCGCGGCGACGGCTGCCATCGGAGTCGCCATCGCGCAGGGTGCGCTGGCAGCGTCGTTCAGCGTCTCCGGTCAGCAGTTCAAGGTCACCGCGGCGGAACTCGACGGTGACGGGTTCGTCCAGTACGGCGCCCTCGACAAGGGCAAGGACGGCCAGCACCCGGTCGCCGTGGTGGGGCTGAACTCCGCGAAGATCACCAAACTGTGCCAGTCGGTCGTCGTGCCGGTGCCGGTCTTCGGCGATGTGACGATGCGGCTGGAGGCGGGCGCCGGCAAGGACAAGGTCCTGGCGAAGAAGCTCTACATCGACGCCGACGACCTGCGGACCAACGCCACGTTCACCAACGTGGACATCGGCGTCTCGGTGGACGACACCGGCGCCAACGGCAAGACGCCCGGCCCGGCCCGGCCCGGCGAGGGCGGCAGAGGTGCCTACCTCCCCGGCTCCTTCGCCCAGCAGGCCGACCATGTCCTGTTCAAGGACGTCAAGCAGCGCGCCTGGGCCACCACGGCCGGCACGTTCCAGCTCAGTGGCCTGAACATGAGCGTCAAGCGCGGCAAGAACGAGTGCTACTGACGCACTGAGCCCACGGGGGCGGGGGCGTGCGCGGCGGAGCGGTCCGCCGTCCGCGCGCCCCTGCACCCGTACGCCGGTGGCCACCGCGCCACGCACTCCAGCTCACGTACCACCGATTAGCCAGTCCCGAGGAGCTGTACGACATGAGCGCCGACACGCGACCACGGCTGAACGAGAACACCGGCCGCAAGCGCACTTCGTTCCGGGACTGGCGAGGTCAGCGCCCGTTCTGGGGCGGGGTGCTGACGCTGCTGGCCGGATTCCCGATCATGTACATCCCCTACGCGAACCTCACGATCGGCTCCCTGACCGTCCGGATGGCGACGACCGCGGGCGCCGGCTCGCTGATCATCGGCGTACTCCTGGTCGTGCTCGGTCTGACCATGTGGTTCCAGCCCGCCTCCCGCGTCTTCGCGGGTGTCGCGGCGATCCTGCTGTCCCTGGTCTCCCTGGTGGTCTCCAACTTCGGCGCCTTCGTGGTCGGCTTCGCGCTGGGCCTGGTCGGCGGCGCGCTGGCGGTCTCCTGGGCGCCGGGCAAGCCCGTCGCTCCCGAGGGGGGCGAACCGGCCCGGCCCGTGGGCGGCGCACCGGACGACCTGTCAGGAGCGAGCCCGGTCACCGGGACGAACGGGAGGCACAGTGCCGGGTGACGAGCACGAGACGCGGGCGGCCGCCCCGGCCGCGAGAACCGGGCCGCGCCACGCGGCCCCGCGCAAACCGCTGCTGACCCGGCTGCACGTACCGGCCGGCAAGGCGATCGCCCTCGCCGCGATGCCCACCGCGGTCCTGATGGGCATGGGCCTGACACCGCAACTGGCGATGGCCAAGCCGCAGCCGCCGGAGAGCCCCTTCAGGAACGGCCCGTGCGTCAGCGCCCCCGACAAGACGGAGCAGGACGCCGAGGCCAAGGCGGCGAAGGACAAGGCAGCCAAGGAGAAGGCAGCCAAGGAGAAGGCGGAGAAGGAGAAGGCCGAAAAGGAGAAAGCGGCCGAGGACAAGGCGGCCGAGGACGGGTCCGGCAAGGACCGGGGCTCCGGCTCCGGGAACTCCGGTACGGACACCGCCCCCGCCCCCGGCGCCTCCTCCCCGTCCCCGGACAAGAAGGGCACGCCCCCGGGGCCCGCCCCGGCTCCGTCCCCGTCCGCGGGCAGGTCCACCCCGCCGTCCCCCGCCGCCTCCCCGTCTCCCTCGGAGCAGAACCCCTGGTACGACCCGCTGGGCGTGGGCAAGAAGCTGCACGACGTCTTCCACCCCGGCGACGGCAAGTCCGGCACCCCGAGCACGTCCCCGTCACCGACCCCGTCCTCCTCGGCACCCGCGGACAAGGGCTCCGGCTCCGGCGGCACGTCCGGCAAGCCCGGCGGCAAGGCCACCGACCGGCTCAAGGACTCCACCGACAAGCTGGGCAAGGCTGCCGACGACGCGAAGGACAAGGCGGGCAAGGCGCTCGACGACGCGAAGGACAGGGCGGACGACGCTTCACCCTCGGCCTCACCGTCCCCGTCCCCCAGCGGCACCGCCGACCCGAACGCCCCCGACGCGGACGGCAAGAAACCCTTCCCCTGCGTCGAGGAGAAGAAGGTCGCCGGCAAGGCCGAGCGGCCCCCGGCCACCGTCCCGAACCAGCCCTGGTACCTGGAGTCCAGCGGCCTGACCCTGCGCGGTCTGGACTACGAGGGCGTCGTCAACCTCACGATGCCCAACGGCCGTACCAAGCAGGCGCTGAAGTTCACCGCCGACAGCATCGACATCGGCGACCTCCACCAGACCGTGGACGGCCCGGCCGGAAAGAAGTACCACGTCCAGGCGGCCGCGGGCTCCACCTCCACGATCCGCGGTGGCAAGGTCACCATGTACACCGAACGCCTCCAGGGCAACCTCTTCGGCCTGATCCCGATCGTCTTCGACCCGGAGCACCCGCCGCCCCTCAACGTCCCCTTCGCGTACTTCACCAAGGTGAAGATCACCCAGGCGGGCCAGTTCGGCGGCACCCTGACGATTCCGGGGCTGCACCATTCGATCACGGGGTGACGGCCGCCGCCCCGCCCTCGCGTGCCGTTGAGCCGTACGGCTCATGGCCCGCCTTCCGCAAGGCGGGCCATGAGCCTTTTGTGGCGAAGCAGTGGCCGACGCCGAGCACGTCGGCTGAGCCTGGAGACCAGCGGAGACGCCTTCGCCGCGGCGGGAGGGCAGTTCTGATGACCTGTCACTTCACCGGTCCGGCGACCCTCGATCTGGACGGCCGCGTCCGGCGCTGGTTCCCGGACGGCGCAGGGAGACGTCCACGACTGGCCGCCGCTGCCCGGATGTTCGACGCGCACCATCGAGGCGGCCCCGGAACTGGACGGGCCGCGGTGGCGGGAACTGCCGCGCGATCAGATCGTCGACCTGCGGTTGATCAAGTTGCTCGCCGCTCCTGCCAGGATGATGCGCCCCTTGCTCGACGGCCTGCCGCGCGTAGGGGAGCTGGACGGCTGGCTGGAGGTGTGTCCGCTGCTGCCCCAGGGGCGAGGCGTCCGCGTACGGCGATGGGCCGCATCCCCAACCGGATGCGGCCCATCGCCGTACTCAGGTCACCCGCGGTCAGCCGCGGTCGCCGCCCAGGTGGTGGACGCGGACCATGTTGGTGGTGCCGGGGACGCCGGGGGGCGAGCCGGCGGTGATGATCATGGTGTCGCCGTCGTTGTAGCGCTGGAGCTTCAGCAGTTCGGCGTCGACCAGGTCGACCATCTCGTCGGTGTGCTCCACGTGCGGCACGACGAAGGTCTCCACGCCCCAGCTCAGCGCGAGCTGGTTGCGGGTGGCGGCGTCCGTGGTGAAGGCCAGGATCGGCTGCGCCGAGCGGTAGCGGGACAGGCGGCGGGCGGTGTCACCGGACTTGGTGAAGGCCACCAGCGCCTTGCCGTTGAGGAAGTCGGCCATCTCGGCGGCCGCGCGGGCCACCGCACCGCCCTGCGTACGGGGCTTCTTGCCCGGGACCAGCGGCTGCAGGCCCTTGGCCAGCAGCTCCTCCTCGGCCGCCTCGACGATCTTCGACATCGTCTTGACGGTCTCGATCGGGTACTGGCCGACCGAGGACTCGGCGGAGAGCATGACCGCGTCGGCGCCGTCCAGGATCGCGTTGGCGACGTCGGACGCCTCGGCGCGGGTCGGCCGCGAGTTGGTGATCATCGACTCCATCATCTGGGTCGCCACGATCACCGGCTTGGCGTTCCGCCGGCACATCTCCACCAGGCGCTTCTGCACCATCGGGACCTTTTCGAGGGGGTACTCGACGGCCAGGTCGCCACGGGCCACCATGACGCCGTCGAAGGCCGCGACGACCTCCTCCATGTTGTTGACCGCCTGCGGCTTCTCCACCTTGGCGATCACCGGGACGCGTCGGCCGACCTCGTCCATGACGCGGTGCACGTCGTTGACGTCCTTGGCGTCCCGCACGAAGGACAGGGCGACCAGGTCGCAGCCCATGTTGAGGGCGAACTTCAGGTCCTCGATGTCCTTCTCGGACAGCGCCGGGACGTTGACCGCCGCGCCGGGCAGGTTGATGCCCTTGTGGTCGGAGATGACGCCGCCCTCGATGACGATGCAGCGCACCCGGGGGCCGTCGATCTCGACGACCTGGAGCGCGACGTTGCCGTCGTTGATCAGGACCGGGTCGCCCTTGGAGACGTCGGCGGGCAGGCCCTTGTAGGTCGTGCCGCAGATGGTCTTGTCGCCGGGCACGTCCTCGGTGGTGATGACGAACTCGTCACCGCGCACCAGCTCAACGGGGCCGTCGGCGAAGGTCTCCAGGCGGATCTTGGGGCCCTGGAGGTCGGCCAGCACGCCGATGGCGCGGCCGGTCTCCTCGGCGGCCTTGCGGACGCGGTGGTAGCGCTCCTCGTGCTCCGCGTGGGTGCCGTGGCTCATGTTGAATCGGGCCACGTTCATGCCGGCCTCGATCAGCGTCTTCAGCTGGTCGTAGGAGTCGACGGCGGGGCCCAGGGTGCAGACGATTTTGGAACGGCGCATGGCTCAATCCTATCGTTTGTTTCGGAGCGGAATTATTTGGGCTCGGGTGCCCGGATGCGTGCTGTCGGCCGGCCGCGGCGCGGGTACCGGCTGCGGCCGGCCGGGTGTGCCGGAGGTCAGTTGCTGACCAGGGCGTATGTCTGGCCGGCGATCTCCAGCTCCTCGTCGGTGGGGACGACGGCGACCGCGACCCGGGCGTACTCCGGCGATATCAGCCGCGCCGCGTCGGACCGTACGGCGTTCAGGTCGGCGTCCACCGCCAGTCCCAGCTCCTCCAGGCCCTTGACCGCGGCCTCGCGCACCGGTGCGGCGTTCTCGCCGACGCCCGCGGTGAACGCCACCGCGTCCACCCGGCCCAGCACCGCGCTGTAGGCGCCGATGTACTTCTTCAGCCGGTGGATGTAGATGTCGAAGGCGAGCGCGGCCCGCTGGTCGCCCTCGTCGATCCGGCGGCGGATCTCCCGCATGTCGTTGTCGCCGCAGAGCCCGACCAGGCCGCTCTTCTTGTTGAGCAGCTCGTCGACCTCGTCCGCGTCCATCCCCGCCACCCGCTTGAGGTGGAAGACCACGGCCGGGTCGATGTCACCGGACCGGGTCCCCATGACCAGGCCCTCCAGCGGCGTCAGCCCCATGGAGGTGTCCACGCAGCGGCCGCCGGCCACCGCCGAGGCGGAGGCGCCGTTGCCCAGGTGCAGCACGATGACGTTGACGTCCTCGGGCGCCTTGCCGAGCAGCTCGGCGGTCTTGCGCGAGACGTACGCGTGCGAGGTGCCGTGGAAGCCGTACCGGCGGATGCGGTGCGCGTCGGCCGTCTCCACGTCGATGGCGTAGCGCGCCGCGTGCTCCGGCATCGTGGTGTGGAAGGCGGTGTCGAAGACCGCGACCTGCGGCAGGTCGGGGCGGAGCGCCTGCGCGGTCCTGATGCCGGTGATGTTCGCCGGGTTGTGCAGCGGCGCGACCGGCACCAGCCGCTCGATCTCCTTGAGCACCGCGTCGTCGATCACGGTCGGCTCGGTGAACTTCAGGCCGCCGTGCACCACCCGGTGCCCGATCGCCGCCAGCTCGGGCGAGTCCAGGCCGAGCCCGTCCGCGGACAGCTCGTCGGCGACCGCCTTCAGCGCCTCCTCGTGGTCGGCTATCCGGGCCTCGCGTTCGCGCTTGTCCCCGCCGGCGGCCAGCGGGGTGTGGGACAGGCGCGAGGTCTCCTCACCGATGCGTTCGACCAGGCCCACGGCGAGCCGGGAGCCGTCCTTCATGTCGAGGAGCTGGTACTTCACCGAGGAGGAGCCGGAGTTGAGGACGAGGACGCGGGTGGCGTTGGCAGTCATGAAGCAGCTTTCGGTCGGTTGTGGGGGGCGGGCGGCGGGGGTGTCAGACGTCGGCGGCGGGCGAGCCGCCCGGTGCCGCACCCTGCGCCTGGATGGCGGTGATGGCCACGGTGTTGACGATGTCCTGGACGAGCGCGCCGCGCGACAGGTCGTTGACCGGCTTGCGCAGGCCCTGGAGCACCGGGCCGACGGCGACCGCGTTGGCCGAGCGCTGCACGGCCTTGTAGGTGTTGTTGCCGGTGTTCAGGTCGGGGAAGACCAGCACGGTGGCCCGCCCGGCGACCTCGGAGTCCGGCAGCTTCGTCTTGGCCACCGCGGCGTCCACGGCCGCGTCGTACTGGATCGGGCCCTCGACCAGCAGGTCGGGGCGGCGCTCGCGGACCAGCTCGGTGGCCTTGCGCACCTTGTCGACGTCCGCGCCGGAGCCGGAGGTGCCGGTGGAGTACGACAGCATCGCGATCCGCGGCTCGACGCCGAACTGGGCGGCGGTGGCCGCCGACTGGATGGCGATGTCCGCGAGCTGCTCGGCGTCCGGGTCCGGGTTGACCGCGCAGTCGCCGTAGACCAGGACGCGGTCGGCCAGGCACATGAAGAAGACGGACGAGACGATCTGCGCGCCCGGCCTGGTCTTGATGATCTCGAAGGCGGGGCGGATGGTGGCCGCGGTGGAGTGCACCGCGCCGGAGACCATGCCGTCGGCCAGGCCCTCCTGCACCATCAGCGTGCCGAAGTAGGACACGTCCGCGACCACGTCGTACGCCAGCTCGTACGTGACGCCCTTGTGGGCGCGGAGCTTGCCGTACAGCTCGGCGAAGCGCTCGCGCAGCGGGGAGACCTGGGGGTCGATGATCTGCGCGCCGTCCAGGTCGATGGCGAGGTCGGCGGCGCGCTTGCGGATCGCCGCCTCCTCGCCGAGCAGCGTCAAATCGCACACGTCGCGGCGCAGCAGGACGTCGGCGGCGCGCAGCACCCGCTCCTCGTTGCCCTCCGGCAGGACGACCCGGCGGCGGCCCGTGCGGGAGCGCTCGATCAGCTCGTGTTCGAACATCATCGGCGTGACGCGGCCGGAGCGGGCGACGGAGATGCGGTTCGTCAGCTCGGCGGTGTCCACATGCCGCTCGAAGAGGCCGAGCGCGGTCTCCGCCTTGCGCGGCGCCGCGGCGTTCAGCTTGCCCTCGACGGCGAACAGCTCCGCCGCGGTCGGGAAGGAGCCGCCGGAGACCGAGACCACCGGCGTGCCGGGCGCGAGCCGGTTGGCCAGCGCCATGATGTCGGGCCCCGGACGCTCGTCCAGGGTCAGCAGCACACCCGCTATGGACGGGGCGCCGGCGCTGTGCGCGGCGAGCGCGCCGATGACCAGGTCGGCGCGGTCGCCGGGGGTCACGACCAGGCAGCCGGGGGTCAGCGCCTTCAGGAAGGTCGGCAGCATGGCGCCGCCGAAGACGAAGTCGCGGGCGTCGCGGGCCAGCCCCGAGTCGTCGCCGAGCAGCACCTCGGCGCCGAGCGCGTGCACGATCTGGCCGACGGTGGGCGCGGAGAGGGCGCCGTCCTCGGGGAGCGCGTAGCAGGGGACGGGCAGGTGGGCGGAGAGCTGCCCGGCGACGGCCGAGTGCTGCCCGGGGGCCACCCGGTTCACGATCAGGGCGACGACGTCGCAGCCCAGCGAGTGGTAGGCGCGGTAGGCGTTGTGGGCCTCGGCGCGCACCGACTCGGCCTCCTGGCCCTGGCCGCCGACGACCGGCAGCACGGCGGCGCCGAACTCGTTGGCCAGCCGCGCGTTCAGGTTCAGCTCGGCCGGCAGGCTGGTGGCCGCGTAGTCGGAGCCGAGCACCAGGACGTACTCGTGGTCCTTGGCCACCCGGTGGAAGCGCTCGACGAGCTGGGAGACCAGTTCGTCGGTGCCCTGCTCGGCCTGGAGGCGGGCGGCCTCCTCGTACCCGAGGCCGAAGACGGTCTCGGCGGGCTGGGAGAGCCGGTAGCGGGCCCGCAGCAGTTCGAACAGGCGGTCGGGCCCGTCGTGCACCAGCGGGCGGAAGACGCCCACCCGGTCCAAGTGGCGGGTCAGGAGTTCCATGACTCCCAGCTCGACGACCTGGCGGCCGTCGCCGCGGTCGATACCGGTCACGTACACGCTGCGCGTCACGCGTGCTCTCCGATCCATCCGTCGCTTCGCAAGGTCAAATTTCCCGTTATGGTGAGCTTGCCCCTCTTGACAATACCTGCGGCTGTGGTTAAGCCGCCCCTCCAGTTTTACGCATGTGTCAGCGGGCGGCCGCAGTGGTGCCCGACGCTGTGAGCGCAACGCCGGCCGGCCCGTGAAACAATCGGACCGGCTCACAAGAACCAACAGCGAGCACAGGAGACACAGCACCATGCGTATCGGAGTCCTCACCGCGGGCGGCGACTGCCCCGGCCTCAACGCTGTGATCCGTTCGGTGGTGCACCGCGCCCTCACCGGCCACGACGACGAGGTCATCGGTTTCGAGGACGGATTCAAGGGACTGCTGGACGGCCGGTACCGCAAGCTGGACCTGGACGCCGTCAGCGGCATCCTGGCCCGCGGCGGCACCATCCTCGGCTCCGCCCGCCTGGAGCGCGCCCGGCTGCGCGAGGCGTGCGAGAACGGCAAGGACCTGGCCCGCGAGTACGGCATTGACGTGCTCATTCCCATCGGTGGCGAGGGCACGCTCACCGCGTCGACGATGCTCGCCGACGCCGGCCTGCCGATCGTCGGTGTGCCCAAGACCATCGACAACGACATCTCCGCCACCGACCGCACCTTCGGCTTCGACACCGCCGTCGGCGTCGCCACCGAGGCCATCGACCGCCTGAAGACGACCGCCGAGTCGCACCAGCGGGTCATGGTCGTCGAGGTCATGGGCCGGCACGCGGGCTGGATCGCGCTGGAGTCCGGGATGGCCGGCGGCGCCCACGGCATCTGCCTGCCGGAGCGCCCCTTCGACGTGAACGACCTGGTCGCCATGGTCGAGGAGCGCTTCGACCGGGGCAAGAAGTTCGCCGTGGTCTGCGTCGCCGAGGGCGCCCACCCCGCCGAAGGCACGATGGACTACGGCCACGGTGAGATCGACCAGTACGGCCACGAGCGCTTCCAGGGCATCGGCACCGCCCTCGCCCGCGAGCTGGAGCACCGCCTCGGCAAGGAGGCCCGCCCGGTCATCCTCGGCCACGTCCAGCGCGGCGGCACGCCCACCGCGTACGACCGCGTGCTGGCCACCCGCTTCGGCTGGCACGCCGTCGAGGCCGCGCACCGCGGCGACTTCGGCCAGATGACCGCCCTGCGCGGCACCGACATCGTGATGAGCCCGCTGGCCGACGCGGTCACCGAGCTGAAGACCGTGCCGGTGAGCCGGATGGACGAGACCGAGTCGGTCTTCTGACCCACCGCCTCCGCATCTGACGGCGCGCGTTCCCCGCCGGGGGAGCGCGCGCCGTCGCGTTTGCCCGGGACGAGTTCCCGGCGCCCGGCGTACGTCCTCGGCACCCGTACGGGCCGGCATTCCGGTTAACCGGCCCGTGAGGAGGTACCCGGTGCGCACGAGGAAGGAGGCGTGACCGGAATGAGCGATTTCGTGGATCACCGGACGGCCCGGCCGGACAGCAGGCCGGTCAACGAACTGGTCACCCAGGCGTCGGAACAGCTCTCCGACCTGGTGCGCGACGAGATGCGGCTGGCGCAGACGGAACTGGCCCGCAAGGGCAAGCGCTTCGGCGTGGGCGGCGGACTGCTCGGCGGCGCCGGCACGGTGGCGTTCCTGGCGGCCCAGGCCCTGGTGGCGACCGCGATCATCGCGCTCGGGCTGGTGCTGCCGCTGTGGGCGGCGGGCCTGGTGGTCGTGGGCGTGCTGCTGGTGCTGGCGGCGGTCCTGGGGCTGCTGGGGCGGCAGCGGATCCGCCGGGCCACCCCGCCGGTGCCCGAGGAGGCCGTACGCAGCGTCCGGCAGGACATCGAGACGATCAAGGAGAGGGCCCGGCGATGACCCGTGACCCCGGCAAGGACGGCACCGCGAGCCCGGCGGAACTGCGCGCCCGCATCGAGCAGACCCGGCAGGAACTGGGCGACACCGTCGCCGCGCTCGCCGACAAGGCCGATGTGAAGAGCCGCGCCCAGGAGAAGGCGGCCCGCGTCAAGGACCGGACGCTGCACCGGACCGCGGCGGTCACGGACCGGATGGCCGGTTCCCCCGCCGTCCGCACGGCCGCCGTCGCGGGCGGCGCGCTGCTGGCCGGCGTCCTGGTGCTGCGCCGCCGCGCCCGGTCCCGGGTGCGCCCGTATCCGCTGCGTACGACACTGCGTAAGGAGCTGCGGACGAGGAAGAAGAGCCAGCGCCCGCTCGCCAAGGCGGGCACCAAGGCCCGGCGGGCCTGCCGGAGCAAAGGACACCACTGATGATCAAACTTCTCTACAAGCCCCTGGGGATGGCGTTCGGCGTCCTCGGCGGGGTGCTGGCCGGTGCCCTGTTCAAGCGCCTGTGGAAGCTGGTCGGCGGCGAGGAGGACGCGCCGAACGCCACGGACGAGGAACGCCGCTGGCGTGAGGTGCTGCCCGCCGCCGCGCTCCAGGGCGCGACGCTCGCGGTGGTCAAGGCGGCCGTGGACCGCAGCGGCGCGGTGGCCGTCCGCAAGGCCACCGGCACCTGGCCGGGCTGAGCGCCCGGGGGCCCGGCCCCCGTACGCCGTAGCCGCCCCGGCGCCGCCGCGCGGCAGGTCCACGCGGCGGCGCCGTTCCGTACGCCCGCGTGCAACCCGGCCGTACCTCCGCACGGCGGCGGCGCCGCCCCCGTCACGGCCGGGGATCGGTGCGGTGCCAGCGGGGGCGGGCGTCACCACCCCGGCGGCCGGCGACGGACGCGCAGCGGGGGCACACCCGCTGGACGCGGTCCGCGGCCCCGCCGGACTCGGGCAGGATGTCGGGCCAGGCGATGTGCGGGAACCGCGCCAGTTGCGAGCGGCTGAGCGAGAGACCGCACACGGTCTGGTTCAGCCCCTGCTCCCAGGCGTGCACCTCGCCCGCCGGCAGCCGGCGCCCGTCCTCGTCGTCCACCCACTGGCCCGATCCCGCGACCGCGTACCGCTTCGCCGCTGCCATGCCCGATCGTTCCTCCTCCCGTGGCGCCCCGCGCGCGGGAGGCGCGGGGGACCACCTCGGTGCACACGCGGCACGGCCCCGCCGGATCGCCGGCAGGGCCGTGCCGCAGGGCGTCGTCCGTGCGTTCACCGTGCCCGTCAGGAGGCGACGGTATGCCGCGCGTCGGGTACGCAGTGGGTCATGGTCAGCCCGGACACGTCCCGCGGCGGATTGTCGCCGAGGCGCGACAGCCGCTCCCGGTCCTCGTCCGTCAGGTCCTGACTCGCCAGCGGCTCCAGATGGGCGACGTCCTTCGGGCCGATGCCCAGCCCCTCGCCGACCCGCAGCCCCAGCTCGTTCTCGACCAGCAGGAAGTGCCACACCATCCGCTCCTGCACCGGCCGGTCGGCCTGGGAGATCAGGTCGGTGAGGTTCTTGACGAGGTCGTCGCGCTCCCAGTCCTCCATGAGCCGGAAGCGCTGGCCCGCCTGGAGGTAGTCGTTGGTGCGCGGGATGCGCTTGCGGGTGAGCCGGCCACGGACCTCCGGCCCCTGCTCGTCGTGGGTCGGGTAGGTGCCCTCCCGCAGGCCGCCGGTGATCGACGGCTCGTAGTTGACCTCCGGGTTCTGCCCGTGCCGGTCCTGCTCGTACGCCATCAGACCGTCGCGCTGGTTGGTGTGGACGGCGGCGTGCTTGGCGCGGTTGACCGGGAGCTGGAGGTAGTTCGGGCCGACGCGGTAGCGCTGGGTGTCGCTGTAGGAGAAGGTCCGGCCGACGAGCATCTTGTCGTCGGAGAAGTCCAGGCCGTCGACGAGGACGCCGGTGCCGAAGGAGATCTGCTCGTTCTCGGCGAAGTAGTTGTCCGGCATCCGGTCGAGCACCATCCGGCCCACCGGGCGGGGCGGGAAGTCCTGCTCCGGCCAGGTCTTGGTGTCGTCCAGCGGGTCGAAGTCCAGCTCCGGGTGGTCGTCGTCGCTCATCATCTGGACGACCAGTTCCCACTCGGGGTGGTCGCCCCGCCGGACCGCCTCGTACAGGTCCTTCGTCGCGTGGCCCAGCTCCCCGGCCTGGACGGCGGCGGCGTCCGCCGCGGTCATGCTGCGCACGCCCTGCTTGGGCAGCCAGTGGTACTTGACCAGGACGGTGTCCCCCGCCTCGTTCACCCATTTGTAGGTGTTGACGCCGAAGCCCTGCATGTGCCGGTAGTCGGCCGGGATGCCGCGCGGGCTGAAGAGGTTGACCAGCATGTGCATCGACTCCGGTGTCTGCGACATGAAGTCGAAGATGCGGGCCGGCTTCTGCTCGTGCGAGACCGGGTCGGGCTTGAGGGCGTGGATGACGTCGGGGAACTTGATGGCGTCCCGGATGAAGAAGACGCCCAGATTGTTGCCGACCAGGTCCCAGTTGCCGTCCTCGGTGTAGAACTTCACCGCGAAGCCGCGCGGGTCGCGGGCCGCCTCGGAGGAGTCCCGGCCGCCGATCACGGTGGAGAACCGCACGGCGACCTCGGTGCGCCGGCCGGCCTCCTGGAACAGCCTGGCCCGGGTGAAGCGGCCGATCGGCTCGTCACCCCACTTCCCGTAGCTCTCGAAGTACCCGTACGCGGTCACGCCACGCGCGTGCACGACCCGCTCGGGGATGCGCTCCCGGTCGAAGTGGCTGATCTTCTCGATGAACTGGTAGTTCTCCAGCGTGGCCGGCCCGCGCGCGCCGACCGTCCGCTGGTTCTGGTTGTCGTAGACCGGGTGGCCTTGCCGGTTGGTGAGCACCGGGCGGTCGTCGCCGGGTGCCGGTCCCTGGCTTGCTACGTCTGTCACTGCTCTCGGTTTCCTTCAGCACTCGAAAGGCGCTCGGGTCCGCGCCGTGGGTGGGGCCCCGGAAGGACAGAGGTACCCACTGGGGCGTCGGTGGTGCGGACGCTCACCTTTTTGGGGCAGTGCCGCCGGGGCGCGTTCTCAGTGGTCCGGCGACGGCTCCCGCCCCGTACGGTGGCGCCGGTGCGGCCGGCGCAGGCGGTCCGGCCAGGTACGGGTGTCCCGCGGCTCCACGTACGGCTCCTCCCGCGACGGGTGCCCCTCGGTGATCGCCCGCTGCCGGGCCAGCTCGGCGTCGAACTCCAGACCCAGCAGGACCGCCAGGTTCGACAGCCACAGCCAGACCAGGAAGATCACGACGCCCGCCAGGGTGCCGTACGTCTTGTTGTACGAGCCGAAGTTCGCGACGTACAGCGCGAAGCCCGCCGAGGCGGCCAGCCACAGGGCGACGGCCAGGAAACTGCCGGGGGTCAGCCACCGCAGCCCCTGGTTCCGCACGTTCGGCGTGGCGCGGTACAGGATGGTGATCATCAGCACCACGAGCAGGACCAGGACGGGCCACTTGGCGACCGACCAGACCGCCAGACCGGTGTCACCGATGCCCAGGCCGCGGCCCGCCTGCCGGGCCAGCGAGCCGGTGAAGACCACGATCACCGCACTGGCGGCCAGCAGCACCATCAGCACCACTGTCACACCCAGCCGCAGTGGCAGGGTCTTCCACGCCGGCCGCCCCTCCGGCAGGTCGTAGACGGCGTTGGCGGCCCGGATGAAGGCCGCGATGTAGCTGGAGGCCGACCACAGCGCGGCCAGCAGCCCCAGCACGGCCAGCACACTGCCCGTACCGGGCCCGTTCTGGAGCTGGCGCACCGCGCCGCTCAGGATCTGCTGAGCGGCGTCCGGCGTGATCTCCTCAAGGGTGCCGAGCACGGCGTCGGTCGCCGACTTCCCGATCACCCCGAGCATCGAGACCAGCACCAGCAGCGCGGGGAAGAGGGAGAGCACCCCGTAGTACGTGAGGCCCGCGGCGCGGTCGTGGAGCTCGTCGTCCACGAACTCCTTGACCGTACGCCGCAGTACGGACCACCACGAGTGGGCCATCAGCGTGGTGGGTTTCTCGGACGAGGATTCGGCTGCCATGCCGCTGCGAGTTGCCCTTTCGGGGCGGCCGAACCCTTCTTCGGCGCAGTCCCCGGTGCACGAAGACGTCCGCCCCGTCCCTGGGGGAAGAGGGACGGGGCGGACGGGCGGGCGGAGCAGGCGCCTTCGGGGTCACTGGGCGCCGATGGACTCCAGCATGTTCAGACGGGCGGCGCGGCGGGCCGGCCAGGCGGCGGCGAGGACGCCGACGACCAGGGCGATCGCCAGGAAGATGCCCAGGCGGTCCCACGGCAGGATCATCTCGTACGTCGGCATCGCGCCGGCCGCCATCTTGCCGCCGGCCCAGGCGAGGAAGACGCCCACGCCGATGCCGAGCACCGCGCCGAACAGGGAGATGACGACGGACTCCAGGCGGACCATCTGCTTGATGCCGCTGCGGGCGAGGCCGATGGCGCGCAGCATCCCGATCTCACGGGTGCGTTCGAAGACCGACATGGCCAGGGTGTTGACGACACCCACCACCGCGATGATCACAGCCATGCCGAGCAGTCCGTAGACCATGTTCAGGACGGTGTCGATGCTGCCGGCGTTCTCCTTGCGCAGCGCGTCCTTGTCCTGGACCTTGAGCAGCGGGCTGTCGCCGAGGGCCTTGCGGATCTCCTTCTCCAGCCCGGCGTCGGGCCCGTCGGCCGTCTTGACCAGGACCTTCTCGTCCTTGACGGGCTTGTTGTGCGGGTCGACCAGCGCGGTGGAGCCGAACAGGTCGCCGACGGTGGCGTTGTCCTCGTAGACGCCGGCGACCTTCAGCCGGGCCTTCTCCTTCTTCTCCGTGCCGGTGAAGAAGCCCACCTCGTGGGTCTCGCCCGTCTTCCAGTGCAGCTTCTCCGCCCGGCTGCGGGAGACCGCGACCCCGCCGTCGCGCACGGCGTCCATCGATCCGCTGACGAACGTGAGGTCGGTGACCTTGTCGAGGTGCGCGAGGTCGGTGCCGGTGATCGAGCCGTAGCCGCTGCCGCCGTCCGTCTCGAAGGCGGCCGAACGGAAGGGCACCGCCGCCTGCACGCCGGGCAGCCGCGCGGCCTTCTTCGTCAGTTCGGGCTCCAGGCCGCGGAAGTTGGCCGTGGTGACCTGGTAGTCCGCGGTCAGGCCCTGGGCGGCCATCTCGTCCGAGGCCCGCTGGCCCGAGACGCCGGCGACCGTCATGCCGGTGATCAGGGTGAGGCCGATCATCAGCGCGGAGGCGGTGGCGGCGGTGCGGCGCGGGTTGCGCAGCGCGTTCTCCTTGGCCAGCTTGCCGCTGACGCCGAAGACCCGGGTGGTGACCTTGCCGACCAGCGAGACCAGCGGCCGGGACAGCAGCGGCGCGAGGATGATGACGCCGACCAGGGTGAGCGCCGAGCCCGCCATGGCGGGCGTGATGTCCTCGGCGTCCTTCAGGGTGGACACATAGAGCATGATCGCGACGCCGGCGGCGGTGACGACCGCGCCGATGGTGTTGCGGACGACCAGGCCGCGCAGCCTGGGCGCCGCGTCCACGGTGTTCAGCGCCTCGACCGGGGCGATCTTCGCGGCCTTGCGGGAGGGCAGCCAGGCGGCCAGTACGGTCACCAGCACGCCGACGCCGAGCGCGGACAGTACGGAGTTGGGGCTGATGACCAGCGGGCCGTCGGGGAAGCCGGCGCCGTTGGCGTTGAGCACGGCGCGCATGGTGACCGCGATGCCGGTGCCGAGGGCGAAGCCGACGACGGAGGAGACCAGGCCGAGCAGGCCCGCCTCGGCGAGCACCGAGCGCACCACCTGGCGGCGGGAGGCGCCGATCGCCCGCATCAGCGCGATCTCGCGGCTGCGCTGGGAGATGAGCATGGTGAAGGTGTTGGCGATGATGAAGATGCCGACGAACAGCGCGATACCGGCGAAGACCAGCAGTGTCTTGCTCATCGCCTGGTTGCTCTGCTCGACCATCTTGGCCTGCTCGGCGGCGAGCACGGCGCCGCTGGTGGCCGTCGCGCGGTCCTTCGGCAGCAGCTTCTCGACCGCGGCGGTCAGCGCCTTCTCGTCGGTGCCGGGCTTGGCGGCCACCACGAGTTCGTCGTACTGGCCGGGGTGCACGAACAGCTTCTGGGCGGTGGCGGTGTCGAACAGCGCGAGGCTGCCGCCCGCGGTGACCTGCGGGTCCTCGGAGTGGACGATACCGACGAGCTTCTTGTGCAGGGCCGGTCCGTCGGTGGCGAAGCGCACGGTGTCGCCGAGCTTCAGGCCGCCCTTCTCGGCGGTGGCCTCGTCGAGGGCGATCTCGCCGGCCGAGGCCGGGCCGCGGCCCTGGACGACCGGGTAGCGGCTGTCCTTGCCGCCCGCGCCCGGCTGGTAGTTGGTGGCCACGTTCTGCCAGTCGTTGCCGATCGGCTGGTTGTCCTTGTCGGCGACGGTGGCGCGGCCGCTGACGTTGGCGTGCACGGCGGCCACGCCCGGCAGCGCGCGGACCTGGTCGGCCAGCCGGTCGGTGAGCAGGGTCGTGCGGTTCTGCCCGTCCTCGGGGATGGGCGGCGCGTCGCCCGAGGTGGCCTGTACGGAGACGGCCACGTCCTTGAAGCTCTTGGCCGAAGCCTTCTTGACGGCCTCGCCGACCGTGTCGCTGAAGACCAGGGTGCCGGAGACGAAGGCCACGCCGAGGAGGACCGCGAGGGCGGTCATCATCAGGCGGGCTTTGTGCGCGAGCACGTTGCGCAGGGCGGTTCGGAACATGGTGGTGGTGTCAGTCCTGGGGTGAGGTGTCGGCGGCGGGTCAGCTCGTACGGTTCTTGGCGTCGAACAGCCGCATCCGGTCCAGGACGGCGTCGGCGGTCGGCTCGTACAGCTCCTCGACGATCCGGCCGTCGGCGAGGAAGATCACCCGGTCCGCGTAGGCGGCGGCGACCGGGTCGTGGGTGACCATGACGACGGTCTGCTGCATCGCCCGTACGGATTCGCGCAGGAAGCCGAGCACCTCGGCGCCGGAGCGGGAGTCGAGGTTGCCGGTCGGCTCGTCGGCGAAGATGATCTCGGGCTGGGAGGCGAGCGCGCGGGCCACCGCGACGCGCTGCTGCTGGCCGCCGGAGAGCTGCGCGGGCCGGTGCTTGAGCCGCCCGGACAGGCCGACGGTCTGCACGATGCGGTCCAGCCAGTTCCGGTCGGGCCTGCGGCCCGCGATGTCCATCGGCAGCGTGATGTTCTCCAGCGCGGTCAGCGTCGGCAGCAGGTTGAACGCCTGGAAGATGAAGCCGATCTTGTCGCGGCGGAGCTGGGTGAGCTTCTTGTCGTTCAGACCGGTCAGCTCGGTGTCCCCGATCAGGGCCGAGCCGGACGATATGGAGTCCAGGCCCGCCATGCAGTGCATCAGCGTGGACTTGCCGGAACCGGACGGCCCCATGATCGCGGTGAAGCGGCCCCGGCCGAACTCGACGGACACCTGGTCCAGCGCGACCACCTGGGTCTCCCCCTGCCCGTAGACCTTGCTCAGGTCCGTGGCACGGGCGGCGACGGCCGCGGTGGCTCGGGCGGGGGCGGGGAAAGCGGCCGCGTGGGACACGGGTGAACTCCTGGGAAGGGGACGGGCGGGGCCGCCGGGGCGGTCGGGCCCCGGCGGAACACCGGTCTCGCGGGGCCGGAAGGGGCCCGGGAGCCAGGTGGGTGGTGCAGTCCCATTCTTCGTGGTCCGGGGCCCCGATGCCTCAGTCCGAAGTGGTGAAAGCGGTACCGGCCGGAAGTCCGACCCGGGCGGGAGCCGTCATCCCGTGGGGGGACGGACGTCCGACTTGTGGCCGACACGAGGAGAGGCCCCGGCGGCCGGTCCGGGCCCGAAGTCCGGTGCGGCGGCCGGGCGGCGCAGCTCGTGAAAGCCCGGTACGGAAGCGAGCTTCAGGAGACCGTCCCACAGCCGTCCCGCCGCCTCTCCCCGGGGTGCGGGGGAGACCACCGGTCCGAAGAAGGCCACCCCGCCCACCGCGACGACCGGCGTGCCGACGTCCGTTCCGACCAGGGCGACGGCGCGCGCGTGCGAGGCCCGGACCGCCGCGTCGTACTCCGTGGTCCACGCCGCCGCGGCCACCTCGCGCGGCAGTCCCGCGTCCGACAGCGCGCGCTCGATCCCGTCCCACTCGCCCCGGTGGTGCAGCCGGACGCCGAGCGCCCGGTAGAAGCGGCCCAGCGCCTCGTGCCCGTACCGCTGTTCCACCGCCGCGCAGGCCCGTACCGGCGCCCACAGGTACGCGCCCCACTCGCCGTCCGGGTCCTCGGGGTTGACCTCACGGCCCTCGTTGAGCACTTGGAGGCTCATCAGCCGCAGCCGTACCCCGACCGGGCGGACCCGGGTCACTTCCCGGAGCCACTGCGCGGCGATCCAGGTGTACGGACAGACCGGGTCGAACCAGAAGTCCGCGGTGACCCCGGAGCCGTCGGCCGCCGCCCACGTCACCGCCTCCGCCGCCCGGCCCGGCGTCCCGCCCGCCGTCCCGTCCACCTGTGCCCTCCCCGTCGTCGGGACCGGACGCGGTCAGCCACCGCCGGTGCGCGCCCAGAACGTCTCCAGGATGCCATCGAGGAACGTCTGCCCGGCGTGCCCCGATGCGTCGGCGCTCCCGCCACCGCCCCAGTTCAGCGAAGCGGCCATCAGCCCTTGGTAGTCGCCGTGCAGCCCCCGGAGTGCCGCCTGCACACGCGGCCTCGGCAGCGGGACGAGCTTGGCGACCGGCCGTACGTACGCCTGCCAGCGGGTGGTCGTGGCACTGCGCAGCAGTTCGGTGAGCCGGGCGTCCCGGCCGGTCAGCCGGATCAGCGCGCGGGGCGGCAGCCGCAGCGCCTCGGCCAGCCCGGCCGCCTGCCGGTCGTTGCCGGACCAGGTCCCGGCCGCCTCCGTCCGCGCGTACGTGGCGGGGTCCATCCCGATGCGCAGCGCCAGGTCGTCCGCCGCCAGGCCGCGCGCGAGCCGGTGTTCGCGCAAGGTGCGCGGCGCCGCGAGCAGTTCGCCCGGCGCGCACCACAGGGCCCCGGCCAGCGCGGCCAGCTCGGCTTCCGAAGGTGACGCCTCGCCCCGCTCCCAGGCGGCCACGGCCGCGGGCGGCACCCGTAGCCCGTACGCCGCCCAGAGCCCGTACGCGACATGCGCGTGCGTCATGCCGAGCGCCTCGCGCAGCCGCCGCGCCGCCGCGGCGTCGAACGGCGGTCCGGGCGGTCCGCCGGTGGGGTGCGTGGTCACCGGCACACGGTAGGGGCGGCGGCACCGGCGCACCTATGGTGCGGAGGTACAGGAAGCGAAGTCGTAGGAAGCTACGGCGGCTCGGAGTCCGCCCCGCTCACCCCGGGCGCTGGACACCGGGTTTTGGATGTCCGGCGCGTCGGGGTGCTTGCGGCGCGAGGACGCGCGGTACTCGCACCACCCCCGTTTGCCACCCCGACGGCGCCGGAGACATCGACTGTGCAACGCCGCGGAGTTGTCCGAAAGTGCAGCTCGCCCGGGACAAACAAGTCGGACAATGGGAGATCGGGCCGCGGGGGGCGGCCCCGGCGCAGGAAGAAGGTGGCGGGGATCGCAGGGGGAGGACAGCACAAGCCCCGGCTGGGACGGCCCGAACGGCCGGTGGATCCGCAGGCCGGGCCGGTGGAGCGGCTGGCCTGGGAACTCCGGCAACTGCGGCAGCGGGCCGGGACGCCGAGCTACCGCACGCTCGCCAAAACGGCGCACTATTCGGCCAGCACCCTGGCGGAGGCGGCCAAGGGGGAGCGGCTGGCGACGCTGGACGTCGTGCTGGCCTACGCCCAGGCGTGCGGCGGGGAGCGTGCCGAGTGGGAGGCGCGGTGGCGGGCGGCCGCCGGGGCCGGCGGCGACGAACCGCTCACGGCCCGGTGCCCGTACCCGGGGCTGGCCGCCTTCGAGGCGGCCAACGCCGCCGAGTACTTCGGCCGGGCGACCCTCATCAAGGAACTGTCCGGACGCGTCGAACAGCACGCGCTCACCGTGGTCTTCGGCGCCTCCGGAAGCGGCAAGTCCTCCTTGCTGCGGGCCGGGCTGCTGCCCCACCTCGGCGCGCACTGGCACCCCGTACTGCTGACCCCGGGAGAGCGGCCGCTCACCGCCCTGGCGGCGGCGGTGGCCCGCCTGGTGGCGGAACCCGGCCCGCCGGGCGGCGGAGGCCCGGCCGCCGACACGGTTCCCGCGGTGGGCGAGGCGGCCGCGGCGGTGGGGGCCGCGGGGGAGGAGGCCGGGGCCGGGGCCGAAGGGGGGACGGGGGCGGGCGGGGCCGCGGATATGGACGAGCAGGCGCGTACGGACGAGCAGGCGCGTACGGACGTCGGCCCCACTCCCGCCCCCGAAGCCCTCACCCCCGAAACCCCCACTCCCGAAACCCCCGCCCCCGAAACCCCCACTCCCGAAACCCCCACTCCCGAAACCCCCGCCCCCGAAACCCCCGCCCCCGAAACCCCCGCCACCCCCCTCCGCCGCAGCATGGACGACGACCCCGCCGCGCTCGACCTGGCCCTGCGCACCTGGCTCGCCGCGCGGCCCGACTCCGCCCGCGCGCTGCTGGTCGTCGACCAGTTCGAGGAGGTCTTCACGCTCTGCGCCGACGAGGCCGAACGCACCGCCTTCCTCGGCGCGGTGGCCGACCTGGCCCGCTCCGACGACCGGCGGATCCGGCTGGCCGTCGGCATCCGGGCCGACTTCTACGCGCGCTGCTTCGTCCACCCGGGACTGGTCGCCGTGTTGCGTACGGCCGCCCAGCTACCCGTCGGGCCGCCCAGCCGGGCCGAGTTGCGGGACATCATCGCCGAGCCCGCCGTCCGGTCCGGCGTCCAGGTGGACGCCGACCTGGTGGAGGCGGTGCTCGCCGAGGCGGCCGGCCAGCCGGGCGCGCTGCCGCTGGTCGGGCACGCGATGCGGGAGGCGTGGCAGCGGCGGAGCGGCGACACCCTGCGGCTGGCCGACTACCGCGCCACCGGCGGGATGCGGGGCGCCGTCGCGCAGACCGCCGAGCGGATGTACGAGGAGGCCGCGCCCCGGCAGCGGGACGTGCTGCGGGCGGTGTTCCTGCGGCTGACCGCGCTCGGCGAGGGGACGGAGGACACCCGGCGCCGGCTGGCCCGCCGCGAACTGGACGGTCTGGCCGAGCCGCAGGAGATCGACGGGCTGCTGCGCAAGCTGGCCGCCGCCCGGCTGGTGGTGGTGTCCGAGGGGACGGTCGAGGTCGCCCACGAGGCCGTGATCCGGGCGTGGCCCCGGCTGCGGCACTGGCTCGACGAGGACCGGGAGGCGCTGCGGACCCACCGCAGGCTCACCACGGCCGCCGAGGCGTGGCACGAACTGGGCCGCGACGCGGGCGCGTTGTACCGGGGCGCGCAGTTGGCCGGCGCGCAGGCCTGGGCGCGGGCGCACGGCGCCGCGCTCAACGCCCTGGAACGGGACTTCCTGCGCAGCGCCACCGGCGCCGACCGGCGTCGCGGCCGCCGTGCCCGCTGGCTCACCGCGTCGCTCGGCACCCTGCTCGTGCTCGCCCTGATCGCCGCGGGCATCGCCTTCGAACAGCGGGCGGACGCCGAGGCGCAGCGCCGGATCGCGGTGTCCCGGCAGTACGCGGCGGAGGCCGCCGAGCTGCGCCGGGAGCAGCCCCAGGCGGCGGCACTGACCGCGCTGTACGGCTACCGGCAGGCGGCGACGGTCGAGGCGCGGGGCAGTCTGCTGAGCGCCTACGGCGCGTTCCGCGCCAACCAGTTCACCGGCCACACCGGCGTCGTGACGGCCGTGGCCTTCAGCCCGGACGGCCGCACCCTGGCCACCGGCTCGGTGGACCGTACGGTCAAGCTGTGGGACACCGCCACCGACCGGCTGCGCGGCACCTTGATCGGCCACATCGGCCCGGTCTACGCCCTCGCCTTCAGCCCGGACGGCCGGTACCTCGCGAGCGCCGGGGACGACACCACCGTACGGCTGTGGGACGTCGCGAACCGCCGCCTGCTCGGCGTGCTGGACGGCCCTTCGGGACGGGTGATGTCGCTGTCCTTCTCCCAGGACAGCCGCACCCTCGCGTCCGGCAGTACGGGCGAGGCGGTCCGGCTGTGGGACGTCGCCTCGCGGCGCCCGGTCGCCGACCTCACCGGGCACCAGGGCAATGTGACGGCGGTGTCCTTCTCGCCGGACGGGAAGGTCCTGGCGTCGGCCGGTGACGACCGTACGGTCCGGCTGTGGGACGCGCGCACCCACCGGCCGCTGGCCACCCTCACCGGACACGTCCAGCCGGTGTTCGCGCTGGCCTTCAGCCCGGACGGGCGGAGCCTCGCCAGCGGAGGCGGGGACCGTACGGTACGGCTGTGGGACGTCGCGAGCCGGCGCCGGGCGGGCGAACTCACCGGTACGGCCGACCGGGTCACCGCCCTGGCCTGGTCGCCGGACCGCCGTACCCTCGCCGTGGGCAGCTACGACGGCATCGTCCGGCTGTGGGACGTGAACCGCCGGCACGCGCGGGAGAAGTTCACGGCGCGCGTGGAGTCGGCGAGCGCGCTGTCCTACGCGCGCAACGGCACCGCCCTGGCCGCGCCGGCGGACGACGACACCGGCACGGTCCGGCTGTGGCGCGCCGCCGGCCACGGCCGGGAGCGGCTCGGCGGCCGGGAGGGCGGGATCACCTCGGTCGCGGTGTCCCCGGACGGCCGGACCATCGCCGCCGCGGGCAGCGAGCTGACGCTGTGGTCCGCCGACCGGCCGCGGCCGCTGCGGTCGCTCGCCGCACCGCCCGGGGCGATCACCAGTCTGGAGTTCTCACCGAGGGGTGATGTCTTCGCGTCCGTGCACGCCGACCGTACGGTCCGGCTGTGGGACGTGCGCTCCGGCCGGATGCTCGCCGCGCTGCGCGGGCACACCAACACCGTACGGCAGGTGGCCTTCTCGAAGGACGGCAAGCGGCTGGCCAGCGTCGGGGACGACCGCCACCTGTTCCTGTGGGACGTGGCGCGTCACCGGCGTACGGCCGCGCGCCAGCTCTCGGGCAGCGGCTCCACCGTCACCTTCTCGCCGGACGGCAGGAACCTGGCGGTCACCGAGAACGCCCACAACCGGGGCGTCGTACGGCTGTGGGACACGGTCACCCTCGAAGAGGTCGCCCGGTTCACCGGCCGTTCCTACCCGGTCTTCGCCGCCGCCTTCGCCGACGACGGCAAGACCCTGGCCACGTCCGGCACGGACCACGACATCCTGCTGTGGGACGTTCCGGGGCGCCGCCTGGCCGCCACGCTGCGCGGTCACTCCAGCAGTGTCGCCTCGCTGGCCTTCAGTCCGGACAGCCGCTTCCTGGCCTCGGGCGGGGACGACGACACCGTACGCCTGTGGGACGTGGCCGCCCGCAGTACGACGGCCGTGCTGTCCGGGCACACCGGCAGTGTGCTGTCCCTGTCGTACTGGCCCGGCGGCCGGTCGCTGGTCAGCGGCAGCGCGGACGGCACGGTGCGGGAGTGGTCCGTCGATGTCGGTGCGACGGCCGAGAACATCTGCCGGCTGAGCCGGGAGGGCCACTGGGGGCAGACGGCGCGGGGCGTGCCGTCCGACTGGTACTGCCGGTGAGCCGCCGGGACCGCGCCGGCGCGGCGTTCCCTCAGTGCAGGGTGAGGCCGAACGCCTGGAGGACCGGGACGACCGGCTGGAGGTAGGTGGTGCCGCCGGAGGCGCAGGCGCCGCTGCCGCCCGTGGCGAGGCCGACGGCGGTGCTGCCGGAGACGGCGGGGCGGCCCGCGGCCGTACCCGGCTCGGTGCAGGCCGACGTCCGGACGAGCCCGTACACGGTGCCCTCCGGGTGGTTCACGCTGACGTTCACGGCGTCCACCCGCCCGCAGTGCTGCCCGGTCGCGGAACCGGGCAGGCACACCGACCGGCCGACGACGGGCCGGGCGGCGCCGGTGACGTCGAGGTACCGGCCGCCGCCGAGGTCGACCTCGCCGGGGTAGGAGACGGCCGGGCTGGTGTAGCGGACGAGGGCGTAGTCCTCGCCGGGGAAGCGCACGGCCTCGGTGACGCCGACGTGGACGGTACGGGCCGCGTCGGCGTACCAGTCCTGGGCGCCGCCCGCACACCGGCCCTCCATGATCGCGTAATAGCTGCCGCCCTTGGTGGCGTTGAAGCCGACGGTGCAGCGGCCGGACGCGCTGTACAGGACGTTGCCGCCGCGGACCGCCGTCGGGGCGGCAGCCGCTGTCGGCACGGTGGACAGGGCAGCCACCGCGGCAGCGGTCAGCACGGTCAGGGAACGGAGCACGGCGACGGGTCTCGGTCTCACGATTCCTCCTCGGGAGGGACGGGTCAGCCCTTCACCGCGCCGCCCAGCGCGAACCCGCCGCCCAGCCGGCGCGAGATCAGCACGTACAGCAGGACGACCGGCGTCGAGTACAGGATCGAGAACGCCGCCAGTTGGCCGAAGGCGATGGCGCCGTAGTTGCCGAAGAAGGTGAAGATGCTGACGGAGGCGGGCAGTTGCCCGGGGGACAGGAGCAGCAGGAACGGGACGAAGAAGTTGCCCCACATGATGGCGAAGGTGTAGACGGTCACGACCGTGACACCCGGCCCCATCAGCGGCAGGATCACCCGCCACAGCGTCTGGAACCAGGACGCGCCGTCGGTCCAGGCGGCCTCTTCGAGGACCTTGGGGATGCCGTCCATGAAGTTCTTCATCAGCCAGATGGCGAACGGGAGCTGGGAGGCGGCGAGGAACAGCGCGGTGCCGTACACGGTGTCGATCAGATCGACCTGGACGAACAGCGCGTACACCGGGACCATGACCGCGGTGACGGGCAGGCAGGTGGCGAACAGGACGGTCAGCAGGTACGGGCGGCTGAACCGGGAGCGGTAGCGGGACAGCGGATAGGCCGCCAGCGCCGCGCAGGCGACCGTCAGGGCGGTGGCGCTGCCGCACAGCACCAGGCTGTTGCGCATCGGCGTGAAGGTGATCTCGTCCGTCAGGACCGCCGAGAAGTTGTCCAGCGACGGTGATCCCGGTACGCGGACCCGCAGCGTCGCCTCGGTGTCCAGCGAGGCGAGCACCAGCCAGGCCAGCGGTACGGCGAAGGCGGCGGTCACGGCGAACAGCGCCGCGTCGGCGGCGAGGCGGTGCCGGGTGCGGCGGGTCAGCAGTGGCCGGGCACGGGAGGCGGGCAACCGCGTCACACCTCCTCGCGCAGCAGACGCAGGTAGACGACGGAGAAGAGGGCGCCCACCACGAGCAGCAGCAGGGCGACGGCGGTGCCGTACCCGATCAGCGACTTCAGGAACGCCTGGTCGTACATGAACACCGGCAGGGTCTGGCTGCGGTTGCCGGGCCCACCGCGGGTCATGGCCCAGATCAGCCCGAACACGGAGAGGGTCTGGAGGGTGTTGAGCATCAGGTTGGTGCCGATGGAGCGGCGGATCATCGGCAGCGTCACGTGCCACAGCCGCTGCCGGCCGCTCGCCCCGTCCACCTCGGCGGACTCGGTGACCTCCTGGGGGATTTCGGAGAGCGCGGCCGAGTAGATCAGCATCGAGAAGGCCGTGCCCCGCCAGACGTTGGCGCACGACACGGCCAGGATCGGCAGCGTGAACAGCCAGTTCTGCGACGGCAGGTGCAGCCAGTCCAGGATCGCGTTGAGTGTGCCGCGCCGCTCGAAGAACGTGTACAGCAGGAAGCCCGCGACGATCTCCGGCAGCACCCAGGCGGTGAGGACGACCGCGCCGGTGACCGTGCGGACGGTCTTGGAGGCGCGCCGCATCAGCGCGGCGAGTGCCAGGCCGAGGGTGTTCTGGCCCAGGACCGACGAGATCAGGGTGAAGACCAGGGTCAGGACGACGGCGTTCAGGAACGCGGGGTCGCCGAAGGCGTGCCGGAAGTTGTCCAGACCCACGAAGGAGGCGGACTCCTGGCCGGTCAGCTGCGTGTCGGTGAAGGCGATGTAGACGCAGTAGCCGATGGGCCCGGCGAGGAAGAGCAGCAGCAGGACGGTCGCGGGGGCCAGCGGTGTCCAGCGCAGCAGGGCCGTACGGCGGGGCCGTGCACCGCGGCCCGCCGTGCCGTGCGCGCTGGTCGTGGTGGCGGACCGGCTCATGGCTTGGCGACGACCTGTCCGTCCACGACGGACTTCAACTGCTCGTCGTAGTCCGCTGCTGCCTTCCGCGGCGTCGCGTCACCGGAGGTGACCGCCTCCATCGCCTCGCCGATCGCCGCCGACACCTTGGGGTAGACGGGCAGCGCCGGACGGTAGTGGCTGACCCGCACCAGGTCGGTGAAGAAGTCGATGCCCGGGAGGGACTTCAGGTACGCGGGGTCCGCCGCCACGTCCTTGCGTACGGCGATCTGGGCGCCGCGCACACACCACTCCAGCGCGTTGCGCCGCGTCTGGAACGTCTCGATCAGCTTCCACGCCAGGTCGGGCTGTTGCGCCTGCCGCGGTACCGACCAGGTCCAGCCGCCCGCCAGGCTGACCCGGCCGGGTGCCGCGCCGTTCTGGGTGGGGAACGCCGTCCGGCCCAGCGTCGTCGGCCACTCGGGCCACGGCTTGCCGCCGCCCTTCGGCTGCCACTGCTGGCCCAGCCACGAGCCGTCCAGGTTGATCGCGAGCTTCTCCTCGGGCATCAGCTCGGTGGCGACGTTGGTCTGGATGTTGGGGCTGAGCGCGTCGGACACGTCGGGACCCAGCTTCTCCGCGTACACGGTGCGGATGAACTCCAGACTGTCCCGGAAACCCTTGCTCCCGGTGACCCACTTCTTCGCCGCCGGGTCGTAGAGCTGGTCCTTGCCGGTGCCGTACAGCAGCATCTCGAAGCCCTGCATCACGGCGGCCTCGCCCGCGCCCTTGCCGGTGTAGACGTTCAGCGGGATGACGCCGGGGACCTCGCGCTTTACGGTGCGGGCCGCGTCCAGCACCTCGTCCCAGGTCTTCGGCTGCCAGTTCTGCGGGAGTCCGGCTTTCTTGAAGATCTTCTTGTTGAACCACAGGCCGCGGGTGTCCGTGCCGTCCGGTACGCCGTACGTCCTGCCGTCCTGCGCCCGCGCGGCGGCCTTCGCGGCCGGTTCGAACTGTTTCCAGTCCGCCCACGTGGCGAGGTGGTCGTCCAGCGGGCGCAGCAGCCCGGCGGTGATGTCCGAGTTGATCAGAAAGGTGTCCTCGTAGACCAGGTCGGGGGCGGTCTTCGGGGAGCGCATCATCTGCTGGATCTTGGCGTAGTAGTCGTTCTCGGACGCCTGGATCGGAAGCAGCTTGACCTTTTTGCCGGGGTGGGCCTTCTCGAACGCGCGGGCCACCGCCTCGATGTAGTCGTCCCGGACCGTCACCTTGTTGTTGGTGTCCTTGATGAACGCGACCTCGACGGTGTTCTTGTCACCTCCCGAGCCGCCGCAGGCGGTGAGCGCGCCGGCGGCCAGCACGGCGGAGGTGAGCAGAGCCATCGGAGCGGTGCGGCGCACGGCATGACCTCCAACTAGCCACGGCAGTCTGCCCGGTGACCGTAAGTCAGGGATAAAGGGAGGTCAATGCCCCATCCAGCGGTACCGCAATTCGGGACGGCCCACCTGACCGTACTGCGGGGCGCGGGCGGCCCGGCCCGTGTCGACGAGATGTTCGAGGTAACGGCGGGCCGTGATACGGGAGATGCCGATCTGTTCGGCGGCCGCGGTGGCGCCGAGGCCGCCGGGGGCGGCACGCAGCGCGTCGGTCACCAGGCGCAGGGTCGCCGCGGTCAGCCCCTTGGGCAGCGCGGCGGGCTGCGGCGCGCGCAGGGCCGCGAGGGCCCGGTCCACCTCGTCCTGCCCGCTGGCCTCGCCGGCGGTCGCGCGGAAGGCGGCGTACCGCAGCAGCCGGTCGCGCAGCGTGGCGAACGTGAACGGCTTCAGCACGTACTGCACGACGCCGAGCGAGACACCCTCCCGGACGACGGCCAGATCACGCGCCGAGGTGACGGCGATGACGTCGGCGCCGTACCCGGCCGCCCGCAGCGACCGGACGAACGCCAGGCCGTGCCCGTCCGGCAGGAAGAGGTCCAGCAGGATCAGGTCGACGCGGTGCCGGTCCAGGTGCCGCCGGGCCCCGGCGACGGAACGCACCGTCCCCGACACGGCGAACCCCGGCACCCGGCCCACGTACAGGGCATGGGCGTCCGCCGCCACCGGGTCGTCCTCGACGACGAGCACCCGCAGCGGCGGCGCGGCTTCCGTGTGCGGCCCGGTCATCCGGCGGTGCCCGCCCCGGCCGGGGCGGGCAGCGGCAGACGTACCGTGAACTCGGCGCCGCCCTCGGGCGCCGCACCCGCCCGTACGGTCCCGCCGTGCCGCCGCACGGCCTGCCGTACGAGCGCCAGTCCCAGCCCGCGGCCCGCGCCGCCCTTCGTGCTCCACCCCCACCGGAACACGTCCTCCGCGTCCGCCGCTCCCCGTACGCCGCCGCCGTTGTCCGCCACCCGCAGCAGCAGTTCCCCGCCGTCGGCCAGCGCGGTGACCCGCACCCGGGCGCCCTCCGGCGCCGCCTCGATCGCGTTGTCCAGGAGGTTGCCGAGGACCGTGACCAGGTCGCGCGGCGGCAGGGACGCGGGCAGTACGCCGTCGTCGATCCGGCTGTCGGCGGTCAGCTCCAGCTCGACGCCGTGCTCGTGGGCCTGCGCGGCCTTGCCGAGGAGCAGGGCGGCGAGGACGGGTTCGGCGACCGCGCCGACGACCTGGTCGGTCAGGGCCTGGGCCAGCTCCAGTTCGGCGGTGGCGAACTCCACGGCCTCGTCCGTACGGCCCAGCTCGACCAGGGAGACGACGGTGTGCAGCCGGTTGGCGGCCTCGTGCGCCTGCGAGCGCAGCGCCCGGGTGACCCCGCGCACGGAGTCCAGCTCGCCGGAGAGGGCCTGGAGTTCGGTGTGGTCGCGGAGGGTGACGACGGTGCCGCGCCGTTCGCCGCCGGAGACCGGCGAGGTGTTGACGACCAGCACCCGGTCGTCGGTGAGGTGGAGTTCGTCGGTGTGCGGGGCGGGGGAGAGGAGGGTGTCGGTGAGGGGCGCGGGCAGGCCGAGCCCGGTGACGGGCCGCCCGACGGGGTCGCCGCGCAGGCCGAGGAGTTCGCGCGCCCCGTCGTTGAGGAGCGCCACCCGCCGCTGCCCGTCCAGCATCAGCAGCCCCTCGCGCACCGCGTGCAGCGCCGCCTCGTGGTAGTCGTGCAGGCGGCCGATCTCCGCGGCGTTCATGCCGTGGGTGTGCCGGCGCAGCCGCGCGTTGACGAGGTACGTGCCGAGTCCGCCCAGCGCGAGCGCCCCGGCCGCGACGGCGGACAGCGCCAGCACCTCCCGCCGCAGCCCGTCGCTGATCGCCTCGACGGTGATGCCGGAGCTGACCAGGGCGACGATGCGCCCGCCGTCCTCCCGGTCCCGCACCGGCGTGATCACCCGTACGGAAGGGCCGAGCCGGCCCCGGTGCGTCTCGGTGTAGGTCCGGCCCGCCCGCGCCTCCTCGGTGCGTCCCAGGTAGGTGCGGCCGATGGCGGACGGCTCGGGGTGCGTCCACCGCCTGCCCGCCGGGTCCATGACCACGATGAAGTCGACCCCGGCGGCCCGCCGCAGCCGCTCGGTGTACGGCTGGAGTTCCGCGGTGGGATCGGCCGAGCGCACCGCGCGCGCCACCGCGGGCGCGTCGGCGACCGCGGCGGCCACCGCCGTCGTCTGCCGCCGCGCGGTCTCCTCGGCCTGCCGCCCGGCGCTGACGTACGCGAAAGCGGCGTACCCCGCCACCACCACGCCGACCAGCGCCACCTGCACGGCGAACAACTGCCCGGCCAGGCTGCGCGGCCACCGGACGCGAGGGCGGCGCGCGCCCGTCGCACCAGGTGCTGGGCGCGCGCTGCGCGGCGGGTCCCCCCGTCGGGAACGTGGCATGGCCGACAGTCTGCCCGTTCCTTGACGCGTGAACGAAATGCACGCAAGGGTGACGGGCGCCACAACGCCGTGCATAGTCACCGGGACTGTTCTGCGTACGGGCCGCGTACCGGCACGACACGGGCCGCGTACGGGTTGCAGAGCCGCAGACCGGCGCAGGACCGAAGACCGAGGAGTCAGCCGTGGCCGCACACACCCCACCGCCCGGGGGGACGACCGAGGAGACCGCACCGCAGCAGAAGCGGGACCGGACGCATTACCTCTACATCGCCGTGATCGTCGCCGTGCTCGCCGGCATCGCCGTGGGCTTCGCCGCCCCCGGCTTCGCCGTCGGGCTGAAGCCGCTGGGCACCGGCTTCGTGAACCTGATCAAGATGATGATCTCGCCGGTGATCTTCTGCACGATCGTGCTGGGTGTCGGCTCGGTCCGCAAGGCCGCCAAGGTCGGCGCGGTCGGCGGTCTGGCACTGGGCTACTTCATGGTGATGTCCACGGTCGCGCTGGGCATCGGCCTGGTGGTCGGCAACATCCTGGAGCCGGGCTCCGGTCTGCACCTGACCGAGTCGCTGCGGCACGCGGGACAGGCCCAGACCAAGGGTGGCGCCGAGTCGACCACGGACTTCCTGCTCGGCATCATCCCGGAGACGCTGGTCTCCGCGCTCACCCACGGCCAGGTGCTCCAGACGCTGCTGGTGGCGCTGCTCGTCGGCTTCGGCCTCCAGGCCATGGGCGCCTCCGGCGAGCCCGTGCTGCGCGGCATCGGGCACCTCCAGCGCCTGGTCTTCCGCGTCCTGTCCATGATCATGTGGGCCGCGCCGGTGGGTGCGTTCGGCGCGATGGCCGCGGTGGTCGGCGCGACCGGCGTGGACGCGCTGAAGTCGCTCGCCGTCATCATGGTCGGCTTCTACGTGACCTGTCTGCTATTCGTCCTGGTCGTGCTCGGCACGCTGCTGCGCCTGATCGCCGGGGTGAACATCTTCTCCCTCCTGAAGTACCTGGGCCGGGAGTTCCTGTTGATCCTGTCCACCTCCTCCTCCGAGTCCGCGCTGCCGCGGCTGATCGCGAAGATGGAGCACCTGGGCGTCAGCAAGCCGGTCGTCGGCATCACCGTGCCGACCGGCTACAGCTTCAACCTGGACGGCACCGCCATCTACCTGACGATGTCCTCGCTGTTCATCGCGGAGGCGATGGGCAGCCCGCTCTCCATCGGCCAGCAGGTCTCGCTGCTCGTCTTCATGATCATCGCGTCCAAGGGGGCGGCCGGCGTCACGGGCGCCGGACTGGCGACGCTGGCCGGCGGCCTCCAGTCGCACCGCCCGGAACTGGTCGACGGCGTCGGCCTGATCGTCGGCATCGACCGCTTCATGAGCGAGGCCCGCGCCCTGACCAACTTCGCGGGCAACGCGGTGGCCACCGTCCTGGTCGGCACCTGGACCAAGGAGATCGACAAGTCCCGGGTGGGCGAGGTGCTCGGCGGCCGCCTCCCGTTCGACGAGCGGACGCTGAGTGCGGACGGGCACGGTCCGGACGGCACCGCGGCGGCCGGCCCGGCGGCCCGGCCCACGGGCGGCTCCAAGGAACCCGCGAAGGTCTGATCCGGGCCGCGGCCGTTCGGCACGCGATGCGTCACCATGGGCGGTGCGTACGGGTTTTCCGTGCGCACCGCCCGTACGCGTATGGGCGCGACGTGCCGGAGGCAGCCCCTGGGCCGGCGCGCGCGGCACGTAGGCGCTGTGCTTTTCTTTCGGGAGTCGTACGGGGCCTGGCTGTCGGGCGGGCCGGGAACTCTCGCGATGCGGCCGGGTTCTCAGTCAGCCACCGTCGGCGACGCCTCCGCCTCCCGTACCGCTTCCGCCACCCGCCCGGCCGGCACCCCCGCCGCCGCCAGCACGGTCTCCGCCGCCGCGTGGCCCGCCGCCTCGGCGCGCAGGTCGCCGTCGTTGACCGCCTGCATCAACCCGAACAGCATGTGCTCGTGTACGTGCGCGAGCGCGCGTGGCGTGAGCGGTGAGCGGAACAGTCCTGCTTCCAGGCCGCGCGTCAGGATGGTTGTCGCCCGGCGCCGTACGGGCTCCAGGCGGACCCGGATGCCCGCGTCCGTGACGCTGCACTGGGCGAGCGAGACCAGCAGCCGGTAGCGGTCGGCGCACGCCCAGGTGGCGAGGGTGGCCCGGGCCAGCGCCACGTCGGCGGGCTCGGACGGGTCGGCCGCGCCGTCGGCGAAGGCGGTCGTCACGTCCTCGACGGCGGCGTCCGTCAGGGCGGTGATCAGCGCCTCCCGGCTCGGGAAGTGGCCGTAGACGGTGCGCCGCACCACCCCGGCGGCGCGGGCGATCTGATCCATGGTCGCGTCCGGGTGCCGCAGCAGTTCGGCCAGCGCGATGTCCATGATCCGGCGGCGGTTGGCGTGGGCCCGGCTGGTGAGTGCGGTCATGGCGCGGCGGCTCCTCGGTCGGCGGACGCGTGCGGTCACGGTCCCGCTCTCCTCTCATTTTGCACATCGCTGTGCAGCGACGTAAATTGCACACGGCTGTGTAATTGCACAGCCATGTGCAAGATCGTGCGCGTGGACGCGCGCCACCGGAAGCATGGGGAGAGACAGGGGTGAATCGGGTGGCTCCTACGGAGACCCGGCCGGTCCAGGACACGGACCGGCCCTATACGAAGCGCTGGTGGGCCCTGGGCGTGCTGTGCCTGAGCCTGCTGATCATCGTGATGGCGAACACCTCGCTCACCGTCGCGGCCCCCGACATGACCGCCGACCTGGGCCTGAGCAGCTCCGACCTGCAGTGGGTCATCGACGCCTACACCGTCCCGTACGCCGCGCTGATGCTGATGCTCGGTGCCGTCGGCGACAAGTACAGCCGCCGCGGTGCCCTCGTCCTCGGCCTGCTGGTCTTCGCGGGCGGCTCGGTCGCGGGCGCCCTGGTGGACAGCTCCGGCGGCGTCATCGCGGCGCGTGCCGTGATGGGCGTGGGCGCGGCCATGATCATGCCGGCCACGCTGTCCCTGCTGGCCGCCACCTTCCCGCGCCGCGAACGCGCGCTCGCCATCACCATCTGGACCGCGACCGCCGGACTCGCCATCGCCGTCGGCCCGCTCGTCGCCGGCGCGCTGCTGGAGGACCACGGCTGGTCCTCGTCCTTCCTGATCAACGTGCCGGTCGCCGCGCTCGGCATCGTCGGAGCGCTGCTGGTCGTCCCGGCCTCCAAGGCGGGCCACCGTGACCGCCTCGACTACGTCGGCGGCCTGCTGTCCGTCGTCTGGGTCGGCTCGCTGATCTACATGCTCATCCAGGGCCCGCACTTCGGCTGGGACGCCCGCGCCGTCGGCGCCGCGGTCGCCGCCGGTGTCGGCCTGGTCCTGTTCGTCGTCTGGGAGCTGCGCCACCCGCGCCCGGTCCTGGACGTACGCCGCTTCGCCCACCGCGGCTTCGCCGGCGCCAACCTCGCCGTCGCCCTCTTCTTCCTCGCGGTCTTCGGCGCGTTCTACTACCTCACCCAGCACCTCCAGTTCGTCCTGGGCTACTCCCCGCTGGACACCGGCATACGGATGCTGCCGCTGGCCGGCGCGGTCTTCGTGGGCGCCGCGCTGACCGGCTTCCTGACGCCGCGGCTGGGCATGAAGGTCACGGTGACCACCGGCATGGTGGGCGGCACGGTCGCCCTCGCCCTGCTCACCCGGGTGGACGCCGGTTCCTCGTACGGCGACTTCCTCGCCCCGCTCATCGTGCTGGGCCTGGCCATCGGCCTGTCCCTGTCGCCGTGCACGGACGCCATCATGGGCGCCTTCCCCGAGGACCAGCTCGGCGTCGGCGGCGCGGTCAACGACACCTCCATCGAACTGGGCGGCTCGCTCGGCATCGCCGTCCTGGGCTCCGTCCTGGCGAGCGCCTACTCCTCCAAGCTGTCCGACGCGGCGGCGTCCGCGGCGGCGCACGGCGGCCCGAAGCTGCCCGGCGACGCCCTGTCCACCGCACAGGATTCGGTGGGCGCCGGACTGGCGGTCGCCAAGGAGGTCGGCAAGCAGGTCGCCCAGGGCGCCGCGCCCGAGGCGGGTCCGGAGAAAGCGCAGGCGCTCGGCCTCCAGCAGGCCCAGGCGGTCGCGGACGCGGTGCGCGGGGCGTTCTCCGACGCGGTGGCGCACACCAGCCTGATCGGCGCCGTCGTGCTCGGCGTGGGGACGCTGCTGGTCGCCGTACTGCTGCCGCGCCGCCGCCGTACGCAGCAGCCGGGCGCCGGTTCGGAGGCCGCTCCGGAGGCCGCCCGTGAACAGGTCGCGGCGGGCAGCGGCGGCGCGTCCACGCGCGGCTGAGCCGCCCCCGCGCGGTCCGGCACCGCACCACCGGGTCGATTGTCAGTGGCAGATGCCACGATGCAATCGGCCCGGTGGTGGTTCGGGTGCGTGGGTGGTGACGAGTGAGGGGCGGACGCTGATGGGGACCTGGGGCACGGGGCTGTTCGACAACGACGGGGCGGCGGATCTGCTGGACGACCTGGTCGCCATGCCGGAGGACCGGCGGCTCGGCGCCCTGCGGGGCGTACTGTCCAGCGCCGCCGCCGAACGGGACTATCTCGAAGCCCCGGAAGGCCAGATGGCCGTGGCCGCCGCGGCCCTGATAGCCGCCGCCCGCGCGGGCGGCACACCCCCGGCCGGCCCCGTGCCCGCCCCCGGCCTGACGGTCCCCGAGCCGCCGCGCCGACTCGCCGTGCTCGCGGCGCACGCCCTGGACCGGGTGCTCGCGCCCGACTCCGAGCTGGCCGAGCTGTGGGACGCGTCGGACGGCGGCCGGGAGTGGCCGGCCCACCTGTCCCGGCTGCGCGCCGAGCTGACCGGGGACCCGGACTGAGAGCCCGCGGCACAGCCCCGGCCGGGCGCCCCGCAGGGGCCACGCCACCGCCCTGCCCGGCCTGCCGTGCGTCTCGCCGGTCCCGCGCCTACGGTTGATCGCGGGCGTCACCCGCACCGGCGACCGAGGAGGAACCGTGGAGTACCGCACGCTCGGACGGTCGGGCCTGAAGGTGTCCCGGCTCGTGCTCGGCACCCTCAACGTGGGCGCGCGCGAGCAGTTCGCGCAGATCGGCGGGCTCGGTACGGACGAGGCCCGCCGGCTGTTCGACATCGCGCTGGACGCCGGCGTGAACATGATCGACACCGCGAACATGTACTCCTTCGGCCAGGCCGAGGAGATCACCGGCGAGGCGCTGCGCGGCCGTCGCGACGACGTCCTGCTCGCCTCCAAGGTCCGGATGCAGGTCGGCGACGGGCCCAACGAGGGCGGCTCGTCGGCGTACAGCGTCCTGCGCGAGGTCGAGCGCAGTCTGCGCCGTCTCCAGACCGACCATCTGGACCTGCTCTACCTGCACCAGTGGGACGGCCAGACGCCCGTCGAGGAGACCCTGACCGCGCTGGACCGGCTGGTCGCCGACGGCAAGGTCCGCTATGTCGGCGTCTCGAACTTCAACGGCTGGCAGATCACGAAGACGCTGTACACCGCGCGGCTGCACCGCCTGGTCGCGCCGGTGGCCCAGCAGGTCTACTACACCCCCGAAGCCCGCGAGGCGGAGTACGAGATCCTCCCGGCCGCCCTGGACCAGGGCCTGGGCACCCTGGTCTGGAGCCCGCTGGGGGAGGGGCTGCTCAGCGGCAAGGTCCGGCGCGGGCAGCCGGTACCGCCCACCACCCGCCAGGGTACCGACTGGCCCGAACCGCACGTGGTCGACAAGGAGCGGGCCTACGACATCATCGAGTGCCTCGCCGGGATCGCCGAGGCGCACGGCACCTCGGTCCCGCGGGTCGTGCTCGCCTGGCTGCTCGGCCGCCCCGGCGTCACCGGCCTGGTGATCGGCGCCCGCAACGAGGAGCAGTTGCGCGACGACCTCGCCGCCACCGAGCTGCGGCTGACCGATGCCGAGACCGCCCGCCTCACCGAGCTCTCCCAGTTGCCCGCCTACTACCCGTACTGGCACCGCGTCATGAACGCCACCGACCGCCCGGACCCGGCCGAGGCGCCCTTCCTGGACGGCTGGAAGCGGGCCATGGGCGGCTGACAGGGGCACGGGCCGGGGCACCGGCCCCGGCACCGGCCCGTGAAGTGCCCCGGCCTCCTCACACCGGCCGCAGCCAGAGCGTCGCCAGCGGCGGCAGCACCGGTGTGATCGACGCCGGCCGCCCGTGCCACGGCACCGACGCGTCGGGCTTCAGCGGGTCGGGGTTGCCCACCCCGCTCCCGCCGTACCGCACCTCGTCCGTGTTCAGCACCTCCCGCCACGCCGCCACGTCCGCCGGCACCCCGATCGGGTACGCGTGCCGCACCACCGGCGAGAAGTTCGAGACCGCCAGCAGCGGGGTGCCGTCCGTGCCGTACCGCAGGAAGGCGAAGACGTTGTCCTCACTGGCGTCGCCGACGATCCAGGAGAAACCCTCCGGGACGGTGTCCTGCTCCCACAGCGCGGGGGTGTCCGTGTAGCGGCGGTTCAGGTCGCGGACCAGGTCCCGTACGCCCCGGTGGTCGGGCTCGGCGGAGTACGACGGGTCCAGCAGCCACCAGTCGGGGCCGTGACCCTCCGCCCACTCGGCCCCCTGAGCGAACTCCTGCCCCATGAACAGCAGCTGCTTGCCCGGATGGCCCCACATGTACCCGAGGTACGCCCGCTGGGTGGCCCGCTGCTGCCACCAGTCGCCGGGCATCTTGGAGACCAGCGAGCGCTTGCCGTGCACCACCTCGTCGTGCGAGATCGGCAGGACGTAGTTCTCCGAGTACGCGTACACCATCGAGAACGTCATCTCGTTGTGGTGGTACTTGCGGTGCACCGGCTCCTTGCCGACGTAGCCCAGCGAGTCGTGCATCCAGCCCATGTTCCACTTCAGCCCGAAACCCAGCCCGCCGAAGCCGCCGGGCCCCACGTGATGGGTGGCGCGGGTGACGCCGTCCCAGGCGGTGGACTCCTCGGCGACGGTGACGACGCCGGGGCAGCGCCGGTAGACGGTGGCGTTCATCTCCTGGAGGAAGGCCACCGCGTCCAGGTTCTCCCGCCCGCCGTGCACGTTGGGCGTCCACTCGCCGCTCTCCCGGGAGTAGTCGAGGTAGAGCATCGAGGCGACCGCGTCCACCCGCAGCCCGTCGATGTGGAACTCCTCGCACCAGTACACCGCGTTGGCGACCAGGAAGTTGCGCACCTCGGCGCGGCCGTAGTCGAACTCCAGCGTGCCCCAGTCGGGGTGCGCGGCCCGCGCCGGGTCCTCGTGCTCGTACAGCGGCCGCCCGTCGAACTCCGCCAGCGCCCACGCGTCGCGCGGGAAGTGCGCCGGCACCCAGTCCATCAGCACGCCGATCCCGGCCCGGTGCAGCGCGTCGACCAGGTACTTGAAGTCGTCGGGGGTGCCCATCCGGGCGGTCGGCGCGTAGAAGCCGGTGACCTGGTAGCCCCAGGAGCCGCCGAAGGGGTGCTCGGCGACCGGCATCAGCTCGACGTGCGTGAAGCCCAGGTCCTTGACGTAGGCGGGAAACTGCTGGGCGAGCTGCCGGTACGTGAGCCCGGGGCGCCAGGACGCCAGGTGCACCTCGTAGACGGAGAACGGCGCCGCGTGCACCGGGCGCTCGGCCCGCCGCTCCATCCACGCCGCGTCCTGCCACCGGTGGTGCGAGGCGTGCACGACGGAGGCGTTGGCGGGCGGGCACTCCGTACGGCGGGCCATCGGGTCGGCGCGCAGCGTCTTCGAGCCGTCCGGCCGGGTGATCTCGAACTTGTACAGCTCACCCTCGCCCAGCCCGGGCAGGAACAGCTCCCACACGCCGGACGAGCCGAGCGAGCGCATCGGGAAGCCGGTGCCGTCCCAGTAGTTGAAGTTGCCGACGACGCGCACGCCCCGGGCGTTCGGCGCCCAGACGGTGAAGCGGGTGCCGGTCACCTCCTGGTGCACCATGGGCCAGGCGCCCATCGCCTGCCACAGCTCCTCGTGGCGGCCCTCGCCGAACAGGTACAGGTCCAGTTCGCCGACGGCGGGCAGGAAGCGGTACGGGTCGTGCACGGTCACGTCGTTGTCCTCGTACGAGACCAGCAGCTCGTACTCGGGCACCGCGGACAGCGGCAGCACCCCGCCGAACAGGCCGTCGCCCTCGTCGTGCAGGTCCGCCCGCAGGCCCTTGGCGAGGACGGTGACGGCCTGCGCGTACGGGCGCAGCACGCGGAAGAGCACACCGCCGCGCACCGGGTGCGCGCCGAGCAGCCCGTGCGGGTCGTGATGCGCGCCGGCCAGCAGCCGGTCGCGGTCCTCGGCGCCGAGCGGCGGCGCGGTCCGTACGCCGTGGCTGCCGCCACTGGGCTCCGGGGCGGGGTCGGGCGGCGCGCCGTCGGTCGGCGTACCGGACTGCCTGCCGCCGGGCCGGGCGCGCCGGGCCCGCTCCGGCAGGGGTTCGCCGTGGTCCCGCTGGTGCGGCGGCCGCTCGGCGGACGACGGGGTTTCGGTGCCGGTGGACGTGGCGGTTTCGGCTCCGGTGTCGGTTTCGGCGGCGGAGGGAGCGGAGGGCGAGGCGGCCCCGCCGGGCCCGGCAGGCTCATCACGCCCCGGCAGGAAGGTCGCCGGGACACCGGACCGGCCGGCGGATGCCTCCGGGGGCGCGCCCCGGACGGCCGTGCCACGGGCGGGCGCGGGTTCTTGCGATGGGTGGCGGGACGACGAACGGGCGGTCACGAGAGGAGCCTCCTCGGCCAGATGTCAGCGATCAGGGTTGTCTGTGATGCGGGGGTCTGGTGCGCACCGGGCGCGCGCCCGCGGGACGGACCGGGGCCGCGCACACCGGTGCCGGTGCTCCGTACCGCTCCGGGTGGCCCGCTCCCGCGGTTTCATGCGCGCCCATCGGACCCGTCCAGGTCCGGGCCGGCCCCGGGGTCCGCGCCGGCCGCGTCCCGGGACGCGTGCGTCCTGGCCAGCCGCCGCACCGCGGCCATCGGTACGGGCAGCCAGTTCGGCCGGTGGCGGGCCTCGTACAGCACTTCGTAGACGGCCTTGTCCGTCTCGTACGCCCGCATCAGCTCGGGCGCCGAGCGCGGATCGAGCCCGCCGGCCTCCGCGTACCCGAGGCAGTAGGCGGCCCGGGTACGCCGGGCCCACTCCAGCGACCACGGGTCGCCGCCCGAAGGTCCGCTGCGTGCCGCGTAGTCGAACGAGCGCAGCATGGCCGCCACGTCGCGCACCGCGGGCTGCGGGCGGCGCCGCTCGGCCAGCGGCCGGGACGGCTCGCCCTCGAAGTCGATCAGCGACCAGCGGCCCTCGTCGGCGGTCCGCAGCGTCTGGCCCAGGTGCAGGTCGCCGTGGATGCGCTGGGCGGACCAGGCGCGGCCGTCGTGGCCGAGCGCCGCGAGGTCGTCGAAGGCGGTGCGCAGCCGCGCGCAGTACGGCCGCAGGGCGGGCACCACGCGCGCGGTGGCCACCAGCCGCTCGTTCATCTGGGCGGCGACCGCGTCGAGTTGCGGGCGGCGCAGCTCGGTGGTGGGCAGCGTCTCGGCCAGCGCGGTGTGCACCTCGGCGGTGGCGTGCCCGAGGGCCCGCGCGGAGCTGGTGAAGTCGGCCTGCACGGCGAGCGCGTTCAGGGCGAGCTGCCAGCCGTCGGCGGAGCCGCTCAGGTAGGGCTGGAGCACGCCGAGCGTCACCGGCTCGCCCTCGCCCGCCTCCGGGTCGGTCTCGAACCATGCGGCGGGCGCCGGGACCCGTCCGCACTTGGCGCGGGCCAGCGCCAGCGGCAGTTCCAGGTCGGGGTTGAGGCCGGGCGCGGTGCGCCGGAACACCTTGAGGATGTACGAATCGCCGTAGACCACCGAGGAGTTGGTCTGTTCGGCGGTGACCGGGCGGGCGGGCAGCCCGGAGGAGATGGTGCTGTCGGCCACCCGGCAGAACCGCAGCCCGCCGAGCCGCCCCGGCACCCGCAGCCGCTCCAGCAGGAGGGCGCACAGCCGGTTGTCCAGCAGGGCGTCGTAGACCGTGCGCCCGTGCAGCGGGCCGCCGGCCGGGCGGCCGATCACGGCGGGGGCGAGCTGCGGCGGCAGGGCGCTGTGCACGCCGAGCAGGAGCTGGTAGCAGTCCCCGTTCGCCACCGGGCCCGCGGTCGGCGCGGTGGCCGGCTCGGCCGGGCCCTCCGGTGGCACCGGATGCGGGGCCCCCGGGGGTGCCGCCGACTGCTGAGCCCGTACGAGCAGGTGCAGCAGCCCCGGTGTGGCGCCACCCGCCGCGCACGGCAGCAACTCGGTCGCCGACACCAGCTCGAAGCCCGTGATCGGCCGCCCTTTGCCGGCGAACCACCGCTGCCGCGGCAGCCATTCGCTGAGCAGGGGGACGAGCGAGGACAACAGTGCGGGCGCGGTGGTCGAGAGGCGGTCATGCGAACTGCGGATGGCACGGGTCGAGGCGGTCTCCGACATGGCGTCGCGTCCTTTCCCCGGGCACACGACAGATAGGGCAGAGTGTCCCGGAATGCGGCCTTGACTGTGCGGCGGTGCGGGACGTGTCGGGTGAGGATCGTCCGTACGGCAGCGGCGTCCGTGGGGATTACCCCTGACACCGGGGTTTCGGCGCTGGCTCACCCGGCCCGTGCGGTAGTAGGGAGACTGCCCGTGGGGGCGGTCGGAAAACGCCCGTACCCGTATCGCGGGCGGATACGGGCGGCGGTTTTCCGCCGCCCTGCACGTGCGCCGGTACGGTCCCTAGACCGCCCCCCTCCGCAGCCGGAACCAATAGAAGCCGTGACCCGCCAGGGTCAGCAGATAGGGCCATTCGCCGATGGGCGGGAAACGGACGCCGCCGATCAGCTCGACCGGATGCCGCCCGTTGAATGTACGCAGATCCAGTTCGGTGGGCTGCGCGAAACGCGAGAAATTGTGCACGCAGAGCACCAGGTCGTCCTGGTATTCGCGCAGGAAGGCCAGCACCGCGGGGTTGGACGAGGGGAGTTCGGTGTAGGTGCCGAGGCCGAAGGCCGGGTTCTGCTTCCGGATCTCGATCATGCGCCGGGTCCAGTGGAGCAGCGACGACGGCGAGGACATCGACGCCTCGACGTTGGTGACCTGATAGCCGTAGACCGGGTCCATGATGGTCGGCAGGAAGAGCCGGCCGGGGTCGCAGGAGGAGAAACCGGCGTTCCGGTCGGGCGTCCACTGCATCGGTGTGCGGACCGCGTCCCGGTCGCCCAGCCAGATGTTGTCGCCCATGCCGACCTCGTCGCCGTAATACAGGATCGGCGAGCCCGGCAGGGACAGCAGCAGGGCGGTGAACAGCTCGATCTGGTTGCGGTCGTTGTCGAGCAGCGGGGCCAGTCGGCGGCGGATGCCGATATTGGCCCGCATGCGCGGGTCCTTGGCATATTCCGCGTACATATAGTCACGCTCTTCGTCCGTGACCATTTCGAGCGTCAGCTCGTCGTGGTTGCGCAGGAAGATGCCCCACTGGCAGTTGGCCGGAATCTCCGGGGTCTTGGCCAGGATTTCCGAGACCGGGTAGCGCGATTCCCGGCGGACCGCCATGAAGATGCGTGGCATGACCGGGAAATGGAACGCCATGTGGCATTCGTCCCCGCCCTTGGAGTAGTCGCCGAAATAGTCGACGACGTCCTCCGGCCACTGGTTGGCCTCGGCCAGCAGCACGGTGTCGGGGTAATGCGCGTCGATCTCCGCCCGTACGTGCTTGAGGAAGGCGTGCGAGGCGGGCAGGTTCTCGCAGTTGGTGCCCTCCTCGGCGTACAGGTACGGGACGGCGTCCAGCCGGAACCCGTCGATGCCCAGGTCGAGCCAGAAGCGCAGGGCGGACAGCATCTCCTCCTGCACGGCCGGGTTCTCGTAGTTCAGGTCCGGCTGGTGGGAGAAGAAGCGGTGCCAGAAGTACTGCTTGCGCACCGGGTCGAAGGTCCAGTTGGACGCCTCGGTGTCGACGAAGATGATGCGCGCGTCCTGGTACTGCTTGTCGTCGTCGGCCCAGACGTAGTAATCGCCGTACGGGCCCTCCGGGTCGGTGCGCGACTCCTGGAACCACGGGTGCTGGTCGCTGGTGTGGTTCATGACGAAGTCGATGATCACCCGCATCCCGCGCTGGTGCGCGGCGTCCACGAACTCCACGAAGTCGGCCAGGTCGCCGAATTCCGGGAGCACGGCCGTGTAGTCCGAGACGTCGTAACCACCGTCCCGCAGCGGCGACTTGAAGAACGGCGGCAGCCACAGACAGTCCACGCCCAGCCACTGGAGATAGTCCAGTTTGGCCGTGATGCCCTTGAGGTCGCCGACCCCGTCACCGTTGCTGTCCTGGAAGGAACGCACCAGGACCTCGTAGAAGACGGCCCGTTTGAACCAGTCGGGATCGCGGTCCTTGGCCGGCGTGTCCTCGAACTTGTCGGGGACGGGCTCGTTGACGATCAATTGGGTGACCCTCCGATCGGTGAGGACGGTCGCAGGGAGAGCAGGTGCGCGGGCGCCGGAGAGCGGCCCGGATCGAGGCGCACATAGTTGTCCCTGCCCCAGTGGTAGGTCTCGCCGGTGAGCTCGTCGCGCACCGGGACGGAATCGTGCCAATCGAGGCCGAGTTCCGGCATGTCCAACGACACCGTCGCCTCGTGGGTGTGGTGCGGGTCGAGGTTGACGACGGTGAGCACCGTGTCGGCCCCGGCGCCGTTCCCGGCCCGTTTGGAATAGGCGAGGACGGCGTCGTTGTCGGCGTGGTGGAAATGGAGGTCGCGCAGCTGCTGGAGTGCCGGGTGGCGGCGTCGCAAGCGGTTCAGCGTGGTGATGAGAGGTGCGATCGTACGTCCCTCGCGCGCCGCTGTCTCCCAGTCCCGGGGCCTGAGTTGGTACTTCTCGGAATCCAGGTACTCCTCGCTGCCACTTCGTACCGGTGTCGACTCGCACAGCTCGAATCCGGCGTAGACGCCCCACGACGGGGAGAGGGTGGCGGCCAGTACGGCACGCACCTCGAACGCGGGCCGCCCGCCGTCCTGCAGATAGGCGTGGAGGATGTCCGGCGTATTGACGAAGAAATTCGGCCGCATGTACGAGGACGATTCCCGCGACAGTTCGGTGAGGTACTCGATGAGCTCGTGCTTGCCGTTGCGCCAGGTGAAATAGGTGTACGACTGCTGGAACCCGATCTGCGCCAGGGTGCGCATCATCGCAGGCCGGGTGAACGCCTCGGCCAGGAAGACGACGTCCGGATCCGTGCGGTTGACGTCGGCGATGACCTTCTCCCAGAAGAGCACCGGCTTGGTGTGCGGATTGTCGACCCGGAAGATGCGCACCCCGCGCTCCATCCAGAAGCGCAGCAGCCGTTCCGTCTCCCGCACCAGGCCGTTCAGGTCCGCGTCGAACGCCAGCGGGTAGATGTCCTGGTACTTCTTCGGCGGGTTCTCGGCGTAGGCGATGGAGCCGTCCGCCCGGTGGTGGAACCACTCGGGGTGCTCGGTGACCCAGGGGTGGTCCGGCGAGCACTGGAGGGCGAAGTCCAGCGCCACCTCCATGCGCAGGTCGTGTGCCGTACGGACGAAGTGCGCGAAGTCCTCGAAGGTGCCGAGGTCCGGGTGCAGCGCGTCGTGACCGCCCTCGGGTGAGCCGATGGCCCACGGCGACCCCACGTCGTGCGGGCCCGCGGAGAGCGCGTTGTTGGGGCCCTTGCGGTAGGAGGCGCCGATGGGGTGCACGGGCGGCAGATAGACCACGTCGAACCCCATGGCCGCGACCGCCGGCAGCCGTTCGGCGGCCGTCCGGAACGTGCCGCTGACCGGTGCCGCGCCCTTGCGCACCACCGCGCCCTCCGAACGCGGGAACAGCTCGTACCACGACCCGAACAGGGCCCGGCGGCGCTCGACCAGCAGCGGCACCGTCCGCGAGGCGGTGACCAGTTCGCGCAGCGGGTGGCGGGCGAGCGCGGCGGTGACCTCGGGGGCGAGCGCGGCGGCGAGCCGGGTGGCGGCGGGCAACTGCGGGTCGCGCAGGGCGTCCGCGGCGGCCAGCACCGCTTCCCGGCCGTCTCTCTTGGGCACCCCCTCGGCGGCGCGTTCGTGCAGCGCGGCGCCCTCGGCGAGGACCAGTTCGGTGTCGATGCCGGCCGGGATCTTGATGCCGGCGTGGTGGCGCCAGGTGCCGACCGGGTCCGACCAGCCCTCGACGCCGTACGTCCACCGGCCCTCCACGTCCGGGGTGACCTCGGCGCCCCAGCGGTCCGTACCGGGCGCCAGTTCACGCATCGGCGTCCAGGGGCCGGGACGGCCCAGCGGATCGCGCAGGACGACGTTGGCGGCGACCGCGTCATGGCCCTCACGGAAGATGGTGGCCGAGATCTCGAAGGTCTCGCCGACCACCGCTTTCGCCGGGCGACGGCCGCAGTCGATCAGCGGATGGAGGTCCAGCACGGGGATGCGGCCGATCATGGGGTCACCTGAAGGTTGGGAGGTGTTACCGGATTCTGTCCTTTCTATCGTTTTTGTGACGGATGGACGGGCTGCGGGCATGGGCTCTCCTGTCCGCTTTCACTCGGTTGGCGGATGGGGGGCGGGGCGGGAAGCCGTGCGGCGCGCCGGGGCGCAAGAGCGGTACCGCACAAGCCTTCCCGTGCCGCGCGGGCGGGCAATCCGGCCGTCCGCGCACTACCGGCACGTAACCGCGGAACGGAATATGACCGGGGCTCCGGACGGGTACGCGCGGCGGCGCGCACGCTCCCGGGCGCCCGGCTCCCGCCCCGCCCGCACGCGCTACGGGGTCTTACGGTGCGGTGCCGTTCCGCACTCATCGGCCGTCGCTGACCTGCAACGACGCGGTCGGCGAGCCGGTGCTCGCCGCAGTGGTCCGTTGCCCGGCCGCCGCGGCGGCCGGCACGTTCCGCACCTCCTTCGGTCCGGCCCGCCGGTGGGGCGGCAGATGGAGCGCAGCCGTGCCGGCTGCGTGCGGTGCGGCCGTGGACGTGCCGCGGCGGGGCCGTACCGCAGTGTCTCCCGAGTTCCACGCCGACGTGATGCCCACACCCCGGCGCGAACAGGGAGACGCCGAACGCCAGTTGGGGCATGCCGCCCGCCGGAGTCCCGGCGCATATGCCTGGCATCGGTCCCGCCCCCCTCCTCAACTCGGGCCGAGGCCGTCGGAGTCGCGGGTGGTGGGGGCGGGTACCGCACCCGGGCCGGCGGCGCCACCCGGCAGCCTTTCGCCCGGCGCGGGCTCGAACAAGAGTGCGCGGGGGTGGGGAACCGGCCATATCGGCCGCGCGGTGCGGTGGGAGAGCGGGGGAGGGGCGGGCCGGATTCCGCCGTCCTGGTGCGCCGCGCCGCGCTCCCGAGTGGCCGGAAGGCGCCCTGCGGGTGACCGGCTCGGCCGAACGGGTGACGGGCCAAGAAGCGTACCGATCATGGCAGTTGGCGTCCGGATCCGACCGGATTCCGGGCTACCGGGCGAATCGGGCGGCGGTGCGCCGCTACCGTCGTAGCGTGAAGGCCATTCGTCGGTTCACCGTGCGCCCCGTCCTCCCGGAGCCCCTGCGACCCCTCAGCGACCTGGCGCGCAATCTGCGCTGGTCCTGGCACCCCGAGACCCGCGAACTGTTCCACGCCATAGCCCCCGCCGGCCGGCGCCGGGCGGGACTGGACCCCGTACGGCTGCTGGGCACCGTCTCCGCCGAGCGGCTCGCGGAGCTGGCCGGGGACCGCAGGTTCCTGCGCCGGCTCGGCGCGGCCGCCGACGACCTGCAGGACTACCTCTCCGGTCAGCGCTGGTACCAGAGCGTCCAGCAGGGCGGCCGGGACGGCCGGCTGCCCGAGGCCGTCGCCTACTTCTCGCCGGAGTTCGGCATCACCGCCGCGCTGCCGCAGTACTCGGGCGGCCTGGGCATCCTCGCCGGCGACCACCTCAAGGCGGCCAGCGACCTCGGCGTACCGCTCATCGGGGTGGGGCTGCTCTACCGGCACGGCTACTTCCGCCAGTCGCTCTCCCGTGAGGGCTGGCAGCAGGAGCACTACCCGGTGCTGGACCCCAACGAGCTGCCGCTGGACCTGCTGCGGGAGGCCGACGGGACACCCGCCCAGGTCGCCCTCGCGCTGCCCGGCGGGCGGCAGCTCCGGTCGGTCGTCTGGGTGGCGCGGGTCGGCCGCGTGCCGCTGCTGCTCCTGGACTCCGACGTGGAGGAGAACGGGCCGGGCGAGCGGGACGTGACCGACCGGCTGTACGGCGGGGGCAGCGAGCACCGCCTGTTGCAGGAGATGCTGCTGGGGATCGGCGGGGTACGGGCCGTACGGACGTACTGCCGGCTCACCGGTCACGCCGCGCCCGAGGTGTTCCACACGAACGAGGGACACGCGGGCTTCCTCGGTCTGGAGCGCATCCGCGAGCTGGCGGAGGCCGGCCGCGAGGGCGGCCCCGGCGAGGCGGGCGGACCGGTCGGGCTGGACTTCGACGGCGCCCTGGAGACCGTACGCGCCGGTACGGTCTTCACCACCCACACCCCCGTCCCCGCGGGCATCGACCGCTTCGACCGCGAACTGGTCGCCCGGCACTTCGGCGAGGCGGCGGAACTGCCCGGCATCGACGTCGAGCGCATCCTCGCGCTCGGCCTGGAGACCTACCCCGGCGGCGAGCCCAACTGCTTCAACATGGCGGTGATGGGACTGCGGCTGGCCCAGCGCGCCAACGGCGTCTCCACCCTGCACGGCCGTGTCAGCCGGGAGATGTTCGCCGGGCTGTGGCCGGGCTTCGACCCGGAGGACGTACCGATCACGTCGGTCACCAACGGGGTGCACGCGCCCACCTGGGTGGCGCCCGAGGTCTTCCGGCTGGGCGCCCGCCAGATCGGGGCCGGCCGGACCGAGGACGCGCTGTCCGTCGGCGACTCCCGGCGCTGGTCGGCGGTGGCCGACATCCCGGACGCGGACGTCTGGGACCTGCGGCGGGTGCTGCGCGAACAACTCGTCGAGGAAGTACGGCGGCGGCTGCGCGTCTCCTGGCGGCAGCGCGGCGCCGGGGCCGCCGAACTGGGCTGGATCGACGGCGTACTGGACCCGGAGGTGCTCACCATCGGGTTCGCCCGCAGGGTGCCCTCCTACAAGCGGCTCACCCTGATGCTGCGCGACCGCGACCGCCTGATGGACCTGCTGCTGCACCCCGAGCGGCCGGTCCAGATCGTGGTGGCGGGCAAGGCCCACCCGGCCGACGACGGCGGCAAGCGCCTCGTACAGGAACTGGTCCGCTTCGCCGACGACCCGCGCGTACGGCAGCGGCTGGTCTTCCTGCCCGACTACGGCATGGCCATGGCGCAGAAGCTCTACCCCGGCTGTGACGTCTGGCTCAACAACCCGCTCCGCCCGCTGGAGGCGTGCGGCACCTCCGGCATGAAGGCGGCGCTCAACGGCTGCCTGAACCTCTCCGTCCTGGACGGCTGGTGGGACGAGTGGTACGAGCCGGACTTCGGCTGGTCCATCCCGACGGCCGACGGCCACGCCACCGACGAGAACCGGCGCGACGAACTGGAGGCCAACGCCCTGTACGAGCTGCTGGAGCAGCGGGTCGCGCCGCGTTTCTACGACCGCGACGAGGCCGGCGTCCCGCAGCGCTGGGTCGAGATGGTCCGGCAGACCCTGGTCAACCTGGGGCCGAAGGTGCTGGCGGGCCGCATGGTGCGCGAGTACGTGGAGCGGCTGTACGCGCCCGCCGCCCGCTCCCAGCGCGCGCTGACCCCGCAGGCCGCGACCGAACTGGCCGCCTGGAAGGCCCGGGTACGGGCCGCGTGGCCGCGGGTCGCGGTGGACCACGTGGAGACCGGGGCCCTGGTGGTGGACCGCGCGGAGCCCGCCGGAGTGCCGGGCGCCCCGCCCAACGGCAGCGCCGAACTGGGCGCCACCCTGGCACTGCGGGTCCGCGTCGCCCTCGGCGACCTCGCCCCGGACGACGTGGAGGTCCAGGTCGTCTCGGGCCGGGTGGACGAGTCCGACCGGATCACGGACGCCACGACCGTGCCGCTCAAACCGACCGGCGGCCCCGACCTGGAGGGCCGCTGGCTCTACGAGGGTCCGCTAGCCCTCGACCGCACCGGCTCCTTCGGCTACACGGTCCGCGTCCTCCCGGCCCACCGGCTGCTGGTCACCGCCGCCGAGATGGGGCTGTTGGCGGTGCCGTCGGAAGCGACGGGGGAGGAGGCCGGGGTACTGATGCGCTGAAGGGCGGGCGTCCCCCTGTAGGCGGCCGGGGCTTCGCACGTACGGTGTGCGGTGCCCCGGCCGCTCCGGTCAGCGGGACAGCAGGAAGTGGACCTGGCGGGGCCGGACCTCCAGGTCGCTCAGGCCCTCGGGCGTCGCGCCCAGCTCGCGGGCGACCTCGGCCGCCGCGCGGAAGGTCTCCTCGGACGCGAAGGCGCCGGTGGTGACGACGGCTTCGCCGTCCGGCGTGACCCAGACCCCGACGGACAGGAAGCCCGGCTGCGACCGCGCCGCCTCGGCGACCTGGTGGCACTGGCCGACGAACTCCTCGACGTGCTCGGGGGCCGGGTAGTGGAAGGCGACGAAACCGAATGCCATGACGGTGTCCCTTTCCTGGGGTACGTCTCCGTACAGGCCGAAGCTAGACCGGCCGCGCGGCTCCGTACAGCCGTCCGTCGTGCGTGACGTGCGGAATCAGCCCGCGCGGACCGCCGGCCGGTCCTCCGCCGCGCGCGGAGCCCGGAACGTACGCCGGTACGCCTGCGGCGAGACGCCGATCGCGGCGTGCAGGTGCTGGCGCAGGGACGCGCCGCCGGCGAAGCCGACCCGGCCGGCGACCAGGTCCACCGGCAGGTCGCTGGTCTCCAGCAGTTGGCGGGCGCGCAGCAGGCGCTGCTGGATGAGCCACCGGCCGGGGCTCAGACCGGTCTCGTCGCGGAAGCGGCGGTTGAAGGTGCGCAGGCTCATCCCGGCGTGCTGGGCCAGCCGGGTCAGCGTCAGCGGTTCGTCCAGGTGCTCCAGGGCCCACTGCTGGGTGGCCGCGGTGCCGGTCGCGGTCGGCGCGGGCACCGGCTGCTCGACGTACTGGGCCTGGCCGCCGTCACGGAACGGCGGCATGACACAGGCGCGGGCCGCGTGGTTGGCGACCGCGCCGCCGTGGTCGGCGCGCACGATGTGCAGGCAGACGTCGATGCCGGACGCGGCGCCGGACGAGGTGAGGACGTCCCCGTCGTCGACGAAGAGCACGTCGGGGGTGAGCCTGACCTGCGGATACAGGCGGCGGAAGTGGTCGCTGAGCTGCCAGTGGGTGGTGGCCGGGCGGCCGTCCAGCAGCCCGGCGGCGGCCAGCACGTACGCGCCGGTGCAGATGGAGACGAGGCGCGTACCGGGCCGGATCGTCGCCAGTGCGGCCCGCACCGGTTCGGACAGCCCGGTGGGGACGCGGTCCGGGGCGATGGACGGGATCACCACGGTGCCGGCGGTGCGCAGGATCTCGGGGCCGTGCTCCACCACGACCGAGAAGTCGGCGCCGCTGCGCACCGGGCGCCCGTCGGCCGAGCAGGTCAGGACCTCGTACCGGCCGTCGGCGGCATGGAAGACCCGGGCGGGGATGCCCAGTTCGAAGGGGTAGACGCCGTCCAGGGCCAGGACCACCACACGATGAGGCTGCATGGCACGATCCTATCGAATGATGGCCATCGTGCCATTGTCGCGCCCGTCGGGCCCGGTGATGCTGGACGGCATGAGCGAACACACCATGCGTGCCATCAGCCAGGACGTCACCGGCGGACCCGAGGTCCTGAAGGAGACCGAACTGCCGCGGCCCGAACCGGGCGTCGGCCAGATACTGATCGCGGTCCGTGCCGCCGGGGTCAACCCCACCGACTGGAAGCACCGCGCGGACGGCCTCTTCGTCCGGACGCTGCCCCGCGTCCTGGGCTGGGACGTGTCCGGCGTCGTCGTGGCGGTCGGTATGGGGGTCACCCTGCACCAGCCGGGCGACGAGGTCTTCGGCATGGTCCCGTACCCGTACGGCGTCGGTACCCACGCCGAGTACGTCACCGGCCCCGCGCGGGCCTTCGTGCCCAAGCCCGCCGCCCTCGACCACGTCCAGGCGGGCGCCCTGCCGCTGGCCGCGCTCACCGCGTACCAGGCGCTGGTGGACACCGCGGACGTACAGCCCGGACAGCGCGTCCTGATCCACGCGGCGGCGGGCGGGGTCGGCCACCTCGCCGTACAGATCGCCAAGGCCAGGGGCGCCCACGTGATCGGCACGGCCAGCGCCGCCAAGCACGACTTCCTGCGCTCCCTCGGCGCCGACGAGGTGATCGACTACCGGGAGACCGACTTCGCCGAGGCCGCCGGTCCGGTCGACGTCGTCCTGGACACCATCGGCGGCGACACCCTCACCCGCTCCCTGGGCGTGGTGCGCGAGGGCGGCACCGTCGTCTCGATCCTCGCCCGCAGCGCTCCGGAGGACACCGCGAAGGCCGCGGAGCGCGGGGTCCGCCTCGCGCTGCTGATCGTCGAGGCCGACCAGGCGGGCATGCGCGAGATCGCCGCCCTGGCCGGGTCCGGCGCGCTGCGGGCGCACATCGCCGCGACGTTCCCGCTGGAGCAGGCCGCGAAGGCGCACGAGATGGGCGAGAGCGGCCGCACCCAGGGAAAGATCGTGCTTGAGGTGAAGTGACGACGCAGCGGCCCGCTCAGCCGGGCGGCGGCCGGTCCCGGCGGTGGACGACGCCCTTGGACGCCAGCCGGCCGTCCGCGAAGCAGAGCTGGTAGGCCACGGCTTCCGCGTACGGGCGGGTGTAGTAGTACCGGCACGTGTGCCCCGGCGGCGGTTCGGGGGTGCCGTCCGGCGGTACGTCCAGGGAGAAGAACGGCAGCCGCGACTCCACCGCCTCCCGGGCGTCACCGGTCCGTATCCGGTCGTACGTCCCGCGGTCCAGGACCGACCAGGACGGGCTGACCAGCGCGAAGATCCCCATGAGCAGCAGCAGCCCGGTGAACAGTGCCGCGGGCACGGTCACCGTCTGCACCAGCCGCCGCCGCACCTGCTGCCGGGCGGACGCCAGTTCCCTCTTTGACCGGCTCCACCGGGCGTGGTCGCCGGGGCCGCGTACCGGTGCCCGGCCGGTCGTCGGCAGCCGGGCCGCGACCTCGAACCCGCCCTCGGGGGTGGGCCCGGCACGCAGTTCACCGCCCGCGAGCCGGACCCGTTCGTCCAGCCCCACCAGACCGCTGCCGCCCGGGCCGGAGTCCGGCACCGGCGCGGTGCCGGGCGGCGGCGAGGCGTTGGTCACCGTCACGTCCAGCCGCCGCCCGTCGCCGGTCAGCCGTACGTCCACCGGTGCGCCCGGCGCGTGCTTGGCGGCGTTGGTCAGCCCCTCCTGCACCACGCGGTACACCGCCCGCCCGGCCATCACCGGCACGGTCCCCTGGCCCGCCTCCACCGCGCCGTCCCGCCGCAGCGAGACGGTGAGGCCGGCGGACCGGGCGCGTTCGACGAGCGCCTCGACGCTGTCGTCCGCGGGCACCCGGGAGGGCGCGGGCCGGTCGTCGGTGCGCAGGACGCCGATGATGTCCCGCAGGTGTTCGGCGGCCGTGCCCGCTGCCGCCCGCAGCTCGCCGACGGCCGCCCGCTGGTCGGGCGCCAGCCGCGGATCGACCTCCAGGGCCCCGGCCCGCAGGGTGAGCAGCGCCAGTTCGTGGCCGAGCGAGTCGTGCATGTCCCCGGCGATGCGGGCCCGTTCGCGCAGCCGGGTACGGTCGGCGACCGCCTGCTGTTCGAGCTCCAGCCGCGCGGCGAGCTGCCAGCCCGAGCGGACCAGTGCCGCGTACTGGCGGCGGTAGCGGCCGAGCAGCCACGGCAGGACGATGTTGAAGAGCAGGGTGAGAACGGCGGTGAACCAGGGCCACATGTTGCGGACGACGACGACGCTCAGCGGCAGGCTGACGGCTGCGACACCCGCGAAGAACCAGAGCGGGGCGCGGGCCCGTTCGAGCCGTACCCCGGCGAGGTACGCCAGGACGGCCAGCGCGGCGGTGTACTCGAACGTGAACAGGTCCCGGGTCGTCGCCAGCCCCAGCGCCACGGGCACGGCGAGTGCCACGAGCGGCCACTTCCGGCTCACCGCCACCGCCCCCGCGAGCAGCGGGACGCCGAGCGCCGCCGTCCACGTCCGTGCCTGCGGCACCCCGTCGAAGGCGGCGGTGAGCGGCACGGCCAGTGCCAGCCAGAGACAGGCGTCCGGCAGCCGGGCCGCCCACCGGGGGCGTTCGGCGGCGGGCGGCGCGCACCGCGTCAGACGAGTGAGCATGTCGTCAGCTTCGCCGATCGGGCCGGTCCGGCGCCCCTGCCGAAAGCAAGGCCCGGTGCGGGAAGCGGCGCCGGCGGGCTCACGCGTCCCGCACCAGCCCCGCCTCGTACGCGAGGATCGCCGCCTGCACCCGGTTCTTCAGGCCCAGCCGGGCCAGGATCGCGCTGACGTACGCCTTGACCGTGCCCTCGACGACGAACAGCCGCCCGGCGATCTCCGCGTTCGACAGTCCCGCGCCCACCAGGGCGAGCACCTCGCGCTCGCGCTCGGTCAGCTCCTCGGTTCGGGACCGCGCCGCGGCCGCCTTGCCCAGCGCCACGCCGCCGAACTGGCTGATCACGCGCCGCGCCACGGACGGCGAGAGGTACGCGCCGCCCTCGGCGGCCGCCCGTACGCCGGTGATCAGCTCGCGCGGGTCGCCGGTCTTCAGCAGGAAGCCGCTGGCGCCGGAGCCCAGGGCCCCGGCCACGTACGCGTCCTCGGAGAAGGTCGTCAGCATCATCACCGCCGTCTCCGGCAGCACCCGGTTCAGTTCGACGGCGGCGCCGAGGCCGTCCAGCCGCGGCATCCGGATGTCCAGCAGGCACACATGGGGGCGGTGCCGCAGCGCCAGTTCCACCGCTTCGCGTCCGTCGGCCGCCTCCGCGACCACCTCGACGCCGGGCGAGGCGGTGAGGATGGCGCGCACCCCGGCCCGGACCATCGCCTCGTCGTCCGCCAGCAGTACCCGAACGGTCGCCCCCACATCGTTCATACGGGTCACCCTAGCCATCCGTACGGTGCCGACCGCCGCCGGGCACATGGAAGGGCGGTGTCCGAAGGGAGGTTGGGAGCCTCCGGACACCGCCCGGTCGTGGGGTCACCGCCCCGGGAGGGGCCGGCCGTCGGGGGCCGGCCGGCCGTTCCTCCTTACTTCACCCTTACTTCACCGCGACGCCCGACCACGCGGCCTCGACGCCCTTGACCTCGGCGCCGTCCGCGCCGTACAGGTCGGTGGCCGCCTTGACGGTCGCCTCGCGGGCGCCCTTGTAGTCGGTGTTCGAGGCCATGTACGTGGTCAGGGCCTTGAACCAGATCTTCTCGGCCTTGTCCCGGCCGATGCCCTCGACCTTCTTGCCGTCCGCGGTCGGGCTGTCGTACTTGACACCGCCGATCTCCTTGGCGCCGCTGCCCTCGGACAGCAGGTAGAAGAAGTGGTTGGCGATGCCGGAGGAGTAGTGCACGTCGACGTTGCCGGCGTCCGGGCTCCAACTGTCCAGGGACTGGCCGTCCTTGGAGGGCTTGTCCATGTAGCGCAGCGGCTTGCCGTCACCGGCGATGTCGAGCTTCTCGCCGATGAGGTAGTCGCCGGCGTCCTCCTTGTTCTTGGCGAAGAACTCCACGGAGGTGCCGAAGATGTCCGAGGTGGCCTCATTCAGGCCGCCGGACTCGCCGCTGTAGGTGAGGTTGGCGGTGGCCGAGGTGACACCGTGGCTCATCTCGTGCGCCGCGACGTCGATCGAGGTGAGCGGCTTCTTGTTGCCCTCGCCGTCTCCGTACGTCATGCAGAAGCAGCTGTCGTCCCAGAACGCGTTGGAGTAGTTCTGGCCGTAGTGGACGCGGGAGGTCGCGCCCTTGCCGTCGCCCTTGATGCCCGAGCGGCCGTGCACGGTCTTGTAGTAGTCCCAGGTGAGCTGGGCACCGTAGGCGGCGTCGACGGCGGCGGTCGCCGGGTCGTCGGCCTTGCCGTTGCCCCACTTGTCGTCCTTGTTGGTGAAGAGCTTGCCCTCGCCGCTCTCACTGCCGCCCAGGTTGAACGTCGAGTGGCCGCCGCGCCCGTCGTCGGTCAGCTCGTAGCCGTCGGCGCCCTTCTTCGTGCCGATCTCGACGGAGCCGCTGTAGGTGCTGGTGCCGGCGCCGTTCTCGATCCCCTGGTACTGGAAGATCTTCTTGCCGGTGTTCGCGTCGGTGATGACGTGCAGTTGGTTGGGCGTGCCGTCCTTCTGGAAGCCGCCGACCACGGTGTCGTACGCGAGGACCGGCTTGCCGGAGGCGGCCCAGACGACCTTCTTGGGCGGCACGGCGGCGGCCTGCTTCGCGCCGAAGGACTTCGCGGTGCCCTGCGCGGCCTGCGCCGCGGCCTTCGGGGCGATCTTCGGGGTGGTGGAGGCGACGGCGATCTTCGCGTTGTTGGCCTTGGTGGTGCTCTTGACCGTACCGCCCTTGGCCCGGTGCACGATCAGGTCGCCGCCGAGGACGGGCAGCCCGGCGAAGGTGCGGTCGTAGCGGGTGTGGGTGGTGCCGTCGGCGTCCTTGACGACGTCCTTGACGACGAGCTTCTCCTGGGCGCTCAGGCCCAGTTCCTCGGCGGCCCGGGCCTTGGTGGCGCTCGCGTCGCGCAGCAGTTCGGCGCGGTGCGAGGCGGTCATCTGGATCGGTGAGGCCGCCGCGGCCCGGGCGGTGGTGTCGGGGCCTGTGGGGGAGGCGCCCGCGGTACCGGCCGTGACGGCCGCGGCTATCAGAGCGCCGGCCGCTGCCAGCGAGATTCCGGTGGTACGCGCCTTACGGGACATGTGGGGGGACACGCGTGTGCTCCTTCGACTTTGCCAGGGGTGGGGGTGCAAAGCGATGCGGGTGGTGCTTGCGGGGGAGACTGCCATTCGAACGCGTGCATGTCAGGAGGGGGCCTGGAAGTTGGCGTGAAATCGTCCGTAGAGCGAACATCACTGTCCGTATGCCGGAGTTGCACGTAAAGAAACGGGCGTCGCCCCTGGTGGGAGCGACGCCCGGTGGAACGGATGCCGGAACTGTCAGGCGGGCAGCGGCGGGTGGCCCGTGCGCGGCCCGCCGTCACCTCAGAAGGTCAGCTTCCAGCTGTTGATGTAGCCGGTGTCCTGCTGGTAGACGTCCCGGACCCGCAGGTTCCAGGTGCCCTCGGCGGCCTCCGAGGAGGCGTTGACGGTGTACGACGCCTTGACGTTCGCCGCCGAGTCGGCCGCGTTGGAGTTCTTCAGCCGGTACGCCGTGCCGTCCGGGGCCACCAGGTCGATCACCAGGTCACCGCGGTAGGTGTGCACGATGTCCACGTCCACCTTCAGGGCGCTCGGCGCGTTGCCCGTCCGGGCCACCTTGACCGGCGAGTCGACCGCGCTGCCCGCGTCCGGGATCTGCACGTCGTCGAGGTTCTCGAAGACGTCACCGCCGGTGGCCGGTTTCACGGTCCAGGTGAAGCTGGTGGTGCCGGTCTTGTTGGCGGAGTCGGTGACGGTGACCGTCACGTTGCCGGTGCCCGCGGTGGTCGGGGTGCCCGAGATCAGCCCGGAGTCCTGGTTGATGCTCAGCCCGGCGGGAAGCCCGGTGGCCGCGTACTTCAGCGCGCCCGCGTTGCCGCTGGTGGCCTTGATCTGCAGGCTGGCGGGCTGGCCGACGGTGCTGGTCTGGCTGCCCGGGTTGGTCACGCTGACGCCGGTGTCCGGCACGCGCTGGCCGACGTTGACCGCCGCCCAGGTGTTGGCGACCGTGTTGTACGTGGCGCTGCCCTGGCCGAACAGCTCGGCGGCGGCGGACAGCGTCGCGGTGCGGGCGGCCGCGTAGTTGGTGTTCGCGCTCATGTACTTGGTCAGCGCGGAGAACCAGATCTTCTCGGCGTTGGATCGGCCGATGCCGGGCACCGGCAGGTTGTCGTAGGTCGGGCTGTCGTAGTGGACGCCGTTGATGTCCTTGGGGCCGCTGCCCTCGGCCAGCAGGTAGAAGAAGTGGTTGGCGACGCCGGAGGAGTAGTGGACGTCGATGCCGCCGATGCCGGAGTACCAGTAGTCCTTGGACCGGCCGTCCTTGCTGGGCTTGTCCATGTAGCGCAGCGGCGTGCCGTTGCCGTTGATGTCGATTTCCTCGCCGATGAGGTAGTCACCGACGTCACTGGGGTTGTTGGCGTTGAACTCGACGGCGGTGGCGAAGATGTCCGAGGTGCCCTCGTTCAGGCCGCCCGGCTCGCCGCTGTAGGTGAGGTTGGCGGTGGCCGCGGTGACGCCGTGGGTCATCTCGTGGGCCGCGACGTCGATGGAGGTCAGCGGCTTGACGTTGCCGGTGCCGTCGCCGTACGTCATGCAGAAGCAGCTGTCCTGCCAGAACGCGTTGACGTAGTTGTTGCCGTAGTGCACCCGGCTGTACGCGCCGACACCGTCGCCCCTGATGCCGCTGCGGCCGTGCACGTTCTTGTAGTAGTCCCAGGTCAGCGCCGCGCCGTAGTGCGCGTCCACGCCCGCGGTCTGGGCGTTCTGCGGGGTGCCGTCACCCCACACGTCGTCCGGGTCGGAGAACAGCGTCCCGGTGCCGGAGGTGCCGCGGTTGAGGTTGTAGGTCTTGTGGTTGCCGCGGGTGGTGTCGGTCAGCGTGTACGAGGGCGCGGTGCCCAGGGTGACCTGGCCGCTGTACATGCTGTTGCCGGTGCCTTCCTGGACACCCTGCCACTCGGACAGCTTCTCGCCGGTGGTCGCGTTCGTGACCACGTGCAGCTCGTTGGGCGTGGTGCCGTCGTCCTGGACGCCGCCGACGACCGTCTCGTACGCGAGGATCGGCTTGCCGTCGGCGACCCAGACCACCTTGCGCGGCTCCCGGGCGTCCGACTTCTTCGCGCCCTGCGCCTTCGACGCCTTGAGAGCCTTCTCCTCCGCGGCGGCCGGCGCGAGCTTGGCGGTGGTGGTCGGCACGTCGAGCTGCGAGCGCACCGCCTTGGTGACGGCGCGCACCTTCCCGCTGGGCGTCTCGTGGACGACCAGGCCGCCGCCGAGCACCGGCAGCCCGGCGTAGGTGCGCTCATAGCGGGTGTGCACACTGCCGTTGACGTCCTTGAGGACGTCCTTGACGACCAGCTTCTCCTTGGGGCCGAGCTTGAGCTGCTCCGCGGTCTCGGCGGTGGTGGCCCGGGCCTCCCGCAGCAGTTCCGCACGCTGGGCCGGGGTCAACTTGGCGGGCAGCGCGCCCGGATCGGGCTGCGCGGTGACCTGACCGGGCCGTGGGGCGGCGGCCGTCCCGGCGCCTGCCTGCACGGTCACGGTCAGCATCGCGGCCATGGCGACCACGGCGCCGGTCGCGACGGCGCGCCTATGGGGGGTGCGTCTCACACTGACTCCTTCTGCGGTGGCCGCGACCGGGTGGGTGGGCGGCCGAGGGGGACCGGGCGGCGGAGTGACCGTCCGGGCAGAGCGAGGCAGAACACGTGGAACGTGTGGGGGGAGGCACCAGGTGCGGGTGGTCCGGGCCTTCGAACGTCGGGCGTCGGGCGTCGAACGGGCCGTGGGCGCGGAGTGGTGCGCTGTGGGGCTCCGCGTAACGGATGCGGGGAAGAGTGCCACCCGAGGACCGTTGTTGTCAGTGGCCGGTCAATAGTTGGCCGGAAAACGTCCGTAGAGCGGGGGATCGGGTCCGTATACAGGACGTGACGGTACGTCGATCCCCACCGGCCCCTCCCCGCACGGCCGCCCCGTCGCACCGCGGCCCAACAGGCAGTCCGGACCGCGCGCCCCGGGCGCATACACGTTCGACGTGCCGTCCGTCCGCCGCCGCGGCGGCGAAGCGTCGTCTTCGGCCACCTGAACGGAGCGGAACGGACCGGAACGGACCGGAACGGACCGGAATGCAGGTGCGGCGGCACGGCGCGCCCGGCATGATCGGGCGGTCGAAAGGACAGCAGATGACCACCGGACGAACCGGCCCGCCGATGCGCGGGGACGAACGCGAAACCCTCCGCGCCTACCTCGACTTCCACCGCGCGACGCTCGCCATGAAGTGCGACGGCCTGTCCGACGAGGACCTGCGCCGTCGGTCCATGCCGCCGTCCGCACTGAGCCTGCTCGGCCTCGTACGGCACCTGGCGGAGGTGGAACGCACCTGGTTCCGGCGGGTGATCGGCCAGGAGGACGTCCCCCTGGTCTGGTCGCCGGACGGCGATTTCCAGGCGGCGTACGACCCCGGGACGGCCACCCGCGAGGACGCGTTCACCGCCTGGCAGGCCGAGGTCGACCACGCCCGCCGCATCGAGCGCGCGGCCCCCTCCCTGGACGTCACCGCCCACGCGCCCCGCTGGGGCACCGACGTGTCCCTGCGCGTCGTGATGCTCCACGTCATCCTCGAATACGCCCGCCACAACGGCCACGCCGACTTCCTGCGCGAGGGTATCGACGGGGTGGTGGGCCCCTGAGGGCGCGCGAGGCCCACACTCCCGAAAGCCCTCCCGGCACCCTGCCGGGCGCCTTCCCGGCCCGTCCTGCCATGCTGCGGGCATGACCACGGAAGCCGCCACGGAGTTCGAGACGCACCGGTCCCGGCTCTTCTCGCTCGCGTACCGGATGCTCGGTTCGGCGAGCGAGGCCGAGGACGTCGTGCAGGACACGTACCTGCGCTGGAGCGCGGCCGACCGGTCCGCCGTCCGTACCCCGGCCGCCTGGCTCACCAAGGTCATGACGAACCTCTGCGTCAACCGGCTCACCTCCGCCCGCGCCCGGCGCGAGCTGTACGTCGGGCCCTGGCTCCCCGAGCCGGTCCTGACCCGCACCACCGACGGTCCGCTCGGCCCGCTGGAGACCGCCGAGCAGCGCGAGACCGTCTCGCTCGCCCTGCTCACCCTGATGGAACGGCTCACCCCGGCCGAACGCGCCGTCTTCGTGCTGCGGGAGGCGTTCGGCCACAGCCACCGGGAGGCCGCCGAGGTCATCGGCGTCGAGGAGGCGCACGCCCGGCAGTTGCACCGCCGGGCCCGCGAACGGCTCGACCGGCCGCGCCGGCACTTCGCCGTGGACGACACCCGGCGCAAGGAGATCGTCGAGCGCTTCTTCGCCGCCACCCTCGACGGCGACCTGGCCGGACTGGAGCGGCTGCTGGCCGACGAGGTGACCGCCTGGGCCGACGGCGGCGGCCGGGTCACCGCCGCGCGCCGGCCGGTCACCGGGCGCGCGAAGGTGCTCCGTTATCTGCTCGGCCTGGGGTCCCGGCCGGAGGCGGCGGCGGCCGGGTTCGTACCGGCCGAGGTCAACGGCGAACCGGCGCTGCTCGTCCGGCTGGGCGGGACGCTGCTGGCCGTCGTCGTACCGGAGGTCCACGAGGGGCGGATCAGCGAGGTACGGACGATCGTCAACCCGGACAAACTCGCCTTCGCCGCAGCCCAGCTCGCGTGAGCCGCCTCACAGCGCGGGCTGTCACGGATCCGCCCGCTCGCCGGTTCAGGAGGCATGACTCATCACATCGTGGTTCTGGGAGCCGGGTACGCCGGACTGGTCGCGGCGAAGGGCGCCGCCCGTAGGCTGCGGCGCCACGGCGGCGTGCACATCACCCTGGTCAACGCGTCGGACCGGTTCGTCGAGCGGGTCAGGCTGCACCAGCTCGCCGCGGGGCAGCCGCTGCGGGACCTCCCCCTGGGCACCCTCCTCGCCGGTACGGGCATCCGGCTGGCCGTCGCCCGGGTGACCGCCGTCGACGCCGCCGCCCGTACCGTCCGGATCGACGCCGCACCGCACGTCCTCACCTACGACACCCTCGTGTACGCACTGGGCAGCACGGCCGACACCACCACCGTCCCCGGAGCCGCCCTGCACGCCTCGGCGGTGGCCACCCACCAGGACGCGGTCCTCCTGCGCGCCCGCACCCGGGACACCCGCGGCCCGCTGGCCGTCGTCGGAGGCGGCCTGACCGGCATCGAGGCCGCCACCGAGCTGGCCGAGGCCCGTCCGGGGCGCACCGTGCACCTGGTCACCCAGGGCGAGGCCGGCCCCGGACTCTCGGAACCCGGCCGGCGCTACCTCCGCAACGCCCTGCGGCGGCACGGCGTCACGCTCCATGAACACACCCGCGTCGCCGAGGTCACCGCGGACGGCCTGGTCCTCGCCGACGGCGGGGGGCTGCCGGCCGACGCGGTCGTCTGGGCGGCCGGCTTCCGCGTACCCGACCTGGCGCGCGAGTCCGGGCTCGCCGTCGACGGCCGCGGCCTGATCACCGTCGGCCCGGACCTGCGCTCGCTCTCCCACCCGGAGGTCTTCGCGGCGGGCGACGCGGTGGCGGCGTACGGGCCCGACGGCTCGGCGTCCCGTATGTCCTGCCAGACGGGCCTGCCGATGGGCGCCCGGGCCGCCCGCAACGTCGCCGCCGCCCTCACCGGCCGCACCCCCGGCCCGCTCCGGCTCCACTACGTCTGGCAGAACATCAGCCTCGGCCGCCACGACGGCCTCACCCAGTTCACCCGCGCCGACGACAGCCCGGTGCCCGCCCTGCTCACCGGCCGCGCCTCGGCCCGCTTCAAGGAGGCCGTCACGCGGGGGACGGTACTGGCCCTGCGCCGGTGAGGGGCACCGGCAACGGTGTTCTGCGGCCGATGCGGAACCTGGGTGTCGGGGGATCGGTCAGCGCGAGCGCCCTGACGGCCAGGGGCGAACCGACGACCGACGACGCGAAGTTCCCCTGGTCGTCCACGGCGAGTCGCAGTTCACGGGGGAGGCGAACGCCGACGGGCACCTGGCGGCCCGTGACGTGGAGCGTCACGAGTCGCCCCGTCCACGCACCCGAGCGACGCCGTTACCGCCGATCTGCTCAGGAAACTGCGGAACCCAGGGCCCCGCGGCTCACACCACGCTCTCCCGCCACGCCCGGTGCAGCTCCGCGAAGCGGCCGCGGCGGGCGATCAGTTCGGCGGGGGAGCCGTCCTCGACGATGCGGCCGGCGTCCATCACCAGGACCCGGTCGGCCGTCTCGACCGTGGACAGGCGGTGGGCGATGACCACCGCCGTCCGGCCGCGCAGGACCGTTTCCATGGCGCGCTGGACCGCGCGTTCGCCGGGGATGTCGAGGGAGCTGGTCGCCTCGTCGAGGATCAGTACGGCCGGGTCGGCGAGCAGGGCGCGGGCGAAGGCGACGAGCTGGCGCTGCCCGGCGGAGATCCGGCCGCCGCGCTTGCGTACGTCGGTGTCGTACCCGTCGGGCAGGGCCGCGACGAAGTCGTGGGCGCCGATGGCCCGCGCGGCCCGTTCGACCTCCTCGCGGGTGGCGTCGGGGCGGCCGACGGCGATGTTCTCGGCGACCGTGCCGGAGAACAGGAACGCTTCCTGGGTGACCATGACCACCGCGCGGCGCAGGTCGGCGGTGGACAGGTCGCGCAGATCGACGCCGTCGACACGGACGCTGCCGGTACGGGGGTCTCCCGTGCCCGTACGTGACGGCGAGCCGGGGGAGGGGTCGTAGAACCGGGCCAGCAGCTTGGCCAGGGTGGACTTGCCGGCGCCCGTGGAGCCGACGACGGCCACCGTCTGCCCCGCGGCCAGGGTCAGGTCGAAGCGCGGCAGCACCTCGCCGCCGGTGCGGTAGGCGAACCGTACGCCGTCGAAGGTGACCTCGCGCCCCGGCAGCGCGCCGGGCCGGTCCGGCAGCGGCAGCGGGGCGGCGGGCTCCGGGACGCTCGGGCGCTGGGCGAGCAGCCCGGCGATCTTCTCCAGCGAAGCGGCGGCGGACTGGTAGGAGTTGAGGAACATGCCGAGACGGTCGATCGGGTCGTACAGCCGCCGCAGGTAGAGCACCGCGGCCGCCAGGACACCCAGCGCCAGACTGTCCGAGGCCACCCGGTACGCGCCCCACAGGACCAGCGCGGCCACCGCGACGTTGGCCACCAGACGCGAGGAGACGACGTACCGGGCCATCTCCAGTATGGCGTCGCCGTTGGCGCGCTCGTGCCGGCCGTTCAGGCGGGCGAACGCCGCGTCGTTGGGACGCTCGCGCCGGAACGCCTGCACCGGGCGGATGCCGTTGAGCGTCTCCGCGAACTTCACGATGACGGCGGCCATCGCCGACGACTTCACGCTGTAGACGCGCTGCGAACGCCGCTGGAAGGAGCGGACGAGCAGGTAGAGCGGCCCGGCGGTGGCGACGGCGGCGGCCCCCAGACCCCAGTCGAGGCAGAGCAGCGTCGCCGTGATGTAGACCGTGGCCAGGACGATGGACATCAGCTCCTGGAGCCCCTCGTTCAGCAGCTCGCGCAGCGCCTCCACGTCGGTGGTCGCGCGGGATATCAGCCGGCCCGAGGTGTAGCGCTCGTGGAAGTCCAGGCTCAGCGCCTGGCCGTGCCGGAAGATCCGGCCCCGCAGGTCGAGCAGGACGTCCTGGCTGATACGCGCGGCGACCCGGATGAAGACGTACTGGAGCCCGCCGGCCGCGGAGGCACAGAGCAGGTAGCCCGCCGCCACGGCGATCAGCGGGCCGTGGTCGCCCGCCCGCAGGGCCGGGACGGCGTGGTCGATGGCGAAGGCGACCAGCAGCGGACCGGCCTGTACGGCGGCCTGCTGGAGCAGGAGGAGGACGGCCGCCGCCCAGGCGACGCGCGTGTGCGGGCGCAGCAGCGAGCCCAGCAGGCCGCGCGAGGCGCCCTTGGCGGTGGGCAGGAGGTCTTGGGCGAAGGCGTCGGCGTCGGCATCGGGGGAAGGGACGGGCGAGGTATCCGGTGACCCGTCCGGGAGCGGGTCCAGGGTGGCGGGGGTGACCGGGGAAGGGGACCCCCGGCGGGGCGCGCCGTCGCCGCCGTCCGGCGCGTCGTCCGTGGCCTTGCCCGTACCGGTGCTCGTGGTCATCGCACGCTCTCCCCTTCGTGCCGGGCGGCGTCCCCGCCGTCCGCCGTGCCGGACATCAGCGCCGCGTACTCGGCGTTCTCGCGCAGCAGCCGGTGGTGGCTGCCGACGGCCGCGATCCGGCCGCCGGACAGCAGCGCCACCCGGTCGGCGAGCAGGACCGTGGACGGGCGGTGGGCGACGACCAGGGCGGTGGTGGTCGCCAGGACCTGCCGCAGCGCCGCTTCGACCAGCGCCTCCGTATGGACGTCCAGCGCGGACAGCGGATCGTCCAGGACCAGGAAGCGGGGCCGGCCGACCACCGCGCGGGCCAGCGCGAGCCGCTGCCGCTGACCACCGGACAGGCTCAGCCCCTGTTCGCCGACCTCGGTGTCCGGGCCGTCGGGGAGCGCGTCCACGAACCCGTCCGCCTGGGCGACGCGCAGCGCCCGCCGGAGATCATCGGGGCCGGCGCCCTCCCCGCCCATCAGGACGTTCTCCGCGGCGGTCGCGGAGAACAGGGTCGGCTCCTCGAAGGCCACCGCGACCCGGGCGCGCAGTTCGTCGCGGGACAGCGCCGTGATGTCCGTGCCGTCGAGGGTGATGCGGCCGCCGGTCGCGTCGTGCAGCCGGGGCACGAGCGCGGTGAGCGTGGTCTTGCCGCTGCCGGTCGCGCCGACCAGGGCCATCGTCTCGCCGGGGCGGATGTGCAGGTCGATGCCCCGCAGGACGGGCGGGGCGTCGGCGGGGGCGTCCGGATAGCGGAAGGTGACGCCGTGGAAGGCGAGGCCGGCGGCTCCGGGGCCGGTGACGGACGGCTGCTCCGCCGCCTTCCGGGCGTCGTCCCGGTCCGCCACCGGCTCGTCCAGGACGTCGAAGTACCGGTCGGTGGCCGCCGCCGCGTCGTTGCTCATGGCGAGCAGGAAGCCGATCGACTCCACCGGCCACATCAGGGCCAGGGCCGTGGACAGGAACGCGACGAGGGTGCCGGCCGACAGGTCCCCGTCGGCCACCTGGACCGTGCCGAGCACCAGCGCCGCCCCGAGGGCCAGCTCCGGCAGCGCCATGATGCAGGCCCACAGGGCGGCCAGCAGCCGGGCCTTGCGCAGCTCGGTGGTGCGCAGCCGGGCCGTCAGCTCCCGGAACGCGCGGGCCTGGCTGCGGTGCCGGCCGAACCCCTTGACGATGCGGATGCCGAGGACCGACTCCTCCACGACCGTGGTCACGTCGCCGACCTGGTCCTGGGCCCGCCGCGCGGCCACCGCGTACTTCGCCTCGAAGACCGAGCACAGCACGATCAGCGGCACGATGGGCGCCAGCAGCACCAGCCCAAGCGACCACCGCTGCACCAGCAGGATCACACAGCCCACCAGGATCGTGGTGGCATTGACGATCAGGAACGTCAGCGGGAAGGCCAGGAAGAGGCGCAGCAGTTGCAGGTCCGTGGTGCCCCGGGACAGCAACTGGCCGGAGGCCCAGCGGTCGTGGAAGGCGACCGGCAGCCGCTGCACGTGCCGGTACAGGCGGTCGCGCATCGTGGCCTCGACACGCGCCAGCGGCCGCGCGACCAGCCAGCGCCGCAGCCCGAACAGGCCCGCCTCCGCGAGGCCGAGCAGGAGCAGATACCCGCCGCCCAGCCAGGCCCCGCCCGGGTCCCGGTCGGCGATCGGCCCGTCCACGAGCCATTTGAGGACCAGGGGGATGACCAGCCCGATGCAGGACGCGAGCACCGCCACGAACGCCGCCGTGAACAGCCGCGCCCGCACCGGCCGTACGAACGGCCACAGCCGCAGCAGGGAGCGCACGGCGGAGCGTCGGGCAGGCGGGCGTGACCCGTCGGCGGAGCCGGAGTCGGGGCGGGCGTCGAGGTCGGGGTCGGGAGCGGGTCTGTCGGACTGCTGCTGTCGTGTCACCTTCGCTGTATCGGCCATCGGTACCGAGAGTACGTCCCGCCACTGACATCACTCACCGGGTTTTCGCCGTGGCCCGCGCGGCAGTTGGGAGAGCTGAGACGTCCGGCCGCCGGCGCGGGCGTCAGTCCGCCACCACGCGCAACAGCAGCACCGACCGCTCAGGAACGGTGAGCCGGACGCCCGCGCGCAGCACGGTCCCCGGCGGCCCGTCCTGGTCCTCCAGAGAGGTGTCGACGACCAGCTCGTACGCGTCGGCCCAGGGCGGCCCCGGCAGGGTGCAGGCGACCGGGCGGTGGCCGGTGTGCAGGACGGCGAGGAAGCTGTCGTCGGTGACCGGGCGGCCCTCGGGGTCGCGTTGCGGAATGTCGGTTCCGGACAGGTACATGCCGAGGGTGGGGGTGGGCTCGTACCAGTCCCGCTCGGTCATCTCCGTGCCGCGCGGGGTGAACCAGGCCAGGTCCCGCAGCCCGTCCGGGCGCTGCGGCCGGCCGGAGAAGAACGCCCGGCGGCGCAGTACCGGATGGTCGCGGCGGAGGGCCATCAGCCGGGACGCGAGGGTGGCCAGCGCCCGCCAGCCCGGGTCGTCGAGGAGCGACCAGTCGACCCAACTCGTCGCGTTGTCCTGGCAGTACGCGTTGTTGTTGCCGCCCTGCGTACGGCCCATCTCGTCGCCGGCCACCAGCATCGGCACCCCGGTGGACAGCAGCAGGGTGGTGATCATGTTGCGCAGCTGCCGGCGGCGCAGCGCCTGCACGGCGGTGTCGTCGGTCTCGCCCTCCGCGCCGCAGTTCCAGGAGCGGTTGCCGTCGGTGCCGTCCCGGTTGCCCTCGCCGTTGGCGGCGTTGTGCTTGTGCTCGTACGAGACCAGGTCGCGCAGGGTGAAGCCGTCGTGCGAGGTGATGAAGTTGACCGAGGCGTACGGGCGGCGGCCGCCCCACGCGTACAGGTCGCTCGACCCGGAGAGCCGGTAGCCGAGGTCGCGTACGTCGGGGTGCGCGCCGCGCCAGAAGTCGCGCACGGTGTCGCGGTAGCGGTCGTTCCACTCCGTCCACAGCGGGGGGAACGCGCCGACCTGGTAGCCGCCGGAGCCCACGTCCCAGGGCTCGGCGATCAGTTTGACGCGGCGCAGCACCGGGTCCTGGGCGATCACCGCCAGGAACGGCGAGAGCATGTCCACGTCGTGCATGGAACGGGCCAGCGCCGCCGCCAGGTCGAAGCGGAAGCCGTCCACGCCCATCTCGGTGACCCAGTAGCGCAGCGAATCGGTGATCAGGCGCAGTACGTTGGGCTGGACGACGTGCAGGGTGTTGCCGCAGCCCGAGTAGTCGGCGTAGCGGCGGCTGCCGTCCGCCAGCCGGTAGTAGCCGCGGTTGTCGATGCCCCGGAAGGACAGCGTCGGGCCCAGTTCGCTCGCCTCGGCGGTGTGGTTGTAGACGACGTCGAGGACGACCTCGATACCGGCGTCGTGCAGGGCCCGCACCATCCGCTTGAACTCGCCGACCTGCTGGCCGCGGGTCCCGGAGGCGGCGTACGCGGCGTGCGGCGCGAAGTAGCCGATGGAGTTGTAGCCCCAGTAGTCGCGCAGGCCGCGGCGGAGCAGGTGGTCCTCGTGGGCGAACTGGTGCACCGGCATCAGCTCGACGGCGGTCACGCCGAGGCGGGTGAGGTGGGATATCGCGGCCGGGTGGGCGAGGCCCGCGTACGTGCCGCGCAGCTCCTCGGGGATGCCCGGGTGGAGCATGGTGAAGCCGCGGACGTGCGTCTCGTACAGCACCGTGTCGGACCAGGGCGTCTTGGGCCGCCGGTCGTCCATCCACTCGTCGCCGCCGTCCTCCGGGTCCTCGTCGGCGACGACGACGCCCTTGGGGACGTACGGGGCCGAGTCGCGGTCGTCGCGCACGGTGTCGGCGACGTGCTGCTGCGGCCAGTCGCGTACGTGCCCGTACACCTGGGCGGGCAGCGTGAACTCGCCGTCCACGGCCCGTGCGTACGGGTCCAGGAGCAGCTTCGCCGGGTTCCAGCGGGCGCCGGTCCACGGGTCCCAGCGGCCGTGCACCCGGTAGCCGTAGCGCTGGCCGGGCCGGACGCCGGGCAGGAAGCCGTGCCAGATCTCGTGCGTCAGCTCGCTGAGCGGGTGGCGGGTCTCGCGGTCCTCGTCGTCGAAGAGGCACACCTCGACGGACTCCGCGCCGCCCGCCCAGAGGGCGAAGTTGGTGCCCGCCACGCCGTCGGGGCCCGTACGGTAGCGGGCCCCGAGCGGCTGCGGGCTGCCGGGCCGTACCGGCACCGGGAGCGGGTCGGCCCGGTCCGTCGCGTCCGCCGCGTCCGGTGCGGGGGCCTGACGGGGCGGCTGGGCGGGGGGCGGGTGGACGCGGTGGCCGTTGACGGGCGCGGCGCCGGCCGCGCATGCCGTGCCGCTGCCGGGCTCCGTGCCGTTCGCGGTGTCCGGGAACGGCGCGTGCGCAACACCCTGCTCCGTACCCGCGGCCGGCGCCGTACGTCCGGGGCCGGCGCCGTCCCGCTGCCCGTCCCGCAGGCCGTCCTCGCCCCGCACGTCCCGTACCGACTCCTGCTCGGGTGCGCTCGACACAGGCCAGCCTCCCGCGGCTCATGGCTCGGTCGGACGGGGACCGCGCGGCGTCCCGGCCGCGCGCCCGGACCGTCCTCCCCTGTGTTCTTCCCGCAACGGGCCGTCGCCTCACGTTTCCTCGGCGCCGGGGGTCTCGTTGGTCTGTCCGTGACCTATCGCGGCGTGACATATCGGGACATGGAGTGGCGGATCCTCGTAGGGCGGACTCCCGGACGGATCGCCTCCGTACCGGCACCTTCCGTGCGGCGGCCCCCGGAGGGGGACCGTCCGGTACGGCCGCTCCACCGGGGCAGGGGGCCGTCCTCCGTGACGGCCGCCACCGTCGCCGTCCTCACGGCCGCCGTGGCGCTGGCCGGCTGCGGGCTCCCCGGGACGGTGGCCGGGAGCAAGCCGCGGTCCCCGAAGGAGGCGATCAGGGTGACTCCGGGGGACGGTGCGAAGGGTGTACGGGACACCGACCGCATCACCGTACGGGTGCCCGACGGGCGGCTGGAGCGGGTCGCCGTCAGCCGCATCGAGGACGACGGCAGTACGCCGGTGCCGGGCCGGATCACCCCGGACGGGCTGAGCTGGCGCCCGTCCGGGACGGCCCGCCTCGCGCCGGCCGCCCGCTACACGGTCGACGCGGTGGCCACGGACGGGCACGGACGCCGCACGGCCCGCCACACCACCTTCACCACCTTCGTGCCGCCGCACCGCCTCGTCGGCTTCTTCACGCCCGAGCACGGCGCCACCGTCGGCACCGGCATGATCGTCTCGCTGGAGTTCAACCGTCCGGTCGCCGACCGGGCGGCCGTCGAGCGTGCCGTCTCGGTCACCGCCCGGCCCGCCACCGAGATCGCCGCCCACTGGTTCGGCGCCCGCCGCCTGGACTTCCGGCCGCGCACCCGCTGGCGGCCCGGTACGCGGGTCTCGATGGACCTGCGGCTGCGCGGCGTACGGGCCGCACCCGGTGTGCTCGGCACCCAGCGCAAGCAGGTCCGGTTCAGGATCGGCCGGGATCAGACCAGCCGGGTTGACGCGGCGGCGCACACGATGACGGTGTGGCGCGGCGGCCGGCGGCTGGCCACGCTCCCGGTGACCGCCGGGAGCCTCACCAGCCCCACGTACAACGGCAGGATGGTGATCCTGGAGCGGCACCCGGTGACCCGCATGGACGGGGACACGGTGGGCTTCGGCGGCGAGTACGACATCCCGGACGTGCCGCACGCCCTGCGTCTGACCACGTCGGGAACGTTCCTGCACGGCAACTACTGGGCGCCGCCGCGTACCTTCGGCGGCACCAACACGAGCCACGGCTGCATCGGGCTGCGGGACACCCAGGGTGGCGGCCCGGACACCCCGGCCGGCTGGTTCTACGACCGGTCGCTGGTCGGTGACGTCGTGGAGGTCGTGAACTCCCGGGACCGGGTGGTGGCGCCGGACAACGGCCTCGGTGGCTGGAACATGCCGTGGCGGATGTGGCGGGCGGGCTCCGCGCTGCGCTGAGAGGCACCGCGGGGCGACGACGTTTCCGGCCGACTTCGGGGCGAACCGGACCCCCTTTCGTGCGATCCCGCCCCACGCATATCACTTGAGGCCGAACGGTGACATCGCCGGGTGAAGCCACTGTCAGTGGGGTGTGGTTATCTATCGGCTGAGCGTACGTGGGTAGATATGCGCGTACGGGGGAGTGCCGGCCGGGCGAGGGAACAAAGGGGCCAGTCGTGAACGTGCAGCAGGGGCAGCCGGTGCCGGGGGCGCGGCGAGCGGGGCCGTCGAGGAGCGGCGGAGTGCTCGCACTGCTGCTGTCGGCACTGCTGATACTCGTCACCGCCTGCGGCGGCGGGGGCGAGGACAAGAAGGGCGGGGGGACCGACGCGGACAAGCAGCCCTCGCAGGCCAGTGTGACGATCACGCCGAAGGACGGCGCCAAGGACGTGGCCACCGACGGCGCCCTGAAGGTCAGCTCCTCGCGGGGCCGGCTGACCTCGGTCAAGGTCCAGGACGACAAGGGCAATCCGGTCGAGGGGAAGGTGACCGGCGGCTCGGTCTGGCAGCCCACCGGCAAGCTGCGCGCCGCGACGACGTACAAGGTCGACGCGGTAGCCGTCGACGACCAGCTCCGCGAGTCCGCCCGGCACGCCACGTTCACCACCCTGGTCCCGGAGAACACCTTCGTCGGCCGGTACACCCCGGAGGACGGCCAGACCGTCGGCGTCGGCATGCCGGTCTCCATCAACTTCACCCGCGGGATAACCGACCCCGAGCGCGTCCAGAAGGGCATCAAGGTCACGGCCGAGCCCTCGGTGCCGATCGCGGGCCACTGGTTCGGCAACGACCGCCTCGACTTCCGCCCCGAGACGTACTGGAAGCCCGGCACGAAGGTCACGCTCGACATCGACCTCAAGGGCGTCGAGGGACGGCCGGGCGTCTACGGCACGCAGTCCAAGCACATATCCTTCACGATCGGCCGCAGCCAGGTGAGCACGGTCGACGTGAAGGCGAAGGAGATGTCCGTCGTCCGCGACGGCAAGAAGATCAAGACGATTCCGATCACCGCGGGCGGGCCGGGCACCGAGACGTACAACGGCCAGATGGTGATCAGCGAGAAGCACGAGGTCACCCGGATGAACGGGGAGACCGTCGGCTTCGGCGGCGAGTACGACATCGCGGACGTGCCGCACGCGATGCGGCTGAGCACGTCCGGCACGTTCATCCACGGCAACTACTGGTCCGGCCGGTCGACGTTCGGCTCCCGCAACGCCAGCCACGGCTGCATCGGCCTCTTCGACCAGCGCGGTGGCGGGGACAGGTCCACCCCGGCCGCCTGGTTCTACGCCAACTCGCTGATCGGCGACGTGGTCACGGTCAAGAACTCCCACGACGAGACGATCGCGCCCGAGAACGGCCTCAACGTGTGGAACATGTCCTGGGAGAAGTGGCGGTCCGGCCAGTAGGCACGGTCCGGCCGGTGAGCGCGGGCCGGCCGGCAGGGGCGGTCCGGCCGTAGTCGGCGGTCCGGGCGCCCGGCGTGGCCCGGCGGTGGACGCGATCCCGCCGCCGGTGTCCGCACCGTTGACCGAAGGGCGCCGGTCCCCACCGCGTTAACGCGGACTAACCTGCCCTCATGACTGTGAACTTCGAGGTCGCCGAGGGCGTCGGCACCATCCGCCTGGACCGCCCGCCGATGAACGCACTGGACGTCGCCACCCAGGACCGGCTGCGCGAGCTGGCCGAGGAGGCCACCCGCCGCGACGACGTGCGCGCCGTCGTCATCTGGGGCGGCGAGAAGGTGTTCGCGGCCGGCGCGGACATCAAGGAGATGCAGAACATGGACCACGCGGCCATGATCGAGCGCTCCAAGGCCCTGCAGGACTCCTTCACCGCCGTGGCCCGCATCCCCAAGCCCGTGGTCGCCGCCGTCACCGGGTACGCGCTCGGCGGCGGCTGCGAGCTGGCGCTGTGCGCCGACTTCCGGATCGCCGCCGACAACGCCAAGCTGGGCCAGCCGGAGATCCTGCTCGGCCTGATTCCGGGGGCCGGCGGCACCCAGCGGCTGGCCCGGCTCGTCGGCCCGTCCAAGGCCAAGGACCTGATCTTCACGGGCCGCCAGGTGCGGGCCGACGAAGCGCTCTCGCTCGGGCTGGTCGACCGGGTCGTGCCCGCCGCCGAGGTGTACGAGCAGGCGCACGCCTGGGCGGCCCGGCTCGCGGCCGGTCCCGCCATCGCGCTGCGGGCCGCCAAGGAGGCCGTCGACGCGGGCCTGGAGACCGACATCGACACCGGCCTGACGATCGAACGCACCTGGTTCGCGGGGCTTTTCGCCACCGAGGACCGGGAGACCGGTATGCGCAGCTTTGTTGAGGAGGGTCCGGGAAAGGCCAAGTTCCGCTGAATCGCGCCCGGTTGGCGGGGCCGCTGAGGTGTGGCTGACGATCGATGCCTCGTGTGGGGGAATTGCAGTAAACGCCGGAACGCCCCGGAGGGGGCGCGTCCGCCGTGCACGTTCATCGGGTAGGCACATGAAGTCTCCGCAGGTCAGCATGGATTCGGCCGGGTTCCCCCTGCCTTCGGCATATGCCAAGGCAGGGGTCCGGAACCGGGCGTTCCGGGCAGGGCATTCCCCCGGTTCCGCCCCCGTGACCCCGCGGTAACAGCCATGATGGGGGGCATGGCGGGCCTCGAAGGAATGGAGCAGCCGCGGCCGCGGAGCGGCTCGGCCGCCGCACGCTGGGGACTTCCCGGAGGTCTTCCCGGTGCGGGCGCCCGGAGCGGCCCGTCCGGCGGCGACCCCGCCGCCCGGGCCCTGGAACTGGTGGGTGATCCCACGCTGGACGAGGTGCGCCTGCCCTCCCGCCCCGAATCGGCCTTCACCGCCCGCCGGCTGGCCCAGTCCGTACTCGTGAAGCGGTGGAACGTCTCCCAGCAACTGACGGAGCACGCCGTACTGTTGGTGTCGGAACTGGTCGGCAACGCCGTCCGGCACACCGGCGCCCGCACCTTCGGGCTGCGGATGCTCCGCCGCCGCGGCTGGATCCGGATAGAGGTCCGCGACCCGTCCCGCGGCCTGCCCTGTCTGATGCCGGTCCACGAGATGGACATCAGCGGTCGCGGCCTCTTCCTCGTGGACAAGCTCTCCGACCGCTGGGGCGTGGATCTGCTGCCGCGCGGCAAGACGACCTGGTTCGAGATGCGGGTCATCGACCGCTGAGCGGCCGCGCCGCGTGCGGGGCCGGTGCGTCCGTACGGCCGTGAAACGCGACTGGGGCCCTCCCGCGCGGTACGCGGGTGAGGCCCCAGTGTCGACCGCCGGCGGGCGAAAGGGGTGTACCCGCGGGGTCAGGGCGACCGTGGCCCGGGTCAATGGGGGGTCGCTGGAACCGACTATCGCAGGCCGGTCGCGACCTTGCCAAAGCGGCAATTGCGGACAAAAAGCGTCGAAGGTTGATCAAACGATGCGCGATCAAAGGTGAGCTACGACACCAGCCTTGCATTTAGTGGTTAGGTAATCGATTCCCTCTATGGTTATGCGAAAAAGAGTATGGGCTATGCACCTAACTCGACGGCGGGGAACGGCGGTCGGTAGCGGGACATCGGGGCCACGGTCCGTAGGATGGGCGGCCGCACACCGGTGCGCGCCGGTGGGCGCCCGGCAGAGGGAGACGGAAGGAGGCCAGGGGCATGGAACGCGTACGCCGCTCGGCCGCCACGACCCTGCTGCTCCTGCTCGCCGTCACCTTCGCGCCCCTGCTGTGCCGGGTGGGCGGCGTCCCGCCGGAGCCGGTCCGGCCGGCCGCCGTGGCCCAGACCACCGTGCGGGCGGGCGACGGCACCGCGGCCGGACCGGTCGCGCACCACGCCGTCGCCCAGGCGCCGAAGAAGTGCTCCGGCCAGCACGCCCCCAGCCAGAACGAATCGGTCCCGGTCCCCACCCCGAACCGCGGTGAGCCGCTGGCGCCCGCCGCCACCGCACCCGCCCCGTTCGCCGCCGCGGCACCCGCCTGCTTCGCGCTGGCCCGCCCGCCCACCGGGACCGCCCCCGCCACCGACCCCATCGCGCTCCTGCCCGTACTGCGGATTTAGGCCGCTGCCCGTCAGCCCGGCCCGACCTCCTTCTCACCCGGTACGTCTGGAGCATTCCCATGCCCACTTCCTCGTCATCCGCTTCACCCACCCGCAAGATCGCCGCGATCGGCGCCGTCGTCGCCCTGGTGGTGGCACTCGTCGCCATCGGCATCGCCGTCGGCAAGGCCGTCGAAGGCGACTCCGACAGCGGCACGAACACCCCCCGCGCCGCCGCCTCCGTCTCTCCCCAGGAGGACGACGGCCAGCAGCGGCTGTACGACCAGCTCGCACAGCAGACCAGCCGGCGCACGGACGGCGACCCGCTCGCCGTCGGCAAGAAGGACGCCCCGGTCGTCCTCGTCGAGTACGCGGACTACCAGTGCTCGTTCTGCGGGCGCTTCACCCGGGAGACCCAGCCCGAACTGATCAAGAAGTTCGTGGACGACGGCACCCTGCGCATCGAGTTCCGCAACTTCACCATCTACGGCGCCGACTCCGAGCGGGCCGCCCGCGCCTCGTGGGCCGCCGGACAGCAGGGCAAGTTCTGGCAGATGCACGACGAGCTGTACGCCAAGACCAACAAGGGCAGCGCCCTGGCCGAGGACAAGCTCGTCGAGATGGCCCGCGAGAGCGGCGTGGCCGACCTCGACCGGTTCCGCAGCGACCTGAACGGCGCCGCCGCCGCGGCCGCCCTGAAGAAGGACCAGAACGAGGGCTACGGGATCGGCGTCCAGTCCACGCCGTCCTTCCTCGTCAACGGCCGGCCCATCGCGGGGGCCCAGCCCACCGACGTCTTCGAGCAGACGGTCCGCCAGGCCGCCGAGCAGGCGAAGAAGGCCGGAAAGGCCGGGAAGGCCGACGGCGCGGCGAAGGGTGAGGGTTCCGGCAAGGCGGAGGAGCCGGCGAAGTGACGGACATCGGCTACCTCGCCGCCTTCCTCGGCGGCGCCCTCGCCCTGCTCAGCCCGTGCAGCGCCCTGCTGCTGCCCGCCTTCTTCGCCTACTCGCTGTCCCACCCCGGCCGGCTGCTGGCCCGTACCGGCGTCTTCTACCTGGGCCTCGCCACCACCCTGGTCCCGCTCGGCGCGGCCAGCACGGCCACCAGCCAGCTTTTCAACGGCCACCGGGACCTGCTCGTCGCCATCGGCGGCTGGGTGGTGATCGCGATGGGCGCCGCCCAGATCCTCGGCCTCGGCTTCGCCTTCAAGCGGGCCCAGCAGGCGGCGGCCCGGATCACGCCGCGCTCGGCGGTGTCCACGTTCCTGCTGGGCTGCGTCTACGGCCTCGCGGGCTTCTGCGCCGGGCCGATCCTGGGCGCGGTGCTGATGGTCACGGCGGTCAGCGGGTCGCCGGTCTACGGCGCGTCCATGCTCGCCGTGTACGCGCTCGGCATGGCCCTGCCGCTGTTCGTGCTCGCCCTGCTCTGGGACCGGTTCTCGCTGGGCAGCCGGGGCTGGCTGCGCGGCCGGGAGTTCGGCGTCGGAAAGCTGCGGCTGCACACCACCTCCCTGGTCTCCGGGCTGTTCTTCATCGGCATCGGTGTCCTGTTCCTCACCTTCAACGGCACCAGCGCCCTGCCCGGCATCCTGGACGCGGACACGGAGGTGCACGTCGAGGAGTGGGCCACCCGGATCGGCAACGCCGTACCGGACTACGTCCTCGTCGCCCTGGTGGCACTCGTCGTCGCGGCCGTACTGGGACGTATCGCACTGCGCCCTGAGAAGAAGCGGCAGGACTGAACGGCCCGGCCGCACGCCCGCCACGTCCGTTCCCCCTCCGCACGCCTGCCGGCCGCCCGGCAGGCGTGCGGACGCGTCTAGGCGCTGCGGCGCAAAGAGTGGTCCTGCCGGTCCCAGTGGTACGGCTGGTGGGGGCCGGCGTCCGCACGGCGACGGCGGTCGTTGCACAGCAGGCACTTGCCGTAACCCGGGGGCAGCGGGTCGTCGGGGTCGCCGTACAGCGGATCGACCGCGCCGTGCGGATGTATGGCGCAGCCGGTCGGGCCGGTCAGTGTGCTCAGCGAGCTGGCGGCGGTCAGCGCCTGCCGCAGGACGTCGACGAGCTGGTCGGCGTCCCGCCGGGTGGGCGCCGCCTGGAGGGAGGAGGCGATGTCGGATGCGGTCGTCAGCGCGGTCTGGAGTTCGCGCAGGTCTGCGTAACCCATGCTCCGGAGCGTAGAGGCCCCCACTGACAGTCGATCTTCCGAGCGCGTTTCACGGCTTCGCATGCACCGTCCATGCCCGCCGTCGGCGACGATCGAGCACCTCGCGGGTGATCTTCCCCTGTCCGCAGCATGACAGGCGGACGACGTGCGGCGGGGCCGGGCGGGACGGTGCGGGCGCGGAAGCCGGTCCCGGCCTCCGCGCCCCCACCCTCCGCGACCGCTCAGGGAGCCGTCGGCAGCTCCCGCTTGTGGGCCGTGGCGTGGTAGCGGCGCACGATCGCCTCGTACGCCTGCTCGCCGACCGGCTTGCCCTCCAGGAAGTCGTCGATGTCGTTGTACGTGACACCGAGGGCGTCCTCGTCCGGCTTGCCCGGGTCCAGCGTCTCCAGGTCGGCGGTCGGCACCTTGCGGACCAGCTCGGCCGGGGCGCCCAGCGCGTCGGCGACCGCCCGGACCCGGCGCTTGGTGAGGCCGGTGAGCGGCACCACGTCCGCCGCGCCGTCGCCGTACTTGGTGAAGAAGCCGGAGACCGCCTCGGCCGCGTGGTCGGTGCCCACGACCAGGCCGTCCTGGGCGCCCGCGACCGCGTACTGCGCGATCATCCGCTGCCGGGCCTTGACGTTGCCCTGGACGAAGTCCTGGTGCCGCTCGTCCCGGAAGGTGACCTCACCGGCGAGCGTCGCCTCCAGCATGGCGTCGCTCGCCGGGCGGATGTCCACGGTCAGCACCCGGTCGGGCTTGATGAAGTCCAGCGCGAGCTGCGCATCGTGCTCGTCGGCCTGGACCCCGTACGGCAGCCGCATCGCGTAGAACGTCGCGTCGTGCCCCGCGTCACGGGCCCGCTCCACCGCCAACTGGCACAGCCGGCCGGCCGCGGTGGAGTCCACGCCGCCGCTGATGCCCAGGACGAGCGCGCGCAGGCCCGTGGTCGTCAGCTGTTCCGTGAGGAAGGCCACGCGGCGTTCGATCTCCGCCTGGACGTCGAACGACGCGGACACCTGGAGATCCCGGGCGATCTCCTGCTGCTGGGACGTGGACGCCGGGTCGGTCACGGCTGCTCCTTCGGACGAGGGGCCAGCGCGGTACGCAGGGTGCGTGGTGCTGGTACGGACAGGACTCCTCAGACTCTATGACGGAGAGGCCCATTCCTTCAGGGCGGCCCTGTCCGGGAAGTCGGCCACGTCCTTGTCCAGCGGCCGGTCCGTGTACTGGTGGAAGCGCCACGGCGCCTTGATGCGGGGGTGCCCGGCCGAGACGTAGTCGGCGATCCACAGGCCGTCGCCGGCGTACGAGGTCGTGTCGTGGTTCAGCCAGAAGTCGCGGTTGCAGTACAGGATCACCCGGTGCGTGGGCCGCAGCCGCTTGACCTCCTTCAGGAACTGGTCCTTCTGGGCGTTGCTCGCGTACGTGCCGCCGCCGGTGCGCTCCCAGTCCGCCGCCAGCAGGTCGCCCTCCACGGACGCGCACTTCTCGACGAAGTACTTCGCCTGCGCCGCGATGTTGCCCGGCCACAGGAAGTGGTAGAAGCCCACCACGCAGCCCGCCTTGCGGGCCTTGGCGGCCTGTGCGCCCTGGTGCGGATTGATGTACGAGCGGCCCTCTGTCGCCTTGACGACGACGAAGTCCAGTCCGGTCGCCGAGTACGAGGGGTTGTGGGAGCTGACGTCGACGCCATGCAGCATGTGCGGCCTCCTGCCGACCGAAAACGATCGATTACGATGCGTCACGTGGTGTTATCAGCAGTTCAACATGTCCACGGCATCTCGCGCCAGAGTCTGGCGGCGAACTTCCGCTGATCAACGCGTTGTTGGCGGGCGTACGGCCGCAGTTGACGTTCTTCGACCGGCGATGATCGACTACCGTTCCGGTAGCGATACGTAGGGGTACGGACCCCGGTTCCCGGAAGGGAGCGCGCGGTCCGGCCACCGAGGGGGCGCGTGTCGGCCAGAGAACCGCCGGAGTTCGGCCAGACCGGGCGCCCGCGTGTTTCGGCCGCCCGCCGGCGTGCGCGGCGCAACGAGCCGGAACGCCCCGCGCGAGGCCCGTACCCTCGCTCCAGCAGTTGCCCCTGGCACATCCGTCCGGCACGAACCATCTCTGACCTTGGCAGACTTACCGGATGACGCACGCCGCACGACGCCCCGACGGCGCCCGCCTCGTCCACCCTCTCCCGTTCCGGCCCACCAACGCGCTCCTCCTGCCCCGGGTGGAGGCCCGGTGACGCCGTCCGAAACCCGCCCGCGACGGCCGCGCGTCCCCGGCACGCTCCGTGCCGCCGCCCTGTGCGCCCTGCTCCTCACCGTCACCGCCGCGCTGCTCGCCGCGCACGGCTGGGCCCCGCTCGGTCCGGAACGGGCGGCGCACGCCTGGGCCGTGGCCCACCGGACGGACGCGGCGGCCGCGGCCGCCCTCGTGATCACGGCCACCGGCTCCGGCCCCGTCCCGTACGCGCTGGCCCTCCTGTCGGGCGCGCTCGCCGGCCGGACCCCGCGCGAGCGCCTGCACACGGCCGCCACCGCCCTCGCCGTCCTCCTCCTCGGCCAAGCGGTCCGGTACGGCCTGATGGAACTGATCACCCGCCCACGCCCCTCCGAGGCCGACTGGACCGCCCGCGCCACCGGCCACTCCTTCCCCTCCGGGCGCTCCACGACCTCCCTCCTGGTGGCCGGCATCCTCGCGTGGGCGGTGCTGACCCGCGTCCACCGGACACCCGCCCGCCGCCTGACCCTCACACTCCTCGGCATCTGGGCGGCGTCGGTCGGCGCCACACGCGTCTACCTGGGCGTCCACTGGCCCGGTGACGTGCTCGCGGGCTGGCTGCTCGCCGCCGCCTGGCTCTCCCTCACCCTCCACCTCGTACGAACAGGCTGCCTGCCGGTCCCACGCGCCCCTGCCTCCCCGCGCACCCCCACCACCGCCCCACAGCCCCCGAACTGTTCATGACCAGCCCAGATGTTCACCAAGGACGGCATGGAACGGCACGGAGCCGAGCAACACCCCGTGGCCCCGAACGCACCGCCGACCCAGGGCGAGCCCCTCCATGGACAACCGACCCGACCGCACACCACCACACCACCACGCTGCCCCGCCGCCCCGCCGCCCCGCCGCCCCGCCGCCGGACCCGACCCCGTGCGAAGAACCGCACGACGCGGCCACGATCATCCACCCCACCGACCGGGAGATCGCGGGCTGCGTCCACCACTGCGCCCGGGCCCTGGCCGGCCTGGAGGGCGCCCGCGTCCGCCCGTTCATCCCGGCGGGCAGCGCCATGGAGATCTGCCTCAGGTCCCGCGAACTGCCATCGTTCGCCTGGGAGATAGGCGGGTAAGGCATCGAACGTGCAGGTCGGCAGGCATTGTCAGTGCCGGGCCGTAGTCTGCGGGCATGACGACGAACGGGGAAGCGGACGCCGGGACCGGCACCGCACGACAGCCGGCGCCGGGCGTCCAGCCGTACTACGCGCAGGCGGCCGAAGCACTGGCCGAGCGGTACGAGAGCGTCCGCTTCGAGACGGTGCACCGGGACTTCCTGCCCCTGCTGCCCACGGCCCCCGCCCGCGTGGCCGACATCGGCGCGGGCACCGGCCGGGACGCCGCCGCCCTGGCCACCCTCGGCCACGAAGTTCTCGCCGTCGAGCCCGTACCGGAACTGCGCCGCGTCGCCCGCCGTCTGCATCCTTCGCCATCGATCCACTGGCTCGCGGACTCCCTGCCGGACCTGGCCCGGCTGGAGGGAGAGGCCGGGAGTTTCGACCTCGTCCTCCTCTCCGCCGTATGGATGCACCTGGAAGAGCCGGACCGCCCGGCCGCGATGCGCCGCCTGCACACCCTCCTCGCCCCGGGCGGCCGCCTGCTCATCTCCCTACGCCACGGCCCCCCGCCCGCCGACGGCAGGATGTACGACATCCCCGCCCCCGAAACCGTCACCCTGGCCACCCACCACGGCCTGCGCCCCCTCCGGAAGACCACCGGCACGGACCACCTCGGCCGCGACGCCGTCCACTGGTCGTCCCTGGCCTTCGAGAAGGAGCGGGCATGACCCAGGACGACTTCTACGCCGCCGAACCGTCCGCCCGCGCATCGTGGCGGATGTCCATCCTGATGGGCCGCAACGCCCGTACCTACAAGTTCGCCCTCGGCGACGCCCTGCTCCACCACGCGGCCCAGGGCCACACGGACATCCCGCTGCGCGACCTGGCCGCCTCGTACGCGATGGCGTTCCTCGAACGCCAAGCTCCCCAGGCCCCGGGGAGCGCGGAGGCGCTCGGCGCGACGGACTTCCTGACCGTGACGGCGCAGGAAAGCGCGGAGTCCCGTCGGCTCGGCCGCCCCACCGACCGACTGCTGGACGCCGCGGAGCGGTCGATGCCGGGGATGGTCATGCTGAAGTTCCACAACCACGGTGGCGGCGAGGTGCCGCACCGCTTCTACGACCTCGCCGGCCGCGGGCGTCACCGCACGGTGCGGCTCAGCCCGGCCCTCGGCCAGGTGGCGCGCTCGTACGAGCGGGACGGGCTCCGCGCGGAGCTGGACGCTCGCTGGAGCATCGTGGAGAACTGCTTCGCGACCGGCGTAGGCCGCAGCCTGATCGAGGAGGGCATCCACGTCGACCTGGACACCCTGCACGTCACGGACCGGTACCGGCGCCGCTCGGTCACCGGCGTGGCCGAGGCCGTGGCCGGGTTCCAGCACGGGCGCTGCCACATCTGCGACGAGCCGCTGGACCCCGGCACGCGGACCGCCGTGGACCACGTCTTCCCGCACGCCCTGATGCGCCGCTTCGCCAGCGTCGGCGGCTGGCGCGGCCCCGACCTGGACAGCCTGTGGAACCTCGCGGTGGCCCACGCGAAGTGCAACGGGGAGAAGAGCGACCGCCTGCCGAAGCCCGCCGAACTGACCCGCCTGGCCCGCCGCAACGAAGCGATCATGCGCTCCCCGTGGCCCCTCCACACCACCCTCCGCCGCACCCTGCAGCACGCGATCCCCGGCCGCCGAATACCGAACTGGACCGCGTTCCTGCAAGAGGTCGGCAAGGTGTGTGCCTAGGCCGTCGGACCGAGGAAGGGAAAGCCGCCCACCGGCCGGGGTGCGGGGACGCGCGGAGGGTTCCCTGCGGCGCACCCCCGAGCCCTCACCCACCGGCCCTGGGCGCGGAGACACGCCCCGTCAGCCGGCGATCCGGCCCCGAAGAGCCCTCAGCACTCGATGATGTTGACCGCCAGCCCGCCCCGGGCCGTCTCCTTGTACTTGACGCTCATGTCGGCGCCGGTGTCCTTCATGGTCTTGATGACCTTGTCGAGGGAGACGTGGTGGCGGCCGTCGCCGCGCAGGGCCATGCGGGCGGCGGTGACGGCCTTGACGGCGGCCATGCCGTTGCGTTCGATGCACGGGATCTGGACGAGGCCGCCGACCGGGTCGCAGGTCAGGCCGAGGTTGTGTTCCATGCCGATCTCGGCCGCGTTCTCGACCTGCTCGGGGGTGCCGCCGAGGACCTCGGCGAGGCCGCCGGCCGCCATCGAGCAGGCCGAGCCGACCTCGCCCTGGCAGCCGACCTCGGCGCCGGAGATGGAGGCGTTCTCCTTGAAGAGCATGCCGATGGCGGAGGCGGCGAGCAGGAAGCGGACGACGCCCTCCTCGTCGGCGCCGGGCACGAAGTTGACGTAGTAGTGCAGGACGGCGGGGATGATGCCGGCCGCGCCGTTGGTGGGGGCGGTGACGACCCGGCCGCCGGCCGCGTTCTCCTCGTTGACGGCCATCGCGTAGAGGGTGGTCCACTCCATCGCGTGGGCCTCGGCGTTGCCCTCGGCGCGCAGCGCGCGGGCGCCGTTGGCGGCGCGGCGGCGTACCTTCAGGCCGCCGGGCAGGATGCCCTCGCGGGACGTGCCGCGGGACACGCACGACTGCATGACCTGCCAGATCTCCAGCAGCCCGGCGCGGATCTCGTCCTCCGTACGCCAGGCCTTCTCGTTCTCCAGCATGAGGGCGGAGATGGACAGGCCGGTCTCGCGGGAGAGGCGCAGCAGCTCGTCGCCGGTGCGGAAGGGGTACTTCAGGACCGTGTCGTCGAGCTTGATGCGGTCCTCGCCGACCGCGTCCTCGTCGACGACGAAGCCGCCGCCGACGGAGTAGTAGGTCTTCTCCAGCAGGGGCGCGCCGCCCGCGTCGTAGGCGAAGAGGGTCATGCCGTTGGCGTGGTACGGCAGGGAGCGGCGGCGGTGCAGGATCAGCTCGGTCGACTCGTCGAAGGCGATCTCGTGGTCGCTGCCTATCTCCGCGCCGAGCAGCCGCAGCCGCCCGCTCTTGCGGATCCGCTCGACCTCGTCGTCGGCGGTCTCGACGTCCACGGTGCGGGGGGAGTGGCCCTCCAGGCCGAGCAGGACGGCCTTGGGGGTGCCGTGGCCGTGGCCGGTGGCGCCGAGGGAGCCGAAGAGTTCGGCCCGTACCGCCGTCGTCTGGGCGAGCAGCCCGTCCTTCTTGAGCCGCCCGACGAACATCCGGGCGGCGCGCATCGGGCCGACGGTGTGGGAGCTGGACGGGCCGATGCCGATGGAGAAGAGGTCGAAGACGGAGATGGCCACGGTGGCGGACTCCCTTGTCTGCTCGTGGTGGACGGTGGAGCAAATCGGGCTGAAGGGGCGGACGAAACGGGAGGTACGTTTCTGCGCCGACTGTCGAGCCTAACCCGGACGGCGCACAGACTCTCAGACGGAGGCCATCGGACGGTTGTCCTCCGGCGCAACGGCAGAAGACGCAGGGGAGTCGCTGCCGGTGTCGAGGGCGGGGTCGGTGCCGGTCAGACCGGTCTCGTGGGCACGGACCCCGGCGCGTACGGCCCAGAAGTAGAAGGCGACGGCGGAGAGCGCGACCAGGGCGATGTCCAGGCCGCCGGGGATGACGCCGTGGCCGCCGAAGTCCGGGCTGCCGAGCGCGGACACCGCGGACATCCAGGCGAGGAAGCCGACCAGCCACCAGGCGGGCGCGAACTGCCTGCGCAGCTTCGTCCCGCCGCGCCGCCGCAGCACCACCGCGGCGACCGGCGCGGCGACGAGCGTCAGCAGCGCGACCTTGCCGGTGTCCGGCCACTTCGACCAGTACAGCGCGCACGCCGCGAAGGCGAAGGTGACGGGGCACAGCACCTTCGCGGCGGGCAGCCGGAACGGGCGCGGCAGGTCCGGCCTGGTCTGCCGGAAGACGCCGACCGCGATCGGCCCGATGAGGTACGAGATGACCATGGCGGCCGAGACCACACTGGCCAGCGCGTTCCAGCTCCGGCCGACGGTGATCAGCAGCAGGACCGAGAAGCCGAGGTTGAGCCACATCGCGGGCCGGGCGGTTCCGTACCGGGGGTGGACGGCGGCCAGTTTCCGGGGGAAGAAGCCGGTCTCGGCGAGGTTCTGGACCATGTACGCGGCGGACGCGACGTTGGCGATGTTGGAGCCGGCCGGCGAGATGAAGGCACCGAACTGGAGCATCGTGACGACCCAGTGCAGCATCAGGATCTTGGCCAGGTCGGCGAAGGGCGAGTTGAAGTTCACCCCGTGCCAGCCGCCGGCCTGTGCCAGCTGCTCCGGCGGTACGGCGCCGAGGAAAGCGGCCTGCAGGGCCAGGTAGATCACCAGACCCAGCGAGAGCGCCCCGACCAGCGCGACCGGGATGGCCCGGCCGGGGTTCTCGGCGGCGCCGCCGAGGTTGACCACGGCCTGGAAGCCGTTGAAGGCGAAGACCACGCCGCAGGTGGTCACGGCGGTGAGCACGGCCGGCCAGCCGTACGGGGCGAAGCCGCCGTGCGCGGTGAAGTTCGAGGTGTGGAAGCCGGAGGCGATCAGCGCGGCCACGGCCAGCACCGGGATCGCGAACTTGACCAGCGTCAGGACCGTGTTGGCGCGGGCCAGCAGCTGGACCGACCAGTAGCAGGTCAGCCACAGCGCGAAGGTCAGCAGCAGCGCGACGCCGCTCCCGGCGAGGGTGAGGTGGTTGGTGGCCGGGTCGACGAGGCCCCGGGCCCAGCCGAAGCCCCAGGAGGACATGTACTGGGTGGCCGCGATGGACTCGATCGGGATCAGCGAGGCGACCGCGATCCACACCGCCCAGCCGGTCAGGAAGCCGAGCACGGGGCCGTGCGAGAGGTGGCCGTAGCGGGCCATGCCGCCGGGGATCGGGTACGCGGCCCCGACCTCGGCGTAGGACATCGCGATCATGCCGATGAAGACGGCGCCGATGACCCAGGCGACCAGCGCCGCGGGCCCCGCGACCTGCGCGGCGGAACCGGCGCCGAAGAGCCAGCCGGAGCCGAAGATCGAACCGATGCCGATCATGGTCAGGGCGAAGAGGCCGATCCCCTTGCGGTTGCCCGCGCTCATGTCCATTGCCGTACGTGTTCCGTCCTGCTGTGGTGCGAAGGACCCCGCGTCGTTGAGGGGTCGGTTCTCAGCCTATGGGGCGGAAAATCACCGTAAGGCGGACGGAAAAGCCGCGCGCCCGAGGTCAACGACCCCGGGCGCACGGCCTGTTCACCCCGGGGGCACCGCCGCGGCGGCACCTTCCGGGGCGCACTTCATGAAACGCGTCACACGGCACACCGCGCGGCCGCGGGCCGCGTGGCGCGGATCACAGCGACGGGTACAGCGGGTGCTTCCCGGCCAGGGTGGTCACCCGGGCCTTCAGCGCCTCGGCGTCGTACGACGGCTTGAGCGCCTCGGCGATGATGTCGGCGACCTCGCGGAAGTCCTCCGCCTGGAAGCCGCGGGTGGCCAGCGCCGGGGTGCCGATCCGCAGGCCCGAGGTGACCATCGGGGGGCGCGGGTCGTTCGGCACGGCGTTGCGGTTGACCGTGATGCCGACCTCGTGGAGGCGGTCCTCGGCCTGCTGGCCGTCCAGCTCACTGTTGCGCAGGTCCACCAGGACCAGGTGCACGTCGGTGCCGCCGGACAGGACGGAGACGCCGTGCTCGGTGATGTCGGACTGCGTCAGACGCTCGGCGAGGATGCGCGCGCCGTCCAGGGTGCGCTGCTGGCGCTCCTTGAACTCCTCGCTCGCCGCGACCTTGAAGGACACCGCCTTCGCCGCGATGACGTGCTCCAGCGGGCCGCCCTGCTGGCCCGGGAAGACCGCCGAGTTGATCTTCTTGGCGAGTTCCTGGGTGGACAGGATCACACCGCCGCGCGGACCGCCGAGGGTCTTGTGCGTGGTGGTGGTCACGACGTGGGCGTGCGGCACCGGGTTGGGGTGCAGCCCGGCCGCCACCAGCCCGGCGAAGTGCGCCATGTCGACCATCAGGTACGCGCCGACCTCGTCGGCGATCCGGCGGAAGGCCGCGAAGTCCAGCTGGCGCGGGTACGCGGACCAGCCGGCCACGATGAGCTGCGGACGGGTCTCCTTGGCCAGGCGCTCGACCTCGCCCATGTCGACCTGACCGGACTCCTCGTCGACGTGGTAGGGCACCACGTTGTAGAGCTTGCCGGAGAAGTTGATCTTCATGCCGTGGGTCAGGTGCCCGCCGTGCGCGAGGTTCAGGCCCATGATCGTGTCGCCCGGCTTGAGCAGCGCGAACATCGCGGCCGCGTTGGCCTGCGCGCCGGAGTGCGGCTGCACGTTCGCGGCCTCGGCCCCGAAGAGCGCCTTGATGCGGTCGATGGCGATCCGCTCGACCACGTCGACGTGCTCGCAGCCGCCGTAGTAGCGGCGGCCCGGGTAGCCCTCGGCGTACTTGTTGGTGAGGACCGAGCCCTGGGCCTCCATGACGGCGGCCGGGGCGAAGTTCTCCGACGCGATCATTTCGAGGGTGGACTGCTGACGGTGGAGCTCGGCGTCGACGGCGGCGGCGACGTCGGGGTCGAGCTCGTGGAGTGAGCTGTTCAGAAGCGACATGACTCTTCCTGGGGGTACGCGGGGCACGGGGCCCCGCCAGGCGGCGGGTGGGCGGGCTCAGCCGGTGAAGGCGGTGTACTCGTCGGCCGAGAGCAGGTCGTCCGGCTCGCCGCTGACCTTCACCTTGAACAGCCAGCCGCCCTCGAACGGGGCGGTGTTCACCAGCGAGGGGTCGCTCACCACGTCCTCGTTGATCTCCGTGACCTCGCCGTCGACGGGGGAGTAGAGATCGCTGACGGACTTGGTCGACTCCAGCTCACCGCAGGTCTCGCCCGCGGTGACCGTGTCACCGACCGCGGGGAGCTGCACGAAGACGACGTCGCCGAGCGCGTTGGCGGCGTGCTCGGTGATGCCGATCGTCGAGACGCCCTCCTCGGCGGCCGACAGCCACTCGTGCTCCTTGCTGTAGCGCAGCTGCTGGGGGTTGTTCATGTCTTGATTCTCCTGGATACGGTGGCGTGCTCGGTGCAGGGGTCTTGACAGGTGAGACGGGAGTGCGTCCGGGGCGGAGCCGCGGGCGTCACTTCCGGCGCTTGTAGAACGGCAGAACCACGACCTCGTACGGCTCATGGGTGCCACGGATGTCCACCGCCACATCGGCGGTGCCGGGCGCGGCGTGCGCGGCGTCCACGTACGCCATGGCGACGGGCTTGCCGAGGGTGGGCGAGGGGGCGCCGGAGGTGACCTCGCCGATGACGGCGCCGTCGGCGTCCACGACCGGGTATCCGGCGCGCGGGACACGGCGGCCCTCGGCGATCAGGCCGACCAGCTTGCGCGGCGGGTTGGCCTCGGCGCGGTCCCGGGCCGCCTCCAGGGCGGCGCGGCCCACGAAGTCGCCGCCGTTCGTCGTCTTCTCGAACTTCACGACCCGGCCCAGACCCGCGTCGAACGGGGTGGTGCCGGTGGTCAGCTCGTGCCCGTACAGCGGCATGCCCGCCTCCAGGCGCAGCGTGTCCCGGCAGGACAGGCCGCAGGGGACCAGGCCCGCGTCCTGGCCGGCCTCGGTCAGCGCCTCCCAGAGGGCCACCGCGTCCGAGGGGCGGACGAACAGCTCGAAACCGTCCTCACCGGTGTATCCCGTACGGGCGATCAGCGCCGGGACTCCGGCGACGGTACCGGGCAGCCCGGCGTAGTACTTCAGCCCGTCCAGGTCGGCGTCGGTGAGGCCCTTGAGGATGCCGGGGGACTCCGGGCCCTGCACGGCGAGCAGCGCGTACGCGTCCCGGTCGTCGCGCACCTCGGCCGCGAAGCCGCTCGACCGCTCGGTGAGCGCGTCCAGCACGACCTGCGCGTTGGAGGCGTTGGCGACGACCATGTACTCCGTCCCGCCGAGGCGGTAGACGATCAGGTCGTCCAGGATGCCGCCCTCGGCGTCACAGATCATGGTGTAGCGGGCGCGGCCGACGGCGACGCCGCCGATGTTGCCGACCAGCGCGTAGTCCAGCAGGTCGGCGGCGCCGGAGCCGGTGACGGTGATCTCGCCCATGTGCGAGAGGTCGAACAGGCCGGCGCGGGTACGGACGGCGACGTGCTCGTCACGCTCGCTGCCGTAACGCAGCGGCATGTCCCATCCGGCGAAGTCGGTCATGGTCGCGCCGAGGGCGCGATGCGTCGCGTCCAGCGCGGTGCGGCGGGGGGCTTCGGTCATGGTGGTGGCTCCCGGGCATGGGTGACAAGACGGTCTCCCCATCTGTCATCGGAACCTGAGAGGTTCACCGGAAGGCCGTGACCGGTCCCGGCTTGCACCTTGGGTGGAGCCACACCACGGCGGCCCGCTTTTCAGATCTGCCTCGCCCGCGCGGTATCGGGGCCTGAGAGATTCAAGGGAGGACTTGCTCCTTCGGCGCCCCGCCGTGACGGCCGGGGACTCTCCCGCGCGGATTCAAGCGGCCGGTATGGAGTTGGCTGAGCGTGGCACCCGTACCAGGACGCGCACGGTGGTGCGCCGTCCGGCACTTGGCGCGCACATCATCGCACGGGATCGCCGGATACAGGAGCCCTGGTCGTACCGGTGTTCGCAGGGGTGTCACGACAGTGTCCTGGGACTGTACGGATCGTGGGATTCCCTTGAAGCGCATTACCTTTTCTTGACACTCTGCGGGTAAGGGGACGGAATCACCGGACCGGGAGGGGCGATCACGGTGCACAGGCAGGCCGCACTCGCGACAAGTCCGGGAGGCGCGCCCCCGGGCTGTGTCCCGGAGCCGGTTCCGGCCGCCGTGCCGGGGCCCCGGCGGCTGCCGCTCGGGGTGGTGCGCCCCGGCCGGGCGCGTGCCGCGGCGCCGGACGCGCCGGCGGTGGACGTCGTCGACCTCAGGGACCGCGGCACCCCGCGCGAGGCGGCCGAGCTGCACTTCGCGGCGGGCGACGTGGTGGTGGTCTCCGGCCTGCCGGGCAGCGGCAAGAGCACGCTCATGATCCGGGTGGTGCCCGCCCTCGACGCGCGCGGCGCCGCCGTGCACCGCATCGACTCGCAGGACGTACGGGAACGCTGGGAGCGCGGCAGGCTGCGCCGGATTCCGTACGCGCTCTACCGGCCGCTGGTCAGGGCCTCCCACTACCTGGGGCTGCGGCGGGCGCTGCGATCCGGCGGCAGTGTGGTGGTGCACGACTGCGGCACGCTGACGTGGGTACGCCGCTGGCTCGCGCGCGAGGCCCGGCGCGGCGGGCGTGGCCTGCACCTGGTGCTGCTGGACGTACCGCCGGAGGTCGCGCTGTCCGGACAGCGCTCGCGCGGACGCGGAGTTTCCGGGTACGCCTTCGCCCGGCACCGGCGCGCGGTACGGCGGCTGGCCGCCCGCGCCCGGGCGGCCCGGCTCCCCGCGGGCTTCACCTCGGTCGTCCTGCTGGACCGGCCGGCGGCGGGCGCACTGCGGCAGATCGCCTTCGAGTGAGGGTCGCCGACGGGTACCCGCGAGGGGCGCCGTCGGGCACGAGCGGGGCCGCCATCGGGAACGAGTGAGGCCCGCCTCCCAAGGGGCGGGCGTCCGTACCCGTCGTTCCGGCCCGGAGTGCCGGACACCTGACGGGCCGTACGGAACCTTCCGTACGGCCCGTCACGACCGGTCCTAGTCCAGGCATATCTCCCGCATCTGCGCCTCCTCCGGACGCTCGGCGCCGGGCCGATCTAGAGGCCCAGGGCCTTGAGCAGCACGGTCGGCAGCGAGAGCACCGAGTTGACCAGCGAGGGGACGCCCTGCTGCTGCGCCTCGGCGGGCTGCTGACGCTGCGCGTCGGCGGGCGGCTGCGCGTCGGCGGCCGGCTGCGGGTCGGCGGCCGGCTGGGCGCCGTCACCCGGCCGCGGGTCGCTGATCGGCGCCTTCGGCTGGGCGGCCGACTGGTCGTCCGCCGCGTCCGCGCCGTCCGCCGGCTCCGCGGCGGGCCGGGCCGGACGGTCGGCCGCCGGAGCGGCGGCGGGCTGGGCGGCCGGCTGCTGCAGGCCGCCGAGGAGCTTGTCCAGACCCAGGATCTTGAAGATGTCGGTGACGGACCGGGAGACCGAGCCGGTCAGGGTCGCGGAGTCGGTGTCTTCCTCGGGGACCGGCGCCCGGCGCTCGATCAGCTCGTCCAACTGCGTGCGCAGGTCCTGCGAGACCCTGCGCAGCCGGAGGGAGTCGGCCGTCACCGTGCGGTCGGAGTCCTCGTTCAGCTGGTCCGCCAGCCGCTGCGCGTCCTGGAGGACCGTGTCCAGACGGGTGCGGGCGGACCGCACCTCCACGGAGTGGCCGCGGCTGTCGGCCGACTTCTCGGCCAGTTCGGCCGAGGCGTCCGCCAGCCGGCCGATGTCGTCGACGACGATGCTGTGGTTGCGAACCGGGGGCTCGGGGCCTTCCGCCGCGGTCGCGGAGCCCATGGCCCCGAGGGCGAGGGCGCCGGCGGTGGTGGCGCAGACGAGGGCGGAGGCGGTCCGGTGCGTTGCCATCAGGAGACGTGCCTTTCTGTAGGAACGGCAGGGCAAGATCACCCTGGAGCCACCTTGAGAGGGGTGTGTACGGTCCGCAACCGCTCGCGCGCGTTCGGTGGTCCCCCGGACGCACCAGGGCCCCGGCCGCCTGCTGGCGTTAGGGTCGTCGACCAGGTAAAGCGCGGTACGAGCGGTACGGAGCGGGTGGGTGGAGATGGACTTTCCGGAGCAGGGCATTCCGCGGCTGGAGTGGCCCGCCAACGAACTGGAGGAGGTGCTCGCCGCCTCGGTGGGGCACCCCGGGGCCGGCGCCCGCATCGTCGAGGTGCTCGGCCGCAGCCGGATATGGGTGCCGCTGCCCAAGGGCGGCGGCCCGGAGAGCGCCGGGATGGGCCGGGCGGGCCTGGACCTGCCCACCGTCGAGATCGGCTCGGCCGCGTACGTCCCGGTCTTCAGCTCCGAGCAGGAATTCCAGCGGGTGGCCGGGCCGCACCTGTCCTTCGCCGTCGCGCCGGCCGCCGAGTTCGCGCGCGGCCTGCCCCCGCTGCTCGGTATCGCCGTCAACCCGGAGGGCACGGTCGGTGTACCGCTGCCGCCGGACGCGGTGGCCGAGCTGTGCCGGACCGGCCGTCCGGACCAGCCGGGTGCGCCGAGCGGCGCCCGGGTCAGGCTGTTCGAGCCGGACTGGCAGGAGGAGCCGGTGGACTTCCTGGCCGCGGCCGGGCTGGAGTTCTCGTCGGCGGGATTCGTGGTCACCGCGCGGCGCGCGCTGGCCAGCATCGAGGGGGACGCGCCCGCGCTGTTCGTCGGCGTCCAGGTGGACGCCGCGGCCGTCGCGCCGCACGACCCGGCCGTACGGGACGCGGTGACCGCCGCCCTCGGGCGGGCGCTCGGCGGGGCACCGCTGGCCTGGCCCGTCCAACTGGTCATGCTGGACCTCGCGCAGGGCGATCCGGTCGCCGACTGGATGCTGGAGCGGGTCCGGCCCTTCTACTCCCGCGACGCCGTCTAGCCGTTCAGGCCCCACGTCGCCACGCCCCCGGCGCCCCGGCACGCCCAGGGCGCCCCTTCCCGTGACCGCAAGCCGTGTGTGCTGATCCGTCCGGGGCCCGGACGCAGGCTCTAAGCTGTTGTTGCAACCGGCAGGCGTACCCCACGTGCCTGCCGACAGGAAGGGACGGACCACGTGAGCGCGGGTGCGCATCAGGGAGCGGCTGCCGGGCAGGTCGAGCAGATGCTGCAGCAGGTCTCGCCCGGCCGGTACGACGCCTACGAGGCGTTGCTGCAAGCGCTCGCCGCCGGTCAGGTCTGGATGCTGCTCTGGCACGGCCAGGCCGGTTCGCCCGATGCGCAGTACGGCAACATGGAGGTCGACGGGCTCGGCTACGCGCCGTGCGTGACCTCCGCCCCCGAACTCGCCGCCAGCGGCTGGAACCGTGCCCACGAGGTCGTCTACGGACGGGACATCGCGGCCACCCTCTTCCCCGACCGCTGGGGCCTGTGGCTCAACCCGCACGCCCCCGGCGGCGGCGTCGGCATTCCGTGGCTGGACCTGCGGCGCATCGCGGGCGGCCTGGACCGGCTGCCGGCCGGTCCGCTGCGGATCACCGAACCGGCCATCGAGATTCCCCAGTTCTACGCCCTCCTGGGGCAGAACGCGCACCGCACGCCCGCGGTGCGCTCCCTGCGCCGGGCCTGGGTGCAGCCCGCCCTCGGCGCTCCGTACCTGGCCATCGGCCTGGACCTGTACGACACGGGGCAACCGGCCGTGGACTCGGTACGGTTGATGATCCAGCAGTCCATCGGCGCGGTGCCGGAGGGGCTGCCCGTCTCGACGGTCGCGATGAACGACGAGTACGACCCGGTCGGTATGTGGATGCGGGCCAACGCGCGGCCGTTCTTCGACCGGGACGCCTACGCGGCGGGCCCGGTGCCCGCGCCCGCCCCAGCCCCCGCCCCGTCCTACGGGTACGGCTACCCGCGCGCGTACTGAGCCTGCCGCCCTGCTCCCGCCCGGCTCCCGTCTGAGCCCTGTCTGCCATCCGGCACCCGCCTGCCGCCCGGACTCTGCCTGCTGTCCGGCCCCCGCCTGCTGCCCGGGCCCTGCCTGTCTTCTGCGGGCCTCGGCCTTTCCGTGGCTCCAGGCCCCGAGGCGGTGGGCTCGCGGCGCACGGATCGCGCGCCTATGAGGGCGAATCGAACGGCCACGTCCCCCCAGCAGGGGGTTACCCAAGGGGCGTGAGCGGGAACCGCCCCGCTCCGGACCGGCCCGCGCCGGACCGCCCCGCGCCCGACCGGCCCGCGCCGACCCGCCCCAAGCCGACCCGCCCCGCGCCCAACATCGCCCCCGCCCAACGTCGCCCCCGCCCAACGTCGCCCCCCGCCGCTCCCCGGGCCGAATTGGGCGATCCTGCCCGGAAGTTGAGCCCTGACCGGCTCCGCGCGAACCGCTCAGTCGGGGCGTGTGTCCGCATAACGGCGAGCCGTGGGCTACATCACAGTTACGCATCCATTCCCGGCCAGGGCTGGTGAGTGATCGCAACTCGGATGAAGACTCCCGCAGCAGAGGGTTTCGGCCCTGTGTACGAGATGCACCGCTCGTCGTCGCGTGACGTTCCGCGACTTCTGCTCCGCCTGCAACATCCGCAAGACCTGCAACACCTGTACTCGCAACACCTGTACCCGCATTGCCCGCAGTACAAGCATCAGTTGCTCCAGCTGTTCCAGAGCTCTCCTCGTTGCACCAGCAGCACCATTCGCACCAGGGCATTTCCCGCACCAGAGCACCACTCGCACCAGAAGAACCACCTCGCACCAGACGCACCACTCGCACCAGTGATGTGAACCAGGCCGCTGACCGCGGCGCGCATGGGCCGGCGGCGCCGGCCGAGAGGGGTCAAAGGCACCGTGACCGCACCGATCGAGACCACCGGGGCGGCTGCCGAGGCGCAGCCGGAAGCGGTGCTGGAAGGCGTCGAGAGCAAGAAGATCGAGGGACGCTCGCTCGGCCAGATCGCCCTGCTGCGCTTCCGGCGCGACAAGGTCGCGGTAGCGGGTGCCATCGTTGTCATCCTGCTCATCGTGATCGCGGCGCTCTCCCGGCCGATCCAGTCCTGGCTGGGTCTGGACCCCAACAGTCCGAACCAGGACCTCATCGACCCCAACACCACGCTGCCCAAGGGCGAATTCGGCGGCATGAGTCTGGACCACCCGCTCGGCGTGGACCCGAAGTTCGGCCGTGACCTGCTCGCGCGGGTGCTGGAGGGCTCCTGGGTCTCGCTGATCGTGGCGTTCGGCGCGACGCTGCTGTCGGTGGCCATCGGCACCGTGCTCGGCGTGGTGGCCGGCTTCTACCGGGGCCGGGTGGACGCGCTGATCAGCCGGCTGATGGACGTCTTCCTGGCGTTCCCGCTGCTGCTGTTCGCCATCGCCATCTCGGCCTCGCTCCAGGGCGGCGCCTTCGGGCTCGAAGGGCTGCCGCTGCACATCTCGGTCCTGATCTTCGTGATCGGATTCTTCAACTGGCCGTACATGGGCCGGATCGTGCGGGCCCAGACGCTCTCGCTGCGCGAGCGGGAGTTCGTGGACGCCGCGCGCGGCATGGGTGCCCGCGGCCCGTTCATCCTCTTCCGGGAGCTGCTGCCCAACCTGGTCGGCCCGATCATCGTCTACTCGACGCTGCTGATCCCCTCCAACATCCTCTTCGAGGCCGCGCTGAGCTTCCTGGGCGTCGGCATCCAGCCGCCCCAGGCGTCCTGGGGCGGGATGCTCAACCAGGCGGTCAAGTTCTACGAGGTCGACCCGCAGTACATGCTCGTCCCGGGCATCGCGATCTTCGTCACCGTGCTGGCGTTCAACCTCCTCGGCGACGGCCTGCGGGACGCGCTGGACCCGCGCAGCCGCTGACCCCGCCCGGGCGCCGTACGCCCGGCAGCACCCACCCAAGTTTCCGACCAACGAAGGGGAAACCGACCATTATGCGAAGGTCAGTCCCGGTCGCAACGATCGCGGCCCTCACCAGTGCGGGCCTGTTGCTGGCCGGCTGCAGCGGCAAGAGTTCGAGCAGCGGCTCGGCCGAGGCGAACGCCGCCACCAAGGGCATCGTCAACGCCTCGGACGAGAAGGGCGGCACGCTCACGTACGCGATGAGCGACGCCCCCGAGTCCTACGACCCGGGCAACACGTACTACGCCTACGTCTGGAACTTCAGCCGTCTGTACGCGCGTCCGCTCACCACCTTCAAGCCGGGGCCGGGCCTCAAGGGCAACGAGCTGGTGCCGGACCTCGCCGAGTCGATGGGCAAGTCCAGCGACGGCAACAAGACCTGGACGTACAAGCTCCGCAAGGGCCTCAAGTACGACGACGGCAAGCCGATCACCTCGAAGGACGTCAAGTACGCGGTGGAGCGCAGCAACTTCGCGCGTGATGTGCTCTCGCTCGGCCCGAACTACTTCCAGACGTACCTCAAGGACAACGAGGGCGGCTACAAGGGACCGTACAAGGACCCGAGCCCGGAGGGGCTGAAGTCCATCGAGACGCCGGACGACCAGACCATCGTCTTCCGCCTCAAGCAGCCGTTCGCGGAGTTCGACTACCTGGTCAGCGCCCCGCAGACGGCGCCGGTGCCGAAGGCCAGGGACAAGGGCGCGGACTACACCAAGAACATCGCCTCCTCGGGCAGCTACAAGTTCGACACCTACGAGGAGGGCAAGAAGGTCGTCCTCGTCCGCAACCCGAACTGGGACGCCAAGACCGACCCGCTGCGCAAGCAGCTTCCGGACAAGATCGTGCTGAACATGAAGGTCGCCCAGTCGACGATCGACAAGGACCTGAAGGCCGGCAACACGCACATCGACATGGCCGGCCGCGGGGTGGACGCCCAGACCCAGGCCCAGCTCCTGACGAGCGCCAAGGAGAAGGCCAACACCGACAACGCGCTCGGCCAGCGCCTGTCGTACGTGGCGATCAACCCCAAGGTTGCGCCGTTCGACAAGGTCGAGTGCCGCCGGGCCGTGCAGTACGCGGTCGACAAGAAGGCCGTGCAGACCGCGCAGGGCGGGCCGATCCGCGGTGACATCGCCACCACCGTGCTGCCCACCGACCTCGCCGGGTACCAGAAGTTCGACCAGTACCCGCAGAAGTACAGCGGTGAGAACCTCGACCTGACCGAGGCCAAGAAGCAGTGGCAGGCGTGCGGCGCCGGCAACGTGAGCACCACGATCAGCGCCCGCAGCGACCGGCAGGACGAGGTGGACGCGGCGACCTCGGTGGTCGGCTCGCTGAAGAAGATCGGCATCGACGCCAAGATCCAGACGTACCCGAGCGGCAAGTACTTCTCGGACTACGCGGGCGTGCCGGAGTTCACCAAGAAGAACAACATCGGTCTGATGATGATGCAGTGGGGCTCGGACTACCCGACCGGCTTCGGCTACCTGAACCAGATCGTCAACGGCAAGGCGATCCAGAAGTCCGGCAACTCCAACCTCTCCGAGCTGGACGACCCGGCCATCAACAAGCTGCTCGACGAAGCCATCGCCACCAGCGACCAGGCACAGCGCGAGAAGGACTACGCGGAGATCGACAAGAAGACGATGGAGCAAGCGGTCATCGTCCCGCTGACCTACTTCAAGATCCTGCTGTACCGCTCGCCGAAGGCCACCAACCTGGTGTCCACCTCCGCCTACAGCGGTGAGTACGACTACCTCAACATCGGCGTCAAGAAGTAGCAGCCCCGGAAGGCAGGTGAAGGCATTGGTGTCCGCGGGCCGGCCGGTCCGGCCCGCGGCGCCGACGCCGCAGTCCCGTGTTCGCGTACCTCATCCGCAGGTTGATCAGCGCGGTGATTCTGCTGCTGATCGTCAGCGCGGTCACCTTCGGCATCTTCTTCGTGCTGCCGAAACTGGCCGGACAGACCGCTGACCAGTTGGCCGCGCAGTACATCGGAAAGGCCCCATCGGCCGCGGACCTCGCCGCGGTGAAGAAGAACCTCGGCTTCGACAAGCCGGTCTTCGTACAGTACTGGGACTTTTTGAAGGGCATCTTCGTCGGAGTCGACTACAAGTTCGGCCCGGACGCCGCCACGTGCAACGTGCCGTGCTTCGGCTACTCCTTCAAGACCCACCTGGAGGTCTGGCCGGAGATCCAGACCCGGCTCCCGGTGACCGTCTCGCTGGCCGCCGGTGCGGCCGTCGTGTGGCTGGTCTCCGGTGTCGCCACCGGCGTGCTCTCCGCGCTGCGCCCCGGCTCGGTCTTCGACCGGGTGGCGATGAGCATCGCGCTGGCCGGTGTGTCGCTGCCCATGTTCTTCACCGGCGCGCTGGCGCTGGCCCTGTTCACCTACCAGTGGCCGATCATCGAGCGCAGCGACTACGTGCCGCTGTTCGAGGACCCCTTCATGTGGGCCCAGACGCTGGTGCTTCCCTGGATCACCCTGGCCTTCCTCTACTCCGCCCTCTATGCACGCCTGACCAGAGCGGGCATGTTGGAGACGCTGAGCGAGGACTACATCCGTACCGCGCGCGCCAAGGGGCTGGGCGAGCGCAAGGTCGTGGTGCGCCACGGCCTGCGTGCCGCGCTCACCCCGATCATCACGGTGTTCGGCATGGACGTGGGCCTGCTGCTCGGCGGTGCGCTCATCACCGAACAGGTCTTCTCCCTCAAGGGGGTCGGCGCGTTCGCCGTCGAGGCGATCAACGCCAACGACCTGCCGAACATCCTCGGCGTCACCTTGCTCGCCGCGTTCTTCATCGTCATATGCAACCTGGTGGTGGACGTTCTGTACGCCGCCGTCGACCCGCGGGTGAGGCTCTCGTGACCGACTCCCCAGACTCCACCACCGGCCCCACCGCCGGCCCCGGCGCCGGAGGCACCACCCCGGATGCCGCCGGTCCGGGCACCACCCCGGCCGCGCAGCCCGCCGCCGCGGCCGACCTGACGAAGACGGGCGCCGCGGTCGGCGAACCGGCCGCGGCCGGCTCGGGGGCGCCCACCGCCTTCCTGGAAGTGCGCGACCTGAAGGTGCACTTCCCCACCGACGACGGCATCGTGAAGTCCGTGGACGGCCTCTCCTTCACTCTGGAGAAGGGCCGCACCCTCGGCATCGTCGGCGAGTCCGGCTCCGGCAAGTCCGTCACCTCGCTCGCCGTCATGGGCCTGCACCGGGCCTCCCGGCAGCAGCGCGCCAAGGTGGACATGTCGGGGGAGATCTGGCTGGACGGCAAGGAGCTGGTCGGCGCCGACCCGGACGAGGTGCGCAGGCTGCGCGGCCGCGAGATGGCGATGATCTTCCAGGACCCGCTGTCCGCGCTGCACCCGTACTACACGGTCGGCAACCAGATCGTGGAGGCGTACCGGGTCCATCACGACGTCGACAAGAAGACCGCGCGCAAGCGGGCCGTCGAGATGCTGGACCGGGTGGGCATCCCGCAGCCCGACAAGCGGGTGGACGACCACCCGCACCAGTTCTCCGGCGGTATGCGCCAGCGCGCGATGATCGCCATGGCGCTGGTCAACAACCCCGAACTGCTGATCGCCGACGAGCCGACCACCGCCCTGGACGTGACGGTCCAGGCGCAGATCCTCGACCTGATCCGCGACCTCCAGAAGGAGTTCGGCTCGGCGGTCATCATCATCACCCACGACCTGGGGGTGGTCGCCGAGCTGGCGGACCAGTTGCTGGTGATGTACGGGGGCCGCTGCATCGAGCGCGGCCCGGCGGAGAAGGTCTTCTACGAGCCGCAGCACCCGTACACCTGGGGCCTGCTGGGGTCGATGCCGCGCATCGACCGCGAGCAGACCGAGCGCCTGATCCCGGTCAAGGGATCGCCGCCCAGCCTGATCAACGTCCCCGGCGGCTGTGCCTTCAACCCCCGCTGCCCGTACGCGGACGTCCCCAAGGACAACGTCACCCGCACGGTCCGCCCCGAACTGCGCGAGGCCGGCGGCGGCGGACACGTCGCCGCGTGCCACCTGGCGCAGGAGGAGCGGGAGCGTATCTGGACCGAAGAGATTGCGCCGAAGCTGTGACCGAGACTGATGAGACCGGCGTCGCCGCCGGTACGACGGACGGGACCGACGAGAGCGCCGACGCCGCGCCGCTGCTGAAGGTACGCGGCCTGGTACGGCACTTCCCGATCACCAAGGGCCTGCTCAAGCGGCAGGTGGGCGCGGTGCAGGCGGTCGACGGCATCGACTTCGACGTACGGCCGGGGGAGACCCTGGGCGTGGTCGGTGAGTCCGGCTGCGGCAAGTCGACGATGGGCCGGCTGATCACCCGGCTGGACGAGCCGACCGGCGGCTCCATCGAGTTCGAGGGCCGGGACATCACCCACCTGTCGCCGGGGCGGCTGCGCCCGATGCGCCGCGACGTGCAGATGATCTTCCAGGACCCGTACGGCTCGCTGAACCCGCGGCACACCATCGGCGGCATCGTCGGCACCCCCTTCCGCCTCCAGGGCGTCGAGCCCGAGGGCGGCGTCAAGAAGGAGGTGCAGCGGCTGCTGGAGCTGGTGGGCCTGAGCCCGGAGCACTACAACCGCTATCCGCACGAGTTCTCCGGCGGTCAGCGGCAGCGCATCGGCATCGCGCGGGCGCTGGCCCTCAAGCCCAAGCTGGTCGTGGCCGACGAGCCGGTCTCCGCACTGGACGTCTCCATCCAGGCGCAGGTCGTCAACCTCATGGACGACCTCCAGGACGAGCTGGGCCTGACCTACGTCATCATCGCGCACGACCTGTCCGTCATCCGGCACGTCTCGGACCGGATCGCCGTGATGTACCTCGGCAAGATCGTGGAGCTGGCCGACCGCAAGGCGCTGTACGAGGCGCCGATGCACCCGTACACCAAGGCGCTGCTGTCGGCCGTGCCGGTGCCCGACCCCAAGCGGCGCACCCAGCGCGACCGCATCCTGCTCACCGGCGACGTGCCCTCGCCGATCGACCCGCCCTCGGGCTGCCGGTTCCGTACCCGCTGCTGGAAGGCGACCGAGGTGTGCTCGACCACCGAGCCGCCGCTGGTGGCGCTGCGCGGCGGCCACAAGGTGGCCTGCCACCATCCGGAGAACGCGCCGGAGGGTGTCGGCGCGGGAACGCCGGGCGCCGCGGGGAGCGGCGGCTGAGCCGGCGGACACGAGGCGTGCGGGGCCGGTGCGGGGCGAGCGGCAACGCCGCCTCCGCACCGGCCTCCGGGCGTCCGCGGCCGCCCTTGACCGGCCGGTTTTGCCGACCATAGATTCAGCGGCGCCCCGGCGGCGCCCGTCGGCCGGTCCCATGGAGGTAGTGCCTTGTCCGCGCAGCAGGAAGCCCACGACGCCGACGCCACGGCCCCCGACCCCGCGCTGACCGCCTACGCGGCGGTCGCGGCGGACTACGACACCATCGTCGAGGACCCGTACCTGCTGCGCTGGGTCACCTTCTACGGCAAGCTCGTCGAACGGTACGGGCCGGACGGCAAGCGGCTGCTGGACGCGGGCTGCGGCACCGGGCGGGGCACCCTCGCCCTGCGGGACCGCCTCGGGTACACGGTGACCGGCTGCGACCTGTCGCCGGAGATGATCGAGGCCGCCCGCGCCAAGCCGGCGGCGGCCGGCACCCCGTTCGTCGTCGCCGACCTGCGGGACATGCCGGACCTCGGCTCCTTCGACGTGGTCACCTGCATGGGCGAGCCGCTGGCCTACCTGGCCGGCGAACAGCTCGCCACCGCCTTCGCGGGCCTGGGGCGGCAGCTCGCGGACGGGGGCGTCGTCGTCTTCGACATGACCACGCTGGGCAGTTTCCGGCGCGACTACGCGGTGACCAAGGTGGTGGACCGGGACGGCCGGTTCGACGTGTGGCGGGGCGGGCTCGTACCGGTCGAGCCGGACGGGGTCGTGGACGTCACCCACGACTACTTCGCGCGCACGGGCACGGATGACGACACCTGGCGCCGGGTGTCCTCCCGGCACCTCTACCACCACCACTCGGACGTCACGGTGCGCCGGCAGTTGGCCGCCGGAGGGCTGCGGCTGATCGCGGCGCACGGTGTCGAGGGCCGCAAGCTGACCGACGTCCCGGACGAGGACGGCTGCCGCAAGATTCTCTATGTGGCCGGAAAGCAGGGACAGCAGTCCGATTGAGGCGTCAACTGGTCCGAGTGGCATGACGAGTTGGCAAAGTTCCGTGTGAAAAGCGACAGAAGAGTGCAGAGTCGGCGCGGTTGTTCACCAGACGGCATCCGTGTGTTCGAAGGGACGGCTCATGGCACTCTCCCGTTCAGCACGTCGCCCCGCTCGTCTGCTCCCCCTGGCCACCGCGGTGGCCGCCGCCTTCTCCATCGCCGCGGCCCCCGCCGCCGCACCCGGCGCCCCGGGCGTCGGCGACCCGTACTTCCCGAACCTGGGCAACGGCGGCTTCGACGCCCTGCACTACGACCTCGGCGTCAGCTACGACCCCGCCACCGGCCGCCTCGACGGCCGTACGGAACTGACCGCGCGCGCCACCCAGGACCTCGGCTCCTTCCACCTCGACCTCCAGAAGCTGGCGGTCACCTCGATCGAGGTGGACGGCAGACGCGCGAAGTTCAGCCGCTCCGGCGACGAGATCACCGTCACGCCCCGGCGGCCCCTGGAAGAGGACGAACGATTCACCGTCGAGGTCGTCTACGGAGGCGTACCGCTGCCGCTCGGCGGGCCCATCGTCTTCGGCTCCGACTACGGGTGGATGAAGACCGACGACGGGGTCTTCGTGGCCTGCGAGCCGAACGCCGCGTCCACCTGGTTCCCCTCCAGCGACCACCCGGGCGACAAGGCCACCTACGACATCCGCATCGACGCGCCCGAGGGCCTGACCGGCGTCTCCAACGGGCGGCTGGTGGACCGGTACGACGAGGACGGGCGCGCGTACTTCCACTGGCGTGAGCGCAAGCCGATGGCGACCTACCTGGCCACCGCCACGATCGGGAAGTTCACCGTCCGGACGGGCACCACCCCCGGCGGCGTACCGATCTACGTCGCCACCGACCCGAAGCTGCCGACCGGGACCGTCGACGTCTACGGCGTCACCGCCGCCGCCACCGACTACTTCGCGCGGGTCTTCGGCCCGTACCCCTTCGAGGAGACCGGCGCGATCGTCGACGACGTGCCGCAGGCCGACTTCTCCCTGGAGACCCAGACCAAGCCGGTCTACTCGGCCGTCCGCAGCGAGTCGACCATCGCCCACGAGGTCGCCCACCAGTGGTTCGGCGACTCCGTCACGCCCCGCACCTGGCAGTACATCTGGCTCAACGAGGGCTTCGCCTCGTACGCGCAGTGGCTGTGGGACGAGCACAAGGGCACCCGCAGCGCGTACGACGCCTTCCGCGCGGCGTACGCGGCCCGCCCGGCCGGCTCCGACTTCTGGCAACTGAAGATCGGCGACCCGCAGCGGGACACCATGCTCTCCCGCTCGGTCTACACGCGCGGCGCGATGACGCTCCAGGTGCTGCGCGAGCGGATCGGTGACCGGGCGTTCTTCGAGCTGCTGCCCGCGTGGACGAAGCAGCACCGCTACGGCAACGCGGACACCCGGCAGTTCATCGCCCTCGCGGAGAAGATGTCCGGCCAGCGGCTCGGCGACCTCTTCCACACCTGGCTGTACACCACCGGCAAGCCGGCCCTGCCCTGAGCGCCGCGGCACGGCCCCGGCCAGGCCGCCGCCGCTGACGCACCGGCGGGCCCGCGCGGCGGAAACCTTCCGGCGCGCGGGCCCGGCCCCGGGGCGTGGCAGGCCGTGTCACGTACCGTCGATGGTGGTACGAGCGGTGAAAGGGGACACGGATGAGTCTGACCGGAACCCCGTTCTTCGTGGTGCTGGTGATCGCGACGGTCCTCGCCGTCCTCGCCACGCTGCTGCTGTGGGGCAGAGTCCGGGGGCCGCACCCCCTGCGCTGGCTGGCCAGAATCCTCCTGATCGGCCTGTGTCAGCTCACCGCGATCTGTGTCGTCGCGGTCGTCATCAACAACAGCTACGGCCTCTACGCCTCCTGGGACGACCTGCTCGGTACCGAGCAGGACGCGATCGCCATGCCGGGGCCGCCGGTCGGGCGCGCCAAGTTCAACGACGGCCCGAACGGCATCAAGGACACGTACTTCCGCGGGGCGAAGTCCCGGCTGTCCGGCCAGGTGATGGTCTGGACACCGCCGCAGTACGACGACCCGGCGTACCGGAAGACCAGGTTCCCGGTCGTGATGCTGCTGCACGGCGTACCCGGCTCACCGCAGTCCTGGCTCGAACAGGGCGGGATGCCCGGCGACCTCCAGCAGCTCGTCGACGGGAACGCGGCGCACCCCTTCATCCTCGCCCTGCCCGTCGTCAACCCGGGCAGCGTGGACACCGACTGCTCCGACACCCCGCACCGCAGGACCGCGACCTGGCTGGCGACCGACGTCACGGACCTGATCAGCCACCACTTCCGCACCGCGCCGGGCCCGAAGAACTGGGGGCTGCTGGGCTTCTCCACGGGCGGGTACTGCGCGGCCAAGCTGCCGCTCCAGTACCCGAAGACGTTCGGCGCGGGCGTGGCCTTCGACCCCGACCCGCTGACCGGCGACCCGGACGTGCTCACCGACCCGGCGCTGCGGCAGCGCAACAGCCCGCAGTGGCTGGTCCGGCACGCCAAGGCCGACGTGGGGCTGTTCCTGGCGACCTCGGCGCAGGACCCGATCAGCCCGCCCGCCAACATCGAGCGCTTCGAGAAGGCCGCCGAAGGCACCAGGACCCGGGTACGGACGATGGTGCTGCCGACCGGCGGCCACAACTACGGCACCTGGACGCGGATGTACCCGGCGGCCTTCGGGTGGCTGAGCCAGGAGCTGGAGGCGCCGCGGCCGGCGGGGTAGTACGGGAACAGGGGGGGGGCGGGAGGCCGTCAAGGCGGAGGTGCCTGCTCCGGTCCGCCGTGGCCCGTGCGGCGAATGCGCACCGTGCCCATGGGCAGGAGCCCGGCTTCGCCGATCCCCGTGCGGTGCCTCCGCCGCATGGGGGAGGCGGGTCGTCCTCCGGTCTGATCCCTGCGCGCCGCGGACGCGGAACAGTGGTGCCCATGGCGATCAACGGGACGGGTGCGACCGCGGTGCGGACAGCGGGGGGCCGTCCGTGACGGTCTGGCTCATGTCGTTCCCGGCCTTCGCGTGTCTGCTGGCCCTGTCCGCCCTGGTGGAGAGCGTATGGCGGTGGTTCACGGGACTGGGCCTGATCCCGTGGCTGCGCCGGCGCTCGGGACCTTCGTTGTCGAGCATCGCCTTCGACGAATTCACGGCGGTGGTGAACGGGAACAAGGCGGCGGAGCTGGAGCAGCGGCGGGTGGAGCTGCTGCGCCGGGACGACGAGAGCGACGGTGCGCCGCCCTGCTCCCGTATCGACCTGGCCGGTGGCACGGCGTTCATCGTGGTGCCGGAGGAAGCGGCCCGGCGCGTGCGCTGATCGGGACGGTGCCCGCGGGGGCCGGCCGGCCGGACCCGTCCTAACCCCGCGGCTTGAGCTGCTGCGGGCGCGGCAGGTGGAAGCCGAAGTAGACCGCCGCCATCCGGAGGGCGAAGACCAGTCCGGCGCAGACCACGGCGGCGATGTCGGCGCGCACCTGGAGGTGGTGCAGGCCCAGGTAGGAGGCGGCGCCGGCGAGCGCCGCGATGGCGTAGACGTCCTCGCGCAGCAGCAGCGGCGGGAACTCGCCGCACAGCACGTCGCGGATCACCTCGCCCGCCACTCCGCTCATCACCGCGAGAATGATCACGGCGAGCGGCGTCGCGCCCGCCGCGATGGCGGCGCGGGCGGCGATGACGGTGACGACGGAGAGCCCGACCGCGTCGACGACCAGCAGCGACTTGCGGGGGAGCTGCCAGTACCGCAGGTAGATGATGGTGCCGACGCTGACGCAGACGATCAGCGTGAGCAGGACCCAGTCGTGGGTCCAGTACAGCGGATGGTCGTCGAGGATCAGGCTGCGCAGGGTGCCGCCGGAGGTGGCGGCGGCGAAGGCGAGCACCAGACCGCCGAACGGGTCCATGTTGGCGCGGTACGCGGCCAGCACCCCGCTCGCGGCGAAGGCCGAGATGCCGACCAGGTAGAGCACGTGAAGCATGGGCCCATGATCTCAGGCCGCCGGGGTGCGGCGCGCAGGCCGAGGCGCGCAGCGGCCGCCACCTGGCGGGGCGGCCTCCGGGCGGTTGAAGGAAAAAGGGTCTACCGGTCAGTAACAAATCCGTGTAGCGTGCCGCGCATGGCACAGGTGACCATAGGTAACAGCGAATTCGACCGCGACACGGCGGTCGTCCGCCGCGCCCCCGGCCGCTACGAGGCCGACCTCTCCGCGGGCTGGACGATCATCCACGCGGTCAACGGCGGCTACCTGCTCGCCCTGGTGGGCCGCGCCCTCGGCGACGCCCTGCCGCACCCCGACCCCTTCTCGGTCACCGCGCACTACCTGACCGCCTCGGTCCCCGGCCCCGCCGTCATCCGTACCGAGGTCGTCCGCACCGGCCGCGCCCTGTCCACCGGCACCGCCAGCCTCGTCCAGTTCGAGGAGGACGGCAGCGAGGTCGAGCGGCTGCGGGTGCTCGCCACGTACGGCGACCTCGACACCCTCACCGACGACGTACGGACCACCGCCAAGCCGCCCGCCGTCCCCCCGTACGAACACTGCCTGGGCACCGAGAGCGCGCCCGGAGGGCAGCCCGCCATCCCGGGCAGCACCGCCATCGCCGACCGCCTCGCCATCCGGCTGGATCCGGCCACCTGCGGCTGGGCCGTCGGCGCGCCCTCCGGCAACGGCGAGATGCGCGGCTGGTTCGGCCTCGCCGACGGCCGCGACCCCGACCCGCTGTCGCTGCTGCTGACGGTCGACGCGCTGCCGCCCACCGCCTTCGAGATCGGCCTGTCCGGCTGGGTCCCCACCGTCGAGCTGACCACCCACATCCGCCGCCGCCCGGCCCCCGGCCCGTTGCGCGTCGCCATCACCACCCGCAACCTGGCGGGCGGCTTCCTGGAGGAGGACGCGGAGGTCTGGGACAGCGCGGACCATCTCGTCGCCCAGTCCCGCCAACTGGCCCGCGCGCCGCGGTCCGTCCCCACCATGGCCTGAAACGCTCTTTCAAAGGGGGCGCGGCGGCCCCCGGTGACGTGCCAGACTGATCACATGGGGGACATGGCACTGAGTATTGACGAAGGCACCGGTGCAAACGGCGAAAAAACCGTCGTCTGGCTGCACTTGGCCCCGGCCGGCGCCCACGGCGCGCCCGGTCCGAACGGCGCGGCCCGGCCCGAGAAGCCCGAGGAGGGTGACGACACCGGACTGGAGCTGCCGGACGGCTTCGGCCACTCCCGCCCGGTCAGCGTGGACGGACGGGTCGCACGGGCGCTGACCCGGGGCGGCGAGACGCTGGAGGGCGCCCTGCGGCCGCTGGGCACCGTCCTGGGCAGCATCCACCGTTCGCTCGCCGCCGGGGACCACCGGCCGGACGAGGTCACGGTGGAGTTCGGAGTAACCCTCGGCTCGGACCTGAGCCTGGGGGTCTTCTCCGGCCAGGGCGAGGCCAGCTTCAAGGTCTCCGCCACCTGGAACCTCGGCAGCGGCAGCACGACCTGAGGACGGCATGGTGGTGTCCGGCGTGGATCAGCCGCTGTTCCGCTCCTTCGTCTCGGTTCGCGACACCGGAAGGGCCGTGGGCGCCGGCGTCCTGCTCGCCGACGACCTCGTGCTCACCTGCGCGCACGTCGTCAACAGCGCGCTGGGCCGGGACCGTTACGACCAGACGCTGCCGGGCCCGGACCAAGGGGTCCGCGTCCGGCTGCCGCACGTCGCGCCCGACCGGGACCTGACCGCCCGGGTGGAGCCCGCCCTGTGGAGCCCGCCGCGCGCGACGGCGGGCGGCAGCAGACCCGTACCGCCCGGCGCGCACCTCCACCACGGCGACCTGGCCGTGCTCCGCCTGCCGGGCCCCGCGCCCGCCGGGGCCGAGCCCGCCCCCTTCCTCCCGCACGCCTACGGCAACGAGGTCATCGCCCTGTGGGCCAGCGGCCACCCGCTGCCCACCGTGCGCGCGGTGCCCCGGGTCTCCGCACCGCCCTGGGTGGCGCTGGACGTGGTCGGCGGCACCGAGGTCAGGGAAGGCTTCAGCGGCGGGCCGCTGTGGGACCGCGACCGGCAGGCCGTCGTCGGACTCGTGGTGGCCGACCTCCGGGCCCCGGCCGGCACCCGGCAGCCCCAGGCCGCGGCCACCCTCTACGCGATCAGCGTCCCGGCGATCGAGGCCGAGCTGCCCGAGCTGCCGCCTCCCTCGGTGCCCACCGCCCGGCGCGGCGTCCAGCAGCTGCTGGCCGTCCTGGAGACGATCCTGACCACCCCGGACGCGGTCCGCGGCTGCGAGGAACTGCTTGCCTCCCGGCTGCTGCGGCCGTCCCTGGGCCCCGGCGCCGACCTCGACCGGCTGGTCGGCCTCGCCGTGGGCGTCCGGCGCGGCGTGCCCGAACTCCTCCAGGTCGTACGGGAGGTGATGCCGGCCGGCAGCGGGCCGCAGTGGGAGCGGCTGCGCAGGGTGGCCCGCGCCGTCAGCCCCGGCGAGTGCCTGACCCGCAAACAGCAGCGCGACCTGAACGGCCTGCTGGCGCACTGCGGCCGTACGGACCCGCGCGCGCTGCTCGCCGACGTACTGCCGCACGCCATCGAACTGCCCGCGGTCACCGGGCTGGCCGACACCGTCGACGTCCTGGAGGGCTTCGAGGCCCAGGGCGCCCAGCCCATGCCACCGCTGCTTCAGGGAGTGGTGCGGATCGGCGTCGACGAGAGCGAGGCGGGCGCGTACCCCGCCGAGGACCTGGAGGCATGGACGGAGCGGACCGCCGCCCGGCTGGGCGTCGACGTGGCCGCCGTACGCCAGTACGCGGCCGATGTACGGGGCTACCGCGCGGAACGGGTACGGGCCGCGGCGGACCACCCGGCCGTCCGTCAGGCGGTCCATCCCACCGACCGCCCCCCGGATCATCACGCGGCCCACCACGCGGCTCACCACGACACGCGGCCGCCCGCCGGCTGGGCGGGTGTCGGGAGCGCGTCGGTGGGCATGGCGCCGCGGGGCACGACCCCGGTGGAGACGGCCCCGACGGACCCGGCACCGGTGTGCCCCGCGCCGGTGGGCTCCGTCCCCTCGGCGAACGGCAGCCGCCCGTCCGGGCACCGGACCGAGGACGGCGCGCGGCTGTCGAGAGTGCCGCGCGTCCAGGTGGAGCTGCTGCCCACCGCCACCGGACGGCACTACACGTACCAGGTCTGGGCGTGGAGCGGCGGCGACGCCCCGCACCACCTCGTCCTCGCCCGGGACACCGAGGTGACCAGCGAACAGGTCGTGGACGACATCCACCGGGTGCTGGTCGAGGAGATCCGCGAGGATCCCGAGCCCGCCCTCGTCGAGTTCTTCCTGCCCGCCGCCTGGCTCGGGCTGCCGGTGGACCGCTGGGAGTCCTTCGACAGCGACGAGGACGGCCCCTTCGGACTGGGCTTCACCCGCCGGGTGGTGATCCGCACCGCCCAGCGTTCGCGTACGAGCTACGCCGGGTGGAAGCGGCGCACCGCGGCCCTGGACACCGCCCGCAGCCTCGTCCTGGACCACGGCAGCACCGACCGCAAAGTGGCCCGCGCCCGCCTGGAGATGCAGCCCGAGGTGGGCACGGTGATCGTCTGCTGCGAGCCCCGGCACCACGGGGCGCTGCTGCGCCAGTGCGTCCAGGCGGGCGTCCACACGGTCCTGTGGCACCGCGAGGAGCACGGCGAGAGCGTCGCGGCGGGCCTGCTCGAACTGGTCGAGGGCGGGCACCACACCCAGCTCCCCGAGACGGTACGGCTGGAGCGGGCCAAGGCGGTCGCCGAGGCCACGTCCACCGGCCACCGGGGGCGTCAGCTCTCCTTGATGTACGACGCGCCCGACCACCGGCCACCGCAACTGGCCCCGGACGCCTGGGTGCTGACCCAGCCGTGACCCGGGTATGACGCAGCATGTGAGCAAGGACGAAGGAGAACGACCCGTGGCCCGACAGAGCACACCCGACCACGGCCCGGAAGCCGGGCCGGAGCCCGAGGGCTGGTGGGTGTTCCGCGGTCCCGCGCCGCTGCCGGCGGCGCCCCCGTGGCGCTACTTCGCCGCCGCCCGCAGGAGGACCGAGGCGCCCGCGCCGTACCTGATGGACCGCAACGAGGTGTCCGTCGTCAACGCCGCCCTGCACCTGCACCGCCCGCTGCTGGTCACCGGCCGCCCGGGCACCGGCAAGAGCTCGCTGGCCCGCGCCGTCGCCGCCGAGCTGGGGCTCGGCGACGTCCTGCGCTGGTCCGTCAACTCCCGCTCCACCCTCGCCGACGCGCTCTACCGCTACGACGCGGTGGGCCGGCTGCGCGAGGCGTCGCTGCGCCGCGAGCGGGAGGCGGTCCGTACGGCGCCGCGGCGGCTCAAGGAGCACCGCGGCTCCTACACCACCGACATCGGCCACTACCTGCGGCTGGGCCCGCTCGGTACGGCGCTGGCCGCCACCGACCGGCCCCGGGTGCTGCTCGTCGACGAGCTGGACAAGTCCGACATCGACCTCCCCAACGATCTGCTGGTGGTGCTGGAGGAGGGCGAGTTCGAGATTCCGGAGCTGGCGCGGCTGTCCGAGCAGCACCAGGACGTGCATGTGCTGACCGACGGCAGCCGGGAGCGGGTACGGGTGCACCGCGGCGTCGTGTCCTGCGCGCACTTCCCCGTCGTGGTGATGACGAGCAACGGCGAACGGGAGTTCCCGCCCGCCTTCCTGCGCCGCTGCGTCCGCCTGGACCTGCCCGACCCGACCCCCGAGCGGCTGCGCGAGATCGTCGCCCACAACCTGGGGCCGCAGGCGCTCGCCGAGGCCGAGGACCTCATCGACGGCTTCCTCCAGCGCTCCAAGACCGAGACGCTCGCCACCGACCAGCTGCTGGCCGCCGTCCACCTGCGGATCACCGGTGCCGACCTGACCAAGGACGAGCTGCTCTCCGCGGTCATGCACCGCCTGGACGAACCCATGTCGCCATGATCGACCGGCTGCGGCAGATCCTCGCGGGCCAGGGCTACGACCTCGGTGCGGGGGAACTGCTGGACGTCCTGTGGCTGGCCCGCGCGGTGCGCGAGGGCGAGCTCGGCCCCACGCTGCCCGGACCGGAGCCCGCGCGGGACACCGGGCCGGGCGCGTCCGAGGACACGCCGGCCGACTCCGCCGCCCCGGGCGCGCCCGAGGACGGGTCCGGCGGCGGGCCGGGGGCGGCGGACGGCCCGGACAGTACGGACGGGCGGCGCGAGGACGGTACGGCCGGCGACCTGCCCGGGGGCGTCTCCGCGACCGTATTTCCGTCGCAGCGTTCCCTGTACGCGATGGGCAGCGAGGGCGGCAGCGCGCTCAGCCGCCGGGCCCGTCCCGCCCGCGCGCCCGGGCGCCGCGCGCTCGCCAAGCCGCAACACCTGTCCCGGGCCCTGCGCCCGCTGCGCCGGTTCGAGCCGCACCCCCACCGGCGCGTGACCGACGTGGAAGCCACTGTCCGGCTCGCCGCCGAGACCGCGCTGTTCGACGTCGTCTCGCGGCCCGACCAGGAGCGCCGCTGGTCCGCCGTGCTGTTGGTGGACGACGCGCCCTCGATGCAGGTCTGGAGCCAGCTTGCCGGTGAGCTGCGGTCGGTGCTGGACCGGGGCGGCGTCTTCCGCGGTGTGCGGGTGTGCGCCTTCGACCCGCAGGACATGGCCGTCCTGGGCCGGCTGCCGTGGGCAGCGGGCCCCACCTTGACCTTCGTCCTCACCGACGGCACGAGCCCGGGGTGGCGGACCCCGGACGCGGCGCGCGCCGTGCGCCGCTGGGGCTGTCACGGGCCGGTGGCGGTGCTGCACCCGCTGCCACGGCGGCTGTGGCGGGGCACCGCGCTGGACGCCCAGCCCCGGCTGCTGACCTCCCCGGTGGAGTTCGCCGGGCCCGACCGCACCGGCGTGCTCGATCCGCTGACGGGCGAGCCGGACCCCGAGGCCGAGGAGCCGGGCACGGTGGCGCTGCCCGTCGTCCCGCTGACCCCCGGCGGGCTCGGGCAGTGGGCCGCGCTGCTGACCCGGCCCGGCGTCCCGCACCTGATCGACACGGTGCTGCTGGGCGAGGAACCGGAGCAGGACCCGCCGCGGCCCGCCGGCTCCGCGGCGGAACTGGTCGCGCACTTCCGCGGCGCGTTCTCGCCCGAGTCGTACCGCCTGGCCGTCCGGCTCTCCGCCATCAACCCGCTCACCGTTCCCCTGATGCAGTTGGTGCGCGCCGCCACGATGAGCGACGCCGGACCGACCCAGGTCGCCGAGATCCTCCTCGGCGGCCTGCTGGAACGCGTCGCCGCCCCGCGCGGGGCGCGGTCCCTCGGCGGGTTCGACGGGCCGCTGGGCACCGGCTCCGGGCAGCCCGTCTACGACTTCCGGCCCGGCGTCCGCGAACTCCTCTTCAGCGGTCTCGGTACCCAGCAGTCCCTGGCCGTCGTGGAGGCGGTCGGGCGCGCCCTGGAGCCGTACATGGGCCGGCTGCCCGACTTCCCGGCCCTGGTCGCCGACGACACCGGGGAGATGCGGCTCCAGGAGTCGGCACAGGCGTTCGCGGTGCTGGCCAGTCCGGTGCTGGAGCGGCTGGGCGGCAGGGTGCCCGGGGGGACGGATGTTGCCGGTGGGGGGACGGGGGCGGACAGGGCCGGTGGGGCGTCCGGGTCCGGTGGCGTCGGCGGGCCTGCCGGGCCTGCCGCGGCTGTCGGGGCCGAGGAGTTCACGGGTGCGGACGACAGGGTTCCGGACGCCTCCGCCGCACCGTCCTTCGTGGACGCGGCGGTCGCGGCGGCCGGGACGGCGGCCCCTGCGGAAGCTCCGGCCGGGAGCACCGGCGCCGGGACCGTCGGAAAGCCCGTCCGGGAGCCCGTCGAAGAGCCCGTCCGAGAGCCCGTCCGAGAGCCCGTCGGTACGGAGCCGTACCCGTCGGAGGGCCCCGCCGCCGAGCCCGTTCCGTACCCGTCGGACGCCCGGCCCGTCCCCGTCCTGCCCGTCGAGGAACTGCGCGAGCCGCTGCGCTTCACCGTGCTCGGGCCGGTCGGGCTGTGGCGGGGCGACCAGCGGATCGAGATCCCCTCCCGCCTGGACCGGGCCCTGCTCGCGGCCCTCCTGCTGCGCCACGAAGGCGTCGCCTCCGAGGCCGAACTGCTCAACGCGCTCTGGGGCGGCAATCCGCCGCGCAGCGCCCGTTCGATGCTGGACCACAGCATCGCGCGGCTGCGCAAGGCCCTCGGCGAGGACGAGCACGTCCTGGTCCGCGAGCGTGTCGGCTACGCCCTGCGCGCCGACGCCGGAACCGACATGGACATGGACCTGGAACGTGCCGAGAGCTACGAACGCGCCGCCCGCGCCGCCCGGGACGCGGGGGAGTGGGAGCGCGCCCGCATGCTGCTCGACGCGGCCCTCGACCTGTGGCGCGGCGAGCCGCTGGCCGGGCTCCCCGGCCCGTACGCGCAGTCCGAGCGGCTCCGGCTGACCGACTGGCGGCACACCCTGGCCGAGGACCGCATCGAGTGCGACCTGTGGCTCGGCCGGTACGAGGAGGCCCAGGCCGAGCTGTCCGAACTGCTCGCCCGTACCCCGTCCCGTCCCCGCCTGCGCGAACTGCTGGCGCTCGCCCGCGACCAGGACCGGACGGGACCGGGTGAAACCGCCCCGCTGCCCCCGCGCGAACCGCTGCGCATCACCGTGCTCGGGCCGGTGCGGATGCTGCGCGGCGCCGTGGACCTGGCCACCGGCTCACCGCAGCAGCGCGCGCTGCTCGCCGTACTCGTGCTGCGCGCTGGCCGCGTCATCTCCGAGGACGACCTGATCGACGCCCTGTGGGGGGACGACCCGCCGAACGCCGCGCACGCCGCGCTGCACACGTACGCCTCCCGGCTGCGCAAGGCTCTCGGGCCGGACGCGGACGTCCTCGTCACCGAGGGCGGCGGCTACGCGCTGCGCCGGACCGCCAGGACCGACCTCGACGTGGACCTGCGCCGGGCCGACGACCTGGTCGCCGTGGCCCGCGACGCCCGCGCGGCCCAGGACTGGGACAGCGCCAGGGACCTGCTGGACGCGGCCGTCGCCCTGTGGCGGGGCGGTCAGCCCCTGGCGGGCCTGCCGGGGCCGTACCTGCGCGCGGAGTCCCGGCGGCTGGCCGACCGCCGGCGCACCCTGGTCGAGGACCGCACCGAACTGGAACTGCGCCTGGGCCGGCACGCCGCGGCGGAAGAAGCGCTGACCTGGCTGCTGTACCTGGATCCGGCCCGCGAACGCACCCGCGAACTCCTCGCGCGCGCCCTGGCCCACGACGAGCCGGTCTCCCCGGGGCTGCGCAGCCTGCTGCGGGCCGGCCGGTACGGGCCCCGGCAGGACCGCGCGGGCGGCAGCCGAACCGCCGAGCTGGGCCGGCTCGCGGACCACCTGACGCGGCAGCGGCCCACGGTACGCAGCGTCGGAGTCATCTCCGGGGGCGCGGGCGTCGGCAAGACGAGCCTGGCGGCGCGGGTGGCCGACGCCGTGCAGGACCGGTTCCCGGACGGGCGGCTGTACGCGATCATGCCGGCGGACGGCGATCCGGAAGCCGCGGTACCGCATCTGGCCGCCGTACTGCTGCGCCAACTCGGCTACCGGGACGAGGAGATCCCCGCCGACGGCGAGGAGCGGGTGGCGTTCTACCGGTCGGCGATCGGCACGCTGCGCCTGGTCGTCGTCCTGGACGAGGTACGCGCGATCGGCCCTCTGCTGCCCCTGCTCCCGGACGCCACGGGCGCCGCACTGGTCGTCGGCCGCGACCGGCCGCCGGCCGGCCTGACCGGTGTCCTCTCCCTCCACCTGGAGTCCCTGAGCACCACCGACGCGCTGGAACTCCTCGCGCTGCGGGTGGGCGAGGAACGCGTCGCGGCCCGCCGCGCGGTGGCCCGCGCGGCGCTCGAAGCGTGCGGCTGTTCGGAGGCCGCGGTCGAGGCGGTGGCGGCGGAACTGATGCTGGACGGCCCGGCGGACCGCGCGGCGGCCGAAGCCATGATCAACAGCACCGCGCTGCGTCTCACCCACGACCTCGACCCGCCGGCGCTCGCCGCCTTCCGGCTGCTGGCGCTGCCGCACGGCCCCGACCTGCCGACCGCCGCCGTGGCCGCCCTGACCGGCACCGAACCCACCGCCGCCCAGGCACACCTGGAGACCTTGGTGCGCACCGGCCTGCTCAAGGCCCCGGTCCCCGGCCGCTACCGGCACCGGGAGGCGCTCGCCTCGTTCGCGTACGAGGAGCTGACCCGCCACACCACGCCGGAGGAGCGCGACGCCGCGCTGTCCCGGCTGCTCGACTGGTACCTCGTCACCGCCCACCGGGCGTACGGCCTCGACGCGCCCGGCGCTCTGCTGCTCGACCGGAGCGCCGCTCCCGCGGCCCCCGTGCCGGCCCTCCCGCTCGCGGACCGCAGGGCGGCGTCGGAATGGTGGGCGGCGAACGGGACCGGAGCGCTGGCCGTCGTCCGGCAGACGGCGGAAGTACGGTCCGGGGCGTACGTCGCCCGGTGCGCCGACACCCTGCTGCTCCTCGAACCGCTGCTGGGCACGGGGCTCTTCACGGGCCGGTACGAGCAGGCCGCGGTGGCCGTGATCGCCCGGGCCGGCACCGGACGCGACAAGAAGCGCGCGGAGGCGCGCGCCCGGCTGGCCCGCGCCCGCGCCTGCCTGGCGTCCGACCGGTTCGCCGACGCGGAGGACGAGGCCCGCCGCGCGTACCGGCTGGGCCTCGACGCCGGGGACCCGGTGACCAGCGGCTGGGCACCGCTGGTGCGCGGCGTCACCGCGGTCGCGCTCCAGCGGCCCGACGCCGAGCAGCACTTCACGCTGGCCAGGAGCCACTGCCAGGTGCAGGGTGACCGGCTGGGCGAGGCCGCCGTACTGGTGGAGCGCTCCCGGCTGTGCGTCCGTGACCGGGAGGCGGAGCGGGGCATCGGGCTCGCCCGGCAGGGCGTGGACCTCTACCGGGCCGCGGGGCAGGGACAGCGGCTCGGTACGGGGCTGTACTTCCTCGCCGTGGCCCAGGCCGAAGCGGGCCGCCACGAGGAGGCGCTGGCCGCCCTCCAGGAGGCGCTGCCCCTCTTGAACGAGGCCGGACAGCGGCTCTGGACGGGCCTGGCCCAGTTGCGGACCGCCGAGTCCTGTCTGGCCACCAACTGGGCGGACGGCGCCGTACAGGCGGCGGAGGAGGCGGTACGCCTGTTCGCGCTGGCGGACGGCGGCCGGCGGGCGGCTGACGGGCTGTCCCTGCTGGCGCACGCGTTGGAGGCACAGGGCCAGGCGACCAGGGCCCAGGAGCGCTGGAGCGAAGCGCTCGCCCTGTACGAGACGCTGAACGTGACCGGTTCGGAGGGACCGCGGTTGCGGCCGCCGCTGGAGCCGGGCGGGGCGTAGGGCCGGGAGCGTGGGTCGAAGGCGTGGGACCGGGGGTGGGGTCGGGGGCGCGGGGGAGTGCGGTGCTACGCCGTGAACGCCGCCAGCAGCGCCGTCAGTTCGGCGGGCGCGTCCTCCTGCACGAGGTGCCCGGCCCCTTCGACCAGTTGCAGACGGGCGCCGGGGATCATCGCCGCGAGGTCGGGTGCCAGCGTGACGGGGTTCCACGCGTCCTGCGCGCCCCAGGTCACCAGCGTCGGCACCGAGACCCCGCGGTACTCCTTCGTGAGGTCCGCGGTGGCGTCCAGCCCGTTCTGCTCGATCTGCCGGTAGAAGGCGGGCTGTCCCTGCTCCGTGCACCACGGTTCGACGAGCTGTTCCAGGACGGCCGGGTGCATGCCGGGGCTGCTCGCGGACGCGATGTACTCCCTCACCAGCGCGCGGTGCAGGGCGGGAGGCAGTCGCGAGAAGACGTCGGGGTGCTCGCCGAGCAGGCGGTACGTGGCGGAGCCCCAGCCGGGCAGGGTGGTCGGGCCGACGAGCGCGAGACGCCGGTAGCGCGCACCGTGCACGAGGTGGGCCCGCAGGGCCACGTAGCCGCCGAAGTCGTGGGCGACGACGGTGGGTTCCCGGTCGGCGAGCCCCCAGTGCGCGAGCAGTTCGGTGAACACCTCCGCCTGCCGGGGCAGGGACACGTCCTGGCCTGCGGCTTTCTCGGATGCGCCGTAGCCCGGCAGGTCCCAGGCGTACACCTGGAACCGTTCGGACAGTGCCCGTGCGACGCCCCGCCAGACGTAGGAGGAGAACGGCGTCCCGTGCAGCAGGACCAGCGGCGGCGCCCCGTCCTCGCCGAGCGCGGTCCAGCGCACTTCGCCGGAGGTGCTGCGGTACGTACGGTCCAGATGCCACTGTTCCCGATGCCCCTGTGTCATGACCGTAATCGTAGACACTCCTTACAGGGGTGTCGAGGGGTTTGCGGGGCGGGGGTGGCGGGGCGGCGGGGTCGGAAGCCGGGGCGTACGGCCGAGCCCCCACGCGCCCGGCATGCGCCCCCGCGCCTGCTCGTAGAATCGTTCGCACCATGGTTTACCTCGACCACGCCGCCACCACCCCGATGCTCCCGGAGGCGGTGCAGGCGATGACCGCCCAGCTGACCGTCACCGGCAACGCGTCCTCGTTGCACGCCGCCGGCCGGCGCGCCCGGCGCACCGTCGAGGAGGCGCGGGAATCCCTCGCCTCCGCGCTCGGCGCGCGCCCCAGTGAGGTGGTCCTCACCGCGGGCGGAACCGAAGCCGACAACCTCGCGGTCAAGGGCCTGTACTGGGCCCGCCGGGACGCCGACCCGGCCCGTACCCGCGTCCTCGCCAGCCCCGTCGAGCACCACGCCGTCCTGGACGCCGTGGAGTGGCTCGCCGAGCACGAGGGCGCGCGGGTCGAATGGCTGCCCGTCGACGGATACGGCAGGGTGCACGCCGACGCGTTCCGCGCGGCGGTCGCCCGCGATCCCGACGACGTCGCCCTGGCCACCGTCATGTGGGCCAACAACGAGATCGGCACGATCATGCCGGTCCGGGAACTGGCCGACGTGGCGGCGGAATTCGGTATTCCGCTGCACGCCGACGCGGTGCAGGCGTTCGGGCAGGTGGAGGTCGACTTCGCGGCCTCCGGCCTGGCCGCGATGACCGTCTCCGCACACAAGATCGGCGGTCCCTACGGCGTCGGCGCGCTGCTGCTGCGACGCGAGTACGCGCCCGTCCCCGTCCTGCACGGCGGCGGCCAGGAACGGCAGGTGCGCTCCGGCACGCTGGACACTCCCGGCATCGCCGCGTTCGCCGCCGCCGCGCGGTACGCCGTCGAACACCGCGAGGAGTTCGCCCGCGACATCGGCGCCCTGCGCGACGACCTCGTCAAGGCCGTACGGGCCGCCGCCCCGGACGCCGTCCTCGGCGGCGACCCCGACCCGGCGGGCCGCCTCCCCGCCAACGCGCACTTCTCCTTCCCCGGCTGCGAGGGCGACTCCCTGCTCCTCCTCCTGGACGCCCAGGGCATCGCCTGCTCCACCGGCTCCGCCTGCACCGCGGGCGTCGCCCAGCCCAGCCACGTCCTGCTCGCCGCGGGCATGGACGCCGACCTCGCGCGCGGCACGCTGCGCTTCTCCCTCGGCCACACCACCACCGAGGCGGACGTGGCGGCGGTCGCGGAGGCGATCGGTCCGGTGGTGGAACGGGCGCGGAGCGCGGGGCTGAGCTGAGGGCCGGGGCGGTGCCGAGCCGCGGTACGGGGGCCGGGCCGGCTGGTCCCCGGGCCCGTCAGACCAGGTCGAGCACGGCCTGGAGCAGCAGCCGCCAGGTCGGTTCGGCGCCGGTGCCGAAGGCCGCGGCGAGGGTGTAGCCGATCGCGGCGTCCTCCCGCAGCGGCGGCGCCACGTCCGGATGCCAGTCGGCCCAGACGTGCCCGGTGCCGTCCGAGGAGAAGTCCGCGATCCGGCGGCCCTCCTTGACCAGCCTGCTGCCGTTGGGCGAGTCCGGGAGGAGCCGGTACACGGCACCGCCATAGATCACCTCCACCCGGTGGGAGCGCCGGGTCAGCCGCCCCTTGCCGGGGGTGAGGTGCGCGGGCCGGCCGTCCACGGTCAGCCGCAGGTACCCGCCGTCGCGGGTGCCGACCGGGACGTGCCCGGCCGCCGGCGCGCCCGGTGAGCGGCGCAGCTCGGCCGTCGCCACCCGGTCGCCCCGTACCGTGAGCAGGCCGGCGTCGGCGGCCGGATTCAGGTCCAGGTCCAGCACGACCCGCCCGAAGACGCGGTCCTCGGCGAGGCCGGGCCCGCTGCTGGTGCCCGTGCCGGCCCCGGTGCTGCGGTGCGCCGGCCCGGTGGCCGGGGCTCTGTCGTACGCCATGAGTGGTCCGTTCCGCGAGGGGCGCCGCGCGGCGCCCGGACGCCTCGGCGGCCCCGCGTCACGCCCCCGGCGTGGGGGCCGGCCGGCGCAGCTCGGCGCGCACCAGGTCCAGGTACAGCTTCCAGTTCCAGTGTGGTCCGGGATCGGTGTGATCGGCGCCCGGTACCTCCACATGGCCCACGATGTGCTGCCGGTCGGCGGGGAAGCCGTGGCGGCGGCAGATCCCGGCGGTCAGCCGTGCGGATGATGCGTACATGGCAGCGGTGAAGGAGGCCGGGCGGTCCACGAAGCCCTCGTGCTCGATGCCGATGCTGCGCTCGTTGTACGCGCGGTTGCCCGCGTGGTACGCCACGTCCAGCTCGCGGACCGTCTGCGCCACCTGGCCGTCCTTGCGCACCACGTAGTGCGCCGCCGCGCCGTGCAGCGGGCTCTGGAAGACCCGCAGTGCGTCCGTGTAGCCGCCCTGGACGACGTGGACGACGACCCGGTCGATCACGTAGTCGTCCGGGCGGTCGGCCTGCCGCCAGTTCGCGGGGGACGCCGGGACCCAGCGCGCGCCGACGTGATCCACCGTGCCGTCCGTCCGTGGCTTCTTGCGGCCGGGCAGCCGCCACCACCAGCGCAGCAGGTCGTCGTGGAGTGCGTACGCGCCGCCGCCCGCCAGCGCCGTGCCCACGCCGCCGAGCAGCAGGGCCCGTCTGCTGAAGCCCTGGCCCGCCGTCCGCCCGGATTCCCCCGCGTCTCCCATGCGCTGCACAACGCTTGGGAGGCTGTCGGTGGTTCCGTCTACCCTGGAAGGGTTATGACGACTGACGCTCCCCGCCGCCTCCGCGTGCTCGCCGCCATGTCCGGCGGTGTCGACTCCGCCGTCGCCGCCGCCCGCGCCGCCGAGGCGGGCCACGACGTGACCGGCGTGCACCTCGCGCTCTCCGAGAACCCGAAATCCTTCCGTACCGGAGCCCGGGGCTGCTGCACGATCGAGGACTCGCACGACGCACGCCGCGCCGCCGACGTCATCGGCATCCCGTTCTACGTCTGGGACCTCGCCGAACGCTTCCGCGAGGACGTCGTCGAGGACTTCTTCGCCGAGTACGAGGCCGGCCGCACGCCCAACCCCTGCCTGCGCTGCAACGAGAAGATCAAGTTCGCCGCACTGCTGGACAAGGCGCTCGCCCTCGGCTTCGACGCGGTCTGCACCGGCCACTACGCCACGGTCGTGGAGCACCCGGACGGCAGCCGTGAGCTGCACCGCGCCTCCGACATGGCCAAGGACCAGTCGTACGTGCTCGGCGTGCTCGACGACCAGCAGCTCGCGCACGCCATGTTCCCGCTCGGCGACACCCTCACCACCAAGGCGGAGATCCGCGAGGAGGCCGCCCGGCGCGGCCTGTTCGTCGCCAAGAAGCCGGACAGCCACGACATCTGCTTCATCGCCGACGGCGACACCCAGGCGTTCCTGGCCAAGCGGCTCGGCACGGCCGAAGGCGACATCGTCGACGAGTCCGGCGCGAAGCTCGGCACCCACGAGGGCGCGTACGGCTTCACCATCGGCCAGCGCAAGGGCCTGCGCATCGGCACCCCCGCACCGGACGGCAAGCCGCGCTACGTCCTGGACATCTCCCCGGTCGACAACACGGTCACCGTCGGCCCGGCCGAGGCCCTGGACGTGACCGCGCTCACCGCCGTCCGCCCGCGCTGGTGCGGCGCCGCGCCGTCCGGCCCCGGCACGTACACCGCGCAGTTGCGTGCCCACGGCGGCGAGACCGAGGTCACCGCCGGCCTGGTCGACGGCGAACTGCACGTCACCTTCACGGAGCCGGTCCGCGGCGTGGCCCCCGGCCAGGCCATCGTGCTGTACGACGGCACCCGGGTGGTCGGCTCGGCGACGATCGCGACGACGGACCGGGCGCGCGCGGTCGCCTAGCGGGCAGGACGCTCACCGCGCGGCGTGCGGTGAGCGTCCCGGGCCGCCGGGTCAGAGCACCCCGCGCACCGACCGCCGGTAGCCGGACCGCCGCTCCTCGATGGCGGTCCAGCGGTCGCCGTAGACGTTCTGGGTGATCCCGGGCTCCGCCAGGAAGTCGTGCGGGAAGCCCAGCGGTACGGCGCTCACCTCGTCCAGCCGCCGCAGGGCGTCCGCGTCCAGCTCGACGTCCACGCTCGCGAGGTTGTCGGCGAGCTGGCTCTCCTTGGTGGCGGCGATGACCGGGACGATGTTCCCGGGCTGCTGCCGCAGCCAGGCCAGCGCCACCTGCGCCGGGCTCCAGCCGCCCTGTTCGGCGACCTCCAGCACCGCCGAGATCGTCGCCTCCTCGTTGTCCGCCGCCCGGCCGTCGTCGCCGACCACGTCCAGCCGCCCGCGCTCGCCGCGCCGGTACTTGCCGGTGAGCTTGCCCGCCGCCAGCGGGGCCCACGCCAGTACGGCCAGGTCGAAGGCGCGCGCCTGGGGGAGCAGCTCGCGCTCCGGCGTGCGCTCCAGCAGGCTGTAGCGGAGCTGCGAGCCCGCGAACGCGGTCCAGCCGCGCAGTTCGGCCAGGGTGTTCGCCTGCGCGACCTCCCAGGCGGGCCAGTCGGACACCCCGACGTACAGCACCTTGCCCGACCGTACGACGTCGTCCAGCGCCCGCATGGTCTCCTCGACGGGCGTGAAGTGGTCCCGCGCGTGCACCCAGAGGACGTCGAGGTGGTCGGTGCGCAGCCGGGCGAGGCTCTGCTCCACCGACCGCACCAGGCTCTTGCGGTGGCTGCCCGCCGCGTTGGGGTCGCCCGCGCGGAACGCGCAGGTGTACTTGCTGGCGAGCACGAAGCGGTCCCGGCGGCCTTCGAGGAGCTTGCCGAGGATCTTCTCGGAGCTGCCGTCGGTGTAGTTGTTGGCGGTGTCGATGAAGTTGCCGCCCGCGTCGTCGTACGCGTCGACGATCCGCGCGCTGGTGTCCTCGGGGGCGCCCCAGCCCCAGTCCGCGCCGATGGTCATGGTGCCGAGGCTCAGTTCGCTCACCCGCAGACCGGTCCTGCCGAACAGTGTGTAACGCACGAAAAGTTCCCCTTCGGTGGTCGGGTCGTGCGTCAGACGCTAAGAGCTGGAGGGCGCTTCAACGCAAGCACCGGGCCGGGCGGGCGGGCGCGGCCTGACAAATGTCACGGCGATGTGGTTACACCCGGGCCTGCCGGGGCGTGGGGCCGCGCGACGAAGCTGGAAGCGCAAGGACGGACGGGCGCACAGCGATACGGAGGACCCATGAACAGCCAGGCCCCGCACGGTACGACGGCCGCGACCGGTTCCGGTGAGGCGGCCGGACCCGGCAAGGCCGCCGGCTCCGGCAAGAAGCTGGAGGGCCCGCGGGCGCTGCTCCTGGACGCTGGTGTCCCGATCGCCTCGTACTACGTCCTGACCGGTGTCTTCGGCCTGAGCACCCTCGCCGCGCTGGCCTGGAGCGGCGTCCTGCCCGCCGCGCGCTCCGTGTGGAGCCTGGTCAAGGAGCGCCGCCTCAACGCCATGGCCACGGTGATGACGGCGACCAACGTCGTCGGGCTGCTGCTGAGCCTGCTGGCGGGTGACGAGCGGCTGATGATGGCCAAGGACAGTGCCGTGAGCAGCACCTTCGGCCTGGCGGTGCTGGTGTCCGCGCTCGTCGGGCGGCCGATGCTGGCGCCGACGCTCAAGCCGTGGCTGACCCGGGGTGACGCCGCCATGGGCGCCGCGTGGGACCGGCTGACGGCCGAGTCGGCGCGGTTCCGGCGGGTGCAGAGCCGGCACTCCGCCGTGTGGGGCGCCGCCCTGCTGGGCGAGTGCGTGGCCCGGGTGATCGGCGCGTTCACCCTGCCGGTGGACACCATGGTGTGGCTGGGAACGGTGATGCTGATCGTGGCCATCGTCGTCGCGACCGTGGTCAGCGGGATGGTCGGCATCCAGACGATGGTGCGGATGCTGGTGGCCGAGGTGGCGGCGGACGCGGCGGCCGGAGCGGCGGACACCGCCCCGGCCCGGGACGTCAGCGCAACCCCGGCAGGGACCGCAGCTCGGTGATCCGCAGGGCGCGCGCCAGCAGCAGGAAGAGCAGCGCCATGGTCGCCGCCCCGGCGGCCAGGGCCAGCGCCGTGGACCAGAAGGCGTCCCCGGTGGCGCCGGCACAGGCGTGGGCCGCCGCCCACCCCACCGCTCCGGCGGCCAGCGCGGCACCGGTGAGCTTGCCGTACGTACGGCTCAGCCGGTGCCCGTCCAGCCGTCCTTCCAGGCGGCGGCGCAGCAAGTACGCACTGGCCAGCAGACCGACGCCGTACGACACGGCGTACGCGGCGGCCATGCCGACGACTGCCCACCGGGCCGGCAGCAGCAGGTGGCAGGCGGTGGCGAGCGCGATGTTCACACCGGAGATCCAGGCGGCCATCAGGAACGGTGTACGGGTGTCCTCGAAGGCGTAGAAGCCGCGCAGCAGCAGGGACTGGGCGGAGAACGGGATCAGGCCCAGCCCGAGGGCCTGGAGCATCTGACCCAGCGGCACGGCGGATTCGGCACTGGCGGCGCCGTGCGCGTACAGCAGCCGTGCCATCTCCGGGCCGAAGGCCACGAAGAAGACGGCGGCCGGGACGATGAGGGTGCCACTGATCCGCAGCGCGCGGGAGAGGTCGTCCCGCAGGTCGTCCAGGCGCCGTTCGGCGACCGCCCGGGTCATCCGCGGCAGTAGCGCGGTGATCAGCGAGACGGTGACGATGGACTGCGGCAGGCCCCAGATGTTCTGCGCATAGGTGTACGCGGAGAAGCCGACGCCCGCCTTGGGCAGTTCCTGGTCGGCGGCCGTCGCGTAGTGCGTGACGACGGTCATCGAGACGAGGTTGGCCAGCACGAACAGCAGCGTCCAGCGCGCCGCTTCGGCGCTCTTGCGCAGTCCGGTGCCGCGCCAGTCGAAGCGCGGCCGGAAGCGGAAGCCCGCCTCGCGCGCGTAGGGGATCAGCGCCAGGGCCTGGAGGGCGATGCCGATCGTGGTGCCCACTCCGAGCATCCGCACCTGCGCGTCGGTGATGTCCGCCACCGTCTCCGGGACGGTCAGCAGCCCGATGTACGCACCGAACATGGCGATCAGCACGACGTTGTTGAGCACCGGCGTCCACATCATCGCGCCGAACTTCCCGCGCGCGTTGAGCACCTGCCCCAGGATGCCGAACACTCCGTAGAAGAAGATCTGCGGCAGCAGGAACCGGGCGAAGACGACGGTCAGTTCATAGGCGGCGTGGTTCTCCGGTGTGTCCGTCGTGTAGAGGCTGACGATCTCGGGCGCGGCCCACACCGCGAGCAGCGTGCCGACACCGAGGACGGACAGGACGAGCGTGACCAGCCGCTGCTCGTGGGCGCGCCCGCCGTCCGGGTGCTCCGCCCGGGCGCGTACGAGCTGCGGCACGAGCACGGCGTTGAGCGCGCCGCCGATCAGCAGCGTGTACAGGCTCATCGGGACGAGGTTGGCGGTGTTGTACGTGGTGGCCAGCAACCCCGTACCGAGGGCGCCGGCCTGGAGGACGCCCCGGAACAGGCCGGTCGCGCGGGAGACGACCGTGCCCACGGCCATCAGGAGGGAGGAGCGGCGCAGACCGCCGGGGGCGGGCCCGCCCCCGTCCTTCTCCATCTGCTCTCGCTGTGCCCTTTGGCCGCGACCGTCCCCCATGACCGTGGAATCACCCCTGGTCCTTGAATGCGCGTCGGAACGCGTTTCCTCCACCATGGCCGCAACCTAAACCCAAAGGATCACGCATCGCGACTTCCGCCCCGGTGGCCCCGGGCGGATCCCCGGCGCCTAGGCTCGGCGGCAGCGACGGGACGCCCTGGGCCGCCCGGCCGGCATCCGGTGCCACGCGCCGGACCCCGGTTCGCCGGCGGCCCTTCGTCGGCCACGAAGGGAAGTACAGACATGTCGACAGTTCACGCGGGGGCCGGTACGGCCGGACGGAACTCAGCGGTCTCACTGGAGGCGCTGCACCAGGAGCTGATCCGGCGCAACCCCGGGGAACCGGAATTCCACCAAGCCGCCCTCGAAGTGCTGCAGACCCTCGCCCCGGCGCTGGCGGCCCGTCCCGAGTACGCCGAGGCCAAGATCCTGGAGCGGATCTGCGAGCCGGAGCGCCAGATCCTCTTCCGCGTGCCGTGGCAGGACGACTCCGGAGCCGTCCACGTCAACCGCGGCTTCCGGGTGGAGTTCAACAGCGCCCTCGGGCCCTACAAGGGCGGGCTGCGCTTCCACCCCTCCGTCAACCTCGGCATCGTCAAGTTCCTCGGCTTCGAGCAGATCTTCAAGAACGCCCTCACCGGACTGAACATCGGCGGCGGCAAGGGCGGCAGCGACTTCGACCCGCGCGGCCGCTCCGATGCCGAGGTGATGCGGTTCTGCCAGTCCTTCATGACCGAACTCCACCGCCACCTGGGCGAGCACACCGACGTGCCGGCGGGCGACATCGGCGTCGGCGGCCGGGAGATCGGCTACCTCTTCGGCCAGTACCGGCGGATCACCAACCGCTGGGAGGCCGGGGTGCTGACCGGCAAGGGCCTGGGCTGGGGCGGCTCCACGGTCCGTACGGAAGCCACCGGCTACGGCAATGTGCTCTTCACCGCGGAGATGCTGCGGCAGCGCGGTGAGGACCTGGACGGCCAGCAGGTCGTCGTCTCCGGCTCGGGCAATGTCGCCGTCTACACGATCGAGAAGGCCCAGGCGCTCGGCGCGAACGTGCTGACCTGCTCGGACTCCGGCGGCTACGTGATCGACGAGAAGGGCATCGACCTCGACCTGCTCAAGCAGGTCAAGGAGGCCGAGCGGGGCCGCGTGGCGGACTACGCGGACCGGCGCGGCGCCTCCGCCCGGTACGTGCCGGGCGGCCGGGTCTGGGACGTGGCCTGCGACGTCGCGCTGCCCTCCGCGACCCAGAACGAACTGGACGCCGACGCCGCGCGCGTCCTCGTGCGCAACGGCGTCAAGGCCGTCTCCGAAGGCGCCAACATGCCGACGACGCCCGGCGCGGTGGCCCTCTTCCAGGAGGCGGGTGTGGCCTTCGGGCCGGGCAAGGCGGCCAACGCGGGCGGCGTGGCCACCAGCGCCCTGGAGATGCGGCAGAACTCCGGCCGCGAATCCTGGGACTTCGCGCGCACCGAGGGCGAGCTGGCGGCGATCATGCGCGGCATCCACGACACCTGCTACGAGACCGCGGAGCGCCACGGCCTGCCGGGCGACTACGTCACGGGCGCGAACGTCGCGGGCTTCGAGCGGGTGGCGGAGGCGATGCTGGCGCAGGGGCTGATCTGAGGGGCTGATCTGAGGGGCTGATCTGAGCGGCTGATCTGAGGGGCTGATCTGAAGGGCCGGTCCGAGGGGTTGGCCTGAGGGGTTGGCTTCAGGAGTTGATCTGAAGGGGGCCGGTCCCCGGTGTCCGCGCTGCCGCGCCCGGCCCCGGGGCGCTGTCGGTAGTGGCTCGTAGAGTGGCCGGTATGAACATCTGTGTCTTCTGCTCCGCCGCCGACCTCGACGCCCGCTACACCGAGCCCGCCCGCGAGTTCGCCGAGCTGATCGGCAAGGGCGGCCACGCCATGGTGTGGGGCGGCTCGGACAGTGGACTGATGAAGGTCATGGCGGACGGCGTGGAGGCGGCGGGCGGCCGGCTCGTCGGCGTCTCCGTGGACTTCCTCGCCCACAAGGTGCGCCCCGGGGTGGACGACATGGTGGTCACCAAGGACCTCGCCGAGCGCAAGGCCGAGCTGCTGGCGCGCGCCGACGCGATCGTCGTCATGGTCGGCGGCACCGGCACGCTCGACGAGGCCACCGAGATCCTGGAGCTGAAGAAGCACGGCCTGCACACCAAGCCCGTGGTGCTGCTGAACGCCGCCGGTTTCTACGACGGCCTCAAGGAGCAGTTCCAGCGCATGGAGAAGGAAGGCTTCCTCCCGCTGCCGCTCACGGAGCTGGTGTTCTTCGCGGAGGACGGCGCCGGGGCGCTGGCGTACCTGGAGGAGCAGGCGGGCGTCCAGGGCTGAGGCGGGGACCGGCGCCGGGTCGGAACGCATCATTCCGCTCCGCGCGGACGCGCCCGCGCCGCCCCGGTCCCCCTCGTTAGGATCGGGTCCATGGGTACGCACTTGATCACGGGCGCAGGATCGGGCATCGGAGCGGCGGTCGCGCGGCGGCTCGCCGACCGCGGCGAGGAGCTCTGGCTGCTGGCGCGCGACGCCGGCCGCGCCAAGGAGCTGGCCGGGCAGTTCCCCGGCGCCCGCACGGTGGTCGGCGACCTCGCCACCCCCGAGAAGCTGGACTGGGCCTTCGGCAAGCAGTCGCTGCCGGACCGCCTCGACTCCCTGCTGCACATCGCGGGCGTCGTCGAACTGGGCGCCGTCGGCGACCTCGGTCCCAAGGCGTGGCAGCGCACGCTCGCCGCCAACCTCGTCTCGCCCGCCGAGCTGACCCGCCAGTTCCTCCCGCAGTTGCGCACCGCCAAGGGCCACGTCGTCTTCGTCAACTCCGGCGCCGGTCTGCACGCCCACGCCCAGTGGGGCGCGTACGCCGCCAGCAAGCACGGCCTGAAGGCGCTCGCCGACTCGCTGCGCGCCGAGGAGCACGGCAACGGCGTACGGGTGACCTCCATCTACCCGGGCCGCACCGCCACCCCCATGCAGGAGAACGTCTTCCGCCAGGAGGGCCGCGAGTACGACGCCTCCCGGTGGATCGACCCGGAGTCGGTGGCCACGACCCTCCTCACGGCGCTCGACCTGCCGCGCGACGCGGAGATCAACGACCTGACGGTGCGGCCGGGCCGCTGAGCGGAGCATCGACGGGGTTCCCGGCCTGCCCGCGGCCGGGGCCCCGATGCGCAAGATCGAGCCCGTCCGGCGTTCGAGGACATCGGTGACGGATGCGCGGCCCGTCCCGCAGCCGGGGCCCCGGCAGCCCCCCGGCCCCCCGTGGCCAGGCGCCACACCACTTACCCTCGACAGGTGACCGAGAACAACGCCCCCACCCGCCTCGCCGGCGACGCCGGCACCGGTACGGCCACCGGCATCGGCTCCATGCCCGGCGGCGACGCCCGCGAGGCCGCCCGGACCGTGACCGGCTCGCTGGAGACCTTGCCGTACCTGCCGGAGCTGCCCGCCCGGGGGCCCGGCGCCGACATGATCGGCCGGACCGCCGGGCTCCTCGTCGACGTGTACGCGCACGTGGAGCCGAGCGGCTGGCGGATCAGCGACCGGCCGGGCCGGGACACCCGGCGCGCCCGTTCCTGGATGGGCGAGGACCTGGACGCGCTGGAGGAGTTCACCCAGGACTACGCGGGTGACCTGAAGGTCTCGGCGGTCGGCCCGTGGACCCTGGCCGCCGCGCTCGAACTGCGCAACGGCGAGGCGGCCCTCAGCGACCCCGGCGCCTGTCGGGACCTGACGGCGTCGCTGGCCGAGGGCCTGCGCGCGCACCTCGCCGACGTACGGCGGCGGGTGCCCGGCGCGCGTCCGGTGCTCCAGTTGGACGAGCCGTCGCTGACCGCCGTCCTCCAGGGCCGGATCAAGTCCGCGAGCGGCTACCGCACGCACCGCGCCGTGGACCGGGCCGTCGTGGAGGGCGCCCTGCGCGACCTGGTCGCCGTCGCCGGGGAGGCGGGCGCGCCGGTGGTCGTCCACTCCTGCGCCCCCGACGTCCCGTTCGCCCTGCTGCGGCGCGCCGGCGTGCGCGGCGTCTCGTTCGACTTCGGACTGCTCACCGAGCGTGAGGAGGAGGCGATCGGCGAGGCGGTCGAGGGCGGTACGACGCTCCTGGCGGGCGTGGTGCCGGGCGTGGACGGCCCATTGTCAGACCCTGCCGGTAGCGTCATGGGTGTCAGGACGCTGTGGCGCAGGCTGGGGCTGGCGCCGGGGACTCTCGCGGAGTCCGTGGTGGTCACCCCGTCGTGCGGGCTGGCGGGCGCTTCGCCCGCATATGCCCGCGCGGTGCTCGCCCACTGCGTCCGGGCCGCGAGATCGCTCGCAGACAACCCTGAGTGACGGCACTCAAGGACCACGGGAGGACGTAACGGTGGCCGGCGAACAGCACACGGCGGGGCACGCGGTGCCCGCGAAGGCGCGGGAAGAGCACGCTCATCTGGCCGAGCAGATCGAGGAGCACCGCTTCCGCTATTACGTGCGGGACGCCCCCGTCGTCAGCGACGCGGAGTTCGACAAGCTGCTGCGGTCCCTGGAGGCGCTGGAGGACGAGCACCCCGAGCTGCGCACCCCGGACTCGCCGACGCAGAAGGTCGCCGGGCAGTACGAGACCGAGTTCACCGAGGTGGCGCACCGCGAGCGGATGCTCTCGCTGGACAACGCCTTCGACGACGAGGAGCTGGCGGCCTGGGCCGAGCGGCTGGCGACGGAGCTGGGCGGCGACCCGAAGAGCGCCGGCTACCACTTCCTGTGCGAGCTGAAGGTCGACGGCCTCGCGGTCAACCTGACGTACGAGAAGGGCCGGCTGACCCGCGCCGCGACCCGTGGCGACGGCCGTACGGGCGAGGACATCACGCCCAACGTCCGCACGATCACGGAGATCCCGGACCGCCTGAAGGGCGACCGCGTCCCGGACCTGGTGGAGGTCCGCGGCGAGGTCTACTTCCCGATGGAGAAGTTCCTGGAGCTGAACGAACGGCTGGTGGCCGACGGCAAGCCGCCGTTCGCCAACCCGCGCAACGCCGCCGCCGGTTCGCTGCGCCAGAAGGACCCGAAGGTCACGGCCACCCGCCCGCTGCACATGGTCGTGCACGGCATCGGCGCCCGCGAGGGCTTCGACATCGACTGCCAGTCGCACGCGTACGACCTGCTGCGCGAGTGGGGCCTGCCGACCGCCGACCACAACGAGGTCGTCGACTCCCTGGAGGCCGTGCGCGGGTTCATCGAGCGCTACGGCGATCCGGAGACCCGGCGTACGGCCGTCGCCCACGAGATCGACGGCGCCGTGGTCAAGCTGGACGAGATCGCCCTCCAGGGCCGCCTCGGCTCGACCTCGCGCGCGCCGCGCTGGGCGATCGCGTGGAAGTACCCGCCGGAGGAGGTCAACACCAAGCTGGTGGACATCCGCGTCGGCGTCGGCCGTACGGGCCGCGTGACGCCGTACGCGGTCGTCGAGCCGGTCACGGTGGCCGGCTCCGAGGTCGAGTTCGCCACGCTGCACAACCAGGACGTGGTCAAGGCCAAGGGCGTCTACATCGGTGACACCGTCGTGCTGCGCAAGGCGGGCGACGTGATCCCGGAGATCCTGGGCCCGGTGGTGGACCTGCGGGACGGCAGCGAGCGGGAGTTCGTGATGCCCGCCGAGTGCCCCGAGTGCGGTACGGCGCTTCAGCCCGCCAAGGAGGGCGACGTCGACCTGCGCTGCCCCAACGCCCGTTCCTGCCCCGCCCAGATCCGTGAGCGGCTGTTCTACCTGGCCGGCCGCAAGTCCCTGGACATCGAGAACTTCGGCTATGTCGCGGCCACGGCGCTCAGCCAGCCCCTGGAGCCGGCCGAGCCGCCGCTGAAGGACGAGGGCGACCTCTTCAGCCTGTCCATCGAGCAGTTGCTGCCCATCAAGTCCTATGTCCTCGACCCGGACAGCGGCCTGCCCAAGCGCGACCCGAAGACCGGCGAGGAGAAGGTCGTCACCTTCTTCGCCAACCAGAAGGGCGAGCCGAAGAAGAACGCCCTGGCGATGCTGGAGAACATCCAGGCGGCCAAGGAGCGCCCGCTGGCCCGGATCCTGACCGGTCTGTCGATCCGTCATGTGGGCCCGGTGGCCGCCCAGGCGCTCGCCATGGAGTTCCGTTCGCTGGACCGGATCAGGGACGCGAGCGAGGAGGAGCTGGCGGCCGTCGAGGGCGTCGGCGCGACCATCGCCGCCTCGCTCAAGCAGTGGTTCGCCGAGGACTGGCACCGCGAGGTCGTGGAGAAGTGGCGGGCCGCCGGGGTCCGGATGGAAGAGGAATCCTCAGGAGACGAAGGCCCGCGTCCACTTGAAGGCGTCACCGTCGTTGTAACGGGCACACTTCAGTCACACACCAGAGATGGCGCGAAAGAAGCCCTGCAGCGTCTCGGAGCGAAGGTGACCGGTTCCGTTTCGAAGAAGACCGGTTTCGTGGTGGTGGGAGACAATCCTGGTTCGAAGTACGACAAGGCCATGCAGTTGAAGGTGCCTGTGCTAGACGATGACGGCTTCGCGGTGCTGCTGGAGCAGGGTCCCGATGAAGCACGAGCGGTAGCTGTCACTCCGCCTGAGGGCGAGTGAGGAGTCACCTCATCGGCGCATAGCAGATGGTTCCGGATGGCCGGGTCGCATTCGGGCAACCGCTGCCGATCGCTGCCCGCGGCGGCCTTCTGCGGCCTACTGTTGAGGTGTGCGCCTGCCGTGGCGCGGGCACAGCCGGCTGTGAGAGGTATCGGAATGAAACCGACCGACAGCGCCGCTCCGGCGTCGCGGCTCCGCCGGCTCGTGGTGCCCGCGCTGCCCGCGACCGTCGTGCTGATGGCGGGCACCGCGCTCGCGGCGGGAGTGATCCGCACGCTCGGCACCGGCCGGGCCCTGTTCCCGGAAGGCGCCGTCGGCTGGGCCCTGGCGATCCTGACCGGTGTCATCGTGGGCCACCTGGTCGCCCTCGGCCGCGACCGCTGGTGGGGCGGCACGGGCTCCGGCGCGGCGCTGGCCCTCGCCGTCCTGCTGCTGTACGGCTGGGTGCCCGCCGTCCTGGTGAGCGTCGCCGTCGTGCTGCTGGTCGGGGCCGCGCGACGGCACCGCTGGCGACAGGCCCTGCTGCACGGCGCGGTGGACATCCTCGGGATCGGCGCCGCGGCGCTGGGCCTCGCCGCCTTCCACGTCGTACCGACCGTCGAACACCCGTGGCAGCCCGCCGCCTGGGACCTGTCCGTCCTGCCCGACATCCTCGTCGCGGCCGCCGCGTACCTGATCGTCACCCGCGCCCTGCTGTGGTTCACCATGGCGTCGCGCAGCGGCAGCCTGCCCACCATCGCCCGGACGGCGCTGGCCCGCCAGGCCCTGGTCGGCGTGGCGCTGCTCGGCATCTCGCCGCTGATCGTGGTGGCCGCCGTGCACGCGCCGTTCCTGCTGCCGATGTTCGCCGTACCGCTGATCGCCCTGGACTCCACCCTGTGGATCGCCCGCGCCCGCGCCGAGGAGCAGTTGCGGGACCCGCTCACCGGCCTGCCCAACCGCCAGTGGCTGCTGGAGCGCACCTGGACCGCGCTGGACGACGCCGAGCGCATCGGCGCCCGATCCGCCCTCGTCCTGATCGACCTGGACCGTTTCCGCTCGGTCAACGACACCCTCGGGCACCTCGCGGGCGACCGGCTGCTGCTCCAGATAGCCGACCGGCTGCGGCACGCGCTGCCGCGCGGCGCCGAGGTCGCCCGGCTCGGCGGTGACGAGTTCGCGGTCCTGCTGCCCACCGCGGACTCCCTGACCAGCGCCCAGCGGGTGGCCCGCAACCTCGTCGCGGCGCTCGGCTCGCCGCTCGACCTGGACGGACTCACCCTCGTACTGGAAGCCAGCGCGGGGGTCGCGGTCTTCCCCGACCACGCCCTGGACGCCGAGGGCCTGCTGCGCCGGGCGGACGTCGCCATGTACCAGGCCAAGCGGGACCGCAGCGGCGTCGAGGTGTACGAGGCCAAGCGGGACGGCAACACTCCCGACCGGCTCGGCCTCCTGGGTGATCTGCGCCGCGCGCTCGACGCCGGCGACGTGGAGCTGCACTACCAGCCCAAGGTCGGCTTCGACGGGCACGTGGCCGGGCTGGAGGCACTGGTCCGGTGGGTCCATCCGGAGCGCGGCCGGGTCCCGCCGGACGAGTTCATCGCCATCGCCGAGTCGTCCGGGCTGATGCCGCGCCTGACGGAGTACGTCCTGGAGACCGCGCTCGCCCAGGTGGCCCGGTGGCGCGCGTCCGGCCTGGAGGTGCCGGTCGCGGTCAACGTCTCGCCGCGCGACGTGCACACCCCCGGCTTCGCCGGCGCGGTGGCCGCGCGGCTGGCCCGCCATCAGGTGCCGCCCGGCTCGCTCCAGTTGGAGATAACGGAACACGTCCTGCTGGAGGACCCGCAGCGGGCCGCCGACACGCTGGCCGGGCTGACCGGCCACGGCGTCAAGATGTCCCTGGACGACTTCGGCACCGGCTACTCGTCCCTCGTCCACCTGCGCCGCCTGCCGGTCAGCGAACTGAAGATCGACCGCTCCTTCGTCGCCCGGCTCGCCGTGGACAACGAGGACGCCGAGATCGTCCGCTGCACCCTGGACCTGGCCCACTCGCTCGGTCTGCTGGTGGTCGCCGAGGGCGTCGAGGACGACGAGACCTGGGAGCGGCTGCGCGACCTGGGCTGCGACGCCGTACAGGGCTGGCTGGTCGCCGCCGCGATGCCGCCGGACGAGACCACGGCCTGGCTGCGGGCCCGCGGCGAGCGCGGCTGGCAGCGCGAGGCGGAGCGCTCCGCCGCCGAACCCCAGCACGAGCGCGCCACGGCGGTCGAGGAAGCCGACCAGCGCGTCATCTGACCGGCCCGCCGCGCCCGGCGCCGTCCGGCCCCGGCCCGTACCGCGGACGCCGTCCGGCCCCGGCCCGGCAGCCCACCGCTCCCACTCGCGCCCAGCCCGCCCCCGCCCCGTACGGCGTGCGCCCCGCCCCGTACGGCGCGGCCACCCCACCCAGCGCCCCGGCGTGCGCCCCGCCCCGCAGACCCCACACCACCCCACACCCCCCTCGCACCCCCTCCCGCCACCCCGGCGACCCGCCCCTCACCCCGGCCACCGCCCGTGCCACGCGGCCCGTGTCCGCCCGCACCGTACGGTCCGTGCCCGCCCGCGCCGAGCGGCCCGTGCCCGCGACTGCGGGAATGCGTTTCGAACCCTCGTTGCGTACGCCATAGGATTGGCCCGGACAACAAGCCAAGACACTCACCCTGAGGATCGCTGCATGCCTGGCATCACGCGCGAGGAGGTTGCCCACCTCGCCCGGCTGGCGCGCTTGGAGCTGAAGGACGAAGAGCTCGATCACTTCGCCGGACAGCTCGACGACATCATCGGCGCGGTCGCCCGCGTCTCCGAGGTCGCCGACCAAGACGTACCGCCGACCTCCCACCCGCTGCCCCTGACCAATGTCATGCGGCCGGACGTGGTCCGTCCGTCGCTGACGCCCGAGCAGGCGCTGTCCGGCGCCCCGGCCCAGGAACAGCAGCGTTTCAAGGTGCCGCAGATCCTGGGGGAGGAGTGACCGACATGGCAGATCTGATCAAGCTCACCGCCGCCGAGACCGCGGCGAAGATCGCCGCCGGCGAGGTCACGGCCGTCGAGGTCACCGAGGCGCACCTGGCCCGCATCGAGGCCGTCGACGAGAAGGTGCACGCCTTCCTGCACGTGGACCGTGAGGGCGCCCTCGCCCAGGCCCGTGCGGTGGACGCCAAGCGCGAGCGCGGCGAGAAGCTGGGCCCGCTGGCCGGCGTCCCGCTCGCCCTGAAGGACATCTTCACCACGGAGGGCATTCCCACCACCGTCGGTTCGAAGATCCTCGAAGGCTGGATCCCGCCGTACGACGCGACGCTGACCAAGAAGCTGAAGGCCGCCGACGTCGTCATCCTCGGCAAGACCAACATGGACGAGTTCGCCATGGGGTCCTCCACCGAGAACAGCGCCTACGGCCCGACCGGCAACCCCTGGGACCTCACCCGCATCCCCGGCGGCTCCGGCGGCGGCTCCTCCGCCGCGCTCGCCGCCTACGAGGCCCCGCTCGCCATCGGCACGGACACCGGCGGCTCGATCCGCCAGCCCGCCGCCGTCACCGGCACGGTCGGCGTCAAGCCCACCTACGGCGCGGTCTCCCGCTACGGCATGGTGGCGTTCTCCTCCTCCCTCGACCAGGGCGGGCCCTGCGCCCGTACGGTCCTGGACGCGGCCCTGCTGCACGAGGTCATCGCCGGCCACGACGAGCTGGACTCCACCTCCATCGACGCGCCGGTCCCGCCGGTCGTCGAGGCGGCCCGCAACGGCGACGTCAAGGGGATGCGCGTCGGCGTCGTCAAGGAGTTCTCCGGCGAGCACTACCAGGCCGGCGTCATGCAGCGGTTCAACGAGTCCGTCGAGCTGCTGCGCGAGCTGGGCGCGGAGATCGTGGAGATCTCCTGCCCGTCCTTCGACCTCGCGCTGTCGGCGTACTACCTGATCGCGCCGTCCGAGTGCTCCTCGAACCTGGCCCGCTTCGACGCCATGCGCTACGGCCTGCGGGTCGGCGACGACGGCACCCGGTCCGCCGAGGACGTCACGGCCCTGACCCGCGAGGCCGGCTTCGGCCCCGAGGTCAAGCGCCGCGTCATGCTCGGCACGTACGCGCTCAGCTCCGGCTACTACGACGCGTACTACGGCTCGGCGCAGAAGGTCCGCACCCTGATCACCCAGGACTTCGAGAAGGCCTTCGAGCAGGTCGACGTGCTGATCTCGCCGACCACGCCCACCACGGCCTTCCCGATCGGCGAGCGCGCCGACGACCCGATGGCGATGTACCTCGCCGACCTGTGCACGATCCCGACGAACCTGGCAGGCAACGCGGCCATGTCGCTGCCCTGCGGCCTGGCCCCCGAGGACGGGCTGCCGGTGGGGCTGCAGATCATCGCCCCTGCCATGGCCGACGACCGGCTCTACAAGGTCGGTGCCGCGGTCGAGGCCGCGTTCACCGCCCGTTGGGGGCACCCGCTGCTTGAGGAGGCACCGTCCCTGTGAGTGGAAAGCTTGCGAAGGCCAAGGGCTTCAAGAAGTCCAAGGCCGGTACGTATCTGTCCATCGGCACCACGCTGTTCGGTGCGGTGAGCGTCGTCAAGCAGGCGAAGGCGGCCAAGGGCGAGCAGGACCGGCTCCAGCTCCTGGACGCCGTCGTCTCCGCCGCCGCCATCGCCACCGGAGTCGCGCTGCTGATCCGCGATCTGCGTCGTCTCGGCGACGACGACGTGCTCGCGGGCTGAGCGGGACTGAGAGGTTAGTTTTCCGTGACCGTCACTGAACTGGTGTCGTACGAGGACGCGCTGACCACCTACGACCCTGTGATGGGTCTTGAGGTGCACGTCGAACTCGGCACCAAGACCAAGATGTTCTGCGGGTGCTCGACGTCCCTGGGCGCCGACGCCAACTCGCAGACCTGCCCCACCTGCCTGGGCATGCCCGGCTCGCTCCCGGTCGTCAACGCGGTCGGCGTCGAGTCCGCCGTCAAGATCGGCCTGGCCCTGAACTGCTCGATCGCCGAGTGGTGCCGTTTCGCCCGGAAGAACTACTTCTATCCGGACATGCCGAAGAACTTCCAGACGTCGCAGTACGACGAGCCCATCGCCTTCGACGGGTACCTGGATGTGCAGCTGGAGGACGGCGAGATCTTCCGCGTGGAGATCGAGCGCGCCCACATGGAGGAGGACACCGGCAAGTCGACGCACGTCGGCGGCGCCACCGGCCGTATCCACGGCGCGTCCCACTCCCTGCTGGACTACAACCGCGCCGGCATCCCGCTCATCGAGATCGTCACCAAGCCCATCCAGGGCGCGGGCGAGCGGGCCCCCGAGGTCGCCAAGGCGTACGTCGCCGAGCTGCGCGAGCTGATCAAGGCGCTGGGCGTGTCCGAGGCCCGCATGGAGATGGGCCAGATGCGCTGCGACGTGAACCTGTCGCTGCGCCCCAAGGGCGTCGAGAAGTTCGGCACCCGCTCCGAGACGAAGAACGTCAACTCGCTGCGCAGCGTCGAGCGGGCCGCCCGCTTCGAGATCCAGCGGCACGCCGCGGTGCTGTCCTCGGGCGGCACGATCATCCAGGAGACCCGCCACTTCCACGAGGAGGACGGCTCCACCACCCCCGGCCGGGTCAAGGAGGAGGCGGAGGACTACCGCTACTTCCCCGAGCCCGACCTGGTGCCGGTGGCCCCCTCCCGCGAGTGGGTCGAGGAGCTGCGCAAGGGCCTGCCCGAGCTGCCGCGCGTACGCCGTAACCGGCTGCGCGAGGAGTGGGGCGTCTCCGAGCACGACATGCAGTCCATCCTCAACGCCGGCGCCGTGGACCTGATCGTCGCCACCACCGAGGCCGGCGCGGACTCCGCCGCCGCCCGCAAGTGGTGGATGGGCGAGCTGGCCCGCCGCGCCAACGAGGACGGCACCGAGCTCGCCGCCCTGCCCATCACCCCGGAGCAGGTCGCGCGGGTCGCGGCGCTGGTCGCCGAGGGCTCCCTCAACGACAAGCTGGCGCGCCAGACCATCGAAGGCGTCCTCGCGGGCGAGGGCGACCCGGACACCGTCGTCGAGAAGCGCGGCCTGAAGGTCGTCTCGGACGAGGGCGCGCTGGGCAAGGCGGTCGACGAGGCCATCGAGTCCAACGCCGCCATCGCCGACAAGATCCGCGGCGGCAAGGTCGCGGCAGCCGGCGCGCTGGTCGGCGCGGTCATGAAGGCCACCCGCGGCCAGGCCGACGCGGCCCGTGTCCGTGAGCTGATCCTGGAGAAGCTGGGCGTCGAGGGCTGACACCCGGTTCCGGTACGCGAGGGGCGGCACACCACCGGTGTGCCGCCCTTCTGCATGCGTGCCGCGTTACGGCAGGTTGTGCACGTGCGGTCCGACCGCGTTCGACCAGGCGTTGCCGGTCGACGCGTCCCAGTTGGTGGACCAGGTCATGGCGCCGCGCAGGGACGGGTAGGTCCTGGCGGGCTTGAAGGAGCCGCAGCCGGTGCCCTTGGTGAGGCAGTCCAGCGCGCTGTTGACGACGCCGGGGGAGACGTAACCGCCGCCGGCGGCCCGGGTCGAGGCCGGAACACCGATCCCCACCTGGGACGGGTCGAGGCCGCCTTCGAGCTGGATGCAGGCCAGGGCGGTGAGGAAGTCCACGGTGCCCTGCGAGTAGACCTTGCCGTCACAGCCGAGCATCGAACCGCTGTTGTAGTACTGCATGTTGACGACGGTGAGGATGTCCTTGATGTTCAGCGCGGTCTTGAAGTAGCCGCCCTGGGTGGACTGCATGTCGATGGTCTGCGGGGCCATGGTGATGACCAGCTTGCTGCCCGCCTTCTGGGACAGCGAGCGCAGGGCCTGCGACATGTAGGTCGGGTTGATGCCGTTTTCGAGGTCGATGTCGACGCCGTTGAAGCCGTACTCCTGCATCAGCGCGTAGGCACTGTTGGCGAAGTTGTTCGCCGAGGCGGAGTCGTTGACCGAGATGGTGCCCTTCTCGCCGCCGACGGACAGGATGACGTTCTTGCCGGCCGCCTGCTTGGCCCTGATGTCGGCCTTGAACTGCGCGACCGTGTAACCGCCCAGGCCCGCCGAGTCGAGGTTGAAGGTGATCGCGCCGGGCGTGGTGGTGGCGTCCGCGAAGGAGACCGCGATGATGTCGTACTGGTCGGAGACGTCGCTGATCTTCTGCACGGTCGCGCCGTTGTTGAAGTTCTGCCAGTAGCCGGTGACCGCGTGCTTCGGTACGGAGGGGCCGGGGCCGCCGCCATCCGGGGACGTGGTGGCGGTGACCTCGGCGGACTTGGCGGACTCGCCTGCCGCGTTGGTCGCGGCGACCTGGAAGCGGTACGCGGTGGACGGGTTCAGGCCGGTCACGGTGGCCGACGTACCGGTGACCGACTGCACCTTGGCACCGTCGCGGTAGACGTGGTACCCGGTGGCGTACGTGGCCGGGTTCCAGGACAGCGCCACCGAGGACGCGGTGACCGCGCCGGCGGTCAGCCCGGTGGGCGCGCCGGGAACCGGATCACCCGGGTCACCGTTGCCGCCGCCGTCCGGTCCGAAGACGCTGATGTCGTCGGCGAAGTAGGCGGACTGCCCGTACCAGCCGTGGGTGTAGACGGTGACCGAGGTGGTGGAGGGGCCGGTGGTGAAGGTGGTCTTCAGTTGCTGCCAGGTGGTGGCGCCGGGGACCCAGGTGGACACGTCGGTGGTGCCGGTGCCGCCGACGCCGAGGTAGACGTACGAGCCCTGGACGTACGCGCTCAGCGTGTACGTGGAGCCGGGCTTGACGGCGACGGTCTGCGAGCACTTGGCCTGGTCGGAGCCGGCCGGCGTGGCCTTCAGGGCCGAGGTGCCGCCGTGCACGGGGGAGGACACGGTGGTGCCCGCGCCGGAGGAGCAGGTCCACCCGGAGAGCCCGGACTCGAATCCGGGGTTCTTGGCGTTGTTGACGTCGGCGGCGACACCGGCGGCGGCGTGGGGGGCCGCCGAGGCGCCGGCCGCGGTGCCGGTGACGGCGAGGGCGGCGGCCGCCAGCCCGGTGAAGGCGGTGGTGAGCCACCGTCTGTGCCGGGAGCGGGGGGTGCGGGACACGAGGGGGTGCGGCATGGCTGTCTCCAAGTCATGGGCCCGGAAGGGCCGTCCGCCCGGTCCGGAGGCGGGGCGGGCGTAGCGCACAAAATGGTCCAGACCAATGCGGTTGTCAAGAGTTCGTGAAAACTTACGCGCGCGTTGGTGCCGTCGCCGGAGGGGGCGAACCGTTCCCGGGGATGATGCGTGCCGCTCGCGTCCCCTTCTGAGGGAGGGGAGGCGGCACGCGGCGTACATCCTTCTCCTTAGGGGGCAGGTGGTCACCGTGGACGATGAACCGGCGCCCGGCGGGCCCGATGGTGGAGAGGTGCGACACACAACAACCACCTCTGAAGACACACGAGTTACGGGGGAGCCTGACCATGGGTGAAGTGAAGCGCCGGAGTCTGCTCGCGGGAGCGGCGGCGCTGGGGGGAACGGCCGCGGCCCTGGCGACGCCGGGCATCGCGGCCGCGGCGACCGCACCGGCCGTGTCCGGCACACCGGACGCGAGCGCCGCCGCGGCCGCCCGCCCGCCCGGCACCGGCCTCGTCACCCTCGGCCCCCACGACCCGCGCTACGCCTCCCTGACCCGGCGCGGCTGCAACGGCCGCTTCGCGGGCAAGCCCGACCACGTACACGTCGTGAGCACCACCGAGCAGGTCGTCACTGCGGTCCAGCAGGCCGTACGGGACGGCAAGCGCATCGCCGTACGCAGCGGCGGTCACTGCTTCGAGAACTTCGTCGACGACCCGTCCGTCACCGCCCTGATCGACACCTCGCCCATGCGCGCGGTCTCCTACGACGCCGCCCGGCGGGCGTTCGCCGTCCAGCCCGGTGCCCTGCTCGGCGAGGTCTACCGCGCGCTGTTCCTCGGCTGGGGCGTGACCATCCCGGCGGGGGCGACCGCCGAGGTCGGCGTCGGCGGACACGTCCTCGGCGGTGGGTACGGCACCCTCTCACGGCGGTACGGACTGTCCGTGGACCACCTGTACGCCGTCGAGGTCGTCGTGGTGGACCGCTCCGGCACGGCCCGCAGCGTGGTGGCCACCCGGGACCCCAAGGACCCGCACCACGACCTGTGGTGGGCGCACACCGGCGGCGGAGGTGGCAACTTCGGCATCGTCACCCGCTACTGGTTCCGCGACCCGCACGCCCGGGGCGACGACCCCGCCCGGCTCCTGCCCAAGGCCCCGGCGACGATGCTCGCCTTCGCCGCCACCTGGAACTGGAAAGACCTCGACGAGCGCGCGTTCACGCGGCTGGTGCGCAACCACGGCGCCTGGTACGAGCACAACAGCGGCCCGGACTCCCCGTACCACGACCTGTTCAGCGTCTTCATGCTCAACGCCCGCAACAGCGGCAGCATCGCCCTGGTGGGACAGCTCGACGCCACCACACCCGACGCCGAACGGCGGATGCACGCCTACGTGGACGCCGTTGGGCGCGGCGTGGGCGCCCGGCCCGCGCTCGACCATTCCGTCCGGCCGTGGCTGGAGGCGGTGGCCCTCGTCCAGGAGAGCGAGCCGGCCGCGTTCAAGGTCAAGGCCGGCTACCTCCGCAAGCGGTACACGGACCGGCAGATCACCGCGCTCCACCGGCACCTGGCGGGCCCGGCGGGCAGCAAGGACGCGGTGCCCGAGGGCGTCAACGGCTCACTGTGGCTGGTCTCGTACGGCGGACAGGTCAACAGCGTCGCACCGGACGCGACGGCGGTCGCCCAGCGGGACTCGATTCTCAAGGCGGTCTACATGACCGGCTGGGAGGGGGAGGAGGCGGCCGGGGCGAAGCCCTTGGCGTGGCTCCGGGACTTCTACCGCGACGTGTACGCGGACACCGGCGGCGTACCCGTCCCGAACGCCGTCAGCGACGGCTCGTTCATCAACTACCCGGACCGGGACCTCGCCGACCCGAAGCTGAACACCTCCGGCGTCCCCTGGCACACCCTGTACTACAAGGACCACTACCCGCGCCTCCAGCGGATCAAGGCGCGCTGGGACCCGCGGGACGAGTTCCGGCACGCGCTGTCGGTCCGTCCGCCGCGGTGACGTGAGCCGCACCCGGGCTGCCCGTGGGGCGGCTCGGGTGCGGGCGGTCAGTTGTCGGCCGACGGGATGAGGAAGCCCCGGGCAGGACCGCTGTCGGTACGCCCGCCACCCCCCTGCCGCCCGGCCCGGTTCCTCCGGCGCGACGACCCCGGGAATACCCAGCCGCCTCAGCGCGACGTCCACGTGCCGGGCCTCTTCCGCGTCCATACGCTCACCTTCTCTGCCGGGGTGCGGCAGCTTAGCCGCCCTGACCGCCGCCATGTGTCGCGCACTCTCCGGGGTTGATGGGGCCGCGGCCGCCTGGTTTCGGGGTGTGGGAACAGTTCGCCGCGACCGGTACGAGGGCCTCGGCAGGCCCCGTCCACAGCTCGCTGTCCACGCTGTGCCCAGCCTGTTGGATCAGGGCCATGGTCCGGGCGAGTGCGTGTGGGTCGTACCGCTCGGGGCCCGGCCGTTCCGGGTAATGATGGACGAATCGGCCGAGCCGTTCGCACATCTTGGCGTACGGGTCCGTGTGCAGGATCAGCGTGTGCCATCCTTCGTCCACCACGCGTGAGGGGGTGATCTTCACCGTGGGGAAGGCCTGTTGTGGACCTGTTGAGGATCGGCCCGCTCCGGTCGCTCGACCTGTCCCGGGTGAGGGCGACCGGAGCGGGGGCTCAGCGGGGTGTCGGAAGCGGTGGAATGCCCGCTTGCCCCTCGTTCAGTTCCAGGCGGCGTACGAGCGCCACGTCCTCGTACGTCCGGGCGAACGCCGGGTGACCCGTACGGCCCGTGTGCGTCATCATCGCCAGGCCGGCCGCCTTCAGGTCGGCGGTCGCCGCCGGCGTCCACCCGCAACCGGCGCTCAGGCAGTGCGCCGTGAGGGTGATCTCGCTCTGCGGATGGGTGCCGATGGCGTGCTGCACGGCGCGGAACACACTGCGGGTACTCACGGGCGTACCGCCGGGTGCCGAGCGGCAGTCCTGTCACGCGCGGGTGGTGCGGGTGGTCGCGGATCTCCAGGGAACAGTCCACGGCCGCCGACCGGTTCGTGCAACCGTCCGTCGTGCTTTTTCCCGTCCGGTACGCCTGCCGCCACGCCGCAGCGTGCGCGCAGGCGTCGCAGCCCTCGACCGGCACCGGTCCGGGTGACGCGGCCGGCACCGGGAGCACGACCGGCGGTTCCGGGTAGCTGCGGTGCGATGGGGGGTGGGCCCGGTTCATGACCGGGTCCCGACCGGGCGAGCCCAGGTCGGAGTCCGAGCGCGCTCCCCGTCCTCCCTCCGTGATCCGGCCTTCCGCCGCACCCGCTGCGTATGCCCCGGCGGCGGGGGCCAAGTTCTCGACCATGATTCCTCGCCGTTCCCTCGGTACTTCGTGAGGCGATCGTCGTGCCGGAACCGATGGGGCCACCAGCGGCCCCGTGTAGGCCAGTTGTCGGCCAGACTGGCCCCATGCGAAGCAGCATCGGGGCCAACATCCGGCGTGAGCGGGAGCGACGGGGCTGGAGCCAGGAGCGTTTGGCGCACGAGATCTGTCGCGGCGCCGGGGTCGGAGGCGAACCGGTCGGCCGCCAGGAGGTCAGCCGTTGAGAGAAGGGGAAGCGCACGCCCTGCCAATGGCTGCCGTTCATCGCCGCCGCCCTCGGGGTGCCCGTGGACGTGCTCAAGGAGCCGCGGGAGGCCGATGAACCGCCCCTGCCGGCCCTGGAGGACTTCCTGCCCGCCGGTGATCCGCTGGCCCCGCTCAGCGCCCGCGAGGGCCGACGTGTCGGTCTGGGGCAGGTGGGCGACCTGCAAGAACGCGTACACGGGCTCAGGCTCGCGGATGACGTGCTGGCCGGGGGAGACCTGATCCGTCCAGCGCTGCGGGAACTCCGCGCTGCCGTACGGGTCTACAAGGAAGGCGCCCACTCCGGAGAGGTGGGGCGCGCTCTTCTCCGGCAGATCGGCGAACTGGCGCAGATCGCGGGCTGGATCGCCAGCGATGCCGGGCAGCACGCGGACGCGGAACGGGTCCACCGACTGGGTCTCAGCGCGGCGATGCAGGCGGACGACCGGACGCTTGCCGGAAACCTCGCTGGTTCGCTGGCCTATCAACTCAGCAACACCGGCAGGGAGGCCGAAGGGGTCCAGCTTGCGCGGGCGGCCCTCGACGGAACAGGACCGGAGGCACCTGCGAAAGCCCGCGCGCTCTACCTCGATCGGGTGGCATGGGCTCGCACCAGGGCCGGAGAAGCTCAGCCCGCCATGCGTGCACTCGCAGAGGCCGGCGAGGCGCTGGCAGCACACGGCGCTGGAGCCGAGTCGCCCGCTTACCTGTACTGGGTGGACGCCGGGGAGCTACAGGTCATGGAGAGCCGGGTCTACACGGAGCTACGCCGACCCTTGCGGGCCGTGCCCCTGTTACGGGACGTGCTCAGCCGGTACGACGCGACGCACACCCGGGAACTCGCCCTGTACCTGTCGTGGCTGGCCGTCGCTCTGGCCGACGCGAACGAACCGGAAGAGGCGGCCGCGACAGCGGAACGGTCATCGCGCTGAGCGAGGCCGTCACCAGCGACCGCACGGCCCAACGGGTGCGCGTCGTGCTGGGGCGGCTGGAGGGCTACCGGGACGTTCCGGAAGTCCGGGCGGTACTTGACGGCGCTGCGTGAAGGCGGAAGGGGCAGGGCGCCGCCCGTCCCACCGGATGAGCCCACAACCGGAACCGGAACCATCTGTTCTCGAAACCGTCACCCCGACACCTGTCGCCCGCCACCGCGCTCCACTACCGTCCCGCTCGCAGCAGCCAATGGGCTGTGGGGGAACCATTGCCCGACCGTGGGCAGACGACTGGGAGGTCGAGCGTGGCATCCGAGGTATCTCGCAGACGGGTCATGGGACTTGGCGCGGCCGCGGCGGGTGCGGCCGCCGCGTCCCTGCTGCCGCCGTCCCTTCAGCAGGCGCTGGCCGCCGGGCCGGCCGCCGCCGGGCGTGGGCACGGGCACGGCCGGGGTGGCCTCGGAGACATCAGGCATGTCGTCGTGCTGATGCAGGAGAATCGTTCCTTCGACCACTACTTCGGGATGCTGCGCGGCGTACGCGGCTACGGCGACCGCAACGCCGTGCGGCTGCCCGGCGGCGACCGGAGCGTCTTCGAGCAGCCGGGCGCGCTCGGCGTCGGCACCGTCCTGCCGTTCTCCGTCCGGGAGGCCGCGGTGGCTCAGAAGAAGGACCTCCAGTACATCGGGGCGCTCAACCACGAGTGGGCCGGCGGCGCCAAGGCGTGGCGCGACGGGTGGATGGACAACTGGGTCACCGCGAAGACGGCCGCCACCATGGCCCACTACGACCGCCAGGACGTACCGCTGCACTACGAGCTGGCCGACACCTTCACCGTCTGCGACGCGTACCACTCCTCGATCCACTCCTCCACCAGCCCCAACCGCAACCACCTGGTCAGTGGCTGGACCGGCTTCGAGCCGGGCTCCGGCAAGCGCGCGGTGGGCAACGACGCGTACGCGGAGGACACCCACACGGGTTACACCTGGCCCACGTACGCCGAGCGCCTGGAGAAGGCCGGGCGAAGCTGGCGCGTCTACCAGGAGTGGGACAACTTCACCGACAACAACCTGGAGTTCTACGCGACCTTCAAGGCGGTCATGAAGAAGGCGCTGGCCAAGGTGGGCGGCGGCGTGCAGAACATGACCGCGTTCTACGGGAAGGTCGCCGCGGCCGGCGAGGCGGAACGCAAGCGCTTGCAGGGGCTGCTGGAGGAAGGCGTACGGGCGCTGAGCGCGGCCGACCGCAGTCTCTTCGAGCGCGCGCTGCGCCGCGGCGAGCCGGACTCCACGGCCACCGCCTTCGCCGCCGACGTCGCCGCGGGCAAGCTGCCCGAGGTGTCCTACATCGTCCCGTCCGCGGCGGACTCCGAGCATCCCGGCTCGTCCTCGCCGGTCGCCAGCGCCACCATCGTCTACAAGGTGCTGGACGCGCTCGGGAAGAACCCGGACGTGTGGCGGCACACCGCGCTGTTCCTGACGTACGACGAGAACGACGGATTTTTCGACCACGTGCCGCCGCCGGTGCCGCCGGCCGGCACGGAGGGCGAGTTCTGGGACGGCAAGCCGACCGGGCTCGGGATGCGCGTGCCGATGCTGGTGATCTCGCCCTGGTCGGTGGGCGGCTACGCCTGCTCGCAGGTCTTCGACCACACCTCGATCGTCCGCTTCCTGGAGCGCTGGACGGGCGTGCGGGAGCCCCACATCAGCGCCTGGCGGCGTACCGTCTGCGGCGACCTGACCACCGCTTTCGACTTCTCGCGCGGGCGCAGGCAGCCCGCCGTGGAGCGGCCCGGCGCGATCCCGCCGTTCGGCGGACGCTGGGCGCCGCGCCCGCCGCGCGAGCAGCGGCTCCCGCGCCAGGAGCCGGGCACCCGGCCCGCGCGCCCGCTGCCGTACCAGCCCGACGCGGACGGCGCGTACGACGCGCGGGCGGGGTGTTTCCGGCTCGCGGTGCGCAACGGGGGCCGGGCGAGCGCGCACTTCGCGCTGTATCCGTACGCGGGGGAGTACGGCACGCCGCAGCACCGTGACGTGCTGGGCCGGGCCGACTGGGAGGTGCCCGTCAAGGACGGCGCGTACCGCTTCACCGTCACGGGCCCCAACGGGTTCCGGCGCGAGCACGCGGGCACCGCCGCGGGCGCGGCCGCTGCGGTCCGGATCGGCACCCGCCTGGACGCGCACCGGCGTGAACTGCACCTCACGCTCGTCAACCAGGGACGCGCCGACCTCACCTTCACCCTGAAGCCGCTGGCGTACGGCGACACCAGGACGCGCGAGATCAGGGTGCGGGCCGGCAGCACCCGTACCGTCGCGCACTCCGCGGCAGCGGCGCACGGCTGGTACGACCTGGACCTGTCCGTCGCACAGGACGCGTCCTTCCACCGCCGCTTCATGGGGCACATCGAGAACGGGAAGGAGTCGGTCACCGGCTGACCTGAGGCGCGCGGTACCGGCCGTCTTCCGGTCGCCTCGTGCTCGGGCCGGGTTCCGCTTCCCGTTCCCTTTGTGGGGAACTCCACAAAAGGGTCAAAGGATCTTTTCCTGCTGTCACTCTGCAAGAGGTACGGGCCCGCCGCCCCTTCGTCGGCAGGCGGTGGTCCCGTGCTTCCCCCTCCCTTACGCGTTCGGCACCACGGGTACATCCCGGGAGACATCGGCGCCTGACCCGGGAAGCAGACGAAGAGCTTGATGACCGCACTGACCCGGTGGTGCCTGCGGCGCCGCATCGTCGTGATCGTGCTCTGGCTCGCCGCCTTCGCGGGAGCCACCGCGGCCGCCGGAGCCGCCGGCTCCGCCTACTCCGACCACTACGACGTCCCCGGTACGGAATCGGGGCAGGCCGGAGCCCTGCTGGAGCGGGCCTTCCCGGAGCGCTCCGGCGACCGCGACACGATCGTGTGGCACACGGAGTCCGGCACCGTACGCGCGGGCGCCGTGCGGAAGGACCTTCAGCAGACCCTCGACAAGATCGCCGCACTGCCCGGCGTCGCGTCCGTACAGAGCCCGTACGGACCGCAGGGCGCCGGGCAGATCAGCGAGGACGGGCACACCGCCTACGCCGACCTCGCCTTCGACGCGCCCGCCGAGGACCTGGACAAGGCCCAGGTCCAGCGCGTCGTGGACACCGCCAGGACCGCCGCGGCCGACGGACTCCAGGTGGAGCTGGGCGGCGCCGGCATCGCCGTCACCGAGTCGTCGGACGCCCAGCTCGCCGAACTGATCGGGCTCGGCGCCGCCGCCGTCGTCCTCTTCCTCGCCTTCGGCTCGCTCGCCGCCACGCTCCTGCCGCTCGTCACGGCGGTGGTGAGCGTCGGCACCGCCTCCGCCGGCATCACCCTGCTCGGCCACGCGATGACGGTGGCCGACTTCGCCCCGATGCTGGGCATGCTCATCGGCCTCGGTGTCGGCATCGACTACGCGCTTTTCATCGTCACCCGGCACCGCAGAGGGCTGAAATCCGGCCTCACCGTCCCGCAGGCCGCCGAGCGCGCGGTCAGTGTGTCGGGGCGCGCGGTGGTCTTCGCCGGGGCCACCGTCTGCATCGCCCTGCTCGGGATGCTCGTCCTGCGGCTGGGCTTCCTCAACGGCGTCGCCATCGCCGCCTCGCTGACCGTCGTCCTCACCGTCGCCGCCTCCGTCACCCTGCTCCCGGCCCTGCTCGGCGTCATCGGACCGCGGGCGCTGAGCCGGCGCGAACGGCGGCAACTGGCCGCCGACGGACCCCGCCCGGAGCCGCCGGCCGGCTTCGCGGCCTGGTGGTCCGGCTTCGTGGAGCGCCACCCCAAGCTGCTGGGCGCGGCCGCGGCCGTCGTCATGCTGATCCTCGCGCTGCCCACCCTGTCCCTGCATCTGGGCACCTCCGACCAGGGCAACAACCCCGCGACGAGCACCACCCGGCAGGCGTACGACCTGCTCGGCGAGGGCTTCGGGCCGGGCTCCAACGGGCCGCTGACCCTGGTCGGCGACCTCGACGGGGCCAAGGACCGGCTCGCCTTCGACCGGCTGCCGGACGAACTGCGCGGCACACCGGGCGTGGCACAGGTACGGGGACCGGAGTTCGACGGCAGCGGCAGCACGGGTGTGATCACCGTCGTACCGGACGGCTCCCCGCAGTCCCGCCAGACCTCCGACCTGGTGGAACGGCTGCGCGCCGACGTCCTGCCGAAGGCCGGGGAGGGCACCAGCATGAAGGTCCATGTCGGAGGGGTGACGGCCAGCTACGACGACTTCGCCTCCGTGATCGTCGGCAAGCTGCCGCTCTTCGTCGGCGTCGTCATCGGCCTGGGCTGCGTCCTGCTGCTCCTCGCGTTCCGCAGCATCGGCATACCACTGAAGGCCGCCGCGATGAACATCGCGGCCGTCGCCTCCTCCTTCGGGATCGTGGTCGCGATCTTCCAGTGGGGGTGGGGGAGCGAACTGCTCGGGCTGGGCAGCGCGGGCCCGATCGAGCCCTTCCTGCCCGTGATCATGGTCTCGGTCCTCTTCGGGCTGTCCATGGACTACCAGGTCTTCCTGGTCAGCCGGATGTACGAGGAATGGCGGCTGACCCGCGACAACCGCCGCGCGGTCCGCGTCGGACTCGCCGAGACCGGCCGGGTCATCAACTCGGCGGCCGTCATCATGATCGCGGTGTTCGCGGCGTTCGTGCTCAGCGGCGACCGCATCATCGCGATGTTCGGCATCGGCCTGGCGGCCGCCGTCGCGCTGGACGCCTTCGTACTGCGCACCCTGCTCGTGCCCGCCCTGATGCACCTGCTCGGTGGCGCGAACTGGTGGCTGCCGGGGTGGCTGGAGCGGCGGCTGCCGCGGATCAGCATCGAGCCGCCGGCGGAGGCGGGGGCAGGTACCGGATCGGGTGCGGGTACCGGTTCGGGCGCGGGCCCGGCGGCGCCGGGGGCGGACGGCGCGCCGGTGATTCCGGTTCCGGTTCCGGTTGCGGTGCCGGGGCCGCGGCGGGGTGACGAAGGGCTGGTACGGAAGTAGCGCCGTCCCGAGGGGGAGGGGCCGCGGCCGGGGAAAGGGGGGCGGTCCGGCCGTCTCCGTATGGCCGGGCGGTCCCGTACAGCCCGGCCGTACCCCTACGTTCCGGTCGTTCCCGTACGTACCGTACGGCCCTTGTGCCCGCTGCCGTGGCCGGTTCCCCGTGCGCCCCGGGGATTCTCATACGTCTCTCAGATCCGGCACCTACGGTCGCGCCCATGGACACCACCAAGACCGAAGACCGCACCGACGACACGAAGGCCGACGAGGCCAAGGCGGCCACCGGGACGACGGAGGCCGAAGGGGCGTCCGAGGCCACCGAGGCGGACGGGAAGAAGCCGTCCGGCGCGGACACCCCGCGCGGCGCGGGCGCCGACGAGCAGCGCGGGGCGGACGGGGAGGACGGGGCGGACGAGGAGGAGACCGCGGACGCCGACGCGACGCCCGCCGCCACCACCGCGACCGCTTCGGTGGCGTCCGGCGCCGGCTCCGTCGTCGCCGCGGGACTGGGGCTCGCCTCGCTCACCGGCACCTGGGTCGGCACGGTGCTGGCCGAGCGCCAGACGCTGCTCGGCCAGATCAAGCTGCAGACCGGCAAGGCCACCGACCAGATCGGCACCGTCTACGGCGCCCCCTGGCACACCCACGCCCTCGTCAACGCGATCTTCGCGCTGCTCGCCGTCGTCGTCGCGGGCCTGGTCCTCACCCGGCCCCGCCCGACCTGGGTACGGGCCGTGGCCTGGGGCGGACTCGCCCTCGGCGTCCTGGGGCTCATCGTCTCCGCGGGCATGTACTTCGACCTCTTCGCCAGCCTGCCCTCGCTGCCCAAGGCCGGAGCCGGCACGCCTGGTTCCTGAGGGGCCGTGCACGAGGCGGGTGTGCCGGGGCCGTGGGTCCGGCACACCCGCCCTCAGGTGTGCCGCGGCGGCTCCTGCTCCGGCAGGCGGACGGTGACCTTGCCCGAGGACAGGTCTATCGGTCCCTTGCCGGGATCACTGTCGCCGGTGTCGGTGACCACCAGGGTCAGCCGTCGCTGTTCCTCGTCGGTGTGCTTGCGTCCCGGCGCGAACAACTCCTCCACCAGGTTGAACATCTGGCCTCCTGACGACGCGGACGGCTCCGTACGACGAGTGTAGGCACCAACGAAGCGGAAACGGGCGGCCCCGGCCGCACCTGTCCTGTCCGTACCTGCCCGTACCTGTGCGGGCCCGTCCCCGTTCCTCCCGTCAGCGCACGTCCAGCCGCAGGATCCGGTCGTCACCCTGCTTCGGCTCCCCGCGCCCGTCGGTGTTGCCGGTGACCAGCCACACCCCGCCGTCCTGGGCCGTCACGACCGTACGCAGCCGCCCGTACTCGCCCTGGAGGAACGCCTGCGGCGGCGCCGACGCCTGCCGCCCGGCGAGCGGGATCCGCCACAGCCGTTCGCCGCGCAGCCCCGCCATCCAGACCGAGCCCCCGGCGATCGCGATGCCGCTCGGCGAGGCGTCCGCCGTCTTCCACTGGGCCACCGGGTCCACGAACCGGGCGTCACCCCGGCCCTTGCCCTCGACCTCGGGCCAGCCGTAGTTCCTGCCCGGCTCGATCAGGTTCAGTTCGTCCCAGGTGTTCTGCCCGAACTCGGCGGCCCACAGCCGCCCCTCGCCGTCCCAGGCCAGGCCCTGCACATTGCGGTGTCCGTACGTGTACACCACCGAGTCGGCGTCCGGGTTGCCGTGCACCGGCTCGCCGTCCGGTGTCATGCGCAGGATCTTGCCGCCCAGCGACGTCCGGTCCTGGGCGAGGCCGGTGTCGCCGGTCTCGCCGGTGCCCGCGTACAGCATCTTGTCCGGGCCGAACGCGATCCGGCCGCCGTTGTGGATCTGCCCCTTGGGAATGCCCTTCAGGACCGTGTCGGGGGCGCCCAGTTGACTGCCGGGCTGCTTCTTCGCGTCGTAGTTCAGCCGGGCGATGCGGTTGTCGGACTCGGTGGTGAAGTACGCGTACACCTGAGGGGACCGGCCGAACGACGGCGCCACCGCGATCCCCAGCAGCCCGCCCTCGCCGCCCGGCGCGACTCCCGGCACCGTGCCCAGCTCGGTCTTCCGGCCGCCGTCCGCCGCCACCCGGAAGATCTTCCCGGTGTCGCGCGAGGACACCAGCAGGTCACCTCCGGGCAGCGCGGCCACTCCCCAGGGCGAGGTGAGACCGGTGGTCAGGGTGCTGACGACCTTCACCGAGCCCTTGGCGGGCGGCGCCGGGGCGGACGGGGAGGCCGGGGTGCCGCCCGGGGACGCGGCGCCGGACGGGGCGGCGGACGAAGCGGCGAGCGAGCCGGCCGGACCGGGGGCGCCCCCGGAGGAACACCCCGCCGCCAGCAGCAGCGAGGCAGCGGCCAACACGGAGGTCACGGAGCGTCGTTGCACGGCGAAGTCCTCTCGTCGACGGAACCCGCCTTACGACACCACACCGCACCCCTCAAGTCAGGCCCCCACTCCGGCGCCGCCCGGCCCGGACCGTCACGCGCGCCCCGCCCGGCGCGCGTGGCGGTCAGTCCCACGACCCCCGAGCCGGCGGCAGCGCGGCGATCTCCGTGAGGTCCCGGCGGTCCAGTGTCAGCCCGGCCGCCGCCGCGTTCTCGGCGGCCCAGCGTTCCTTCTTCGTCCCCGGTACGGGCACGACGTGCGGCCCCTGCGCCAGTACCCATGCCAGCGCCACCTGCCCCGGCGTGGCCCCGTGCCGCGCGCCCACCCGGCGCAGCCCGGCCACCACCGGCTGGTTGGCGGCCATCATCTCGGCCGTGAAGCGCGGGTGCCGGGCCCGTATGTCCTCCGGTTCGAAGCCCTGCCCCGGGGTCAGCGTGCCGGTGAGGAAACCGTTGCCCAGCGGCATGGCCGCGAGGAACCCGACGCCGCGCGTGACGCACCACGGCAGCAGCGTCTCCAGTGCCTCCTTCGACCACACCGACAGCTCGGCCTGCACGCTGCTGACCGGGAACACCTGCTGGATGCGTTCCAGTTGCCGCAGCGTCCCGTCGTACAGCCGCGTGCCCCGGCGGCGGCCGGCGCGCGCGCCCACCGCGCACAGCCCCAGCGACCGCACCTTCCCGGCGGCCACCAGTCCCGCCATCGCGCCCCAGGTCTCCTCGATCGGTACCTCGGGATCGGTGCGGTGCAGTTGGTACAGGTCGATGCAGTCGGTCTGCAGGCGGCGCAGCGAGGCGTCGCACGCCCGTCTCACGTAGCCGGGCCGCCCGTTGGCGACGATGTGCTGCTCGCCCACCAGCAGCCCGACCTTGGTCGACACGAAGGCTTCCGCGCGGCGCTCCTTCAGGGCCCGCCCGACCAGCAGTTCATTGGTGAACGGCCCGTACATGTCGGCGGTGTCGAGCAGGGTGCAGCCCTGGTCGAGCGCGGTGTGCACGGTGCGCAGCGAGCTCTCGCCGTTGCGCTGCGACTCGGTGTATCCCCAGCTCATCGGCATACAGCCGAGTCCGATTGCACCCACTTCGAGCGCTGTAGCCCCGATTGTCCTGCGCTCCACGTGGTCGTGCCTCCATCCCCTCGCCCCCGATCAAGGGCCTGACCAAACTAACGTCTGAGCCCGAAGGGCATCGCATAGCCTCTGGCCATGGCATCAGCAGACCCGCGCACCGCCGCGAACGACGTATGGCTCCCGATCCCCGCCGACGACGTCGGCGGACTGCCGGACGGCTTCGACTACGTCCATTGGGACGCCGGACCGGAGTTCCCCGCGGACCCCGCCCGCTGCGCCTTCTACGTGGTCCCGTACATGAAGGATCCGCAGGTGTGCATACGCCCGCTGACGGAGATGACCGGGCTGCGCGCCGTGCAGACCCTGACCGCCGGCATCGAGCACATGCTGCCCGCCCTGCCCCGGCTGCCGCCCGGGACCCATCTGTGCAACGCCCGCGGGCTGCACGACGCCAGTACGGCCGAGCTCGCGCTCACCCTGACGCTCGCCTCGCTGCGCGGCATACCGGAATTCGTCCGGGGCCAGGACGAGGGCCGGTGGCTCAACGGATTCCGGCCCGCCCTCGCCGACAAGACGGTGCTCATCGTGGGGTACGGATCGATCGGCAGTGCGATCGAGGACCGGCTCATGCCCTTCGAGTGTGCGCGGGTGGCGCGCATTGCGCGCACCGCACGTGAGACCGTGCGCGGGCCCGTGCTTCCGCTCGCCGAACTGCCCGCCGAGCTGCCCGGGGCGGACGTCGTGATCATCGCCACGCCGCTCACCGACGCCACCCGCGGTCTGGTCGGGAGCGACTTCCTGGCCCGCATGAAGGACGGCGCGCTGCTGGTGAACGTGGCGCGCGGCGCCGTCGTCAACACGAAGGCACTTCTCGCCGAACTCGAATCGGGGCGGTTGCGGGCGGCCCTGGACGTCACCGATCCGGAACCGCTGCCCGCCGGGCACCCGCTGTGGCACGCTCCCGGCGTGCTCGTCACTCCCCATGTCGGAGGCCCCAGCTCTGCCTTCCTGCCCCGCGCCAAGCGCCTCATCAGGGACCAGCTGACACGTTTCGCCTCCGGTGATCCTCTGTGCAACGTCGTGGCTACGGCCGGGTGAAACCTTCCCGGACCCCTTGCGGGTAGCTCTACGGGGCCGTACGACTGCACTGGGTATCCGCATCCCATGGACAGTCACGCTGCGTAGAGAAGCTATGTCCCTGAGTGACGAAACTGGTGTATCGTCCGAGCGGGGACCGCGCCGGGCAGTGATACGGCGCAGCGCGAAAGACCGGAACCGAGGGGGGCGACGGGCGATGTACGGCCGATGGACGATGCACGGGACAGGCACTCCGCAATCCCCCGGGGGGACACCTCCGGGCCCATGGGCGCGCCGGGCGCCGTGCGCGCACCGGTCGCGACGATGTCGCGCGGCGGGCGGGAGGAGAGGGCGGTGAGCGCCACGGGCGCGGTCCTCACCCGGCCGCCGGTGCAGGCCGGCGGCGCACCGGGCGTGGTCCCGCAGGTCGTGCTCGCGGTCGTCTGCGGCGGTTACGCCGTGGGTGCCGCACTGGGCTGGGGCTCTCCCGAACTCGCGCTCTTCATGGGCGACTTCGGCCTCAGCGTGGCCGCCTTCGCGGCGGCCGTCTCCTGCTTCCTGTACGCCCGCAGGCACCACGGCCGGTTTCGACCCGCCTGGCTGCTGTTCGCCGCCTCCTCCACGATGGCGGGGATCGGCAACGGCGTCTGGGGCTGGTACGAGGTCGTGCTGCGCGAGCCGGTGCCGAGCCCGTCGCTCGCCGACTTCTGCTTCCTGCTCTTCGCGCCACCGGCCATCGTCGGCCTGCTCGTGCTCGCCAAGAGGCCCGTCTCCAAGGCCGGCTGGGTGTGCCTGGGGCTGGACGCCTGGCTGATCGGCGGTTCGCTGCTGACGCTCTCCTGGAGCCTGGCGCTCGCGCACACCGCGCACTTCCAGGGCCAGAGCGTGCCGCAGGGCGCGCTCGCGCTGGCCTACCCGCTGCTGGACATCGTGCTGGTGAGCATGGTGCTCGCCCTGCACTTCAAGCGCTCCTCGGCGCACCGCTCGGCCATCAACACCGCCATCGCGGCACTGGCCCTGACGGTGCTGTGCGACGCGCTGTTCAGCTCGCCGCTGCTGCGCGAGCACTACCGCTCCGGTCAGATCCTGGACGCCGGCTGGTTCGCCGGCTCGATGCTGCTCACGTACGCGCCCTGGGTGGCCCGGCGGCTGCCCGGCGGCGACACCGCGGCCGCCGCTCCCGGGCGCGCCGCACCCCGCACCCCGCCGGCCACGGGCACCTCCGCGGCCGCCGCGGCGGCCACCCGGCCCATCGCGGGTTCGCTGGCCGCGCTCACCCCGTACCTGGCCGCCGCCGTCTGCACGCTGGGCATCCTGTACAACGTCCTGGACGGCCGCCGCATCGACCGCGTGGTGCTCTTCACCGGCTGCACGGTCGTCCTCGCCCTGGTCGTCCGCCAGGGCATCATGCTGCTCGACAACATCACCCTCACGCAGGAACTGGCCCAGAAGGAGAACCACTTCCGGTCGCTGGTGCAGGGCTCCAGCGACGTCATCATGATCGCCGCACCGACCGGGATACTGCGCTATGTCAGCCCCGCCGCCGCGGGGGTCTACGGCCGGGACGCGGAGGAACTGGTCGGCTCCGAGCTGGCCTCCCTCATCCATCCCGAGGACCTGGGGCGCGTGGTGCACGAGGTGCGCAGATTCCTCGCCGCCCGGCCCGAGGACGAGCCGACCACCCGGATCGAGTGCCGCTTCCGCGCGGGCGAACACCGTGCGGGCGGCGAGAAGTGGCTCAACGTCGAGTCCACGGTCAACCGCCACCACGGCGGCCTCATCTTCAACTCCCGTGACGTCACCGAACGCGTCCGCCTCCAGGCCCAGTTGCAGCACAACGCCTCGCACGACGCGCTCACCGACCTGCCCAACCGGGCGCTGTTCACCGAACGGGTCAGCCAGGCGCTGACCGGCCGTCGCGCCACCGATCCGGGCACCGCCGTGCTCTACATCGACCTGGACGGCTTCAAGCAGGTGAACGACACCATCGGGCACCAGGCGGGGGACGAGCTGCTGATCCAGGCCGCCCGCAGACTGGCCGAATCCGTACGGGCCGGGGACACCGCCGCCCGGCTCGGCGGCGACGAGTTCGCCGCGCTGATCATGGGCGACGGCTCCCGCGACCACGCGGCGCGCGAGCACCGCATCCTGGAGGTCGCCGACCGGCTGCGCATCCGGCTCTCCGACCCGTACAAGATCGACGGCAGGGACGTACGGGTCGCCGCCAGCATCGGTGTCGCCTTCGCCGAGCCGGGCATCACCCCCGGCCCCTTGATGCGCAACGCCGACCTGGCGATGTACCGCGCCAAACAGGCCGGCAAGGGCTGCGTCAAGCTGTACGCGCCACAGATGCAGGCCGACGTGGTGCACCGCGCCGAGCTGGCCACCAAGCTGCGCACCGCCCTGCACGACGGCGAGTTCGCGCTGCTGCACCAGCCCGTGGTGGAGCTGGCCGGCGGCCGGATCACGGCGGTCGCCGCCCTGGCCCGCTGGCGCTCCGCCCAGGGCATACTCTTCACCCCCGCCGAGTTCCTGCGGGTCGGCGACCGCGGCCGGCTCAAGGAGGACGGCGACCGCACCGCCGAGCTGGGCCGCTGGCAGCTGGAGGAGGCGGTGCAGCAGGCCGCCGGCCGGCACCGGGCGGGCCATCCGGTCCCGGTGGCCGTCCGGATCTCCGCGCACCGGTTGCTCGACCGGGCGCTGCCGCCCAAGAGCATCGAGGCCCTGCTGTCCCGGCACGGCCTGCCGTCCGGCTCGCTGGTCCTGGAGCTGGCCGACACCGATCCGCGGATACCGCTGGAGGAGCTGGAGCGCCGTCTGGTCGCCCTGCGCCGCCTGGGGGTACGGATCGCCCTGGACGGCTTCGGCAGCGGCGCGGCCGCCATCGGAGCGCTGCGGCGGCTGCCCGTCGACGTGCTGCGGCTGGACCGTGACCTGGTCGACGGGGTGGTGGACTCCGCCCGGCTGCACAAGATCACCTCGGGGCTGCTGCGGATCGCCTCCGACCTCGGCATGCAGTCCGTGGCCGACGGCGTCGACCTGCCCGAGCAGATCGTCGCGCTGCGCTCCATGGGCTGTACGCACGGCCAGGGCATGGCCTTCTCCGGGCCGCTGGACGAGCACCGGCTGCGCCACGCGCTGTCCCAGGGCAGCTATCCGGTGCCGGGCCCGGGCAGCGAGGGCCGGGCGGTGGTGTTCAGCGGTACGGGCCTGCCGGTGCGCCACGTCAAGAAGGGGCGCGAACCGGTGTCACCCGGACGGGTGCTGGGCGAACTGCCCAGGCGATTCGGGCCGGGTGAGGGCAGGGACGGGGCGGAGACAGCGCTGGCCAGCCCCCCGCTGCGCCCAAATAGTGAGACCTCCGTCCCACCCACTTGACACTCCCCTGGCAGCAGGGGGAGGGTCAGTTCCATGCGCACCCGAATTCTCGTACTTGGACAGCGCGTCGGCTGAAGCTGGGTCACCCACACCACCCAGCGCTCCGCACCGGCGCGCTCCCCTCGCTTGCCTCACGGCACGAGGGGTTTTTTGTTGCATAACCACCCCCATACCCCACCAAAACCCTCAGCTTCGAGAAGAGACGCAGATGACCGAGCAGGCCACCGGGGCCCACCATCCGCAGCCGCGGGCCCGTCACTCCGGCGGAGCAGCCGCGACCGCCGTCGAGCACGTCACGGGCGCGCAGTCCCTCATCCGTTCGCTCGAAGAGGTCGGGGCCGACACCGTGTTCGGCATTCCGGGGGGCGCCATCCTCCCCGCGTACGACCCGATGATGGACTCCTCGAAGGTCCGCCACGTCCTGGTCCGCCACGAGCAGGGCGCGGGCCACGCCGCCACCGGTTACGCGCAGGCCACCGGCAAGGTCGGCGTCTGCATGGCCACCTCGGGACCCGGTGCCACCAACCTCGTCACCCCCATCGCCGACGCCCACATGGACTCCGTGCCGATGGTCGCGATCACCGGCCAGGTCGCCTCCAAGGCGATCGGCACCGACGCCTTCCAGGAGGCGGACATCTGCGGCATCACGATGCCGATCACCAAGCACAACTTCCTGGTCACCGACGCGGCCGAGATCCCCCGCACCATCGCCGAGGCGTTCCACATCGCCTCCACCGGGCGGCCGGGACCGGTCCTGGTGGACATCGCCAAGGACGCCCTCCAGGCACAGACCACCTTCTCCTGGCCGCCGCACACCGACCTGCCCGGCTACCGCCCGGTCACCAAGCCGCACGCCAAGCAGATCCGCGAGGCCGCCCGGCTGATCACCGAGGCCCGCCGCCCGGTCCTGTACGTCGGCGGCGGCGTGCTGAAGTCCGGCGCCACTGCCGAACTGAAGGTGCTGGCCGAACTGACCGGCGCGCCCGTCACCACCACCCTGATGGCCCTCGGCTCCTTCCCCGACACCCACCCGCAGCACGTCGGCATGCCCGGGATGCACGGCGCGGTCGCCGCCGTCACCGCCCTGCAGAAGTCCGACCTGATCGTCGCGCTCGGTGCCCGCTTCGACGACCGGGTCACCGGCAAGCTGGACTCCTTCGCCCCGTTCGCCAAGGTCGTGCACGCCGACATCGACCCGGCGGAGATCGGCAAGAACCGCGCGGCCGACGTGCCGATCGTCGGCGACGCCCGCGAGGTCATCGCCGACCTGATCGTGGCCCTCCAGGCGGAGCACGCGGCGGGCCGCGCCGGCGACTACACCGCCTGGTGGAAGGACCTCAATCGCTGGCGCGAGACGTACCCGCTGGGCTACGGCCACCCCGACAACGGCAGCCTGGCCCCGCAGCAGGTCGTCCAGCGCCTGGGCGAGCTGGCCCCGGAGGGCACGATCTACGCGGCGGGCGTCGGCCAGCACCAGATGTGGGCCGCCCACTTCATCGACTACGACACGCCGTCCACGTGGCTGAACTCCGGCGGCGCCGGGACGATGGGGTACGCCGTCCCGGCCGCCATGGGCGCCAAGGCCGGGCGGCCGGACCGTACGGTCTGGGCGATCGACGGCGACGGCTGCTTCCAGATGACCAACCAGGAACTGGTCACCTGCGCGCTGAACAACATCCCGATCAAGGTCGCCATCATCAACAACGGCGCCCTGGGCATGGTCCGCCAGTGGCAGGCCCTCTTCTACAACCAGCGCTACTCCAACACCGTCCTGCACAGCGGTCCCGAGGACTGCCTCGCCACGGCGGAGGTGGCCGGCGGCGGCACCCGTGTCCCGGACTTCGTGAAGCTGGCTGAGGCGATGGGCTGCGTCGCGATGCGCTGCGAGGACCCCGCCGAGCTGGACGCGGTGATCGCCAAGGCGAACGCGATCAACGACCGCCCGGTGGTGGTGGACTTCATCGTCCACGAGGACGCCCAGGTCTGGCCGATGGTCGCGGCCGGCACCTCCAACGACGAGGTCATGGCCGCCCGCGGGGTGCGCCCCGACTTCGGCGACAACGAAGACGACTGAGACGCCGGGACGCGAGACACGCGGATAGAAGAGAGAAGACCGACCATGTCCAAGCACACGCTCTCCGTCCTGGTGGAGAACACCCCCGGCATCCTGGCCCGGATCGCCGCCCTGTTCTCCCGCCGCGGATTCAACATCGACTCGCTCGCCGTGGGCGTCACCGAGCACCCCGACATCTCCCGCATCACCATCGTCGTGAGCGTCGAGTCGCTCCCGCTGGAGCAGGTCACCAAGCAGCTCAACAAGCTCGTCAACGTGCTGAAGATCGTCGAGCTGGAGCCCGGCTCCGCGGTCCAGCGCGAACTGGTGCTGGCCAAGGTGCGCGCCGACAACGAGACCCGCTCGCAGATCGTGGAGATCGTCCAGCTCTTCCGCGCCAAGACCGTCGACGTCTCCCCGGACGCGGTGACCATCGAGGCGACCGGCAGCAGCGACAAGCTCGAAGCGATGCTCAAGATGCTGGAGCCGTTCGGCATCAAGGAGTTGGTGCAGTCCGGCACCATCGCCATAGGGCGCGGCGCCCGCTCCATCACGGACCGCTCGCTGCGGGCCCTGGAGCGCTCCGCCTGACGTGCCCGGGCCCGCCCGGACCGTCGCGCCCGGGCCCGCCCGGACCGTATCGCGAGACCCCCGAACCTTTCCTCACGAGCCCGACGTAGTGTGTCGGGCAACCAGCTAGATCCAAGGAGATACCCGAAGTGGCCGAGCTGTTCTACGACGACAACGCCGACCTGTCCATCATCCAGGGCCGCAAGGTCGCGGTTCTCGGCTACGGCAGCCAGGGCCACGCCCACGCCCTCTCCCTGCGCGACTCGGGCGTCGACGTCCGGGTGGGTCTGCACGAGGGCTCGAAGTCGAAGTCCAAGGCCGAGGAGCAGGGGCTGCGCGTGGTCAGCCCGGCCGAGGCGGCGGCGGAGGCCGACGTCATCATGATCCTGGTGCCGGACCCGATCCAGGCGAAGGTCTACGAGGAGTCCGTCAAGGACAACCTGAAGGACGGCGACGCGCTGTTCTTCGGCCACGGCCTGAACATCCGCTACGGCTTCATCAAGCCGCCGGAGAACGTCGACGTGTGCATGGTCGCCCCCAAGGGCCCGGGCCACCTGGTGCGCCGCCAGTACGAGGAGGGCCGCGGCGTGCCGTGCATCGCGGCCGTCGAGCAGGACGCCTCCGGCAACGCCTTCGCGCTGGCCCTGTCGTACGCCAAGGCCATCGGCGGCACCCGCGCCGGCGTCATCAAGACCACCTTCACCGAGGAGACCGAGACCGACCTCTTCGGTGAGCAGGCGGTGCTCTGCGGCGGTGCCTCGGCGCTGGTCAAGGCGGGTTTCGAGACCCTGGTCGAGGCCGGCTACCAGCCGGAGATCGCCTACTTCGAGTGCCTGCACGAGCTGAAGCTGATCGTGGACCTCATGTACGAGGGCGGCCTGGAGAAGATGCGCTGGTCGGTCTCCGAGACCGCCGAGTGGGGCGACTACATCACCGGTCCGCGGATCGTCAACGACGCCACCAAGGCCGAGATGAAGAAGGTGCTCGCCGAGATCCAGGACGGCACCTTCGCCAACAACTGGATGGCGGAGTACAACGCCGGCCTGCCCAAGTACAACGAGTACAAGAAGGCCGACGAGGACCACCTGCTGGAGACCACCGGCAAGAAGCTCCGCAAGCTGATGAGCTGGGTCGACGACGAGCAGTGAGCCGTACGGCACGGGGCCGTGGCAGCCGCCGCGGCCCCGTTCGCCATGACCGGTGCCCGGCCCCCGCCACCGTGTTGTCCACCGCGTCGCACCACTACCGGGTGATCCTTCCGAAACGGCGGATGAACGGCCGGGGGCCAGCACTACACTGCACACCACAAGCGCGTCAGGCTCACAGCGTCGTGCGTCTTCCACGCGGCTGCCCCCTTCACCGCCTTCGGCCGTCGGGACGGCCGTTCTCCCCCGTAGCCATCAGGGGCACGGGTGGGGCTCCCAGGACTAGTGAGGACTGAAGACCACGTGAGCTCGAAACCTGTCGTACTGATCGCCGAGGAACTGTCGCCCGCCACCGTCGACGCCCTCGGTCCGGACTTCGAGATCCGGCACTGCAACGGCGCCGACCGCGCCGAGCTGCTGCCCGCCATCGCCGATGTCGACGCGATCCTCGTGCGCAGCGCGACCAAGGTCGACGCCGAGGCCATCGCCGCGGCCCGCAAGCTCAAGGTCGTCGCCCGGGCCGGTGTCGGCCTGGACAACGTCGACGTCGCCGCCGCCACCAAGGCCGGCGTGATGGTCGTCAACGCGCCGACCTCCAACATCGTCACCGCCGCCGAGCTGGCCTGCGGCCTGCTGCTCGCCACCGCCCGCAACATCCCGCAGGCGAACACCGCGCTGAAGAACGGCGAGTGGAAGCGCAGCAAGTACACCGGTGTCGAGCTGTCCGAGAAGGTCCTCGGCGTGGTCGGCCTCGGCCGGATCGGCGTGCTGGTCGCGCAGCGGATGTCGGCCTTCGGCATGAAGATCGTCGCGTACGACCCGTACGTGCAGCCGGCCCGTGCCGCGCAGATGGGCGTCAAGCTGGTCACCCTCGACGAGCTGCTGGAGGTCGCGGACTTCATCACCGTCCACCTCCCCAAGACCCCCGAGACCCTCGGCCTGATCGGTGACGAGGCGCTGCACAAGGTCAAGCCGACGGTGCGCGTCGTCAACGCCGCGCGCGGCGGCATCGTGGACGAGACCGCGCTGGCCAGCGCCCTCAAGGAGGGCCGGGTGGCCGGCGCGGGCCTGGACGTCTACGCCAGCGAGCCCTGTACCGACTCCCCGCTGTTCGAGTTCGACCAGGTTGTCGCCACCCCGCACCTCGGCGCCTCGACGGGCGAGGCGCAGGAGAAGGCGGGCATCGCGGTCGCCAAGTCGGTGCGCCTGGCGCTGGCGGGCGAGCTGGTGCCGGACGCGGTCAACGTCCAGGGCGGCGTGATCGCCGAGGACGTCAAGCCGGGGCTGCCGCTGGCCGAGCGGCTGGGCCGGATCTTCACCGCGCTGGCGGGTGAGGTGGCGGTCCGCCTGGACGTCGAGGTGTACGGCGAGATCACCCAGCACGACGTCAAGGTACTGGAACTGTCCGCGCTCAAGGGCGTGTTCGAGGACGTGGTGGCCGAGACCGTCTCGTACGTCAACGCCCCGCTGTTCGCCCAGGAGCGTGGCGTCGAGGTGCGGCTGACCACCAGCAGCGAGTCGGCCGAGCACCGCAACGTGGTCACGGTGCGCGGCACCCTGTCCGGCGGCGACGAGATCTCCATCTCCGGCACCCTGGCGGGCAACAAGAACCAGCAGAAGATCGTCGCGGTCGGTGAGCACTCCATCGACCTCGCGCTCGCCGACCACATGGCCTTCCTGCGCTACGGCGACCGCCCCGGCGTCGTCGGCACGCTCGGCCGGATCCTCGGCGAGGCGGGCATCAACATCGCCGGCATGCAGGTCTCGCGGGCCGACGCGGGCGGCGAGGCGCTGGTCGCGCTGACCGTCGACGACACGATCCCGGCGCCGGTGCTCGCCGAGATCGCCGACGAGATCGGCGCCACCTCGGCGCGCGCGGTCAACCTCGCGGACTGAGCCGAGGCCGTACGGCCGTACCCGTTCGACTCCGGGCCCGGGCCCCCGCTGCGGCGGGAGCACGGGCCCGCTGTCGTGCGGCACCCGCGCCGGCGGGTGAACGCGCCCCATCACCCGTTCGGCCTAGTGCGGACCGAAGCCGGACGCCCCGCAAACTCGCCGTCGAGCCGGTGTTCCGGGGGTTTTCCGACTCGCTGCGCGCTGCGGGGCGGCGCGCAATGGGAACTGCACGTGCCCCCTGCCGGCGCGTGCGGAAGGAGAGCGACGCCATGAACGCACCCCTGGGTGAGAACCCTCAGGATCTGACCGGTATGAACGTGGTCGACGCGGAGGGCACCAAGGTGGGCTCGGTCCAGCAGATCTACCGGGACGACGCCACCGACGCGCCCGAGTGGATCACCGTGCGCACCGGCCTGTTCGGCATGAAGGAGACCTTCGTACCGCTCGCCGGAGGCCGGCGGGTGGGTGACGAACTGCAGGTCCCGTACACCAAGGAGCAGATCAAGGACGCCCCGCGGATCGACGCGGACGGGCATCTGGAACCGGCCGAGGAGGAACGGCTGTACCGGCACTACGGGATGTCCCGGCCGGGCACCGCACCGACCGGCACGGTCCCTGGGCGGACCACGACCGGCGGAGCCGGGATGGGCACCGCCGGTGCCGCCGGCGCGGCCGGAATGCGCAGGCCCGAGGAGCGCCGCCGGGAGCGGACCGAGTCCGCGCCGCTGGCCGGCGCGGGCGCCGGGGCCGGGGCGATGGCCATGTCCCGCGGCCGGGACGACGCCGCGCGGTCCAAGGAGCAGAACCCGGAGATGCTCATCTCCGAGGAACACGTCGAGATCGGCACCGAGGCGCACGAGAGTGGCCACGCCCGGCTGCGCAAGCATGTGACGACCGGCGAGGTGCACCGCTCCGTACCCGTCAGCCACGACGAGGCGCGCATCCGGCGCGAGAAGATCAGCGAAGAGGACCGCCGCAAGGCGCGGGGCCGGCAGCCCGAGCTGGGCGACGGTGAGCTGGACGTCACGCTCTACGAGGAGCAGGTCGTCGTCCGCAAGGAGAACGTGCCGGTCGAGCGGATCCGGCTGGAGACCGAGCGGGTCACCGAGCAGCAGGAGGTCAACACCGAGGTCCACCGGGAAGAGGTGGAGTTCGACGACGGCAAGGGCACCGGCCGGCGCGACCGGCGCGGCCGTGGCCAGGGGCCCGAGCGGGGCCGCGGCGGTCCGGACACCGAGCGGGGCCGGTAGACAGCCGGCACCCTGGGCGCCGCCGCTTCCGGCAGTCCGCCGCTCCACGGGCCCGGCCCGCCGCACGCACAGCGCGGCGGGCCGGGCTCCGTACCGCGGTCGGCGGGCCCGGCCCTGTACCGCGATCGGCGGGCCGGGCTCAGCTCGTACGCCGGTCCGGTGCACCCCGTCCGGTACCGCTGCCCGCCGGGCATAGGCTGACCGCATGGGACACCGTGAAGACCTGCTGGAAGGGGCCAAGCGCTGCCTCCTGGAAAAGGGGTACGCGCGCACCACCGCCCGCGACATCGTGGCCGCCTCCGGCACCAACCTGGCGTCCATCGGCTACCACTACGGCTCCAAGGACGTCCTGATGCGCCAGGCGCTGGTGGAATCCGTCGAGGCGTGGGGCGCCGGGCTCGCCGGTACGGAGGAGGCCGGCCCGGAGCCGACCGGTGATCCCGTGGAGCGCTTCGCGGCCGGCTGGGACCGCATCCTGCGGAGCTTCCTGGAACAGCGCGACTTCGTGGCCTCCCAGGTCGAGGTGCTCGGCCTGCTGCCCCGCGACCCCGAACTGCGCGCGGCCCTGGCCACGGTCCTTCCGGAGGGCGGCGAAGGGCTGGTCGCGGTCTTCGAGAACGTACCGGACACCGAGGTGGACGCGGAGTCGGCGCGCGTCGTCGGCTCCTTCTACCAGGCGCTGCTCACCGGTCTGATGGTGCAGTCCCTGGTCTCCCCGGCGGCGCTGCCCTCGGGCGGCGACCTCGTGGAAGCGATGCGGCGGGTGCTCTCCGGAACGGTGCTCCCCGCGACGGCGCACGGACCGGGAGAGGTGCCCACGGGCGGCGGAACGGCCGCCTCCTGACGTACCCGGGCCGCCCGCCGACCTGCTCGCCGCGCCCTGGCTGTCCGCCCCTCGACCGTACCGGGGCCGCCCGAGGGCCCGGCCGTCGGCCGCCCGCACCGGTCAACCGGCCGAGAGCCTTCGGTATTTGACCGTCCAGCACTTGTCCGGTCGCGCCGCCGCGCTCTACGCTCGCCGTACGGGACCAGGCAGCAAGCTGCCGCCGGACCCGGATCTCCCAGACCCAGAGGTCGCCGCGCAGTCCGCACCCGAGACCGGCCGGAGATCCGCGCCACGCAGCGAACACGCGTCTCCGGCCCCGCCCTTCCCGGCCGTCTTCAGCCAGGGGTCCTCCCGCGCGCCCCGGCCCGCCAGGGAGGGCGGACAGTGCCAGGTGAGGGGGAAGAGGAGCCCCGTCGCCCGGCAGCCGGTCGCCGCCGGTTCCGGTTCTTCTCCCGGCGGCGGCCGCATCTCTCGTGGGTGCGTCGTGCACGTCGTGCCCGTCGTGCTCGCGACGGGTACCGGCCGCAGAGTTTCATCGTCCGTCCGGACCCGCCGTCTGTCCAGTGCTCAACAAAAGTCTGTTCGCGGACGCCCGGGAACCGCGCCGTCCGGCCCCGAAGGTGCCGGGCGCCTCACAGCCGTGCCGTCTTCAGCGCCATGTGGAGCAGCAGCCGGTCGCCGCCCTCGTCCAGGTCGAGTCCGGTCAGCTTCTCGACGCGGCCGAGCCGGTAGTACAGCGTCTGCCGGTGGATGCCGAGCGCCTGGGCGGCGCGGCCCGCCTGGCCCGCGCAGTCGAGGAACACCTCGGCGGTACGGGCGAGTTCACTGTGCGCGGGGGAAAGCAGCGGCCGTACCGGCGGGTCCGGTTCGACCGACGGCAGCCCCGTCAGCAGACGGTACGCGCCGATGGCGTCCCACTCGGCCACCGGGCCCAGCCGGGGTTCGGCGCGCGCGGCCCGCGCCGCCGCCAGCGCCTCGTGCCAGGCGGTGGGCAGGCCGGCCAAGTCCCGTACGGGCGTGCCGAGTCCGGCGGCGCCGGGCAGCGTACGGGCGTCCGCCCCGGCCGGTGCCAGGCCCCCGCCCGCGCGCGGCGAGCGCAGCAGGTGCTCGGCCACCGTATGGGCCGCGGCGAGGGCCGACGGCGAACGCAGCCGTACGAGAGCCGCCAGCGACGGGGCGTCGGCGGTCGCCCGCGACGGCGGAACGGGAGCGGAGCGCCGCCCTCCGGGAGGGGCCGACGCGCCACTCGGGGATGCCGGGCCCGGCGTCTCTTCGGCCGCCCCGTTCGCGGCGGGCAGTACGCAGGCGGCCAGCAGCCCCGGCAGATTCGGCAGCGGTGCGTGATCGGCGTCCGGCACGTCCCACGGCGTCACCGCGACCACCAGCAGCGGCGCGTCCGCCGCGGACCGCAGCCCGTCGCGCAGCGCGGCCGCCGCGGCGGTGCGCTCCGTGGGCCGCGAGACCAGCAGCGCGCGCAGCAGGTCGCCCAGTTCGGCGCCCGCGCGGGCCTCCGCCGCCAGCAGCGCGCCGATGCCGGAGGCCGACTCCATCGCCTGCTCGATCCGGGGGTCGGGCGGCGCGCCGCCACCGCCCAGCTCCAGGTCGGTCAGGTGGCCGTCGTCCAGCAGCCAGACGTATCCCTGCACGATGCCGCGATGGCGTACGGGCAGGCAGATCCGGCCCTTGAAGACCCCGGCCGCCGGATCGGGCGGGATGCGCAGCGCGGTCTTCGCGCGGGCGATGCCGAACGCCTCGAACCAGGCCCGTACCGCCGCCGTCGAGCGGCGCTGGAGGATCGAGCGGGTCCGTACGGGGTCCATGACCAGATCGTCGTCGCCCTCGTGCGCGCCGAAGGCGATCAGGCCGAAATCGCGGTCCTCCAGGGTCGCCGGGGCGCCGAGAGCGGCCGAGATCTCGTCCACGAGCTGCTGGTAATCGCCCCGCATGTGCCGCGTGGCTCCTTTCCGGTCCGCGCTCCCGAGCCGTACGGCCGTCGCTGTCCCTGCGGTCACCGGGGAAGGTGGGCCCTCCGGTGCCGTTGTGGTCCCCCTCCATTGTCATACATCTGTCTGAGATCCCGGCCACGAAGGCCAGACAGCTGTCGATGGCCGCGAACTGGCGAGATCCTTAAGTTTCAGGTGGCTCATCTCGCCGTCGCGCCCGCCTGCCAGGCGCCCGCCCGGCTTGTCATCTTGAATCGTGGAGGTGCCCCGTGCTGGGTCCCGTGCTTCTCGCAGCAGCCCGCAGCGACAGCATCCGCCGAGTCGTCTCGGCGGCCCCGGTCACCCGTCCGGTCGTCGACCGGTTCGTGGCCGGTGAGCGGCTGGACGCGTCGATGGCCGCCGTGCGGTCCCTGGCGGACCGCGGGATGGAGGTCACCCTCGACCACCTCGGTGAGGACATCACCGACCCGGCCGAGGCGCTGCGCAACCGCGACGCCTACCTCCAGTTGACCGCCGCCCTGAAGGACCTGGGTCTGGGCGGGCGCGCCGAGATGTCGGTCAAGCTCTCCGCCTTCGGCCAGGCGCTGCCCGGCGGCCACGAGCTGGCCCTGAAGAACGTCACGCCGGTCGTCGAGGCCGCCGCCGAGGCCGGTACGACGGTCACCCTGGACATGGAGGACCACACCACGGTCGACTCCACCCTGGCGATACTCGGCGAGCTGCGCGCCCGCTTCCCGCAGACCGGCGCGGTGCTCCAGTCCTACCTGTTCCGCACCGAGGACGACTGCCGCGCGCTGGCCGGGGAAGGATCTCGCGTGCGCCTGGTCAAGGGCGCCTACAAGGAACCCGCGACGGTCGCGTTCCAGGACAAGCGGGAGGTCGACAAGGCGTACGTACGCTGCCTGAAGATCCTCATGGCCGGCGAGGGCTACCCGATGATCGGGTCGCACGACCCGCGCATGGTGGCGATCGGCCAGGAACTGGGCCGCCGCTTCGGCCGCAAGCCCGCCGAGTACGAGTTCCAGATGCTGTACGGCATCCGCGAGGCCGAGCAGGAGCGCCTGGTCACCGAGGGTCACCGGATGCGCGTCTACATCCCGTACGGCACGGACTGGTACGGCTACTTCATGCGGCGCCTCGCCGAGCGCCCCGCCAACCTCGCGTTCTTCCTGCGCTCGCTCGTCACCAAGGGCTGAGCCAGGCGCCCGGCCCCGCGGCCGGACCGCAGCCGGGCCGCCCCCGTGGCCCGGCGCCCCACAACTTGACGCACCCGCACACCCCCGACCGAAGGAGACGGCCGACATGGACGCCGTGACCCACGTCCCCGCCCCGTACAACGAGCCGGTGCACGGCTACGCCCCCGGTTCCCCGGAGCGCGCCCGCCTGGAGGCCAAGCTCAAGGAGCTGGCCGGCAACCCGATCGACCTGCCGATGACCATCAACGGCGAGAAGCGGATGGGCGGCGGCGAGCGCTTCGACGTCGTGCAGCCGCACAACCACCAGGCCGTCCTCGGTACGTACGCCAACGCCACCCGCCAGGACGCCCAGGACGCGATCGACGCCGCCCTGGCCGCCGCCCCGGCCTGGCGCGCGATGTCCTTCGACGACCGTGCCGCGATCCTGCTCAAGGCCGCCGACCTGCTGTCGGGCCCGTGGCGCGAGACCATCGCCGCCTCCACGATGCTCGGCCAGTCCAAGACCGCCCAGCAGGCCGAGATCGACGCGCCCTGCGAGCTGGTGGACTTCTGGCGCTTCAACGTCCACTTCGCGCGCGAGCTGCTCCAGGAGCAGCCGCCCGTCCAGCCGAACGGTGTCTGGAACCGCCTGGACCACCGCCCGCTGGAGGGCTTCGTCTACGCGATCACGCCCTTCAACTTCACCGCCATCGCCGGCAACCTGCCGACCGCGCCCGCCCTGATGGGCAACGTCGTCGTCTGGAAGCCGTCGCCCACCCAGACCCACTCCGCGATCCTGCTCATGCAGCTCCTGGAGGAGGCCGGCCTGCCCAAGGGCGTTATTAACCTGGTGACCGGTGACGGCAAGGAGGTCTCCGAGGTCGCGCTGCCGCACCCGGAGCTGGCCGGCGTCCACTTCACCGGCTCCACCGCCACCTTCCAGTACCTGTGGAAGGCGGTCGGCGAGAACATCACGAACTACCGCTCCTACCCGCGCCTGGTCGGCGAGACCGGCGGCAAGGACTTCATCGTCGCCCACCCGACCGCGGACCCGGCGATCCTGAAGACGGCCGTCACCCGTGGCGCGTTCGAGTACCAGGGCCAGAAGTGCTCCGCCGCCTCCCGCGCCTACATCGCCCGCTCCACCTGGGAGAACGGCTTCAAGGACGACCTGGTGGCGGAGGTCGAGGGGCTCACCATGGGTGACGTCACCGACCTGTCGAACTTCATCGGCGCCGTCATCGACGAACGCTCCTTCGCCAAGAACAAGGCCGCGATCGACCGTGCCAAGGAGGACCCGACCTGCGAGATCGTCGCGGGCGGCAGCTACGACGACTCGGTCGGCTACTTCGTGCGCCCGACCGTGATCGCCTGCTCGGACCCGGAGAACGAGGTCTTCAAGACCGAGTACTTCGGCCCGATCATCGCCGTCCACGTCTACGAGGACGCCGACTTCGACGCGATGCTGGAGCAGATGGAGTCCGCCTCGGCGTACGCCCTGACCGGCGCCGTCCTCGCCCAGGACCGCCAGGTCCTCGTCGCGGCGTCGGAGAAGCTGCGCTTCGCGGCCGGCAACTTCTACCTCAACGACCGCCCCACCGGCTCCATCGTCGGCCAGCAGCCCTTCGGCGGCAGCCGTGCCTCGGGCACCAACGACAAGGCGGGCTCGAAGTTCAACCTGCTCCGCTGGATGTCGCCGCGCGCCATCAAGGAGACGATGGTCGCCCCGACGGACTACCGCTACCCGCACATGGGCTGATGCGGTAGCCGCACGACGCGGACGGCCCGGTGCTCCCTTGGTGGGGGTGCCGGGCCGTCCGTGTCGGCCGTGTCCGGTCAGCTGTCGCCGCGGGGCGGGCCGGTGATCGATTCGCCGATGACGAAGCCTTTGGCGGGGCCTTCGGGGATGGCGATGTCGGTGCCGTGGGGGACGCGCGTCTCGGCCGCGTAGTCCGCCTTCTCGGCCACCGGGGAGGTGAACACGGTGACAGTGCCGCGGAGGTCAAGATCGTCAACGAGGACGTAGACGGGGATGCCGGCACGGGCGTAGGCGCGGCGCTTACGGACGCGGTCGCGGGTGACGCTGTTGTGACCGGGGGAGACCACTTCGACGACCACATCCACAGCCGTGGCTCTGATGCCGACACCTTGTTCGGTGACGTCCTGCGCCTCGGCATCCTCAAGAGCGATGATCACGTCAGGAATCCAGACCTTGCGGTCGTGGATCACATCGGTGTCCTGGTGGCCGGCATACGGTCCATCGGCCAGGTATCTGTCAGCGGAACGCCGTAGCTTGTTGGCGATCCGACTGCGCGCGTAGCAGCCTGTCGGCGACACCTCGATGAACCCCTCGATGATCTCGGCGCCTCCCCAAGTGTGGGCGCGCCCGGCCCCGAGGCACGAGCGACGTCGTCACGCTACGCAGCCGTGTCCCCTTGGCTGCACCGATCAGCGGATGATCACCCGAACGAGCACCTCAGGCCATGGCCCGTCTCAAATAGTAGGAAGCCCAAGTAATTGTGCAGACAGCACGGCTCCGCTGGCTTAGCTTTGTAGGAGCCGAACGTTCCGCTCCATCGGGCGGCGGCGGGTGCGGCCCGGTGCGTGTGCGCAGGTGATCCCTGCTGACGCCGAGGCCCCCGCGTGTGTCGGCCGTTTCCGGAAGGACGCTTCCGTTCATCTCTCGGGGCTTTGGCATTGGAGACGCATCATGACCAAGACCGCTGTCCGCAGGATCCGTCACTCCGCCCGCGCGACCGGCGAGGCCGACCGCAAGAACGCCGCCGCCGCGCTCCAGCGGGCGCTCGACCGCCGGGACAACGGCGGCTCGACCGGGCACTGAGCCCGGGGGCCGTCCGGCGGGCGGGTGTGCGGCGCGCCGAGCGCGTGGGCACGCCCGCCCCTGCCGTGCTCAGTGGCGCCGCGTGACCTCGAAGCGGTCGATGCGCTCGCCGGACTCGGCGAGCGCGGTGACCTTCATCCGTGGCCGGTGGCCGGGCAGTACCTCGACCGCGATGAAGGAGTAACCGGTGTAGCGGACCCGTGACCACTGCGCGGCTTCCTTGACCTTCACCTTGCCCTCGGCCCAGTGGTACGTGTCCACGTGGTCGAGGTCCTTGACGTGGCCCTCGTAGCTGTCGGGCACCGGGAAGTCGTACAGCGACTTGCCCGCGCCCCCGGCCGTGACGTACACGATGCCCTCACGCGAGGAGTCCACCGTCTCGCCGACGGGCATCTTCTTGGAGACCCGGCCGCCCTTGATGGCGTCGGTCCGCTCGTAGACATGGTTGTGGCCGTTGACCACCAGGTCCACCTGGTGCTTCTCGAAGAGCGGCAGCCACGCGTCGCGTACTCCGCCCTCGGAGGCGTGCGCGTTGGTGGTGGAGAAGGCGCAGTGGTGGAAGAAGACGACGATGAAGTCGATGCCCCGGGCGGCGCGCAGTTCGCCGAGCTTGCGGTCCAGCCACTTGGTCTGCTTGCCGTCGGTGACGCCGAGGTTGGCGGGGATCTCGTACGAGACGTCGTTGGCGTCGAGCGCGACGACGGCGACGTTGCCGTAGGTGAAGGAGTAGACGCCGGGCGCGTTCCCGGCGTCCGGGCCGTTGCCCGGCAGGCTCCAGCGGGCGTGCTGGCCGCCGTACCCGTTGGGGGAGTACCAGGCTTCCATGTCGTGGTTGCCGGTGGTCACCATCCACGGCACGGTCTTGGCCACCGACTCGGTCTGCGCGAGGAACTGGTCCCACTGGCGCGCGTCGTAGGTGTCGTGCTCGGTGCCGCTGCCGTCCGGGTCGGCGTAGCAGATGTCGCCGGCGTGCAGGTGGAAGGACGGGTTCTGGCCCAGGATGAGCTGGTCGTTGGCGAGGGCGTGGTAGCTGACGCCTTGGTCGCCGAAGGCGGTGAAGACGAACCGCTCGGCGCGGGCCGGGGCGGTGCGGAAGGTACCGAGGGTGCCGAAGTGGCGGGAGTCGGCGGGGTCGAAGCCGTCGTGGCCGACGCCGTAGTAGTACGTGGTGCCGGGGCGCAGGCCGTCGAGCGCGGCGTGCAGATAGTACTGGTCCACCGCGGGCAGCTTCTTGCTCAGCGCGGGCGTGTGCAGGTCCCGCACCTCGGCGTGGATCTTGCGGCTCAGGTCCCAGGGGCGCAGCCCCACACGCAGGAACGGGCGCTTGACCGCGAACGGCACCTGCCACGAGACGCGCATCTGGTGCCGGGGGTCGGCGCCGAAGGCCAGGTGCCGGCCGAACGGCGCGACCAGCGAGCCGTGCACGGCGCCGGTGGCGGGGGAGGAGAGCAAAGTGGGGGAGGGGACGGCGGCCTGGGCGGGCCCCGCCCCCGCCGGCAGACCGCCGACCGCGACGGCGCCGGCGGTCACGGCGGAGGTGCGCAGCAGCCCGCGGCGGGTCAGCTTCGTGCGGAGGTACTCGTGCTGCTCGGGCATGCTCATCCGGCTCGCGAGCGGTTCGGGGATGCCCACGCGTGGTGTGTCCATGGGGCGCAACGTCGCATCACTGTCCGACCGGCCGGGGCCCTGCGGGTGAACGGCAGGTGTCCGGCCGTCCATGTGTCCGCATCCCGGACACCACGTGTCAACCAATGGGACAGAGAGTAGGGTCCAGCCATGTCTCGCAGCATTCGCCTCGCAGTGATCCCCGGTGACGGTATCGGCCAGGAGGTCGTGGCCCAAGGGCTGAAGGTCCTCGGCGCGGCCCTCCCGCAGGACGTCAAGCTGGAAACCAAGGAGTACGACCTCGGCGCCCGGCGATGGCACGCCACCGGCGAGACCTTGCCGGACGCGGAGCTGGAGTCGCTCAAGGAGCACGACGCGATCCTGCTCGGTGCGATCGGTGACCCGTCCGTACCGTCCGGAATCCTGGAGCGCGGCCTGCTGCTGAAGCTGCGCTTCGCCTTCGACCACTACGTCAACCTGCGCCCCTCCAAGCTCTTCCCGAACACCGCGACGCCGCTCGCCGGCCGCCCCGACATCGACTTCGTCGTCGTCCGGGAGGGCACCGAGGGCCCGTACACGGGCAACGGCGGCAGCCTGCGCACCGGCACCCCGCACGAGGTCGCCACCGAGGTCAGCCTGAACACCGCGTACGGCGTGGAACGGGTGGTCAGGGACGCGTACGAGCGGGCCGAGGCGCGGCCGCGCAAGAAGCTGACGCTGGTGCACAAGAACAACGTCCTGGTGCACGCCGGCCACATGTGGAAGAAGATCTTCGACCAGGTGGGCGAGGAGTACCCCGAGGTCAGCACCGACTATCTGCACGTCGACGCCGCGACGATCTTCTTCGTCACACAGCCCGAGCGGTTCGACGTGATCGTCACCGACAACCTCTTCGGCGACATCCTCACCGACCTCGCCGCGGCCGTCACCGGCGGCATCGGCCTGGCCGCCTCCGGGAACATCAACCCCACGGGCGCCTTCCCGTCCATGTTCGAGCCGGTGCACGGCTCGGCGCCGGACATCGCGGGCACCGGAAAGGCCGATCCCACGGCCACCGTCCTGTCCACCGCTCTCCTCCTGCGGCACCTCGGGTACGACGCCGAGGCGGCCCGTATCGAAAAGGCCGTCGCCGCGGACCTCGCGGACCGGGGCGAAACCCCCCGTACCACCGGCGAGATCGGCGACGCGCTCGCCGCGCGGGTAGCGGGCTGAGGCCCGCCGCCCGCCGCGCGAACACGCGCTGACCGACAGCGCCGGGCCGCACCGGCCCGGCGCTGTCGCGCAGATCCGCGACTGTGCTACCGCCGGGTTGGGTGCGACCATCGATCCCTGGCAGGCGCACACGGATCCGCCTTCGGACCACGGCGTCCCACCCTCGCCGCAGCACGGCATTTCCGTCCCCGGTACCTCGGGAGCGATAATCGAACGTGGAGCCGCTGTACGAGGGGAAATACCGGACGTCCTGTACCGACAAGGACTTCGTGAGCGCGGCCCCACAACCTCACCGGTGAAGGACACGCACTCATGACGACGCCCACGATCGAGCTCAAGCCCTCCTCCCACCCGCTCTCCGACGCGGAGCGGGAGCGGGCCCTGGCCAGCCCCGGCTTCGGCCGTTACTTCACCGACCACATGGTGACGATCAAGTGGACGGAAGGCCGCGGCTGGCACGACGCCCAGCTGGTGCCGTACGCCCCGCTGTCCATGGACCCGGCCAACATGACGCTGCACTACGCGCAGACGATCTTCGAGGGCCTGAAGGCGTACCGCCAGCCCGACGGCACCGTCGCCACCTTCCGCCCGGACGCCAACGCCCGGCGCTTCCAGGCGTCCGCCCGCCGCCTCGGTATGCCCGAGCTGCCCGTCGAGACGTTCGTCGAGGCCTGCGACGCCCTGGTCAAGCAGGACAAGAACTGGGTGCCGACCAACGGCGAGGAATCGCTCTACCTGCGTCCCTTCATGATCGCGAGCGAGGTCGGGCTGGGCGTCCGGCCTGCCAACGAGTACCTGTTCATCGTGATCGCCTCGCCGGCCGGCGCCTACTTCACCGGCGGCGTCAAGCCGGTCTCCGTCTGGCTCTCCCAGGAGTACGTGCGCGCCGTGCGCGGGGGCACCGGCGCCGCCAAGACCGGCGGCAACTACGCGGCGTCCCTCGTCGCCCAGGCGCAGGCCGCCCAGCACGGCTGCGACCAGGTCGTCTGGCTGGACGCCCTGGAGCGCCGCTGGATCGAGGAGATGGGCGGCATGAACCTGTACTTCGTGTACGGGAACAAGATCGTCACCCCGGAGCTGTCCGGCTCCCTGCTCCCGGGCATCACCCGCGACTCCCTCCTGAAGATCGCCACCGACCTCGGCTACGAGGCCGCCGAGGGCCGCATCTCGGTCGAGGACTGGAAGGCCGCCACCGAGGACGGCTCCCTCACCGAGGTCTTCGCCTGCGGCACCGCCGCCGTGATCACCCCCGTCGGCTCCGTCAAGTCCGAGGCCGCCTCCTGGACCGTCGGCGACGGCAAGCCCGGCGAGGTCACCATGAAGCTCCGCAAGGCCCTCCTGGACCTCCAGACCGGCGCCGCCCCCGACACGCACGGCTGGATGCACCCGCTGGGCTGATCCGCCCCGTACGACGACGAACGGCCGTCCGGTATGTCGCCGGGCGGCCGTTCGTCCTTTCCGCCCGGAAGCGGCCGGCGCCGGCATGGCGAAAAGGGCGCCACGGGCGTCTCTCAGGTGTGCGTACGCAGATACCGGTGAATGGCCTCGATATCGGCGTGGTCCTTTTCCCGGGCCAGCTCTGTCTTCCACTCCAGCACTCTTCGGAGCGGGGAGAAATTCAGGCCGCAGAATACATCGGCTTCTCCGATCAGCTCGTCGACGCTGTACTCGAACCAGCCGTTCAACACCTCGACGTCCCCGGCGAAGAACAGGACGTGCTCGACGTACCCCAGCGGGGCCGGAACCGGATCACCCAGACCGGCCGCCCTTTCCCAGGCGGCTCCCCGGGTCACGACGTCGAGGTCCCCGATGTCCGGCTCGATGCCGTGCGCCAGCAGGGGCCCGCTGCCGGCGATGACGAAATCGGCCGTACGGAGATTCAGCGACCCCAGTTTCCGGAACAGCGGGTGTCCGAGCAGATCCATGCTGACCTTCATGGCGGTGACATTCCCGGGGCATCCCGGGGCAACCCTGGTCGCACAAGTATCAGCAGGGCCGATCCCGCGCTCGCCAGGAACACGAAAAGCAGCGCCCGTCCGATCCAGTCCATATGTGCTGCCGCGGCAATGAATTCCCGTACCTCGATACCGGGCACCCCGGACGTTATGCGGCTCGCTATGTGATCGACCCGGGGTTTCACGACCCGGGCGACGGTTCGCTGAGAACCGGACACGGTGGTCGATCCGCCGGAGAGGGCGATCCACACCTGGTCGGTCCGCAGAGTCGCTGCGCGCCACCCGGTCGCGATACCGCATCCGGCACGGCGTGCGTGATCACGGACAAGGCGCTCCGCGGTGCGTGGCGCATGTTTGAGTGCTGCTCTAAGCAAACGAGGTTATGGCGCCAGGGCTTCACCTGATGCTTGGCACCTGCGGAGAACCAAGTTAGAGTGCCGCACTAAATCGGCGGCGCAGTGCCGCGCCCAGGCCGCGGGGCGGTCCGGACGGGGACCGCCCCGCCCCACCCCGCCCGGCCCCTGTCCCGCCCGAGTCCGGAGGACCCCGCCCATGACGGCCCCGCCCATGACCACCCCCGCAGCCGACGGCTTCCGCATGCCCGCCGAGTGGGCCCCGCACGACCGGACCTGGATGGCCTGGCCCGGGCCCAACGCCACCTTCGGCGAGGAGGGCGGCGAGGCGCTGGAGCGGGCCCGCCGGGCCTGGGCCGCCGTCGCCCGGGCCGTGCGCCGCTTCGAGCCGGTCACGGTCGTGGCGGGCACCGGGCAGGGCGACGGGGCGCGGCACCTGCTCGGCCCGGAGATCGAGGTCGTCGAGCGGCCGCTGGACGACGCGTGGATGCGGGACATCGGGCCGACCTTCCTGACGGACGGGACCGGACGGCTGGCCGCCACCGACTGGGTCTTCAACGGCTGGGGCGGCCAGGACTGGGCCCGCTGGGAGCGGGACGCCGGGGTCGGCGGGTACGTGGCCGGGCTGGCCGGAGCCCGTACGTACCGGTCGTCGCTGGTCAACGAGGGTGGCGGCCTGCACGTGGACGGTGCGGGAACGGTCCTGCTGACGGAGACCGTGCAGCTTGATCCCGGGCGTAACCCCGGCCGTACGCGCGAGGAGGCCGAGGCGGAGGTCCATGCCGGCCTCGGCACCACGAAGGCGATCTGGCTGCCGCGCGGACTGACCGCCGACTACGGGCAGTTCGGCACCCGCGGCCACGTGGACATCGTCGCGGCGTTCGCCCGGCCCGGCGTCGTCGTCGCGCACACCCAGCCCGACCCGGCCCACCCCGACCACGAGGTGTGCGAGGAGATCGTCGGGCTGCTGCGCTCCGCGACGGACGCGCGCGGCCGGCGGCTGGAGGTGGTGGAGGTGCCCGCGCCGACCGTCGTCGAGGCGGAGGGTGAGGTGGTGGACTACTCGTACATCAACCATTACCTGTGCAACGGCGGCGTCGTGTTGTGCGCCTTCGACGATCCGCGCGACGAGGAGGCGGCCGGGATCTTCCGGCGGCTGTTCCCGGAGCGGACGGTGGCGCCGGTCGACGCCCGTACGATCTTCGCAGCGGGCGGTGGCATCCACTGCATCACCCAGCAGCAGCCCAAGGTGGGCACAGTGTGACGTTCCCGGAGGTTCCCGTGCCCGGACCGGTCCGACGGCCGCGGCGGCGGCTCACCCAGCCGCGCGAGCAGGTCCTCGCCGCCGCCATGGCCACCATCGCCGAGTCGGGCCTGGACCGGCTGACCATGGCCGGGCTGGGCCGCGAGGTCGGGATGAGCAGCGGGCACATCCTCTACTACTTCGGTACGAAGGACGAGCTGCTGCTCCAGACCCTCCAGTGGAGCGAGGAGCAGCTCGGCGCCCGGCGGCGGGCCGCGCTCGCCCACCGCGCCCCGGTGCGCGAACGTCTCGACACGCTGGTGGACCTGTACCTCCCCGAGGGGCACCGGGACCCGCGCTGGACCCTGTGGCTGGAGGTGTGGAACCGCTCGCAGAACGCGGACGACGAGACCCGCGAGCGCCAGCTCGACCTCGAACTGGCCTGGCACCGCGACCTGGTGGCGCTGCTGGTCGAAGGCGCGTCGAAGGGCGAGCTGCGGGCCGTGGACGCGGAGCGCTTCGCCACGCGTACGCGCGCGCTGCTGGACGGCTTCAGCACCCATCTCGTCGTCGGGCTGCCGGGCCTGGACCGGCAGCAGGTGCTGCGGCACGTGGGGGAGTTCCTGGACGAGGCGCTGCGGCCCGCGGAGGGCCGTGACCGCGGACGCCTGACCCCCGGCACCTGACGCTTGACGCCTGACGCCTGACGCCTGACAACCGGCACTTGACACCTGAGGCCGGACATCTGACACCCAGCCCCGGTTGTACGGAAAAGAGCGCATTGACCCTGTCGCGGCTGATGCGGTTGTATCCCTTGGCGCTCCGGCGCAGGGCCGGAGGCGGGTGTTTCCGGGGGAAACATGGGCGTGCGGACGGACAGCGGCAGACGTGCGGTACCGGGGGCCGTCGCGGCCGCCGTCCTCATCGGGGCGGCGGCGCTGAGCGGTGCCGACGCGCCCGCGGTGGCGGCGGGCGGCCACGGGCCCCGTACCGAACGGGTCGACACCGCGCCCGACGGCTCGGAAGCGGTCGGCGGCGGTTCGTTCAACGCCGCGATCAGCCCCGACGGCCGGTATGTCGCCTTCGACTCGGAGGCCGACAACCTCGTGCCGGGCGACGACAACGACGGCACCCTCGTGCATGACGTCTTCCTGCGCGACCGCCGCACCGGCACCACCCGCCGCCTCAACGCCCCACTCGGCCCGGGCAACGCCGACTTCGCCACGATCAGCGCGGACAGCCGCTACGTGGCCTTCGACGCCGAGACGGACGGGAGGTACCACGTATACGTCTACGAGATCCGTACCGGCCGCCTCGAACGCGTCGACCTGGACCTGGACGCGGGCTTCACCGGCGGCGAGACCCCGTCGCTCAGCGCCGACGGCCGCTACGTCGCCTTCCAGGGCACGCAGGCCGCCGTCCCCCCGGCGAACGAGGACTTGGGCCGCATCTACGTACGCGACCGCAAGACCGGCACGACGCGCCGCGCCAGCAGGGTGCCCGCCAAGGAGGGCCGCGGCTACGACTCGCCGCGCATCAGCGCCGACGGCGGCAAGGTGGCCTACCGGGAACGCAGTCGGCGCGGCGGCGGCCCCGGCGGCGAGCGCGACTGGGCCGACATCCGTCTCGCGGACCTGCGGACCGGCGAGCAGCGGCAGATCGACACCACCGCCGACGGCCGTCCCGCCACCTCCGGCTCCACCGACCCGCTGATCAGCGCCGACGGCCGTACCGTCGCCTTCAACTCGTCGGCCAAGAACATCGTGCCGGTACCCGACGAAGCCCGCTCCTACGTCTTCGTCCGCGACACCCGCACCGGCGCGGTCCGGCGCGTGGACGGCATCAACGGCAACCAGTACGCCGCCGCGGACGCGATCAGCCCGGACGGCCGGCGCCTGCTGCTGCGCTACGCCGGCGTCGAGTACGGGTTGTACGTCAAGGACCTGCGGACCGGCAGGGACACCCTGGTCAGCCCCGGCACCGACGGCAAGCCCCGGGCGGCCACCGCCGGACCCGACGCGATGACACCGGACGGCCGCGAGGCCGTCTTCGAGTCGCACCTCGACGACCTGGTCGACGGCGACACCAACCACGAGACCGACGTGTTCCTGCGGCACGTCCGCTGAAGGGCAGGGCGGCGCCACGCCGTACGCGCCGGCCGGCGTGCATACCCCGCAGGTAACGAAGCGTGATCGTTGCCCGCTGAACTCTTGCCGCGGCGGGCGGCGTCGGCGACCGTGATCCGACATGGGACGAGAGCAGTGGAAGAAGATCTGGGTCGGCTCGGCCGGCAACATGGTCGAGTGGTTCGACTGGTTCGTGTACGCCAGTTTCGCGGTGTACTTCGCCGACTCGTTCTTCCCGAAGGGGAACGACACCGCCAACCTCATGAACACCATGGGGATCTTCGCGGTCGGCTTCTTCATGCGGCCGGTGGGCGGCTGGGTGCTCGGCCGGGTCGGTGACCGCAAGGGCCGCAAGGCCGCGCTGACCCTCACCGTCACGCTGATGTCCGCCTCGGCCGTCCTCATCGCCGTCGCGCCGACCTACGCGGTGGCCGGGTACGGCGGCGTCGCCGTCCTGCTCGTCGCCCGCATGCTGCAAGGACTCTCGGTCGGCGGTGAGTACGCGGCCAGCGCCACCTACCTCACCGAGGCGTCCGCCCCCGGGCGGCGCGGCTTCGCCTCCAGCTTCCAGTACGTGTCCATGACCGCGGGCCAGCTCCTCGGACTCGGCCTGCAGATCGTCCTCCAGCGCACCATGTCCGAGGACGCCCTGCACAACTGGGCCTGGCGCATCCCGTTCATCATCGGCGCGCTCGGCGCGGCCGTCGTCTTCTACCTTCGGCGCAACATGCTGGAGACGGAGGTGTACGCGCAGGACGACAGCGCGCAGAACGACCCCGAGCGCGGCACGCTCAAGGCGCTGTGGGCGCACCGGCGCGAGGCGTTCCTCGTCATCGCCCTCACCATGGGCGGCACCGTCGCGTACTACACGTACACGACCTACCTCACCAAGTACCTCTCCGGCAGCGCCGGCCTGGACAAGCCGACCGCCTCGCTGGTCAGCTTCTGCGCCCTGTTCGTGTTCATGTGCATCCAGCCGCTGGCGGGCCGGCTCTCCGACCGCATCGGCCGCCGCCCGCTGCTGATCACCTTCGCGGTCGGCTCGACCTTCCTGACCGTGCCGATCATGACGCTCCTCCAGCACGCCGGCAGCTTCTGGCCCGCCCTCGGCCTCTCCCTGCTCGCCCTGCTCGTCGTCACCGGCTACACCTCGATCAACGCCTGCGTGAAGGCCGAACTCTTCCCCACGGGTATCCGCGCCCTCGGCGTCGCCCTCCCGTACGCCATCGCCAACGCCCTCTTCGGCGGCACCGCCGAATACGTGGCCCTGTGGTTCAAGAAGGGCGGCATCGAGTCGGGCTACTACTGGTACGTGGCCGGCTGCGCGGCGGTCTCCTTGATCGTCTACGTGACGATGCGCGAAACCAGGACGATCGACCTCCACCGCGTGAAGCAGCCGGAAGGAGACGACACGTCCCTCTCCGCGCAGCCGGCCACATCAAGCCCGCAGCCAAACCGAAGCCCGTCCGGCGCTTGAGGCCACAGGATCGGCCACCCTTGCCGCCCCGCAGCCACCTCAAGCCCGTCCGGCGTGTGAGGCCGCAGGATTGGCCACCCTGACTGCCCGCAGCCAAACTCAAGCCCGTCCGGCGTTTGAGGACACAGGAACCGCCGCCCTGACTGCCCGCAGCCGCCTCAAGCCTGTCCGGCGTGTGAGGCCGCAGGATCGGTCACCCCTGACTGCCCGCAGCCAAACTCAAGCCCGTCCGGCGTTTGAGGACACAGGAATCGCCACCCCCAGTGGCCCGCACTGTGAGACATCCGACCCCCCTCCGGGAACGTATGGCAAGATGCCCCCATGCTCCCGTTCGCCACGATTATTGGCAGCAGGCGCGCCGGTCCGCAGTGACCGCCCCGTACCCACCCGAGTACGGCGCGGTCACCGTCGCCCCAGACCCGCGCGCAGACCTCTCGCATCCGCGAGGGGTCTTTTCGTTTCCGGCCCACCTTCCGCCGGAGGCGGAGCGCGCGGGACCACGAGGGGGCGGTGGAACCGGTTATTCCGGTAAACCGAGACCCCGACAGGAGCCAGACCAGCCATGACGGACGCACCCGAACCCGACCCCGCGTTGTCCGACGCCTTCCACGTCTTCGACACGACGCTGCGCGACGGAGCCCAGCGCGAGGGCATCAACCTGACCGTCGCGGACAAGCTGACCATCGCCCGGCACCTGGACGACTTCGGCGTGGGCTTCATCGAGGGCGGCTGGCCCGGCGCCAACCCCCGGGACACCGAGTTCTTCGAGCGGGCCCGTACGGAGCTCGACTTCCGGCACGCCCGGCTGGTCGCCTTCGGCGCCACCCGTAAGGCGGGCGTACGGGTCGAGGACGACCCGCAGGTCGCGGCGCTGCTGGAGTCGCAGGCGCCGGTCGTCACCCTGGTCGCCAAGTCGCACGTACGGCACGTGGAGCTGGCGCTGCGCACCACCCCGGAGGAGAACCTCGCGATGGTGCGGGACACCGTCGCCCACCTGCGCGCGCGAGGCCGCCGGGTCTTCCTGGACTGCGAGCACTTCTTCGACGGGTACGCCCTCGACCCGGTCTACGCCAAGCAGGTCGTCCGGACCGCGAGCGAGGCCGGCGCCGACGTGGTGGTGCTCTGCGACACCAACGGCGGCATGCTCCCCGCGCAGGTCGCGGCCGTCGTACGGACCGTGCTGGCGGACACCGGGGCGCGCCTGGGCATCCACGCGCAGGACGACACCGGCTGCGCGGTGGCCAACACCCTCGCCGCCGTGGACGCGGGCGCCACCCACGTGCAGTGCACCGCGAACGGCTACGGCGAGCGGGTCGGCAACTCCAACCTCTTCCCGGTCGTGGCCGCCCTGGAGCTGAAGTACGGGCGTCAGGTGCTGCCCGAGGGCAAGCTGGCCGAGACCACCCGCATCTCGCACGCCATCGCCGAGGTCGTCAACCTCACGCCCTCCACCCACCAGCCGTACGTCGGTGTCTCCGCGTTCGCGCACAAGGCCGGGCTGCACGCCTCCGCCATCAAGGTCGATCCGGACCTGTACCAGCACATCGACCCGGCGCTGGTCGGCAACAGCATGCGGATGCTGGTCTCCGACATGGCGGGGCGCGCCTCCATCGAGCTCAAGGGCAAGGAGCTGGGCTTCGACCTGAGCGGCGACCGGGAACTGGTCGGCCGGGTCGTGGAGCGGGTCAAGGAGCGCGAGCTGGCGGGGTACACGTACGAGGCCGCCGACGCCTCCTTCGAACTGCTGCTGCGCGAGGAGGCGGAGGGCCGGCCGCTCCGGTACTTCCGGGTGGAGTCGTGGCGGGCGATCGTCGAGGACCGGCCGGACGGTACGCACGCCAACGAGGCGACGGTGAAGCTGTGGGCCAAGGGCGAGCGGCTGGTGGCCACCGCCGAGGGCAACGGTCCGGTGCACGCGCTGGACCGGGCGCTGCGGGTGGCGCTGGAGCGGATCTACCCGCAGTTGGCCGGGCTGGAGCTGGTGGACTACAAGGTCCGCATCCTGGAGGGCCGGGTGGGCACCGGTTCGATCACCCGGGTGCTGGTGTCGACCAGCGACGGGCAGGGGGAGTGGTCCACGGTCGGTGTCGCCGAGAACGTCATCGCCGCGTCGTGGCAGGCACTGGACGACGCGTACGCGTTCGGGCTGATGCGGGCCGGGGTCGAGCCGCAGGAGTAGCCCGCGGCACGCGGGAGTGACCGCGGCCCCGCACCGGTCCTTGGGGGAAGTCCGGTGCGGGGCCGCGGGGTTTCGGCGGACGCTGTGCCGCCCGGCGCAGGGCGGGGCTCAGGCGGCGGCGGCCTTCACCGCGGAGATGTCGAAGGTGAGCTTGACCTTGTCGCTGACCATCACGCCGCCGGTCTCCAGCGCCGCGTTCCAGGTCAGGCCCCAGTCGGAGCGCAGGATCTCGGCGCTGCCCTCGAAGCCGACACGCTCGGCGCCGTACACGTCGGTGGCCGTGCCCTGGAACTCCAGGTCGATGGTGAGCGGCCGGGTGACGTCCTTGATCGTCAGGTCGCCGGTGATCCGGTAGGTGTCGCCGCCGACCCGCTCGGCGGCGGTGGAGCGGAACGTCATCAGCGGGAAGGTGTCGGCGTCGAAGAAGTCGGCGCCGCGCAGGTGGGCGTCGCGGTCGGCGATGCCGGTGTCGACGGAGGCGATCGTGACGTCGACGGCGGCGGTGGAGCGGGCCGGGTCGGTGCCGTCCAGGTGGAGGGTGCCTTCGTGGGTGCCGAAGGCGCCGCGGACGTTGGTGACCATGGCGTGCCGGACGGTGAAGCCGATCCGGCTGTGCGCCGGGTCGATGGTGTAGTCGCCGGTCAGGGCGGCGAGGGCCGGGTCGGCGTCGAGGACGGCGGCGGGCCGGTGGGGGGTGCGGCCGGCGTCCGTGGCCGTGGCGCGCTTGCGGGTGAACAGAGCCATGGCTCCTCCTCGGAAAGGGTTTGTTTAACCTTCAACGAGATTGAGCGTAGCGCGATCTAGTTCAAGTTTCAACATTTGATCCACGGGGGAGTGATCCGGGGTGTTCCGCGGCGGACGGGTCGCGGACGGTGGGCGTGTCATGGGCATTGTCGGAGCGCCGGAGCCCGTGCTAGACCGTCGGACACCGTTCCACCAGACCGCTTCCGTACGTACGCGACGTTCACGGAGAGGACGGACCGTGCCGCCTTCCCCCGTCTGGTCCCGCCGGGGCTTCCTCGGCTTCTCCGGAGCGGGCGCGCTCGGCCTGGCGCTGACGCCCGCGCTCACCGGGCCGGCCGCCGCGCACGCCGCCGACGCCGATCCGTACGAGACCCTGCGCCGCCGCTGGCTCGGCATCCAGCTCGGCACCGGGTTCGACCCCGCCGCCGAACCGTACGCCGCCCGTCTGAAGGAGACCGGCGAACTGGCCCGCGGCTTCCGCGCGGCCATGCGCCCGGCCGCCGGCTCGCTCTGGCCCGACAGCCCCTTCGACCCGCCGGCCGGCATCACCCGCAGCTACAGCCGCCTCGCCACCATGGCCCGCGCCCACGCCCAGCCCGGCACCGGCCTGACCGGGGACGCCGCCCTCGCCGCCGACGTCGTCAAGGGCCTGGACCATGTGCACGACACGGTCTACCACTCGGGTACGGCGCGCTACGGCAACTGGTGGGAGTGGCAGATCGGCAGCCCCCGCCTCCTCCTGGACACCGTCGCGATGCTGTACGAGCAGCTCGGCGCGGACCGGCGGTCCCGGTACCTGGCCGCCGTCGACCACTTCGTCCCGGACGGCATGCTCGGTGACTACACCGGCACCAGCACCGGTGCCAACCGCGTCGACCTGTGCCGCGTCGTCGCGCTGCGCGGCATCCTCGGCCGGGCCCCGGCGAAGATCGCGCTGGCCCGCGACGCGCTGTCCCCGGTCTTCCCGTACGTCACCAAGGGTGACGGCCTCTACGCCGACGGCTCCTTCGTCCAGCACACCTGGGTCGCCTACTCCGGCACCTACGGCTTCGTCCTGCTCGACGGGCTCGGCCGCCTCTTCACCCTGCTCGGCGGGACCGACTGGGCCGTCACCGACCCGAAGCGCCAGATCATCTTCGACAGCGTGGAGCACGCCTACGCGCCGCTGCTCTACAACGGCCTGATGATGGACAGCGTCAACGGACGCGCCGTCAGCCGCGGCTATCTGCGCGCCGACGAGCGCCGGGTGATGCGCGGCGACCACTTCCACGGGCACGCCCTGGTCGCCGCCGTCGCCCTCCTGGCGGAGGCGGCCGCGCCCCGGGAGCGGGAGCGCTGGCAGGCGAGGGTCCGGGGCTGGATGCGGCGGGACACGAGTTACCCGGTGCTCGCCGACCGGCAGTACGAGATCGCCGACCTCGCCCGCCTCAAAGGGCTCGCGGACGACGGCTGCCCGGTCGCACCGGAACCGGTCGCCCACCGCCTCTTCCCGGCCATGGACCGGGCCGTGCACCGCCGCCCCGGCTGGGCCGCCGGCCTGGCCATGGCCTCGGACCGCATCACGTACTACGAGAACGGCAACGGCGAGAACCCGCGCGGCTGGCACACCGGCGCCGGAATGCTCTACTGGTGGGGCCGGGACTTCGCGAACGACCAGTACACGGACGCCTTCTGGCCCACCGTCGACCCGTACCGCCTGCCCGGCACGACCGTGTCCGCCAAGCGGCTGGCCGACAACGAGGGCGGCGGCTGGGGCCTGCCCAAGCCGGCCGCGCGGTGGGTGGGCGGCACCACCGACGGCGAGTTCGCCGCGGTCGGGCAGGACGTGCGCGGCCTGTCCTCCACCCTGCGCGCCAAGAAGTCCTGGTTCTTCGCCGCGGACTGCGTGGTCTGCCTGGGCGCGGGCATCACCTCCCGCGACGGGGTGCCCGCCGAGACGGTCGTGGACAACCGCAACCTGGGTGCGTCGGGCACGCAGGCGCTGACCGTCGACGGTGTACGGCAGCCCGCGGCGCCCGGCCGTCCGCTGGCCTTCCCGCGCGCCCGCTGGATCCATCTGGCCGGGCACGGCGGGTACGTCTTCCCCCGCGTCCCCGGCGGCGGGGAAACGGTCCCGCACGCGCTGCGCGACACCCGGACGGGCGCGTGGAGCGACATCAACACCGGCGGCTCGCCCGACCCGTTCACCCGCCGCTACCTGACCCTGTGGATCGACCACGGCACCGACCCGGCGGACGCCGCGTACGCGTACCTGCTGATGCCCGGAGCGGGCCCGCGCGCCCTCGCCGCCCGGGCCGCCGACCGCCGCTGGCTGACCGTCCTCGCCAACACCGGCGAACGGCAGGCGGTCGCCGTCCCCTCGCTCGGGCTGACCGCCGCCAACTTCTGGCAGGCCGGATCGGCCGGCGGCCTGGCCGTCTCGGCACCCGCGAGCGTGCTGCTGCGCGAACGGCCGGCGCGGACCGCGCACGGGCGGCACGGTGGCCGGACGGCGTCACTGTGCGTGGCCGAGCCGCCGCGCACCGGGAAGCCGTTCGAGGTGGTGTGGGACCGTCCGGTCCGCGCGGTGCTCGCCGCCGACCCCTCCGTCACGGTCCTGGCGACCGCTCCGGCGCTCCGGCTGCGCGTCACTCCAGGCACCGCCTGCACCACCCACACCTGCACGGTCGCCCCGCGCTGACCGGCCGTTCCCCCCTGATCAGGGCGCCGCCGACGGGCTGATCACGGTACCCCGGCGCCCGGTCAAGCAGTGGACTGCCACAATGCCGGACGGTCACGTTTTGTCGGGCCCATACATACCGCTGAGGCCCTGCGGCGTGCGCACGGGGGCGGACGCAGGCCGCGGGCAGGACGCTTCTGTCCTGCCTGCCCACCAAATCGCTTCCGACGTTGTACGAAACCGACATCGGTTCCGGAGGGTCCGGCCACGTACCGTCGATACATGACCACTGTCGAAGATGTGCCCGCCGAGGCGAACGACGCCCGCGGGCGGGTCGCCGAGCTGCACGCCATCCGCGAGCAGGCCCGGCGCGGCCCCAGCGAGCGGGCGACCGAGGCGCAGCACGCCAAGGGCAAGCTCACCGCGCGTGAGCGGATCGAGCTGCTGCTGGACGAGGGTTCCTTCCGGGAGGTGGAGCCGCTGCGGCGGCACCGGGCCACCGGGTTCGGCCTGGAGGCCAAGAAGCCCTACACCGACGGTGTGATCACCGGCTGGGGTACCGTGCACGGCCGGACCGTGTTCGTCTACGCCCACGACTTCCGGATCTTCGGCGGCGCGCTGGGCGAGGCGCACGCCACGAAGATCCACAAGATCATGGACATGGCCATCGCGGCCGGTGCCCCGCTGGTCTCCCTGAACGACGGCGCCGGCGCCCGTATCCAGGAAGGCGTCTCGGCGCTGGCCGGGTACGGCGGCATCTTCCAGCGCAACACCAAGGCGTCCGGCGTCATCCCGCAGATCAGCGTGATGCTCGGCCCGTGCGCGGGCGGCGCGGCCTACAGCCCCGCCCTGACCGACTTCGTGTTCATGGTCCGCGAGACCTCGCAGATGTTCATCACCGGGCCCGACGTGGTGCGCGCGGTCACCGGCGAGGAGATCACCCAGAACGGCCTGGGCGGCGCCGACGTGCACGCCGAGACCTCCGGCGTGTGCCACTTCGCCTACGACGACGAGCAGACCTGCCTCGAAGAGGTCCGCTACCTCCTGTCCCTGCTGCCGTCGAACAACCGGGAGAACCCGCCGTCGGTGGCGTGCGAGGACCCCGCCGACCGCTCCGGCGACGCCCTGCTGGACGTGGTGCCGGCCGACGGCAACCGGCCCTACGACATGCGCACGGTCATCGAGGAGCTGGTCGACGACGGCGAGTTCCTGGAGGTCCACGAGCGCTGGGCCACCAACATCATCGTGGCGCTGGCCCGGATGGACGGCGAGGTCGTCGGCCTGATCGCCAACCAGCCGCAGTCGCTGGCCGGCGTGCTGGACATCGAGGCGTCCGAGAAGGCCGCCCGCTTCGTGCAGATGTGCGACGCGTTCAACATCCCCATCGTCACGCTGCTGGACGTGCCCGGCTTCCTGCCCGGCGTCGACCAGGAGCACGGCGGCATCATCCGGCACGGCGCCAAGCTGCTGTACGCGTACTGCAACGCCACCGTGCCGCGGATCTCGGTGGTGCTGCGCAAGGCGTACGGCGGTGCGTACATCGTCATGGACTCGCAGTCCATCGGCGCGGACCTGACCTACGCCTGGCCCACCAACGAGATCGCGGTGATGGGCGCCGAGGGCGCCGCCAACGTCATCTTCCGCAAGCAGATCGCGGAGGCGGACGACCCCGAGGCGATGCGGGCGCGGATGGTCAAGGAGTACAAGTCCGAGCTGATGCACCCGTACTACGCGGCCGAGCGCGGTCTGGTCGACGACGTGATCGACCCCGCCGAGACCCGCGAGGTGCTCATCCGCTCCCTGGACATGCTCCGCAACAAGCACGCGGACCTGCCCGCGCGCAAGCACGGCAACCCGCCCCAGTAGGGCGCGCCGGCCCGCCTCCGAGAGGCGCGCAAGCCCGCCCGGCACGGCACGACAGCCACCGACCGGCCCCCGACCGGACCTTTCGCAGACCGGAGAAACGACGTGACCACTTCCGTTCAGACCAGCCCCATCCGTGTGGAGAAGGGTGAGGCCAGCGAGGAGGAGCTGGCGGCGCTGACCGCCGTCCTGCTCGCCCGCGCCGCGCACCGCCCGGAGGCCGCCGTGCCGGGCCGCCGCCGCGCCACCGCCGCGCGCTGGCGCCGGCTGGAGCGCCAGTACGGCTTCCGCGGCGCCGGTAGCTGGCAGCGCTGAGCAGCAAGTCGTCCGGGCCCGGTACTCGAAGCGAGTACCGGGCCCGACTGCTTTCTTCGCGGGGCGTACGCCGTTGCTCCGACGGCCGAAAGAAGGCGTAGGTTCACACCGACTCCGGGGCCGGGAGCTGTCCAATCCGTGATCCCCGTGCTGACATGCGCTCGTCATTGCGCTCCCGGCGTCCACCCCCGGGCCCCGGGAACCGACCGCAGGACGACCGGAAGGAAAGCCCATGCTCCGCACACTGGGTGTCGGTGCCGCCGCGGCATCGCTGCTGCTCCTCGCCGGGTCGGCGTCCCCCGCCTCCGCACAGGCCTCGCCGCGGTACGGCGAAGAGGCGCCGCCGACCGGCCAGATCACCATCACGGTCGCCACCGTCAACGGCTCGGGCTGCCGCCCGGGCAGCGCCGCGGTGGCCGTCGCGCCCGACAACACCGCGTTCACCGTGACGTACAGCGAATACCTCGCCCAGGCGGGCAAGGACAGCAGACCCACGGACTCCCGCAAGAACTGCCAGATCGCCCTGAACGTCCACGTCCCCCAGGGCTTCACCTACGCGATCGCCAAGGCCGACTACCGCGGTTACGCCCAGCTCGCGCCCGGTGCCGTCGGCCTGGAACAGGCGGGCTACTACTTCCAGGGCAGCTCCGAGACGGCTCGCAAGAGCCACCGCTTCACCGGCCCGTACGACGCCAACTGGCAGTCCTCGGACGAGACCGGGATCGACGCGCTGGTCTACGCCCCCTGCGGCGAGAAGCGTTACTTCAACATCAACACCGAGCTGCGGGTGGACGCCAAGGGCTCCGACCCCAAGCTGACCAGCTACATGGCGATGGACTCCACCGACGGCAGCATCAACACCAAGTACCACTTCGCGTGGAAGCAGTGCCCTAGGTAGCCGCATCGGCAGCGGCCCGTACGGCCACGGGGTCCGCGTGCACCGGTGTGCGCGGGCCCTCCGGGTCCTCCGGTCGCTCCGGCACCTTGAGGTACAGCGTCAGGGCGGCGGAGACGACGTACAGCGCCGCGAAGACGACCACGACCCCGGCCGGGCCGAGCGGGCCGAGGAAGACGCTGACGACGGCCGGCCCGACGAAGGCCGCGCCGCCCGCGCCCAGGTTGAGCAGGGCCATCGCACCGCCCTTGTTCTCCGGCGCGAGGGCCGGGACCAGGGCCGATACGGGCACGAATCCGGCCAGCGTGATGCCGTACAGCATGCCCATGACGATCGCCACCGGGTAGTTGCCGCCGACGGCCTTCGGCACGAAGTAGAGGGTCAGCGTGGTGACCGCGCAGCCGAGGCCGCCGAACGAGGCGATGGTCCGCCGCCAGCCGATCCGGTCGCCGATCGCGCCGAAGAGCAGGTTGCACAGCACGTTGGTGCCGTAGATGACGGCCAGCAGGGTCAGCCAGCGGCCCTGGCCGAACCCCAGCTCCGAGCCGAAGAAGGTCGGCAGGAAGACCAGGAAGCCGAACTCCGGCGCCGTGTTGATGATCCGTACGACACAGCCGACGGCGACCTTCGGGTGCGTCCAGGCGATGGAGAGGCTGGACAGCAGCGACTGCACCGGACGCACCTCCGGCGGCGCCAGCCGGGCGTACCCGGTGCGCTCCCGGACGCCCAGCAGACAGCAGGCGCCGCCCAGGACGATGATGCCGAGCGCCACCCACAGGGTGCCGAACTGGCCGAACCAGGGGTTGGTGACCCCCGCGACGAGCGAGCCGAGGGTGGGCAGCCCGCCGGTGAAGGCGACGTAGAACCAGCCGACCGCGGTGCCCATCCGGGCCGTCGGCGCGGTCGCGGTGATCCACACGAGGAAGCCGAAGGCGAAGAGCGGGTAGCCGAAGCCGCGCAGACCGTAGAAGACCAGCATCAGGGGATAGTTCTGCGGGCCCAGGGCGAAGGCCAGGAAGAGCACGTCGAAGACGACCCAGACGGCCAGCCCCGACTGCATCACCCGGCGCGGGCCCCACAGGTCGGACAGGGCGCCGGACAGCCAGGACGCGAGCATGACGGTCACGCCGTACGCGGTGATGACGTACGAGGCGTGCACCTCGGTGCCCGCGCCGTGGTCCGCCATGTACGGGGCGATGAAACCCGACTCGACGCCGTCGCCCACCATGAACAGCAGCACGCCGAGATAGCCGAGGACCAGCGGGCCCGGGATGCCGAGGCGGTCGGGGAGCGGGAGCTTCGGTGGGGCCATGACCTGCCTCCGTGCGGTGCGGTGCGATGCGGCGGTACGGATGGTGCGTGCGTTGTGTGCGGTGCCTGCGGTAGGGCCGGTGCGATCCGGCGATCCGGCGATCCGGCGGTGCGGTCGGCGCGGTGTGATGCGAGCAGCATGAATCCTGTGAACTTCACACGCAAGATGTGATGCGAGCTTTTCTCCGACGGCTTTCGCGCAACTTGGGCCGCCATTCACGGCAGAAGGGGTGACGAATATGTGATCTGAGTGTTAAATCCAACAGGGACGAAACAAAGGAGTGAGCCCGATGACCACCACCCCCGCAGTCGGCCCCGGCCACGACCCCGGCACCTTTCGCGAGGACTGGCTGGAGGGTCTGGCCGACGCCTACGCCCGCACGGTGCGCCGGGTCCCGGACACGTTCGGGGTCGTCGGGCGGCACGCGCCGCGCCCCGGCAAGGTCGCGGTCGTCATCGGGGGCGGCTCCGGCCACTACCCCGCCTTCGCCGGGCTCGTCGGCCCCGGCCTCGCCGACGCGGCGGCCGTCGGCGACGTCTTCGCCAGCCCCAGCGCCGAACAGGTCTACCGCACCGCGCGCGCCGCGGACGGCGGCGCCGGGGTGCTCTTCAGCTACGGCAACTACGCCGGGGACGTCATGCACTTCGGCCTCGCCGCGCGCCGCCTGGCCGCCGAAGGCGTCGACGTCCGTACGGTCCTGGTCACCGACGACGTCGCCAGCGGGCCGCCGCCCGTCGAGGGCCGGGAGGCCGACCCGTCCCGCGACCGGCGCGGGGTGGCCGGCGACTTCTTCGTCTTCAAGGTGGCCGGCGCGGCCGCCGAACGCGGCGACGACCTGGCGGCCGTCGCCCGCGCGGCCGAGCACGCCAACGCGATGACCCGCACCTTCGGCGCCGCGTTCGCCGGCTGTACGCTCCCGGGCGCCGGCGAACCGCTGTTCACCGTCGACGCGGGCACCACCGAACTCGGCATGGGCATACACGGCGAACCCGGCCTGCGCACCACCCGCCACCTCACCGCCGCCGAACTCGCCGACGCGCTCGTCGACAACCTCCTCCAGGAACTCCCCGAGCCGCCCGCCGGGAGCGACGGCCGGGCCGCCGTCCTCCTCAACGGCCTGGGCCGCACCAAGTACGAGGAGATGTTCGTCGTCTACCGGCAGGTCAACCGCCGCCTGCGCGCCGCCGGGCTGCGCCCGCACCGCCCGGAGGTCGGCGAGTTCGTCACGTCCTTCGACATGGCGGGCGTCTCCCTGTCCGTCATGCTCCTGGACGACGAACTGGCCGCGCTCTACGACGCGCCCTGCGACACCCCCGCCTTCCGCAGCCTCCCGGGGGAGCACCCGGAAGCCGCCGACCTCCGCCCGTCCGTACCCGCGCAGGCCGCCGCCGCCACACCGGCGGCCGCCACCGCCACCTCGGCCACCGACGCTTCCGCCACCGACCTCCCCGCCACCGCGACCCTCCAGGCCGTCCTCGACCTGATCGCCGCCCATGAGGACGAACTGGGCCGCCTGGACGCCGTGGCCGGGGACGGCGACCACGGCATCGGCATCGTCCGGGGCCTGCGCGCCGCCGTCGGCGCGGCCCGCGCGGCCGAACCGGGGCCGCCCGCCGATCCCCGCTCGGCGGGCGCCGCGCTGCTCGCCGCCGGTCTCGCCCTGGCCGACGCCTCGGGCGGCGCGTCCGGCGCCCTGTACGGCACGCTGCTCGCCGAGACCGGCGCCGTCCTCACTCGCGCCGACGGCTACTCCACCGCCCTGTTCGCGGACGCCGCGGACGCCGCGCAGCGGGCCGTCTCGGAACTGGGCGGCGCCCGGGTCGGGGACAAGACCCTGCTCGACGCGCTGGATCCGTTCCGGGCCGAACTCCACGCCCGCGCCGGCGAACCCCTGCCCGGCGCCTGGAAGGCGGCCGCCCAGTCCGCCACCTGCGCCGCGGCCGCCACCGCCGACCTCACCCCGTCCCGCGGCCGCGCCGCCCGTATGGGCCCGCTGGGCCACGGCCACCCGGACCCCGGAGCGACGTCGCTGGCGCTCCTGCTCACCGCCACCGCCGACCACCTCAACCGGTAGCCCCGCCCCCCCCGCAGCGCAAAGCCCCCGCACCGAGAGGTACGGGGGCTCGCCGCGTGGTCGCCGTCGGCCGGGCCGGTCAGCGCAGGCGGGCCATGAGAGCGTGCTCGACCAGGGTGATGAGGGCGCTCTTGGCCTCGCTGCGGTGGCGGGCGTCGGTGGTGATGATCGGTGCGTCGGGGCCGATCTGGAGGGCCTCGCGGACCTCGTCCGGCGTGTACGGCTGGTGTCCGTCGAAGCCGTTGAGGGCGATGACGAAGGGCAGGCCGCTGTTCTCGAAGTAGTCGACCGCGGGGAAGCAGTCGGCGAGCCGGCGGGTGTCGACCAGGACGACCGCGCCGATGGCGCCGCGGACCAGGTCGTCCCACATGAACCAGAAACGGTCCTGACCGGGCGTACCGAAGAGGTACAGGATCAGGTCCTGGTCCAGGGTGATGCGGCCGAAGTCCATCGCCACGGTCGTCGTGGTCTTGTCCGGCGCGTGCGTGAGGTCGTCGATGCCGGCCGACGCCGAGGTCATCACGGCTTCGGTGCGCAGCGGGTTGATCTCTGAGACGGCCCCGACGAACGTGGTCTTGCCCACGCCGAAGCCGCCCGCCACCACGATCTTCGCGGAGGTGGTGGAGCGGGCTGCACCGCTAGAGCTTGCGAAGTCCACTGAGCACCCTTTCGAGCAGTGTCACATCTGGCTGTCCGCCGGCGGACTCGTCCCCGCCGGGCTGATGGATGGCGACGAGTCCGGCCTCGGCCAGGTCGGCGACGAGGATTCGGGCGACGCCGAGGGGGATGGAGAGAAGGGCCGAGATCTCGGCCACTGACTTGATCTCGCGGCAGAGGTGGCAGATGCGCTGGTGCTCCGGCAGTTGGCCCTGCAGCCTGGCCGGGTCGGCGGTCGTGCTGACCAGTGCCTCGATGGCGAGCTGGTAGCGCGGCCGGGTCCGGCCTCCGGTCATCGCGTACGGGCGCACGAGCGGGTTGTGCGCGCCCCCGGCGGGAGCCGACGGACCGGGCGCGCGCCGCTGGGACTGCGCCGGCCGGCTGCGGGGCGCCCGCGGCTGGTCGTACGGCGACGGCTCGTACGGCTGCCGGGAGTCGTACGGCTGCTGCTGGTAGGACTGCCGTGGCTGCGGCGGCTGGGACGGCCGCTGCTGCCGGCGGCTGGGCGCGGAAGGAAAGTTGAAGCGGTTGTGATGGTGCTCGCCCTGGGACCCGGACTGCTGTCCGGGACCGTACGGGTATCCGCTCGGGGGCGTTGCCACGTCTCCTCCTTCAACTTGCCATTCTGACGCCGGTCGCGCCACCGCACCCTATGGCGCGGTGGCGGGAAACGCACTGCCTGTCTGCTAGTTGAGAAGGCTGCCCTGCAGTTCCGCGCGCAGGTCGGGCGTCAGCACGGTGCCCGCGCGGTCGACCAGCAGGGCCATCTCGTAACCGACGAGGCCGATGTCGCACTCGGGGTGCGCCAGTACGGCCAGCGACGATCCGTCGGAGACGGACATGATGAAGAGGAAGCCGCGCTCCATCTCCACCACGGTCTGATTGACACTCCCGCCTTCGAAGATGCGGGAGGCGCCGGAGGTCAGCGAGGTGAGGCCGGAGGCCACCGCCGCCAACTGATCGGCTCTGTCCCGAGGGAAGCCCTCGGACATGGCGAGGAGGAGACCGTCCGCGGAGACCACGACCGTGTGGGACACACCGGGGGTGTTGTCCACGAAGTTGGTGATCAACCAGTTCAGGTTCTGCGCCGCCTGGCTCATCGGGCTCACACTAACGCTCCTGATCGTAGGTGCTGCCGGGGCCGAAGCCCTGTTGGTCATTCTGGGGGACCTCCGATTGGTCCGTGCCCACGTTGCGTCCCTGCTGGACCCCGCGCCGCAGGTTGCTCAGCCGGCCGCGGACGTCCTCCGGAGCACGGGAGACCTGCGGGCCGCCCTGCGGGCTCTGCTCCGCGGTGCCCTCGACCAGGTTGGCCTTGGGCACCCGCCGGGGCAGACCGGAGGAGGTGACTCCGCCCGCCTTCGGCTCACGCAGCCGCTCCGCCCGCTGCCAGCGCTCGTCGTTGGCCGAGCGCCACTCGGAGTCGTCCGCACCGGGCTCCGGCGCGTTCCCCTGCGGGGCGGCCGCCGGTTCCTCCTGGGCACGGGGCCTGGAGGACGCCTCCTCGAACGGCTGCCACTGCTGCTGCGGAGCCTGCGGCTTGCCGGCGGCTCCGCGGCGCGGAAGGCCGGCGTCGGTCAGCGGCGGTGCGCCGTTCGGGGTGGGGTCCGGTCGGTCGAATGCTACGCGTTCCGGACCGTCCGCGGGAGCGGGCGGCTGATTCCGGTCGGATTCCGGTTCCCCGCCGAAGTAGCCGGTGTGCGCTCCGTTTTCGGGCCCGCCGTCCAGCGGCCGCGACTCGAACGGGGCGTACGACTGCTGGCCGACGGCCTCGTCGTAACCGACTTCGGCAAGTCCCTGGCCCTGCGGCGACGTGTCCCCGTAGGTGCCCTGCGCCGGTTCCGCATATGCCTGGCCGGAGTGGTCCCCGTAGCCCGCGCCGTGCTGCTGGGCCGGGTCCTGGAACTGGTCCGGGTTCTGGAACTGGTCCGGGCCCTGGAACGGCGCCCGGTCCTGGAACTGGGCCTGGTCCTGGAACGGCGCCTGGTCCTGGAACAGCGGCGCCGACGGGTCCTGGTACGGGCCCGGCGTCTGCGCGGGGTGGTGCGGGTCCTGCGCCGGGTGGTGCGGCTGCGCGCCCGCGCCGCCGCTCTGCGCCTCCAGTGCCGCCCGGCGCTCCTCGCGCATCAGTGAGCGGTTGACCGGGTCGAGCCGCGAGGCGGCGCCGTGCTGTCCGTGGCTCAGGCCCAGCTCGTCGAAGCCCAGCTCGGCGGCGGAACGGCCGTCGCTCTCGTACGCGCCCTGCTGGTGCTCGGGCACGATGCGGGAGACGGTGAAGTCGTCGTCGTAGCCGCCCTCCTCGCCGCCACCGCCGTGCGTGATGGGCTCGGGGAGCATGACGAGGGAGGTGGTGCCGGCCTGCTCGCCGGAGGGGCGCAACTGCACGCGGATGCCGTGCCGGTCGGCCAGCCGGCCGACCACGAACAGGCCCATGCGCTGGGAGACCGAGGCGTCCACGGTCGGCGGGTTGGCCAGCTTGTGGTTGATGTCCGCGAAGTCCTCGGGGGTCAGCCCGATGCCCTTGTCGTGGATCTCGATCATGACGCGGCCGTCCGGCAGCCGGGTGGCGGCGACCCGCACCTTGGTGTGCGGCGAGGAGAACGTGGTGGCGTTCTCCAGCAGCTCGGAGAGCAGGTGCACGAGGTCGGTCACGGCGGTGCCGTGGATGTCGCCGTCCGGCACGCCGGACAGTTCTATCCGCTCGTACGCCTCGACCTCGGACGTCGCCGCGCGCAGCACGTCGATCAGCGGCACCGGCTGGTTCCAGCGGTGGCCCGGCTCCTCGCCCGCGAGGATGAGGAGGTTCTCGCCGTTGCGCCTCATACGGGTGGCCAGGTGGTCCATCCGGAAGAGGCTCTCCAGTTGATCCGGGTCGGCCTCGTTGTTCTCCAGCTCGGTGATCAGGGTGAGCTGACGTTCGATCAGGCCCTGGTTGCGCTGCGAGAGGTTGGTGAAGATCGCGTTGACGTTGCCGCGCAGCAGCGCCTGTTCGGCGGCGAGCCGGACGGCCTCCCGGTGCACCTGGTCGAAGGCGCGGGCGACCTCGCCGATCTCGTCGGTGGTGTGGATCGGGATGGGCTGCACGCGGGTGTCGACGCGGCCCGGGTCCGTACGGGAGAGCTGGTCGACCAGGGTCGGCAGCCGCTGCTCGGCGATGCCGAAGGCGGCGGTGCGCAACTGGCGCATGTTGCGGCTCATCCGGCGGGCCATCATGCCGGCCACCAGGAAGGCGACGACCAGCGCGGCGATCACGATCGCGGAGTCGGTGAAGGTGGACTGGCGGGCGTCCGAGGAGATCTCGGCGGCCTCGGCCACGGCCTTGTCCGCGAGGTCCTTCTCGATGGCGCGGTACATGTCGAAGGTGCCGGTGGCCGCGGCGAACCAGGTCTCCGGGGTGATGCCCTGCGCGGCGAGCTGCTGCGGCGAGGCGCCGGAGGCGATGGCGGTGGCCATCGCCTCGAACGACGGCGGCGCCTTGAACTGCTGGCCGGCGGCCTCCGCGCGCTGCTTGGCCTTGGCGGCGGCCTCCTCGGCCCGCTTCTTGAGCTGGGCGGCGTCGTCCTTGAGCCGCTGCACGTCCTCGGGGGTACCGCCGGAGGTGTACTCGCCGATGGCGATGTTCTCCAGGTACTTGTACGAGGCGAACGCGGTGAGCTGCTTCTTGTGCTCCTTGCCGCCCTGCGGGGACGCGGGGTCGACCAGCAGGTGCGTACCGATGGCACGGGTGAGCGACTCGGCGGCCTTGGCGAGCGAGACGGCGTAGACCGTACGGCCGTAGGAGGTGATGTTGCCGGTGCCCAGACCCAGTTCGTTGGCGAACTCCATCAGCGGATGCTGGATGGCGACGTAGCCCTCTTCGGTGCGTACCCCGGGGAGCTGCGGCGTGTACGCGGACTCGCGCAGCTTCGTCAGGTTGGGCTCGACCTTCTGGAAGGCGGCGAGGCGGCGCTTGAGGCCCTCCTTGGCGGGCATCTCCGCGACCGCGGCGTGGAACGCGTCGGCGGCGGTGTCGGTGGCCCCGCGGGCCTCGCTCACCGCGGGGTCGTCCCGCTTGCCGGCCAGCAGCGGCTCGGCGGTACGGTCGCGCTCGTCGATGATGGCGTGGCTGTAGGCCGCCGCGGCGCGTACCAGCTTGGCGGTGGCCTCGGCGTCCTGGGCCTCCTGCCAGGTCTCGACGGAGGCGTTCACCCGCAGGCCGCCGAAGACCAGGGCGACGAGTACGGGAATGAGCAGGATCGCGTTGAGGCGGGTGGCCACCCGCCAGTTGCGCGGGGAGAACCGCCCGCCGCTCACGGGTGCGGTGGCGACCGGGCTCTCGGACGTGCCGACGGCCGATGCCGCGCTGTGCGACGGTGGCGTGAAGTTGCCCCGCCGCGGTTCCTGCGGCTCGGGGCCCGACTTGCTTCGCCTCACTCGACCAACAACCTCTCGGCGCCGGCACTGCACCCTTTTGCGCTGTGCCGTTTTCTTCAGGGCGTCACTACTCCGGAGTTCAGCGAATTTCAGCACGTCAGGACCGTGCGTTCCAAACACTGGGCAAAGGGGTGGCAGCGCGCTGAGCACGTCAGATAAAAGGGGCGTTAAGGGCGAGGGGCGCTAAAAGGCGGGAGAAATGTGAGCGCAGCGGAGCCGCGCGTGCGCGCCGGGTGTCGGCGGCGGATGAATTCTCTGTCGAAACGTTATGAACGCGGTCGGCGGCGTGGCCAAGGACACAGATCCACCGGCGCCGCACGGGAACCACCGTGCGGCCCGCACCTTTCCGGCGCCGCGCGGCACCGGAAAGGCTCTCATTGCCCGAGGCAACTTACTTTCGGGCGGGGCGACTTGCCGGCGTCACTTCAGGCGGGCCATGAGAGCGTGCTCGACCAGGGTGATGAGGGCGCTCTTGGCCTCGCTGCGGTGGCGGGCGTCGGTGGTGATGATCGGTGCGTCGGGGCCGATCTGGAGGGCCTCGCGGACCTCGTCCGGCGTGTACGGCTGGTGTCCGTCGAAGCCGTTGAGGGCGATGACGAAGGGCAGGCCGCTGTTCTCGAAGTAGTCGACCGCCGCGAAGCAGTCGGCGAGCCGGCGGGTGTCGACCAGAACGACCGCGCCGATGGCGCCGCGGACCAGGTCGTCCCACATGAACCAGAAACGGTCCTGACCCGGCGTACCGAACAGGTACAGGATCAGGTCCTGGTCCAGGGTGATACGGCCGAAGTCCATCGCCACCGTGGTGGTGGTCTTGTCCTGGACGTGGCTCAGGTCGTCGATCCCCGCCGAGGCGGAGGTCATCACGGCCTCCGTACGCAGCGGGTTGATCTCCGAGACGGCCCCGACGAACGTGGTCTTGCCCACGCCGAAGCCGCCCGCCACCACGATCTTCGCCGAGGTGGTGGATCTGCCGCCCTGACCGGCGGCCGCCGCGGCGCCGTCAGAGCTTGCGAAGTCCACTGAGCACCCTTTCCAGCAGCGTCACGTCGGGCGTACCGCCGGCCTCGCCACTGCCGCCCGGCTGGTGGATCGCCACCATGCCGGCCTCCGCCAGGTCCGCGACCAGAATCCGGGCCACCCCCAGCGGAATGTGCAGCAGCGCCGAGATCTCGGCGACCGACTTCACCTCGCGGGTCAGATGACAGATGCGCTGGTGCTCCGGCAGCAGGCCGGGCAGCTGGGACGGGTCGGCGGTCGTGCTGACCAGTGCCTCGATGGCGAGCTGGTAGCGCGGCCGGGTCCGTCCCCCGGTCATGGCGTACGGGCGGACCAGCGGCTGGTCACCTTCGCCCCCGTACGGCGCTTGGCTGTAGGCGCCGTACGGGCCGGGCGAGGCAGGTGGCGGGGTCATGGGGTCCTCCGGACGGGACAACTGACTGTCGTCGGGTTGGGCCGGTGGGGGGTGCGGCACGGTGGTCGGTGGGTCGGGTCGTGACGTTCGGCGGGACTCAGTGCAGCAGGCTGCCCTGGAGTTCGGCGCGCAGGTCGGGCGTCAGCACGGTGCCCGCGCGGTCGACCAGCAGGGCCATCTCGTAACCGACGAGGCCGATGTCGCACTCGGGGTGCGCCAGTACGGCCAGCGACGATCCGTCGGAGACGGACATGATGAAGAGGAAGCCGCGCTCCATCTCCACCACGGTCTGATTGACCACGCCGCCCTCGAAGATGCGGGACGCACCGGAGGTCAGCGAGGTCAGCCCCGAGGCCACCGCCGCCAACTGGTCGGCGCGGTCGCGGGGAAAGCCGTCGGACATGGCGAGGAGCAGTCCGTCCGCGGAAACCACCACCGTGTGGGACACACCGGGGGTGTTGTCCACGAAGTTGGTGATCAACCAGTTCAGATTCTGCGCCGCCTGGCTCATCGGACTCAACTAACGCTCCTGCTGGTGAGTGGGGTCGACAATGCCGTGGTTGCCGGTGGAGGCGTTCTCCTCGGCCCGGTAACGGCCTTGCTGGATACCCCGACGAAGATTGGTCAGACGGCCGCGCACGTCGTCGGGCGCACGCGAGACCTGCGGACCGGTCTGGTGGGACTGCTGCTGCGCGGTGCCGGCGACCAGGTTGGCGCGCGGCACCCGGCGGGGCAGCCCGGAGGTGGTGACGCCGCCCGCGGCGGGCTGGCGGATCTGCTCCGCCTGCCGCCAGCGCTCGTCGTTGGGCGAGGCACGCCACTGGCCCTGCTCACCCTGGGTACGGCTGTCGGCGGCGGCACCGTCGAAGAGCGAGCCGGACGTACCGGCGGACGCGCCGCCGGCGGCGGCACCGGGCTCGCGGCGCGGCAGCGGCGGCGCCTCGGAGTGCTCCGCCGACGGGACCGAGGGTTCGTCGGCGGCCTGCTGCGGCACCGAGGCCGCACCGGACGCCGGGTGGTTGAACCAGTTCGACTCGATGGTGTCGAAGATCGGCGTACGGCCGTCCCCGGGACCGGCGGGCGAACCGCCGCCGAGCAGGTCACCGGAGCCGCCGTCCTGGCGCTGCCGCTCCTGCGGCGGCACCGCGAACTCGCCGGTGCCCTGCTGCGACCCGTTCTGCAGGTCGGCGGGGAGGGCGAACTCGCCGGTGGTGTTGGCGTCCTGCTGCTGCGCGCCGCCGCCGAAGGCACTGCCGCCCGCGAAGGCGTTGCCCGCGCCCGCGTCATAACCGTTGTTCCCGTACGCGGTCTCGCCGAAGCCGCGCCCGTCGTCCGGGCGGGCGAACTGCCCGGTGTCGCCGGGGCCCTGCGGCGACTCGCCGCGCAGGTCGGCAGGCAGTTCGTACTGACCGGTCGCCTGGTCGTCACGCTGCGGCGCGCCGGAACCGAAGGCGTCGGTACGGGCGAATTCCCCCGTGTCGCCGGGGCCGCGTCCGGTCAGGTCGCCGTCCGCGCCGGGCGGCGGGGCGTCGAAGTCGGGACGGGCGAACTCCGCCGTGTCGCCGGGACCGCCGGCCGCCGGGCGGGGGAAGCCGCCGGTGGTCTCCGGCTCCTCGTGGCCGCGCGGCCGGTCCTGCTCCTGGCGGGGCGTCATCGGCCAGTCGTCCGAGGCGCCGCGCTCACGGCGGGCACCCCAGCTCGTGGTGTTCGGCTGCGACGGACCGCCGGTGGCGTCCGCGCCGCCGGTCAGCTCGCCGGCCGGGCCGCGCTGCGGAAGCTCCGGGCGCTCGTCACGGTGGGGCGCACCCGTCGGGGGAGCGACCGTCGGCATCTGCGAGGTGTCACCGGCACCCGCGCCCGTGTTCGCACCGGCCGGCGCGCCACGGGTCGGCAGCGCCGGACGCCCGTCGCTCAGCTGACCGGTGTTCGGGGTGCTCTTCGAGGGTCCGGCGGGCGCGTTGCCCGTACGGCCGGTCGGCGCGCCGAACGCACTGGCACCCGGCCCGCCCTGGCCACCCGGACCGCCGCGGCCCGGCAGCGCCGGACGCGCGCCGCCCGCGCCGACCTGGCCGCGCGGCTGGAGACCGGCGAGGCGGTTGGCGGAGGCGTTCGGGGTGTGGGGCGCGGGGGCGCCCTCGACGGAACCGGCACCCGGCCCGCCCTTGCCGCCCGGCTGGGGCTTCTTGCCGCCCTGGGCGACATCGACCGGCAGCATGACCAGCGCCGTCGTACCGCCCGAGTCGGACGGCCGGAGCTGGATGCGGATGCCGTGCCGCAGCGACAGGCGGCCGACCACGAACAGACCCATGCGGCGGGAGACCGAGACGTCCACCGTCGGCGGGCTGGCCAGCCGCTCGTTGATCGCGGACAGGTCCTCGGGGGACAGGCCGATACCGGTGTCGTGGATCTCGACCAGCACCCGGCCGTCGGGCAGCGCGTGACCGGTGACCTTGACCTTGGTCTGCGGGGAGGAGAACGAGGTGGCGTTCTCCAGCAGCTCGGCGAGCAGGTGCACGAGGTCGTTGACGACCCGGCCCGCGACCTCGGTCTGCGGTACGGCGCTCAGCTCGATGCGCTCGTACTGCTCCACCTCGGACGCGGCGGCGCGCAGCACGTCGACCAGCGGGACCGGGCGCGTCCAGCGGCGGCCCGGCTCCTCGCCCGCGAGGACGAGGAGGTTCTCACCGTTACGGCGCATACGGGTCGCGAGGTGGTCCAGCTTGAACAGTGAGGAGAGCTGGTCCGGGTCGGCCTCGCGGGACTCCAGTTCGGAGATGAGCGAGAGCTGGCGCTGGATGAGGCCCTGGCTGCGGCGCGAGAGGTTGGTGAACATCGCGTTGACGTTGCCCCGCAGCAGCGCCTGCTCGGACGCCAGACGGACGGCTTCGCGGTGCACGTCGTCGAAGGCCGCGGCCACCTTGCCGATCTCGTCCCGGCTGTGCACGCCGACGGACTCCACGGAGGTGTCCACGTCCTGCGGGTCCGCCTCGGAAAGCTGCTTGACCAGCTCGGGCAGGCGCTCCTGGGAGACCTTCTGCGCGGTGTCCTGCAGACGGCGCAGCGAACGCACCATGGACCGGGACACGACGAACGCGCCGACCAGCGAGATGCCGAGGACCAGCAGGATCAGCGCACCGCTGAGGATCGCCTCCTGCGTCGCCTCGTTGCGCAGCTCGCGGGACTTCTGCTCCATCTGGGAGAGCAGCGAGCTCTCGATACGGCCCATCTCGTCGATCTTGACGGTGTCCGTGTCGTACCAGTCGAGGTACTTGTAGTCCTCGCTGTGGATGCCGCCGTCGCTGGCGAAGGCCCGGTGGGCGAAGGCGACGGCCGCCTTGATGTCGTCGTTGTTGCCGTCCAGACCCTTGGTCAGGTCGGTGGCGCCGGTGTAGATCTGCGAGAAGCGGTCACGGGCCGCCTTCTCGTTGTCCTCGGCGGTACGGCCGGCCAGCCGGTCGTTGGAGGAGAGCTGCGGGCTGCCCTTGTGCGCGAGGCCGGCGCTGACCAGCGCGCGCTGCATCGACGCGTATTCCTTGGCGGAGGAGAATGCCGCCAGCGCACGGGTGCTGCGGATCATCTCCGGGTTGCTGGTCGCCTGGGCCATGTCCTGGGACAGCGCGAGCAGCGAGGTGATGAGCTGGTTGTAGCTGCTGACGGTACGGGCGGCGTTGTCGCCGTCCTTGTACGCGTTGTTGCGGATCTCGTTGAGGGTGTTGAGCTGACGCCCGATGTCCAGCAGGGTCGCCTGCACGCCGGCCATCGTCGGGTCGTCGCGCTGGACGTCACCGGTGGCCTTGTTGAACGCCTGCTTGGCCCGGTCGGTCGCCTCACGCGGGGCGACGACGCTGGCGTCGTCCTTGACGTTGCCGGTGCCGGCGATCGGACCCGCCGACTTGTCCCGCTCCGTCTGGAGGGCGTCGGCCAGCTCGGTGGCCTGCCGCGTCATCTCGGTGAGGAGCTGCATCTTGTCGAGCTGGTCCATGTTCTCCAGCGACGTGTTGATGCGCATGCCGCCCAGCGTGGTCGCGGCGATGACGGGGAGCGCGAGCAGGGAGACCAGGCGGGTGCTGATGCGCCAGTTGCGCATGGCTATTCGCGCGCCGGGGCCGCTCGGCTCCTTGGCGCCCTTCGACGGCTTGGGCGAGGCGCCGTCGGCGGAGTCACCCCCGGCCGCCGGGCCGGGGCCCTGGCCATGCTGGGGCGAGGCGGCGCGGTCGCTTCCGCCGCGCAGCTCCGGGTCCGCCGCAGCTTCCCCTTGGCCCTGGCGGGCCTGGGGAGACCCGTCCCTCTTGAAACGTCCCTGCACTAGCGTCGCAACCTCTGGACCAGGCGTCCCTCCGCGTGAACGGCGGGACGGTTGTCGAGTCGTAGGGGACCGGGGCCCCCGTGTGGCGGTCGTGAGTGACCGGCGAGCTGCCCTCTCTGGCCGAGAGAGCGGCACCACCGCGCGGCGCTTCGCTGCGCCCTCTGCGCGCCGTCCGGCTGAAACCTGCGGCGGTCCGTGGAATTCCAGCACAGTGCCGGATCTCCAACAAGGGCGGTGCCGTCCCCTGTGACATGCGTGACGCAATGTACGGAACACGTCACAATACGTAGAGAGTGGCGCCGTCGATAACGGACTAATGCCCGCGAGTCGCTCGCGGGTACCTCCTGTCCCAGGTGCGGTGATCGGGAGCGGAACATGGGCTTCAATCCTGCAATGTCCGTTTCGCCCCTGGATGTTGATCATGAGAAATGCGGCATTTGTCACACAGTTCGTGAGCAAACTCACAGGTGCCGGGTCGACTTTCCCGGAGTCGCGCGGGGAATAGCGCGCATAGCCTGACGCTTTACACAGTTGCCCGAAACGACAAGGCCGCAATCCCGCGCGAGCGGACCGCGGCCTTGTTCCCCGAGTCCCCACGCGAGGCATGAAGCAGTGAAGACCACGATGATGTTCCGCAACATAGCCAACCCGCGGCGCACCACCCTCGCCCACCTCAAGGACGCCGACGACCTCCAGAGCGCCGCGGCCGAGGCCCCGGAGCACGCCGTCGAGCTGCCCACCCAGACCGCCAACCCCCGCCGCACCGTCCTCATGGACGCCCCCGCGCCGCAGACCGTCCCCGCGCAGGCCGCCGCCGCGCCGGACACGGCCGTCTGACACCAGGGCGAACGCCAGGGCAGGCGGGCCCGCCGCGCCCCCCGCGATAGCCTGGAGTGTCAACTCCGGCCAGTGATCTATGAGGGGCAGCGGCAACCCGTGCGCATCGCCAGATTCTCCATCGACGGCAACGTCGGCTTCGGCGTCCTCGACGGCGACGACATCGACGTCATCAAGGGACATCCCTTCGCGGAATTCGAGCGCTCGGGTCACAAGGTCCCCCTCGACAAGGTCCGCCTGCTGCCCCCGGTCCTGCCCAACAAGGTCGTCGCGGTCGGCCGCAACTACGCCGAACACGCGCGCGAACTGGGCAACGAGGTCCCGGACGTGCCGGTCACCTTCTTCAAGCCCTCCACCTCGGTGGTCGGCCCCGGCGACCCCATCGTGTACCCCTCCTTCTCCCAGGAGGTGCACCACGAGGCGGAGCTCGCCGTCGTCATCGGCCGCATGTGCCGCGAGGTCCCCCGCGAGCGGGTCAAGGACGTCGTCCTCGGCTACACCTGCGCCAACGACATCACCGCCCGTGACGTGCAGAAGCGCGAGGCGCAGTGGGCGCGGGCCAAGGGCTTCGACACCTCCTGCCCGCTCGGCCCCTGGGTCGAGACCGAGCTGGACCCCGGCGACCTGACGATCATGTGCACCGTCAACGGTGAGCAGCGCCAGCTCGGCCGCACCAGCGAAATGGTCCGTTCCGTCGAGGACCTGATCGTGCACATCACCGAGGCGATGACGCTGCTTCCCGGCGACGTCGTCCTCACGGGCACCCCGGCCGGGGTCGGCCCCCTCCAGGACGGCGACGAGGTCGCCGTCCACATCGAAGGCATCGGCACTCTCACCAACAAGGTGATCAAGCGTGGCTAACGCGACCCCCGTCCGCGTCCGTTTCTGTCCCTCCCCGACCGGCAACCCCCACGTGGGCCTGGTCCGCACCGCCCTGTTCAACTGGGCCTACGCCCGGCACACCCAGGGCACCATGGTCTTCCGCATCGAGGACACCGACGCGGCCCGCGACTCCGAGGAGTCCTACAACCAGCTGCTCGACTCGATGCGCTGGCTGGGCCTGGACTGGGACGAGGGCCCCGAGATCGGCGGCCCCCACGAGCCGTACCGGCAGTCGCAGCGCATGGACCTCTACCAGGAGATCGCGCAGAAGCTGCTGGACGCCGGCCACGCGTACAAGTGCTACTGCTCCACGGCCGAGCTGGACGCCCGCCGCGAGGCCGCCCGCGCCGCCGGCAAGCCGTCCGGCTACGACGGCAAGTGCCGCGTCCTGACGGCCGACGAGATCACCGCGTACGAGGCCGAGGGCCGCGAGCCGATCGTCCGCTTCCGGATGCCGGACGAGCCGATCACCTTCACGGACCTGGTCCGCGGCGAGCTGACCTTCACCCCGGAGAACGTCCCGGACTACGGCATCCTCCGCGCCAACGGCGCCCCCCTCTACACGCTCGTCAACCCGGTCGACGACGCCCTGATGGAGATCACCCACGTCCTGCGCGGCGAGGACCTGCTCTCCTCCACCCCGCGCCAGGTGGCCCTCTACAAGGCCCTGATCGAACTGGGCGTCGCCAAGACGGTCCCCGCCTTCGGCCACCTCCCGTACGTCATGGGCGAGGGCAACAAGAAGCTCTCCAAGCGCGACCCGCAGGCGTCCCTGAACCTGTACCGCGAGCGCGGCTTCCTCCCCGAGGGCCTCCTCAACTACCTCTCCCTCCTCGGCTGGTCCTTCTCCGCCGACCAGGACGTCTTCTCCATCGACGAGATGGTCGCGGCCTTCGACATCGCCGACGTCAACGCCAACCCGGCCCGCTTCGACCTGAAGAAGGCCGAGGCGATCAACGCCGACCACATCCGCCGCCTGGACCCGAAGGCCTTCGCCGAAGCCTGCCGCCCCTGGCTCCAGGCCCCGCACGCCAACTGGGACCCGGCCGACTTCGACGAGGCGGCCTGGCAGGCCATCGCCCCGCACGCGCAGACCCGCCTGACGGTCCTCTCCGACATCACCGCCAACGTCGATTTCCTCTTCCGCAAGGAGCCGGTCGAGGACGAGGCGTCCTGGACCAAGGCGATGAAGGGCGACCCGGTGGCCCTGCTCACCACCGCCCGCGAGAAGCTGACCGGCGCCGACTGGTCCAGCCCCGACTCCCTCAAGGAAGCCGTCCTGGCCGCCGGCGAGGCCCACGGCCTCAAGCTCGGCAAGGCCCAGGCCCCGGTCCGTGTGGCCGTCACGGGCCGCACGGTCGGCCTCCCGCTCTTCGAGTCCCTGGAGATCCTGGGCAAGGACCGCACCCTGTCCCGCATCGACGCGGCACTGGCGAAGCTGGGCGCGTAACCGCGCGGCTTTCACGTCGTACGCCGAAGGGGCGGCCACCGGGTGTCGGTGGCCGCCCCTTCGGCGTGGCGTGTGTGGCGGGGCCGGGTCACGCGGCCACGAGGTCGATGACGTTGATCACGACGTGCGTATTGGACACCACGTACTGGATGAAGCCGCCTTCGAAGGTGGCCGACCAACTGTTGTCCCGATGGCTCTTGGCAGGCGCGCCGAACGGGTTCAGGCTGAGCCGTTTCTCCAGCTCCTCCAGGGAGGCCCGCTGCGCGGCGCCCAGGGCCGCCTTGCACCGTGCGGCGCGGTCCGCGTACCTGATGACGTAGGCGGTCATGGACACCCGCCGACGTCGATCGGATTGTTCTCGGCGTCGTACGCGTTGCCCTCGGCGTCCCGGAAGACCATGCCTTCCGTGTCCCCCTCCGCCAGGCGCTTGGCCATCTGCTCCACCTGATCCAGGTAGCCGGGCGTCGCGCACGCACAGGCGAAGGGGAACCACTTGTCGACCACCCGGTCCAGCTCCGCCCGGTCGAACTCCGCCGCCGCGCTGAGCCAGTCCTGCTCGAAGTACTGGAGCCAGTCCGGGCGCCGCTGCAACGCCGTACGGATCGCGTCCGGAGTCCGCTCGCAGGCGTCCCGATCCACTTCGATCTCTCTGTCCATGGCCGGCGACCTCCGGTACGAGTAGGCAGGGCGGGACCCACGGTAGGCGGCGGTGGGGCACGCATCCAGGAGATCCGGGCTTCCGTGCCCCGACGGACGGATGGTGTCCGGCGATGGTCGGACCGGTCCGTTCGGCCGGGCCCTCATGCCCCCGGCCAGACGACGCTCCCGAGACTGCCCGGCCGCATCGACACGAACCGGGCCGCCCGCTCCGGCGCCGCCACCGACATCCGGAAGCCGGAGCCCACGGCAGCGACATCCGCCCGCCCGTCCTCGTAGGCAAGCCCCCAGGCGGCGACACGGGCGTCCCGGAACCCGCCGACGGCGTACTCCTCGACGACGGCGAAGAGGCGGGGCGCGGTGGCATCGACCAACTCTTGGACCTCCCGCCCGAACCCGTCAGGCGGGTCGGGGAGGGGCGGGGGTGGGGATACGGTGGTCATGTGAAGTCTCCTGGTTGTGGGCCAAGTTGTGGAGCTGATGGTGAGGAGACTAGGGCGGTTGCTGGTATGTAGACCACCACTTGGTTAGTTTTCGTACCGCTACCACTCCTGTGAGTGAAAGGCAGAAGACATGGTCCGGGCCAAGGTCCCGCCGACGGTCAGACAACGGCGTCTGGGGGCCGAGCTGCGCCGCCTCCGGGAACATGCGGACCTGTCTGTGACGCGTGCCGGAGAACTGTTCGGTGTGCCGCAATCGCGTATCAGCAACATCGAGGCAGGCAGTTACGCGGTCAGCGCGGACCGGGTGAGGGCGTTGGCCCGGCTCTACGAATGCTCGGATGACGCTCTTGTAGAGGCGCTGGCCGCGATGACCGGCGGCCGTACGCGCGGTTGGTGGGACGAATACCGTGAGCTGCTGCCCACAGCGCTGGTCGAAGTCGCCGAGTTCGAACGCGAGGCCAAGGCAGTGCGGGTGGCTGTGCTCGTGGCGATGCCCGGTCTCCTGCAGTCCGCCGAACACATCCGCGCCGCGTACAGCCAGAACGTGCCCGCGCTGCGCCCGTTCGAGATCGAACACCGCACGGCGTTCCGCATCAGGCGCCAAGGCGTCCTGCACGGGGAACCGCCGTTGCCCTACACCGTGGTCATCCACGAAGCCGCTCTGCGGATGGGGATCGGCGGGCCGGACGTCGTGCGCGCGCAGCTTCGGCATCTCATGGACATGGGTGAGTACGAGCACATCACGATCCAGGTCATCCCGTTCGGGCGGGCGGACTTTCCCGCAGCGGGCGGCCAACCGGTCACCTATGTGTGCGGGCCCGTACCTCAACTGGACACCGTCCTGCTGGACACCGACCACGGCCTGGAGATTCTTCATGCGGAGGACCAGCTCGCCCGCTACCGGGAAGTGCTGGACCGCATGAGTCGGTGTGCACTCGATCCCGCCGAGAGCCGCAACTTCATCCACAAGATCGCGAAGAGTCTGTGAGGCCCCGAGGATGTACGAATACCAGTGGCAGAAGTCGTCGTACAGCAACGCGGCGGTGAATTGTGTGAACGTCGCTGCTGCGCCCGACGGCACTGTGCGTCTCCGGGAGAGCGACGCCCCGCAGGTGATCCTGTCGACCACCCGCAGCGGCATGGCCGCGTTCCTGACCGCGATTAAAGGCCACGGGGCCCACCCGCCCGTACATAACCGCTGAACACGCACGAGGCCCCGGCGGGCCGAACCCCGGCCGCCGGTCCCCACGTCACCTTCGGCGCGCGAGCGCGCCTCAGCAGGACCCGGCAGCATGCCGTGGCCTTGACGTGCGCAGGGCAAAAATCGCGTCCTCGTGCGGCCTGCCCGGGTACCGTCGGTTTCATGACCATCGAGGCCGTCCTCTGGGACGTGGACGACACCCTCTTCGACTACACCGGGTCCGACCGCGCGGGAGCGCTTCGGCACATCGAGGCCGAGGGGCTGCTCGGGCGGTACGCGGACGCCGAGTGTGCGCTCGGGCGGTGGCGGGAGTGCATGGAGGTCGCCTTCGCGCGCTTTCTTGCCGGGGAGGTGGGGTTCCTGGAGCACCGTAGGGAGCGGGCTCGGGCCTTTCTCGGGGCGGTGCTGAGCGATGACGAGGCGGACGCCTGGTTCGGGCGGTATGTCGCGCTGTACGAGGCGGCCTGGACGCTCTTCCCGGACGCCGTCCAGGCGCTCACGGACCTGGCGCCGCTGGCCCGGCAGGGCGTGTTGTCGAACTCCTCCGTCGCCAATCAGGACCGCAAGCTGCGGACGCTGGGAATTCGTGATCACTTCGAGGTGGTGCTCTGCGCCGACGAGGTGGGGCACGCGAAGCCGGCGGCCGAGGCGTTCCGGGCGGCCTGTGATGCGCTGGGGCTGGCGCCTGAGCGGGTCGTCTACGTCGGGGACAAGCTGGACGTGGACGCCATCGGGGCGCGCGATGCCGGGCTGGGCGCGGTGTGGGTGGACCGGGCCGGCGCGGAGGGGGAGGTGCCGGAGGCGGACGTGCCGGACGGGGTGACGCGGATCGGCGGGCTCGGTGAGCTGCCCGGGCTGGTGCGCGGCCTTATCGGTTTTGGAGCGTCGTCCACCTTCGGGTAATGTTCTTTCTGCGCCGCCCGGGCGGGCCGAAAGGCCGGACCGGGAAGCGCAAGCCGAACTGAACCCCCGGCGGGGGTTGCGTTCCGGTGGGCTATGGTGTAATTGGCAGCACGACTGATTCTGGTTCAGTTAGTCTAGGTTCGAGTCCTGGTAGCCCAGCAAGAGACCTTCTGAAGGTGTCTTGATCATGCAGTACCAGGCCCCCGTTGTGTAGCGGCCTAGCACGCCGCCCTCTCAAGGCGGTAGCGCCGGTTCGAATCCGGTCGGGGGTACAGATCCTTTCTCACCGTCACCTTCGGGTCGCTCCCGGATGCGACGACGCAAGGATCGCTAGGGCCCCCGTTGTGTAGCGGCCTAGCACGCCGCCCTCTCAAGGCGGTAGCGCCGGTTCGAATCCGGTCGGGGGTACTGGTCTATACCACCATGGGCTATGGTGTAATTGGCAGCACGAGTGATTCTGGTTCATTTAGTCTAGGTTCGAGTCCTGGTAGCCCAGCGCGAAATCGCAGGTCAGACTGCGGTTCTGCAGAGCAAGCCCCCGTTGTGTAGCGGCCTAGCACGCCGCCCTCTCAAGGCGGTAGCGCCGGTTCGAATCCGGTCGGGGGTACGCGACGAAGAGGCCCTTCCCTGATCGGGGAAGGGCCTCTTCGCGTGGTGGGCCCCACTCTCCGCGGGGCCCGGCGTCACGAGGAGTCGGCCCTGAAGCGGCGGTGTGATTCCTCCGCCTCCGCCAGCCGCCGCAGACTGAGCAGTACCGGTTCGAGCAGTACGGTCAGCGCCACCGCGGCCTCCACCTGCTCGGCGGGCGTCTCGTACTCCTCCACCAAGTCCAGGTCGGCGGCGGCCAGTTCACCCGCGATCCGGGCGTACGGGAGTACGTTCTCGACGGTGTGCGGATAGCTGAGCCGGGCGAGCGCGGCCAGCGCGTTCACCAGCATTCCGTACGCGGGGGAGACCGGTCCCAGCTCCAGCCCGTACTGCCAGCCCAGGCGGCGCAGCAGCTCGTCCGCCGTCCCGCGTGCGGCGGTGATCTCCGGAGTCTCCTCGGTGGGGGCGGGGTCGTGCGGCAGGGCCCACACGGCCGCGCCGAGGCGCATGTGGTGGTCCAGCGACTCGTCCTCGACCGCGGCCAGTACCTCGCGCGCGGCGGCCACCGGCATCTTCCCGACCTGGACCAGCGCGCGGACCAGGCGCAGCCGGCGCAGATGGGTGTCGCCGTACTCGGCCTTGGTGGTGGTGATCCGCTCGCCCGGCGGCAGCAGCCGCTCCCGCAAGTAGTACTTGATCGTGGCGGTGGGCACCCCACTGCGCTCGCTCAGTTCCGCCAGTCGCATACCCTTGCGCCTTTCCTTGGAGAGTGTCACTATCCAAGCATGGATAGTGACGCTATCCAAAGAAGAGATGACAGGGGGTCGTCATGGGGGACAAGGTCGTACCGGGGAGTGCGGTGGCGGACACCGACGAGGAGGTGGTCGTCTTCCTGGTCGGGATGCGCATCAACCGGCTCCGGTCGGTGCGCAGTTGGCTGCCGACGCTGCTCGCCATGCCGCGGATGCTCAAGGAGTTGGCGCGCGAACGGGGCGCGGGGATGCTGGGCTTCCGGATGCTGAACGGCGGGCCGCGCGTCTTCACCGTCATCCAGTACTGGGAGTCGCGGGAGAAGCTGTACGCCTACGCCTCGGACCGGGACATGCAGCACCGCCCCGCGTGGACGGCGTTCAACCGTCGTGCGCGGAGCGGCGAGGGGGGAGTGGGGATCTGGCACGAGACGTACGTCGTGCCGGCGGGCGCGTACAGCACGTTCTACCGCTCGATGCCGCCGACCGGGCTCGGTGCCGCGCGTGGCGTCGTCGCGCCCGGCCGGCGCGGGGCGCGGAGTGCGCCCGTGAGCGTGGCGTAATACGGAGTACGGGCCGACCGGTTGGGGCGGACGTCGGCGGGCGCCCCGACCGGTCGGTGTCCCGGCAGGTCGGCAGGTCGGCAGGTCGGCGGGGCAGCCGGTCAGCCCGTGCGGCGCAGCGCCTCGCTGAGCCGGGCCGCCGCGTCGATGACCGCCTGGGCGTGCATCCGGCCCGGGTGGCGGGTCAGCCGCTCGATCGGTCCGGAGACCGAGACGGCGGCGACCACGCGGTTCGACGGGCCGCGTACGGGAGCGGAGACCGAGGCCACGCCGGGCTCCCGCTCGCCGATCGACTGCGCCCAGCCCCGGCGCCGTACGCCGGACAGCGCGGTGGCCGTGAAACGGGCGCCCTGGAGGCCGCGGTGCAGGCGCTCCGGCTCCTCCCAGGCCATCAGGATCTGGGCCGCCGAACCGGCCTTCATGGGGAGCGTGGAGCCGACCGGGACGGTGTCCCGCAGTCCGGACAGCCGTTCCGCCGCGGCCACGCAGATCCGCATGTCGCCCTGGCGCCGGTAGAGCTGCGCGCTCTCGCCCGTCACGTCACGCAGATGCGTGAGCACCGGTCCGGCCGTGGCCAGCAGGCGGTCCTCGCCGGCCGCCGCGGCCAGTTCCGACAGCCGCGGGCCGAGGATGAACCGGCCCTGCATGTCCCTCGCCACCATCCGGTGGTGTTCCAGTGCCACGGCCAGCCGGTGTGCCGTGGGTCGTGCGAGCCCGGTCGCCGTGACCAGCCCGGCGAGGGTGGCCGGACCGGACTCCAGAGCGCTCAGTACCAGAGCTGCCTTGTCGAGAACGCCGACGCCGCTAGAGTTGTCCATGAAACGATACTCGCGTCTCACAGTGTGAAACGCAAGTTCAATTTTCCTGGGAAGCCGCCAATCTGTAGTCGCGGCCCTCGACCAGGGCCCGGCACGGCGTCCGGATCCGGGGGACGGGCGCCGCGTACACAGTCGAGTTGGGCCGGCAATGCGGCCGGCCGGAGGGAAAGCGATGGCACGGACACTCGCGGAGAAGGTCTGGGACGACCATGTCGTCCGGCGCGCCGAAGGCGAACCCGACCTCCTCTTCATCGACCTGCACCTGCTCCACGAGGTGACCAGCCCGCAGGCGTTCGACGGCCTGCGCAAGGCCGGCCGGCCGGTGCGGCGCACCGACCTCACCATCGCCACCGAGGACCACAACACCCCCACCCTCGACATCGACAAGCCCATCGCCGACCCCGTCTCCCGCACCCAACTGGAGACGCTGCGCAAGAACTGCGCGGAGTTCGGCGTCCGGCTGCACCCGCTGGGCGACGTCGAGCAGGGAGTCGTCCACGTAGTGGGACCGCAGTTGGGACTGACCCAGCCGGGCACCACCGTGGTCTGCGGCGACAGCCACACCTCCACCCACGGCGCGTTCGGCGCGCTGGCCTTCGGCATCGGCACCAGCCAGGTCGAGCACGTGCTGGCCACCCAGACGCTGCCGATGGCGCCCTTCAAGACCATGGCCGTCACCGTCGAGGGCGAGCTGCCGGACGGCGTCACCGCCAAGGACCTGATCCTCGCCGTCATCGCCCGGATCGGCACCGGCGGCGGCCAGGGCTACGTCATCGAGTACCGCGGCGAGGCCATCGAGAAGCTCTCGATGGAGGCCCGGATGACCATCTGCAACATGTCCATCGAGGCGGGCGCCCGGGCCGGCATGATCGCCCCCGACGAGACCACCTTCGCCTACCTCCAGGGCCGCGACCACGCGCCCCGGGGGGCGGACTGGGACGACGCCGTCGCGTACTGGAAGACCCTGCGCACCGACGACGACGCGGTCTTCGACCACGAGGTCGTCGTGGACGCCTCCGAGCTGGCCCCGTTCGTCACCTGGGGCACCAACCCGGGCCAGGGCGCACCCCTTTCGGCGGCCGTCCCCGACCCCGCTTCGTACGAGGACGCATCGGAGCGCTTCGCCGCCGAAAAGGCCCTGGAATACATGGGGTTGACGGCCGGTCAGCCGCTGCGTGACATCCGTGTGGACACCGTCTTCGTAGGTTCGTGCACCAACGGACGCATCGAGGATCTGCGCTCCGCCGCCGAGATCGTACGGGGCCGCCGGGTCGCCGACGGCGTACGGATGCTCGTCGTACCGGGCTCGGTGCGGGTCTCCCTCCAGGCGGTCTCGGAAGGCCTCGACAAGGTCTTCACCCAGGCCGGTGCCGAGTGGCGGCACGCCGGCTGCTCGATGTGCCTCGGGATGAACCCGGACCAGCTTGCGCCCGGCGAGCGTTCCGCCTCGACCTCCAACCGCAACTTCGAGGGGCGGCAGGGCAAGGGCGGCCGCACCCACCTGGTCTCGCCCCAGGTCGCCGCCGCAACGGCGGTTCTCGGCCATCTGGCATCGCCGGCCGACCTGTCCGACGCCGACGCCGACGTACGCACGCCCGCGGGAGTCTGAACCACCATGGAAGCTTTCACCACGCACACCGGCCGGGCCGTACCGCTGCGCCGCAGCAACGTCGACACCGACCAGATCATCCCGGCCCACTGGCTCAAGAAGGTCACCCGCGACGGTTTCGAGGACGGGCTCTTCGAGGCCTGGCGCAAGGACCCGGGGTTCGTGCTGAACCAGGAGGCGTACCGGGGGGCGACCGTCCTGGTGGCCGGGCCCGACTTCGGCACCGGCTCCTCGCGTGAGCACGCGGTGTGGGCCCTGCAGAACTACGGCTTCAAAGCCGTCATCTCCTCGCGTTTCGCCGACATCTTCCGGGGCAACTCGCTGAAGAACGGACTGCTGACCGTGGTGCTCCCGCAGGAGACCGTCGAGGCGCTGCAGAAGCTCGCCGAGGCGGACCCCGCGGCCGAGGTCACCGTCGACCTCGTCGGCCGGCAGGTCCGGGCACCGGGCATCACCGCTGGGTTCGAGCTGGACGAGAACGCGCGTTGGCGGCTGCTGGAGGGACTGGACGACATCAGCCTCACTCTTCGGGAGGAGGAGGCCATCGCCGGGTACGAGGCGAACAGGCCGTCGTTCAAACCGCGTACGGTAGTAGTCTGACCTCGGGTTTTTTGGCTCAAAGCCTTATTGCGTACGATGCGCCCCTTGCTAGTTGGCAGGGGGCGCATCGGCGTGTGAAGGCTGCCGTTGAGGCCCCGTGAAGCGACAACTCGCCGCAGATGGCACAATTAGCGCATGGAACGCGACGACCAACTCGAGCTCTACGGTCTCGTCGCCGACCGACTCAAGGACGCACACACACGAGTGCGGACACTGCAAGTCCCGGAGGGCGTACGCATGGCGCTGACCCGGAAGCTGCTCGTCATCACGGCGGCGGCGAAACACGATCTGGCGGACGCGGCAAGGCGTCTGGAGTGGTTCATGAACGACCTCGACGAGGGTCGTTTTCCCGTAGACGTGCACGCCGATGGAACTCCGTGAAGGTCGAGTTCGTTGCGGCACAAGGGTGATTAGCCCGTTTCGTGTTTGATTTGCGGTATATATCTGCCTAACGTGCGAAAAGGCTTGAACACTTTCGTTCCAGCAATGTCTCCGAAGGGGAAGACGTGAACAAGGCGCAGCTCGTAGAAGCCATTGCCGACAAGCTCGGCGGCCGTCAGAACGCCGCGGACGCGGTGGACGCGGTACTGGACGCAATCGTCCGTGCAGTTGTCTCCGGCGACCGCGTATCGGTCACCGGATTCGGTTCGTTCGAGAAGGTGGACCGTCCGGCCCGCTACGCCCGCAACCCGCAGACGGGTGAGCGGGTGCGGGTCAAGAAGACCTCGGTGCCGCGTTTCCGCGCGGGTCAGGGCTTCAAGGACCTGGTCAGCGGCTCGAAGAAGCTCCCGAAGAACGACGTGGCCGTCAAGAAGGCCCCCAAGGGCAGCCTTTCGGGCGGTTCCACCCGTACGACGGCCAAGGCCGCTGCCAAGAAGGCCACGGCCAAGAAGTCGTCGGCCGCGAAGAAGGCCACGGCCACCGCCAAGAAGGCCACGCCGGCGAAGAAGACCACCGCCACGGCGAAGAAGGCCACGGCCACCGCCAAGAAGGCCACCCCGGCGGCGAAGAAGGCCACCACCACGGCCACGGCGAAGAAGTCGGCGGCCAAGAAGACCACGGCTACCGCCAAGAAGGCCACCCCGGCCAAGAAGGCCACCGCCACCGCCAAGAAGGCGACGGCCAAGAAGACCGCGCCCGCGACCAAGGCGACGGCCAAGAAGGCCCCGGCCAAGAAGACCACGGCCCGCAAGACCACCGCCAAGAAGACCACCGCCCGCAAGCGGTAATCCAGCAGCGGCGACGCCACGCGTCGGGCCGGACCCCCCTCGGGGGGCCCGGCCCGCGGTGCGTCCCGGACCGCCCGCCCGGTGTGCGGCGCGGCCCCCGCGCGGCCCGGAGCCCTGTGCCGTCTAGGCTGGTCACCATGCAGGCCACCGCGTACACCTACGACGCCCAGACCCGTTCCGGCAGCGTGCTGCTCGACGACGGCACCCCGCTGCCCTTCGACGCCGCGGCCTTCGACGCGGGCGGCCTGCGGCTGCTGCGGCCCGGCCAGCGGGTCCGTGTCGACGTCGAGGGCGAGGCCGGCGACGGTCGCCGCATCGTGCTCGTCACTCTTCAGACGTTCTGACGGCTTTCCGGCACTTGCCAGGGCTTCCGGCGGTCTTCCGGCACTACTCAGGGGTTCCGGCGGCTTTCCGGCGCCCTTCCCGGCGGTGTGACGGTTCTCTGCCGCCCTCCGGGCACCCCGCCGCATTGCGTCATACTCCGGGCGCCCGGACGCCTTCCGCCGCCGGGTAAGCCCGCATCCGCGGCACACAGCGGGCGGTGTGCCGCCCCACACCCAGTGCCAGCGCGGCCCGCAGATCCTCCCCGGTGTCCACGTCCCGGCGTACGGATTCGGTCCCCGGCAGCACGATCTCCCGCGCTCCCGATTCGCGGTGACGCGCCCGGGACGGCCCCCCGAAAGCGGGTGCCAATTCCACTCCCGGAGCCGCGCACAGCAGTGTCGTCCCGATTTCCGCCGCATCCGCGAGAAATGCCCGGGGAAATGCCGCGGCGGCCGACAGCACCCGCCCCAGTTCCGCGGGACGCAACGCCGGGAGATCCGCGTTCAGTGCCGCCACGGCCGCGGCGGCGCGCCGCCGCCGCACCAGACCCGCGCCGTACGCCAGCGCGGCGTTCAGGCCGCGGCCCGGCACGTCGGCGACGACCCGCGCTCCGAGGGCCGCCAACCGCTCCCCGGCCACCGGATCGTCCGTGACAACCGCCACATCCAGGACGTCTTCGCAGGCCAGCGCAGCCGTCACGGTGTCCAGCGCGAACGCCAGTGCCAACTGGGGCCGGAGCTGTTCCCCCGCCGCCCGGGACAGCCTGCTCTTCGCCCGTACCAGGGGTTTCAGCGGTACGACCAGGCTCCAGCCCACGTCCGCTCCGTCTCTTCGCATCGCCCTCATTCTCACCCGCCGCCACCGCCTTCCGTGAGCGGCGGGGTTACGGTGTTCTCGACATAGCGGGTACCTGGGGCGACACTTGTGCGGCTGCCGGGTCGCAGCAGCTCAGCAGATCCCACAAGGAGGGTGTCCCAGTGTCCCGCCGCAGAATCGGCTTCTGGTACCGCTTGGCCGCGGTCATCTGCAAACCGCCGCTCCTGGTTCTGTTCAAGCGGGACTGGCAGGGAATGGAGCACATTCCCGCCGACGGCGGATTCATCACCGCGGTCAACCACAACTCGTATCTGGACCCGCTGTCGTATGCGCACTACCAGTACAACACCGGCCGGGTCCCGCGATTCCTCGCCAAGTCCGGACTCTTCAAGGGCGGCTTCGTCGGCCTGATGATGCGCGGAACCGGCCAGATCCCCGTCTACCGGGAATCCGCCGACGCCGCGGTGGCCTTCCGCGCCGCGGTGGCCGCCATCAACAAGGGCGAATGCGTCGCTTTCTACCCCGAGGGCACCCTCACCCGCGACCCCGACATGTGGCCCATGCAGGGCAAGACCGGGGCCGCCCGGGTGGCGTTGCTCACCAAGGCGCCGGTCATCCCGGTGGCGCAGTGGGGCGCCAACGAGGTCATGCCGCCGTACGCCAAGGAGAAGAAGCTGCGGCTCTTCCCGCGCAAGACCCTGCGGGTCAAGGCGGGGCCGGCGGTCGACCTGAGCGAGTTCTACGGCAAGGAGCCCACCGCCGAGGTGCTGCGCGAGGTGACCGACAAGGTCATGGCCGCCGTCACCGCGATCCTCGCCGAGGTGCGGGACGAACCGGCGCCGGCCGAACCGTACGACCACCGCAAGGACGCCGTCCGGCGCAGCCGGGCCCGTCGCGAACAGCAGGCCGCCGAGCGGGCGCGGAAGCTGGACGAGCAGGGCGTGAAACTGGACGACCAGGCACCGAAGACACAGGAGGATGAAGGCAAGTGACGCGCTGCGCCGTCTACGGCACGGGGTCCTGGGGCACCGCATTCGCGATGGTGCTCGGCGACGCGGGCTGCGAGGTGACGATGTGGGGCCGCAGAGCGGGCCTGGTCGACGCCATCAACACCGGCCGTACCAACCCCGACTACCTGCCGGACGCGGAGCTGCCGGACACCGTACGGGCCACCACCGACCCCGCGGAGGCCGCGCACGGCGCCGATTTCACCGTCCTGGCCATCCCCTCGCAGACGCTGCGCGAGAACCTCGCCGCCTGGGCGCCGCTGCTGCCCGCCGACACCGTCCTGGTCTCCCTGATGAAGGGCGTCGAACTGGGCACCGCCAAGCGGATGAGTGAGGTCGTCGAAGAGGTCGCCAAGGCTCCCGCCGAGCGGGTCGCGGTGCTGACCGGCCCCAACCTCGCCAAGGAGATCGCCGCCCGGCAGCCCGCCGCCGCGGTCGTCGCCTGTGCGGACGAAGCCGTGGCCCGGCGCCTCCAGGCCGCCTGCCACACCCCCTACTTCCGCCCGTACACCAACACCGACGTGGTCGGCGCCGAGCTGGGCGGCGCGGTCAAGAACGTCATCGCGCTGGCGGTCGGCATGGCCGGCGGCATGGGTCTGGGCGACAACGCCAAGGCGTCCCTGATCACCCGCGGCCTCGCCGAAACGACCCGGCTGGGCCTGGCGATGGGCGCCGACGCGCACACCTTCGCCGGCCTCGCCGGCATGGGCGACCTGGTCGCCACCTGCTCCTCGCCGCTGTCCCGCAACAACACCTTCGGCGCCAACCTGGGCCGCGGCATGACGCTGGAGGAGACCATCGCGGTCACCAAGCAGACCGCGGAGGGCGTCAAGTCCTGCGAGTCGGTACTGGATCTCGCCCGCCGGCACGGCGTCGACATGCCGATCACCGAGACGGTCGTGGACATCGTCCACGAGGGCAAGCCGCCGCTGGTGGCCCTCAAGGAACTGATGGCGCGCAGCGCCAAGCCCGAGCGGCACTGAGCGCGCTCGCGCCACGCCCGGGAGGCGTACGGGCCGGTGCCCCGGGACCGGCTCCGGCCCCCGGCCCCGCCCGGCCGCGGGGCCCGCGGCGACTCCCGGGGCCGGGGTGGTGACACAGGCTCCGACTCCTCCTGGGGCAGCAGGTACGCTCAACGCGATATGAGCAGCGAGACCCCTTCCCAGAAGCCCCGCGTCGCCGTCGTGTTCGGCGGGCGCAGCTCCGAGCACGCCATCTCCGTGGTCACCGCGGGCGCCGTGCTGGCCGCCATCGACCGCGAGAAGTACGACGTGCTGCCCATCGGCATCACGACCGACGGACGGTGGGTGCTGACCGCCGACGCCCCGGAGCGGATGGCCATCACGGACCGGAAGCTGCCGAACGTGGCGGAGCTGAGCGGATCCGCCGAGGGCACCGTCGTCCTGCCGGTGGACCCGACCAGCCGCGAGGTCGTCTACAGCGAGCCCGGCACGACGCCCAAGGTGCTCGGCGAGGTCGACGTCGTCTTCCCGGTGCTGCACGGCCCGTACGGTGAGGACGGCACCCTCCAGGGCCTCCTGGAGCTGTCCGGCGTGCCCTACGTGGGCTCCGGTGTGCTCGCCTCGGCCGTCGGCCAGGACAAGGACTACATGAAGCGGGTGTTCACCTCCTTCGGGCTGCCGGTCGGCCCGTACGAGGTCGTCCGCCCCCGCGAGTGGGAGCAGGACCCGGCCGCGGCCCGCAAGAAGATCGTGGACTTCGCCGGGGAACACGGCTGGCCGCTGTTCGTGAAGCCCGCCCGCGCCGGTTCCTCCATGGGCATCACCAAGGTGGACGCCCTCTCCGGCCTGGACGCGGCCGTCGCGGAGGCCCGCCGCCACGACCCCAAGATCATCGTGGAGTCGCTGCTGACCGGCCGGGAGATCGAGTGCGGCGTCCTGGAGTTCGAGGACGGCCCGCGCGCCAGCGTCCCGGCCGAGATCCCGCCGGTCTCGGACCACTCCTTCTACGACTTCGAGGCCAAGTACATCGACTCGGCCAGCGGCATCGTGCCCGCGCCGCTCGCCGAGGAGCAGACCGCGCGCGTCCGGGAGCTGGCCGTGGCGGCCTTCGAGGCGGCCTCCTGCGAGGGACTGGTGCGCGCCGACTTCTTCCTCCAGGAGAACGGCGAGTTCGTGATCAACGAGATCAACACGCTGCCCGGTTTCACGCCCATCTCGATGTACCCGCGGATGTGGCAGGAGAGCGGCGTCAGCTACCCGGAGCTGGTCGACCGGCTGATCCAGGCGGCGCTGCGGCGCTCCACCGGGCTGCGCTGAGGCGGCCGGCCGGCGGCCTCAGACCCCGGCCGGCACCGTCGTGCGTACGGCGTCCGCGAGGTCGGTGAGCACATCGACCTCGGGGGCGTACTTCCCCGGCACGCTCACCTCGACGTACGTCTTGCGCAGTACGGTCGTGAAGCGGTATCCGTCGTCCTGCTGCTCGAAGAGCCAGTCGACACCGTCGACTTCCGCCGCGTCCGCACCGGGGTTGTAATGTTCACTCCCAGGCGTCAGCACGGCGGGCTTGCGTACCCCGCAGCGCAGCCGGACGGCGGGATCGCCCCAGACGGCGGTGAAGTCCGAGACCGGATCGGCGGTGCCCCGCTCCAGCCCGTCCACGGTCCGCGGCAACTTCTTCTGGAGCGCCCGGCACTGCCGCGCGGAGTCGCCCTCGGGCGCGGGGGCGGCGACGGGGACCGAGGACGAGCAGCCCACCGCGGCGAACGCCACGGTGAGCAGGGCCGGAATCAGCAGCCGGCGCGACGAGGAGATCACCCGGCCGAGCATACGGGGGAGCTAGAGATGGACCACCGGGCAGGTCAGGGTGCGGGTGATGCCGTCCACCTGCTGAACCTTGGCGACCACCATGCGGCCGAGTTCGTCGACCGTGTCGGCCTGGGCCCGCACGATCACGTCGTACGGACCGGTGACGTCCTCGGCCTGGATCACGCCGGGGATCTTGGCGATCACTTCCGCCACGGCCGACGCCTTGCCCACCTCGGTCTGGATCAGGATGTACGCCTGTACCACGGGACCTCCAGGGCGGCTTCGAGGATCATGTGGGAAGAAGGGACGCCACGGTACCGCGTCGGCGCGCGCGCCGGGGAGACCCGGGCGGGGAACGCGACGCGCGGCGCGGGGACCGGCCGCCCCGGGGGAGCGGGGGCCGGACACGCGGTGACGGAGTACGGATCGGCAGCGCAGTACGGATCGTCCGTACGCATCGGAAGGGCAGCAGCATGAAGGGCACCGTGGGCGAGCTGGGAGAGTTCGGGCTGATCAGGGAGCTGACCTCCCGGCTCACCGCCACCCCGGCCGTACGGATCGGTCCGGGCGACGACGCCGCGGTGGTCACCGCGCCCGACCGCAGGGTCGTGGCCAGCACCGACGTACTTCTCGAAGGGCGGCACTTCCGCCGCGACTGGTCCACCGCCTACGACGTGGGCCGCAAGGCCGCCGCGCAGAACCTGGCCGACATCGCCGCCATGGGAGCGGTGCCCACCGCCATCCTGCTCGGCCTGGTCGTACCCGCCGAACTGCCCGCGACCTGGGCGACCGAGCTGATGGACGGGCTGCGCGACGAGTGCCAGGTGGCGGGCGCCGCCGTGGTCGGCGGCGACGTCGTACGCGGCGACACCATCACCGTCGCCATCACCGCACTGGGTGACCTCCGCAACCAGGAACCGGTCACCCGATCCGGTGCCCAGCCGGGCGACGTCGTCGCCGTCACCGGCTGGCTGGGCTGGTCGGCGGCCGGCTACGCGGTCCTCACCCGCGGCTTCCGCTCCCCGCGCGCCTTCGTGGAGGCGCACCGCCGCCCCGAACCCCCGTACCACGCGGGCCCGGCGGCGGCCGGTCTCGGCGCCACCGCCATGACGGACGTCAGCGACGGCCTGGTCGCCGACCTCGGCCACATCGCCGAGGCCAGCAAGGTCCGTATCGACCTGCGCTCGGGCCAGATCGACATCCCCTCGCAGATGTCCGACATCGGTACGGCGGTCGGCGTGGACCCGATGCAGTGGGTGCTCAACGGAGGCGAGGACCACGCCATCGTGGCGACGTTCCCGCCGGACGTGAAGCTGCCCGCCCGCTGGAAGGTGATCGGCGAGGTGCTGAACCCGTCGGCGCTGCCGCAGGTGACGGTGGACGGCGCACCGTGGTCCAGCGCGGGCTGGGACCACTTCGGCGAGGACGAGGACGGCGAGCAGCCGGGCGCCTGAGGGACCGCGGGCCGAACACGCGCCCGAGAAGGAACCGCGGGACCGGTCCGCGCCTGAGGGACCGCGGCCAGGCCCCGCACGGCGCCCCGGTAGATTCGCCGGTATGCGCACACCTCCACGCGTCCTGACCGTCGCCGGGTCCGACTCCGGCGGCGGCGCGGGCATCCAGGCCGACCTGAAGACGATGCTGGCGCTCGGCACGCACGGCATGAGCGTGCTGACCGCCGTCACCGCGCAGAACTCACTCGGCGTGCAGGGCGCGTGGGAACTGCCCGCCGAAGCCGTCCGGGCCCAGTTCCGCAGCGTCGTCGACGACATCGGCGTCCAGGCCGTCAAGACCGGGATGCTGTCCTCACCCGAACTGGTCGAGACCGTCGCCGCCCTGCTCGCCGGGGTGTCCGCGCCGGTCGTCGTCGACCCGGTCGGCCTCTCCAAGCACGGCGACGCCCTGCTGGCCGCCTCCGCGCTGGACGCCGTCCGCACCAAGCTGCTGCCGACGGCCACCCTCGCCACCCCCAACCTCGACGAAGTGGCGCAGCTCACAGGCGTACGGGTGCGGGAAGAGGCCGATCTGCCGCGCGCCGCCGCCGCGGTCCTCGGCTTCGGGTCGCGCTGGGCGCTGATCAAGGGGGGCCATCTGGAGGGCGACGCCGTCGACCTGCTCACCGACGGCACCGAGGAGCACTGGCTGCGCGCCCCGCGGCACGACAACCGGCACACCCACGGCACCGGCTGCACCCTCGCCAGCGCCGTCGCCGCCCGGCTCGCCCTGGGGGACACGGTCCCGGAGGCCGTGACGGCGGCCAAGGAGTACGTCACCGGCGCCATCGCGGGCGGCTTCCGCCTGGGCGCGGGGATCGGGCCGGTGGATCATGGCTGGCGGATGCGGGGCTAGGAGGTGCCCGGTGCCCGGCATCAGGGCGTAGGGCTCCGGGTGTACGGGCTCCGGGTGTACGGGCTCCGGGCGTACGGGCTCCCGGTACGGCAAAAAGCCGGCCCACCGAGGTGGACCGGCTTTCAGGCAACCGGCGGGGCTGCGCTTCGACTAGGACGTCAGCGCGAGACCTTGCCGGCCTTGATGCACGAGGTGCAGACGTTGAGCCGCTTCGGCGTGCGCCCGATGACCGCGCGCACCGTCTGGATGTTGGGGTTCCAACGACGGTTGGTACGGCGGTGCGAGTGGGAAACGCTCTTGCCGAAGCCCGGCCCCTTGCCGCAGACGTCGCAGTTGGCAGCCACGGGTCACTCCAAAGACTTCAGATGCACTTACGGTGAATCCCGGCGAGCGGAGTGCATTGAACCGACCCGATTCGCCAGGAGAGGAATGGCCCGATTCGCATCGGGCAACCGGAGCAGCATACAACGACCGCTCCCGTAGAACGAAACTACCATGAGCGCCCCGGCCCCCGCCCCGGCCGCCGGGCCCCCGCGCCACTACTGTGCGGTGGATCGCATGACCGAGCCGAGCCCGCCGAGGGCCGCTGGCCGAGGAGGACGAACGGTGCCGCACCCGCTCGACGCCGATGCGGTACGTACCTGGTGCGCCCTCGCGCTCCAGGCCCTGGGCCGCGAGCGCGAGCGGATCGACGCGATCAACGTCTACCCCGTGGCCGACGGCGACACCGGCACCAACCTGTACCTGACCGTGGAGTCCGCGGCCCGCGCGGTCGAGGCCGCCTTCGACGGCCACGGCGCCTCGGGCGCCGCCCCGGACCTGGCCGACGCCGTCGGCGCCATGGCCCACGGCGCCCTGATCGGCGCCCGCGGCAACTCCGGCACGATCCTCGCGCAGCTACTGCGCGGGATGGCGGAGATTCTGGGGGCCGGGGGTGAGGTCGGTGCTGGGCCCGGCGGCCCGGCGGCGGCGCTCAAGCGGGCCCTGCGGCGGGCGGCCGAGTCGACGTACGAGGCGGTGGCGCACCCCGTCGAGGGCACGGTCCTGACGGTCGCCACCGTGGCCGCGCAGGCGGCGGAGCGGGCCGACGGGACCCCGGCGGCGGTCGCCAGGGCCGCGTACGAAGGAGCACGTACCGCCCTGGACGCGACGCCGGGCCAGCTCGCGGTCCTGGGCCGGGCGGGCGTCGTGGACGCGGGCGGCTGCGGCCTGGTCGCCCTGCTGGGCGCGCTGGCCGGGGCGCTCTCCGGAGAAGTGCCGACCGCGGCGATCACCGTACGGCCGGACGCGCCCGTGCCGGTGGCGGGCGGCTGCCCGGCGGCGGGCGGGGACGGACCGGCCTTCGCGGAGCAGCGCCCGGAGGGCACGGCCCACGGCGACGACGCCGACCCGGACGGTCCCGCCTTCGAAGTGATCTACCTCCTGGAGGCCGACGACTCCGCCGTGGCCCGGCTGCGCGCACGGCTGGACGGCCTGGGCGACTCCCTGGTGGTCGTCGGCGGCGACGGGCTGTGGAACGTGCACGTCCACGTGGACGACGCGGGCGCCGCCGTCGAGGCGGGCATCGAGGCGGGCCGCCCGCACCGCATCCGCATCACCCACTTCGGGGCACCGGACGGCGGCGGCCGGGGCGCCCGCCGCCGCGCGCCCGAGCCCGCGGCGCGCGCCGTGGTGGCCGTGGTGCCGGGTGACGGGCTCGCCGGTCTGTGCGCCGAGGCCGGCGCGACCGCGGTGACCGTACGCCCCGGGGAGCCGCCCGCCAGCGGCGAGCTGGTGCAGGCCATCCGGCAGGCGAACGCCCGCGAGGTGATGCTGCTGCCCAACGACCCCGAGCTGCGGCACATGGCCGCCGCCGCGGCCGAGCAGGCCCGTACCGAAGGCGTACGGGTCGCCCTGATCCCCACCCGCGCCGCCGTCCAGGGCATCGCCGCGCTGGCCGTGCACGAGCCCGCCCGCAGCTTCGACGAGGACATGGTGGCCATGACCTCGGCCGCGGGCGCCACCCGCTACGCCGAGCTGGCCGTCGCCGAACGGCAGTCCTGGACGATGGCCGGCGTCTGCCAGGCCGGCGACGTCCTCGGGCTGATCGACGGGGACGTGGTGGTGATCGGCTCCGACCTGGCCGCGACCGCGGTGACCGTACTGGACCGGATGCTCTCCGCGGGCGGGGAAATGGTGACGCTCGTCCTGGGCGCGGATTTCCCCGATTCCCTCGCGGAGCGCCTGGAAAGGCACGTACGGGAACGCCACCTGGCCGTGGACACCGTCGTCTACGAAGGCGGACAGCGCGGTGCCCCCCTTCTCATCGGCGTCGAATAACGCCCCGGAAGGCGGTGCGGGAATCCGGGCCGTCCCGGCGGAATTCCGGGGCCTGCCGCCGGATGTCAGTGGCGTGGTGTGCAATGGTCTGCGTGTCCGCGCTCGACGAACCCCTGAAGAAGATTCTCGGTGGCACCACCGCCAAGGTGATGGCCGAGCATCTCGGCCTGCACACGGTCGGCGACCTGCTGCACCACTATCCGCGCAGATACGCGGAGCGCGGTGAGCTGACCCGGCTCTCCGACCTGCCGCTGGACGAACACGTCACGGTCGTCGCGCGGGTCGCGGACGCCCGCGTGCTGAAGTTCAACAACGGCCGCGGCCAGCGCCTGGAAGTGACCCTCACCGACGGCAGCGGCCGCCTCCAGCTCGTCTTCTTCGGCAAGGGCATCCACAAACCGCACAAGGACCTGCTGCCCGGCCGCCGCGCGATGTTCGCGGGCAAGGTCTCGGTCTTCAACCGCAAGCTGCAACTGGCCCACCCCGAATACGCGCTGCTGGAAGGCGAGGGGGGCGCGACCGGCGAGGAGGCCGTGGACGCCTTCGCCGGCCGCCTCATGCCGATCTACCCGGCCTGCCAGCAGATGGCCTCCTGGAAGATCACCAAGGCCGTCGACGCGGTGCTGCCCAGCGCCCGCGAGGCACTCGACCCGCTGCCGGAGGCGCTGCGCGCGGGCCGGGCCCTGCTGCCGCTCCCGGACGCCCTGGAGAAGGTCCACCGCCCGCGCACGAAGGCGGACATCGAGGACGCCCGCTCCCGGCTCAAGTGGGACGAGGCGTTCGTCCTCCAGGTGGCCCTCGCCCGCCGCCGCATGGCGGAGACCCAACTCCCCGCCACCCCGCGCCCGTTGACCCCGGGCGGCCTGCTCGACGCCTTCGACGCGAAACTCCCCTTCACCCTCACCGAAGGCCAGCAGAAGGTCAGCCGCGAGATCTTCGACGACCTGGCGACGGACCACCCGATGCACCGGCTCCTGCAAGGGGAAGTCGGCAGCGGGAAGACGATGGTCGCCCTGCGCGCCATGCTCGCCGTCGTGGACACCGGCGGGCAGGCGGCGATGCTCGCGCCCACCGAAGTGCTCGCCCAGCAGCACCACCGGTCCATCACCGAGATGATGGGGGAGCTGGCCGAGGGAGGGATGCTGGGCGGCGCCGAGCACGGCACGAAGGTGGTGCTGCTGACCGGGTCGATGGGCGCCGCCGCCCGCCGGCAGGCCCTGCTGGACCTGGTCACGGGCGAGGCCGGGATCGTCATCGGCACCCACGCGCTGATCGAGGACAAGGTGCAGTTCCACGACCTCGGCCTGGTCGTCGTCGACGAGCAGCACCGCTTCGGTGTGGAGCAGCGGGACGCGCTGCGCGGCAAGGGCAAGCAGCCGCCGCACCTCCTCGTCATGACGGCCACCCCCATTCCCCGTACGGTCGCGATGACCGTCTTCGGCGACCTGGAGACCTCCGTACTGGACCAACTCCCCGCCGGGCGCTCGCCGATCGCCAGCCATGTCGTGCCCGCCAAGGACAAGCCGCACTTCCTGGCGCGGGCCTGGGAGCGGGTGCGCGAGGAGGTCGGGTCCGGCCACCAGGCGTACGTGGTCTGCCCCCGCATCGGTGACGAGGAGGAGGCGCCGAAGGGCAAGGGCGCCAAGAAGAAGTCCGCGGAGGAGGCAGGGGACGGCGGGGGCGAGGACAAGCGGCCCCCGCTGGCCGTCCTGGACGTCGCCGACCAGCTCACGAAGGGGCCGCTCGCCGGGCTGCGCGTCGAGGTGCTGCACGGCCGGATGCACCCGGACGACAAGGACGCGGTGATGCGCCGGTTCGCGGCCGGCGAGGTGGACGCGCTGGTGGCGACCACCGTCATCGAGGTCGGGGTGAACGTGCCCAACGCCACCGCCATGGTGATCATGGACGCGGACCGGTTCGGCGTCTCCCAGCTGCACCAGCTGCGCGGCCGGGTCGGCCGCGGGTCGGCCCCGGGGCTGTGCCTGCTGGTCAGCGAGATGCCCGAGGCCAGCCCCGCGCGGGCCCGGCTCGCCGCCGTGGCCGGCACCCTGGACGGCTTCGAGCTGTCCCGTATCGACCTGGAGCAGCGCCGCGAGGGCGACGTCCTCGGCCAGGCCCAGTCCGGCGCCCGTACGTCCCTGCGGATGCTCGCCGTCATCGAGGACGAGCAGGTCATCGAGGCCGCCCGGGAGGAAGCCACCTCGGTGGTCGCCGCCGACCCCGAACTGTCCGGCTATCCGGAGCTGCGCATCGCCCTCCAGGCCCTGCTGGACGCCGAGCGCGAGCAGTACCTCGACAAGGGGTGAACGGGCGGCGGGGCCGGCTGGCGCGGCCCCGTCCCGTCCGACGCCATATCGTGGGGAGTGGTCCGCGCAGGCGGGCCGCCCCACCCGCAGCGCGAAGGACCGAGACCCATGACCCGCGTGATCGCCGGCACGGCCGGCGGCCGGCGCCTGGCCGTGCCCCCCGGCAACGGCACCCGCCCGACCTCCGACCGGGCGCGCGAGGGCCTGTTCTCCACCTGGGAGTCGCTGGACGGCACGCTGTCCGGCGCCCGGGTGCTCGACCTGTACGGCGGCTCCGGCGCCGTGGGCCTGGAGGCACTGTCCCGCGGCGCCGCGCACGTCCTGCTGGTCGAGGCCGACGCCCGCGCCGTCCGCACCATCAGGGACAACGTCCGCACCCTCGGTCTGCCGGGCGCCGAGGTGCGGGCCGGCAAGGCCGAGCAGGTGATCGCCGGGCCGGCCCCGGACGAGCCGTACGACGTGCTCTTCCTCGACCCGCCGTACGCCGTCACCAACAGCGATCTTGAGGAGATCCTGCTCACACTCCATCAACGGGGCTGGTGCGCCGAGGAGGCACTCGTCACCGTGGAGCGGAGCACCAGAGGCGGTCCGTTCCCCTGGCCGGCCGGATTCGAGGCCGTCCGGTCCCGGCGCTACGGCGAGGGGACGCTTTGGTACGGTCGCGCCGCTTCGACGTGCGACAACGCGTCATGACCGGACCGGAGAGCGAGGAACCTCAGTTGCGCCGCGCAGTCTGTCCGGGGTCGTTCGACCCCATCACCAACGGGCATCTGGACATCATTGCCCGGGCCTCCAGGCTCTACGACGTCGTGCACGTCACCGTGATGATCAACCAGGCCAAGAAGGGCCTGTTCACGGTCGACGAGCGGATCGACCTGATCCGCCGGGCCACCGCCGAGTACGGGAACGTCCAGGTCGAGTCCTTCCACGGCCTGCTCGTCGACTTCTGCAAGCAGCGCGACATCCCCGCCATCGTCAAGGGGCTGCGGGCGGTCAGCGACTTCGACTACGAGCTGCAGATGGCCCAGATGAACAACGGGCTCTCCGGCATCGAGACCCTCTTCATCCCCACCAGCCCCACCTACAGCTTCCTCTCGTCCAGCCTGGTCAAGGAGGTCGCGGCCTGGGGCGGCGACGTCTCCCACCTCGTGCCGCCCTTCGTCCTGGAGGAGCTGACCAAGCGGCTCGGTACCGAGTGACGGCCCGGGGCACGTCCTGACCTCCCGTCAGCAGGTGTCGGCGTGGGGCGCTGTGGACGTACAGTCGTCCCCGTTCCGTCGTACCGACCCGGAGAGTGGCGAGTCCAAGGTGGACGTGCAGAAAAAGCTCGACGAGATCGTCCGGACCGTCGGCAGCGCCCGGTCCATGCCCATGTCGGCCTCGTGCGTGGTCAACCGCGCCGAGCTGCTCGCCATGCTGGAGGAGGTGCGGGCCGCGCTGCCCGGGTCGCTCGCGCAGGCCCAGGAGGTGCTGGGCGACCGTGCGCAGATGGTCGAGGAGGCCCGTGCCGAGGCGGAGCGGATCATCGAGTCCGCCAACGCCCACCGCGGCTCGCTGATCTCCGACACCGAGGTCGCCCGGCAGTCCCGGGCCGAGGCCGACCGCATCCTGGCCGAGGCCCGCCGGGAGGCCGAGGAGGTCCGCGCCGAGGCGGACGACTACGTGGACAGCAAGCTGGCCAACTTCGAGGTCGTCCTCACCAAGACCATCGGCTCGGTCGACCGGGGCCGCGAGAAGCTGCTGGGCCGCGCGCCGGGCGAGGACGGCCACCCGGACGAGGACGGCGTCCAGGCGCCCGAGCGCAGCGCCGACCCGCAGACGCTCAAGGAGCGGGCCGACCGGTACGTGGACGCCAAGTTCGGCGCCTTCGAAGCCGTCCTGACCAAGACCCTGGAGGCCGTCGGCCGCGGCCGGCTCAAGCTCCAGGGCGCCCGCCCGACGGACGAGCTGGGCAGCCTCGCCGCACCGTCCGACGGCCACCACCCGGGCCACACCGGCGACGCCGAGTACCTGGCCGGGCTCGCCGAGCTGGCCGACCCCGTACCGCCGCAGCCCACCGTGCCGCCCCAGGCCCAGCCCGGGGGCCGGCAGGAGTACTACGCCGACTACACCGCCCCGGGTTACCAGCAGCAGGACGCCTACGGCTACCAGCAGGCCTCGTACGCACAGCAGGACCCGTACGGCTACGGCTGGCAGGATCCGCAGGCCCAGCAGCACCAGCACCAGCACCAGCAGCCCTACGACCCGAACGCGGCCTACCTCCAGCAGCCCCAGCCGCCCGGGCAGGACCCGGCGGGCGGGGCGGCGCAGCCCGCCGCCCTCGACGAGACCAGTCTCTTCGACACGAGCATGATCGATCTGGACCGGCTGCGGCAGTACGAGGAGGGGCGCCAGTAGCGGATTGGGCCTATCGGGACCGTTCCAGTATCCTGGCTCTTCGGTCGCGTGTACGTCCGCGATCTCTGCTGCCCGGTTGCCTGTCGGTGACGGGGTGGCTCGTACGTCAGCGTAGAAAGCAGGAAGCCATCAACGCCCGCCTCGACCACCGTTCCCCGCTCGTGTTCGACACGCGCGATCTGGGACGTCGTCCCGGCGCGCTGCAGCGGCTCTCCCGCACCGTCGAGGCCCCCCGGGACCTCGGCAACGAGGTCATCGGAGTGCCCGTGGGCGCGCCGGTGGAACTCGACTTCCGCCTGGAGTCCGTCATGGACGGGGTGCTTGTCACAGGCACCGGCCGTGCATCGGTCCAGGGGGAGTGCGTAAGGTGTCTGGAGCCGCTGGAGCGCGAGCTCGTAGCGGACTTCCAGGAGATGTTCTCCTACCCCGACGCCGACGCCAGGAACCGCACCGCGGAGCCCGGCGACGACGCCGAGGAAGAGGAGGACACTCTCTTCCTCGAGGACGACCTGTTCGACCTCGAACCCGTGCTGCGTGACGCGGTGGTGCTCGCACTGCCGATGCAGCCGGTGTGCCAGGACGACTGCCCGGGCCTGTGCTCCCAGTGCGGAGAGCGGCTCGCGGACGACCCGGACCACCACCACGACGCCGTCGACATCCGTTGGGCGGCACTGCAGGGACTCGCCACCGACCCGGCCGGCGAGAAGGACGAAAACATGAGCGGCGACGGGCCTGAATCAGCGCGCGCCGCCGAGAAGCAGGAGAAGTAGCCGTGGCTGTTCCGAAGCGGAAGATGTCGCGCAGCAACACGCGCCACCGCCGGTCGCAGTGGAAGGCTGCGGTCCCCACCCTGGTGGCGTGCGAGCGCTGCCACGAGCCGAAGCAGCAGCACATCGCGTGCCCGAGCTGCGGCACCTACAACAAGCGACAGGTCCTCGAGGTCTGATCGGCTGGTGACAGGCTCTATGTCAGACGCCCAGACGTCTCCCCGCAAGCGCGGGGCTGAAACGGCACCGGCGGACACGGCCTCGTCCCACACGCTTCTGGAAGGGCGGCTCGGGTATCACCTTGAGTCCGCCCTTCTGGTGCGTGCGCTGACGCACCGCTCGTACGCGTACGAGAACGGCGGTCTGCCCACCAACGAGCGGCTGGAGTTCCTCGGGGACTCGGTGCTCGGCCTGGTGGTCACGGACACGCTGTACCGCACCCACCCCGACCTGCCCGAAGGCCAGCTGGCCAAGCTGCGGGCCGCGGTGGTCAACTCGCGCGCACTCGCCGAGGTGGGCCGTGGCCTCGACCTCGGCGCCTTCATCCGCCTCGGCCGGGGCGAAGAAGGCACCGGAGGCCGGAACAAGGCCTCCATCCTGGCCGACACCCTCGAAGCGGTGATCGGCGCGGTCTATCTCGACCAGGGCCTCGACGCGGCCGGCGAGCTGGTGCACCGGCTCTTCGACCCGCTCATCGAGAAGTCCGCCGGCCTGGGGGCCGGCCTGGACTGGAAGACCAGCCTCCAGGAACTGACCGCGACCGAAGGTCTCGGTGTCCCGGAGTACGTGGTCAGCGAGACCGGTCCGGACCACGAGAAGACCTTCACTGCTGCTGCCCGCGTCGGTGGTGTCTCGTACGGCACCGGCACCGGCCGCAGCAAGAAGGAAGCCGAGCAGCAGGCGGCCGAGTCCGCCTGGCGGGCGATCCGCGCGGCGGCGGACGAAGCGGCCGAGAAGGCCGCGGACGCGCCGCCGGCGGGGGAGCCCGTGGTTCCGCCGTCCGGGGAGCCCGTGGTTCCCCCGGCAGGGGAGCCGCCCGTCTCCGGCTGAGCCGCAGAGCTCGTCACTCCCGGTCGTCCGTCCCGTACAGGGGAGGGCGGCCGGGCAGTGCTTTGCGGGGCCGTACCGCCCGCGCGAGGCCCGCTTCCCGCGGCTGGCGCGCACCATCCGTACCGCGTCCCCCGCGCGCTCGCGGCGGACGCCCCATGACGAGGAGAGCCGTGCCCGAGCTGCCCGAGGTCGAGGTCGTACGCCGCGGACTGGAGCGGTGGGTACGGGGCCGTACCGTCGACGCCGTCGAGGTCCTGCACCCGCGGGCCGTCCGGAGGCACACCGCCGGAGCCGTCGACTTCGCGACGCGCCTTCGGGGGCAGCGCATCGGCGAGGCCCGGCGCCGCGGCAAGTACCTCTGGCTCCCGGTCACCGACGGCCTGTCCGTCCTCGCCCACCTGGGCATGAGCGGGCAGCTCCTGGTCCAGCCGCAGGACGCCCCCGACGAGAAGCACCTGCGCGTCCGCCTCACCTTCGACGACGACGCCGGCACCGAGCTGCGCTTCGTCGACCAGCGCACCTTCGGCGGGCTGTCGCTGCACGACGCCGTGCCCGGCGACCTCGAAGGGCTCCCCGACGTCATCGCGCACATCGCCCGCGACCCGCTCGACCCGGCCTTCGACGACGCCGCCTTCCACGACGCGCTGCGCCGCCGCCGCACCACCGTCAAGCGCGCGCTGCTGGACCAGTCGCTGATCAGCGGTGTCGGCAACATCTACGCCGACGAGGCACTGTGGCGCTCCCGGCTGCACTACGACCGCCCGACCGCCACCCTCACTCGCCCCCGCACCACCGAGCTGCTCGGCCACATCCGCGACGTCATGAGCGCCGCGCTCGCCGTCGGCGGCACCAGCTTCGACAGCCTCTACGTCAACGTCAACGGCGAGTCCGGCTACTTCGAACGGTCGCTGGACGCGTACGGGCGCGAGGACGAACCGTGCCGGCGCTGCGGCACGGCCATGCGCCGCCGCCCCTGGATGAACCGCTCCAGCTACTTCTGCCCCCGCTGCCAGCGACCGCCGCGTCCGTAAGAGCCTGTGTCACCACTCAGGCTCCAAGCCCGCACACCGGCGCGCCGTAGATCCGTACAGCGCGCGCCCGGCCCGCGCGCCCACCCCGCACGCCCGGCCCCCGGGCATGCCGCCCGTACGCGGGGACCTGTACACGCCGACCCACCCGCATACGCGTGCTTTCGTACGGATGGAGATGCGACCCTGTAGCCAGGGGGCCATACCTTCGGAGGTTGGGATCCGATGGCGACGAGTATGCATCTGGTCTGGAGCTCGGCGGCGCCCGGCAGCGTCGTGTACGAGACACACGCGATCGAGGTGGTCGAAGAAGGCGGCGTACACGGCGAGGTGGTCAGCGAGCGGCACGAGGTCACGGTGCACAGCCGCACCCAGGCGGAGGAGATCGCCGCCGAGCACGGCTACGAGCTCTACCGCGACGGCGAGGAATGGGACAGCCTTCCGGAGGAAGCGGAGGGCTGAGCCGACGCCGCCGCCCGGCTCAGAAGCCGAAGTCCTGTGTCCACCACGGGCCGCCCGAGCCGAAGTGCGCTCCGACCCCCAAGGTCTTGTATTCGCAGTTCAGTATGTTGGCGCGGTGTCCGGTGCTGTGCATCCAGGTGTCCATCACCGCGCGGGCGTCGGCCTGGCCGCGCGCTATGTTCTCGCCGCCCAGGTTCTCCATGCCCGCCTCCTTGGCCCGGTCCCACGGGCTGCGGCCGTCCGGGTCGGTGTGGTCGAAGAAGCCGCGGCGCGCCATGTCCTCGCTGAAGTTCCGGGCCAGGACGCCCAGTTCGCGGTCGGCGGTCACCGGTGAGCAGCCGGCCTTCGCGCGCTCCTGGTTGACCAGGTCCACCACTTGTGACTCGGCCGCGGAGGGCGAGGTGTCCGGCGCCGCGGAGGCGGTCGGGGTGCGCTTCGGGGGCGCGGGGGTGGTCGCCGTACGGTCCGGCCGCTGCGTGCGGTCCCGGTCGGGGGCGGTGTCCGCCGCGGGCGTGGACGGGCGCCGGGGGGCCGGGGTGGCCGACGGGGCGGCGGACGACGTGGGGCGCGTCCGGTCCGGGAGGCCGGGCCGGGTCTCGCCGCGGCTGGCCTGCCCGGTGCCCCGGTCCGTGGGCGACACGGACGCCGCGTCGCGCGGCGTGGTGTGCGGCAGGGCGTCGGCGCGCACCCGCTCGCCGGAGCCGCCGCTGCCGCCCCAGTCGTACTGCCCGCCGCCGGGTAGCAGGCCCGAGGCGACGGCGACCGCGCCCATCGCCACGGCGGCCGAAGCGCCGAGCAGTCCGGTGCGGACCGGTGCGGACCGGCGGTCGCGCGCGGGGCGGTTGCCACGGTGGCGGCCGGAGTGCGCGGGGCCCGCGTGCGCGGGAGATGCGGAGGCCGGGCTTCCGGCCTGGTCCGTGGCTCCGGCGGCTTCGGGCGATGCGGGAGCGGAGCGTCGATGGCGGCCCATCCACTGCCTTCCTTCTGTCCACACGAGCGTCAACGCGCCTCACCCGTACGGGTGAGTCTCGTTTGCCGGGCGACTGTACGCCATGACGTGTGGGGCCGATGTGCCCGCCGAGCAATTGGCCGGTTAACGTGCAGACATGAACGAAGATGTCCGCCTGACCGCCTGGGTGCGCGGCCGGGTCCAAGGGGTCGGCTTCCGGTGGTTCACCCGGGCCAACGCCCTGCGGATCGGCGGCCTCGTGGGGTTCGCCCTCAATCTCGAAGACGGCCGGGTCCAGGTCGTCGCCGAGGGACCCCGCCAACGGTGCGAGGAGCTTCTGGAGTGGCTGCGCACCGGCGACACGCCCGGACGTGTCGAAGGGGTCGGTGAGATCTGGGACACTCCGCGGGGCGGTTACGACGGCTTCGCGATCCGCTGACCCGGTGCGGCGCGCGGTATCCGGGAACCGGACGCGGGGCCGGTTCTGCGTGTCCCCGTCAGATGCACAATGCAGTCATGACCTGGTGGTTGCCAACTCGGCCGACCCGTGGAAGGCTGCCGCTGTAAGGATGATCTCCACGCCCCCGAGGCGCTTTTCTGGGGAGCCGGTCCGGCGTTGCCGTGGCCGCGGACTCCCGGGCGCCCAAGGATACGGGGCGTGATCGTGTTGACCCTCAAACCTTTTGGTGAGACTCTGGAAGCCCCGCGCACCTTAGCTGTTTGGCATTGAGTTCGCAGGACAATGGCAAGCACCGCGGGTGCGAATCCCTCACGACCCACACCGCTTCGGTCGGTCACTCAGTGTGGAGGACCATCCATCATGGCAAAGGCGCTTCTCGGTTACGTCGGCGGCTCCGACCCCCGAGTCCTCTCCGAGATGCGACGGCTTCAGCAGCGCGTCCAGGACCTCGAATCCGAACTCATCCGGATGCAGGCCGAAAACGACATGCTGTCCGCTGCCGCACGTCACGACGACTCGATGCTTGAGGGCATCGACGTACCCCAGGCGGAGCCCGCGCTCACCTGACCCCATCCCCCGGGGTCAGCGGGCTGTTTCGCCAGCCGCTTGAGGCACCGCTAGCAAGATCTTCAAGGGACGCTTCGGCGTCCCTTCGTCGTTTTCCGTCGCTTTTCTCTTCGGCTCCCGGTCGGCCCTCACCGTCTGATGTGCCCTGCACCTTCAGCAACGAAACCGAAATCACACCGCCGCGAGGAGCGCGGGCGCCCGGCGACCGGCCTCGCGCTCCCCGTCCGGGCGGCCGCGCCGGGGTCCTCGTGCCGGGGCGGCTCCCGGCGGGACGTGGGCGGTAGAGTCCAACGGCGTGCATCTCAAGAGCCTGACACTGCGAGGATTCAAATCCTTCGCCTCCGCCACGACACTGCGTTTTGAACCCGGCATCACCTGTGTCGTGGGCCCCAACGGGTCGGGCAAGTCCAATGTCGTCGACGCCCTGTCCTGGGTCATGGGCGAGCAGGGCGCCAAGTCGCTGCGCGGCGGCAAGATGGAAGACGTGATCTTTGCCGGGACGACCGGCCGGCCGCCGCTGGGCCGCGCCGAGGTCTCGCTGACCATCGACAACGCCGACGGCGCCCTGCCCATCGACTACGCCGAGGTCACCATCACGCGGACGATGTTCCGCAACGGCGGCAGCGAGTACCAGCTCAACGGGGACACCTGCCGCCTCCTGGACATCCAGGAGCTGCTCTCGGACTCCGGCATCGGCCGCGAGATGCACGTCATCGTCGGGCAGGGCCAGCTCGACTCCGTCCTGCACGCCGACCCCATGGGGCGCCGCGCCTTCATCGAGGAGGCCGCCGGCGTCCTCAAGCACCGCAAGCGCAAGGAGAAGGCGCTGCGGAAGCTGGAGGCGATGAAGGCGAACCTGGCGCGCGTCCAGGACCTCACCGACGAGCTGCGGCGGCAGCTCAAGCCGCTGGGCCGGCAGGCCGCCGTGGCCCGCCGGGCCGCCGTCATCCAGGCCGACCTGCGCGACGCCCGGCTGCGGCTGCTCGCCGACGACCTCGTGACACTGCGCGAGGCGCTGCGCGCGGAGATCGCGGACGAGGCGGCGCTCAAGCAGCGCAAGGAGACCGCCGAGCAGCGGCTCAAGGAGGCGACACGGCGCGAGGCCGCCCTGGAGGAGGAGGTACGGACGCTGACGCCGCGGCTCCAGCGGGCCCAGCAGACGTACTACGAGCTGTCGCAGCTCGCCGAGCGGGTGCGCGGCACGATCTCGCTGGCCGACGCGCGGGTCAAGAGCGCGACGGCCGCCCCGTCGGAGGAACGGCGCGGCCGCGACCCGGAGGACCTGGAACGGGAGGCGGCCCGGGTCCGCGAGCAGGAGGCCGAGCTGGAAGCCGCGCTGGAGGCGGCGAGCCGGGCGCTGGAGGACACCGTCGAGCACCGGGCCGCCCTGGAGCGGCAGCTGGCGGACGAGGAGCGGCGGCTGCGGGACGCCGCGCGCGCCATGGCGGACCGGCGGGAGGGACTGGCCAGGCTGCACGGGCAGGTCACGGCCGCGCGCGGCCGGGCGGCTTCGGCGCAGGCCGAGATCGGGCGGCTGGCCGCGGCCAGGGACGAGGCGCGGCAGCGCGCGGCCCACGCCCAGGAGCAGTACGAAACCCTCAAGGCCGAGGTGGACGGGCTGGACGCGGACGACGCCGACCTGTCGCGGCAGCACGAGGCCGCGAAACAGGACCTGGCCGACGCGGAGGCCGCGCTGAGCGCCGCGCGCGACGCGCAGACGGCCGCCGAGCGGCAGCGCGCGGCGGTCTCCGCCCGCCACGAGGCGCTGGCCCTCGGGCTGCGCCGCAAGGACGGGACCGGCGCGTTGCTCGGCGCGGCCGACCGGCTGACCGGCCTGCTCGGCCCGGCCGCCGAACTGCTGACCGTCGCACCGGGCCACGAGGTGCCGGTGGCGGCGGCACTCGGCGCGGCGGCGGACGCCGTGGCCGTGGCCGACCCGGCCACGGCTGCCGAAGCGATTCGCCTCCTGCGCAAGGAGGACGCGGGACGTGCCGCGATGGTGCTGGGCGCGGGCCCGGAGTCGAGCCCGGACGTGGATTCCGGCGGCCTGCCGCTCGCATCCGAACTGGTCGGCGGCCCGGACGAGTTGCTGCGCTCCGTACGGTGGTTGCTGCGCGGCGTCGTGGTCGTCGGCTCGCTGGAGGACGCCGAGGAACTGGTGGCGTCCCGGCCGGAGCTGACGGCGGTGACCGCCGAAGGTGACGTCCTCGGGGCGCACTTCGCGCAGGGCGGGTCGGCCGGCGCGCCGAGCCTGCTGGAAGTGCAGGCATCCGTCGACGAGGCCGCGGCCGAGGCCGCCGAACTGGGCGAACGCTGTGCGGAACTGACCGTCGCTCACGAGGCGGCGCGGCAACGGCGGGACGCGTGCGCGCGGCTGGCCGAGGAGGCGGGGGAGCTGCGGAGCGCCGCCGACCGCGAGAAGTCCCGCGTCGCGGGTGACCTGGGCCGCCTCGGTGGCCAGGCACGCGGCGCCGCCGACGAGGCGGAGCGCTCGGCCGCGGCCGCGGCGAAGGCGGAGGAAGCGCTCGAACGGGCGACCGAAGAGGCCGAGGAGCTGGCCGCGCGGCTGGCGGTGGCCGAGGAGGAGCCCGGCGACGCGGAGCCGGACACCTCCGTACGGGACCGGCTGGCCGCGGACGGCGCCAACGCGCGGCAGACGGAGATGGAGGCCCGCCTCCAGGCCCGTACGCACGAGGAGCGGGTCAAGGCCCTGGCGGGCCGGGCCGACGGCCTGGACCGCGCGGCGCGGGCCGAACGTGAGGCACGGGCCCGTGCCGATCAGCGGCGCGCCCGGGCCCGCCACGAGGCGGCGGTGGCGTCCGCGGTGGCCTCCGGGGCGCGGCAGTTGCTGGCGCACGTCGAGGTCTCGGTCGTCCGGGCCGAGGAGGAGCGGCTGACCGCGGAGCTGGCCAAGCAGGAGCGCGAGCAGGCGCTGGTGGCCGAGCGCAACGCGAGCCGGGAGCTGAAGGACGAGCTGGACAAGCTGACGGACTCGGTCCACCGGGGCGAGGTGCTGGGCGCCGAGAAGCGGATGCGGATCGAGCAGCTGGAGGCCAAGGCACTGGAGGAGCTGGGCGTCGAGCCCGCCGCGCTGGCGGCCGAGTACGGCCCCGACCAGCCCGTACCGCCGTCCCCGGCCGCGCAGGGCGAGGAGCTGTCGGCGGACCCGGAGCACCCGCGCAACCGGCCGGTGGCCTACGTACGGGCCGAGCAGGAGCAGCGGCTCAAGGCCGCCGAGCGGGCGTATCAGCAGCTCGGGAAGGTGAACCCGCTGGCGCTGGAGGAGTTCGCCGCGCTGGAGGAACGGCACCAGTTCCTCAGCGAGCAGCTTGAAGACTTGAAGAAGACCCGTACCGACCTGCTGCGGGTGGTCAAGGAGGTCGACGAGCGGGTGGAGCAGGTCTTCACCGAGGCCTTCCACGACACCGCCAGGGAGTTCGAGGGCGTCTTCGCGCGGCTGTTCCCGGGCGGCGAGGGGCGGCTGGTGCTGACCGACCCGGACCACATGCTCACCACCGGCCTGGACGTGGAGGCCCGCCCGCCGGGCAAGAAGGTCAAGCGGCTGTCGCTGCTGTCGGGCGGCGAGCGGTCGCTGACCGCGGTGGCGCTGCTGGTCTCGATCTTCAAGGCGCGCCCCAGCCCGTTCTACGTGATGGACGAGGTCGAGGCGGCGCTGGACGACACCAATCTGCAGCGGCTGATCGGGATCATGGAGGAGCTGCAGGAGAGCTCCCAGCTGATCGTGATCACGCACCAGAAGCGGACGATGGAGGTCGCCGACGCGCTGTACGGGGTGTCGATGCAGGGCGACGGCGTCTCGAAGGTCATCAGCCAGCGGCTCCGGTGACCGCGCGCAGGGTACCCGGCTGTGGCATACACGCTTCCCGCGACCCCGGCACGCTTCATAACTTGAACGCAATGACCGCGAAGCTCCGGCGAAACAAATTCATCACGACCTATTGACTTCGAAACTTGAAGGCATAGGGTCTGCAACGTTGCTTTTACCTTCAAGTGGTGGGTACCCCCAACCTATGCGCCACTGGAAGGGCCAGCCCCCTACGCCCGGCAGCGCAGCCGGGCACTGGAGTACACGTTGACCAGCACCGCGCAGCCGACGACTCCGGAAGGCCGCAAGGCCCAGCCGGATCACCTCGGCCATGTCATCTTCATCACCGCGGCTGCCGCGATGGGCGGCTTCCTCTTCGGCTACGACAGTTCCGTGATCAACGGCGCCGTCGAGGCGATCCGCGGCCGCTACGAAGTGGGCTCCGCGGGGCTCGCCCAGGTGATCGCCATCGCGCTGATCGGCTGCGCCATCGGCGCCGCCACGGCCGGCCGGATCGCGGACCGCATCGGCCGGATCCGCGTCATGCAGATCGCCGCGGCGCTCTTCACGATCAGCGCGGTCGGCTCGGCGCTGCCGTTCGCCCTGTGGGACCTGGCCATGTGGCGCGTCCTGGGCGGCATCGCGATCGGTATGGCCTCGGTCATCGGCCCGGCCTACATCGCCGAGGTCGCGCCGCCCGCGTACCGGGGGCGCCTGGGCTCCTTCCAGCAGGCCGCGATCGTCATCGGCATCGCGATCTCGCAGCTGGTGAACTGGGGCATCCTCAACCTCGCCGGCGGTGACCAGCGCGGCAAGCTGGCGGGTCTGGAGGCCTGGCAGTGGATGCTCGGCGTGATGGTCGTACCGGCCGTGCTCTACGGGCTGCTCTCCTTCGCGATCCCCGAGTCGCCCCGCTTCCTGATCTCCGTCGGCAAGACCGCCAAGGCCAAGGAGGTGCTGGCCGAGGTCGAGGGCCGGGGCGTCGACCTGGACACCCGCGTCTCGGAGATCAAGGAGGCGATGCGCCGGGAGCACAAGTCCAGCTTCAAGGACCTGCTGGGCGGCAAGGCCGGCTTCCTGCCGATCGTCTGGATCGGTATCGGCCTCTCGGTCTTCCAGCAGCTCGTCGGCATCAACGTGGCGTTCTACTACTCCTCGACGCTGTGGCAGTCCGTCGGCATCAACCCGAGCAGCTCGTTCTTCTACAGCTTCACCACCTCGATCATCAACATCATCGGCACCGTGATCGCGATGGTCTTCGTGGACCGGATCGGCCGCCGTCCGCTGGCGCTGATCGGTTCCGCCGGTATGGCCGTCGCCCTCGCGCTGGAGGCCTGGGCCTTCGCCTCGAAGACCGCGGACGGCACGCTGCCGACCGCCCAGGGCACGGTCGCCCTGGTCGCGGCCCATGCCTTCGTGCTCTTCTTCGCCCTGTCCTGGGGCGTCGTAGTCTGGGTCTTCCTCGGTGAGATGTTCCCGAACAAGATCCGTGCCGCTGCGCTCGGTGTCGCGGCGTGTGCGCAGTGGATCGCCAACTGGGCCATCACTGCCAGCTTCCCGAGCCTTTCCGACTGGAATCTTTCGGGTACGTACGTGATCTACATGATCTTCGCTCTGCTCTCGATCCCCTTCGTGCTGAAATTCGTGAAGGAGACCAAGGGCAAGGCGTTGGAGGAGATGGGCTAACAACCCCCCGCCAGCCCTTCTCCTCAGTTGTGGGCAGCTGCCCCGGTCCGTCCGTCGGATCGGGGCAGCTCCTTTATCGCGCGCCAGGGCTCGCGGGCACTTCTTTTCCCCGTGAATGGTTTTCCGTTGAAGCAGGGAAGCGGGCCGGCGCCTCAGCTCTCCTTCAGGTGCGGAACCACCCGCTCCGCGAACAGGTGTACGGAACGCCAGCCTTCGTCCACCGGCATCCCGCCGCACAGCGGATGCAGGATCAGCGACCCCGTCGGCCCCGCCTCCCCGGCCAGCCGCACACACTCCTCGGGTGTCACGATCCGGTAGACCCCCTCCCGGCGCAGCGCCGCCACGTCGTCGGCGGCGGACCGCACGGCCGACTCCGCACCGGGGGCCTGCCACGCGGCGTACGTTCGCGCCTCGTGCAGCAGATGCCCGCCGTACTCGGCCCAGGACCGGTCCGGATCCTCGGACACGTGCAGCAGACTCGTACGGGCGTCGGGCTGCAGCACCCAGCCCTCGGTCCCGTACTCGGCGCGCCGCGCGTGGTAGTACGCCTCCAGCTCGGGCAGATGCGCGCTGGGGAAGAGCGGCAGCCCCAGCCGTGCGGCCCGGCGCGCGGCGGCCCGGGAGCTGCCGCCGACCAGCAGCAGCGGATGGGGCTGGGTGTACGGGCGCGGGGTGACCCGCACCGTACGGCCCCGGTAGCGGAACGGCTCACCCTTCCAGGCGGCGAGCAGCGTCTCCAGCACCTCGTCCTGGAGCTTGCCCCGCCAGTGCCAGTCCCGGCCGTGCGCCGCGTACTCCTCGGGCCGGTAGCCGATGCCCGCCACGGTGACCAGCCGGCCGCCGCTCAGCAGATCCAGTACGGCGATCTCCTCGGCCAGCCGCAGCGGGTCGTGCAGCGGTGTGATCAGGGCGGAGACGGTGACGGTGATCCGCCGGGTGGCGCCCAGGACCGTGCCGGCGAACGCCAGCGGCGCCGGCATCCAGCCGTTGTCCGTGGCGTGGTGCTCCTCGGTCTGGACCGTGGTCAGGCCCCGGTCGTCGGCGAAGGCGGCCATCTCGACGGCCGCCCGGTAGCGCGCGCTGAGTGAGGCGGGGGTGGGGGAGGGGTCGGCGAGGTTGAAGCGCAGGACCGTTACGGGCATGACGAACGTCCCCTTCACCGAGGCGGTGGGCCCGGTTGGCGAAGGGGACGCTAGCTGACGTCACATCAGGTGAGAAGGGTGCGGGCGCTGAATCAGCCGACCGGCGCCGGCTCCGCGGCCGGGGCGGCGGCACCCGCGGGCACCGTCTCCTTCGGCTTCGGCAGCACCGCGAAGACCACCGCGGCGATCACGATCGTGGCCGCCCAGCCCAGGCCGTGCTTGCCCGGCCAGGTCTCGGCCAGCGGGCCGGTGAACCAGGTGACCTTGGTCAGGCACAGGCCCACCACCAGCGCCGCGGCCCAGGCTGTCAGCGCCTGCCAGCAGAAGCCGCCCGCGTACCAGTAACGGCTGGCGCGGCTGACGTTCATCAGGCTATCGCCGTCGTAGCGGACCGCCATGTTCCGGCGGCGCGCCATGTCGACGGCGTACACCCCGATCCAGGCGGAGAAGGACACCGCGAGCAGCGTCAGGAAGGTGATGAACTGGCCGATGAAGTCCTTGGCCACCAGCATCATGAACGCGCCGCCGACCAGGCTGATGACCGCGTTGATGCTCACGGCCAGGGCACGCGGCAGCTTGACGCCCATGGTCTGCGCGGTGAAACCGGCCGAGTACATCGACAGGCTGTTGATCAGCAGCATCCCGACCAGCGCGGTGATCAGGTAGGGGATCGCCAGCCAGGTCGGCAGAACCTCGCCGAGGAAGGACATCGGGTCGGTGTTCTGGTTGGCCAGGTCGGGCTTGGAGACGGCCATGATGCCGCCCATCAGCACCATCGGGACCATCACCAGGGCCGCGCCGGAGATGGTGGTGCCGACGATCTTCTTGCCGGAGGCGGAGTGCGGCAGGTAGCGCGCGAAGTCCGGACCGGTGGGCACCCAGCTGATGCCGCCCGCCGCGATGGTGCCGATACCGGCGATCATCAGGGCGGTGCTGCCCGCCGACTGGGAGAAGATCTTCCCCCACGGCATCTCGGCGATCAGGTAGACCAGCACCATGATGCTGAAGACGCTGAACAGGTACGTCGAGTACTTGTTGCAGACGTTGAGCGCCTTCCGGCCCATGCCGCTGACCAGGAACGTCGTCGCGACGAAGAGCAGCAGCGTGATCACAGTGAGGACGTTGTTGGCCTCGATGCCGAACAGCAGCTTCAGGACCGTCAGTACGGCGTACGCGCCGCTGACCGCGTTGATCGTCTCCCAGCCGAAGCGGGCCACCCACAGGATCGCGCCCGGGAAGTAGTTGCCCCGCACACCGAAGGCGGCACGGGAGAGCATCGCGCCGGGCGCGCCGCCCCACTTGCCGGAGACCGACAGCACGCCGACCATGCCGAAGGAGACGACGGAGGCGATGGCGGCCACGATCAGGACCTGCCAGAAGTTCAGACCGTTGGTGATCACCAGGGAGGCACCCATGGTGAGCAGCAGCACGCTGATGTTGGCGGCGACCCAGGTCGGGAAGAGTTCGCGGACGCGGCCGTGGCGTTCGTGGTCGGGGACGGGCTCGATGCCTCGTTGCTCGACGGCGCCTTCGGTTTCAGGAGCGGACATGGTGTCCGTGGACGTGGTGCCCATGGTGCAGGTGTCTCCGTGCGGGTTCAGGCAGCGGCTGTGATGCCTGGCGAAGGGGAGGGGGTTGCCAGGACTCTACGCGCGTTGCGCAGCCGAGAGCTATCGTACTTTGATCCAACTTCGGTTCATACGCCTTGTTGTGTCCAACGACGACCGCTCGCTGTCCCCGAACTCGTCGGAGCCTCCCGTCCGGTCGGCTGAGGCGCAGGTCAGGCGGGGTGTGCGGCAGTCCGGAGCAGGGGCTTTCAACGCCCGGCCGACACGACGGATATCGACCGCGCCCCCGGCGCGGGGGTGCGTGCGCCGGTGGGCAGGCGGCGCCGCGCCGGGTCAGGCGGCCGACCTGGGCCGACGATCAGGGCCGCCGCGCTCGGGGCCCGGACTGTGGTACACGATGTCCGGACTTTTCCTCCAGGGGGTGGCGAGCGGCCCCGCGGCGAGTGAACCCGGACAGGCGACGTCCAGGTTCGGCGTGTGCGGTCCCGCACGGCGGGGTGTGACCGATACTGGACGGGTTATGGAAATCGTCATCCTTGCTGTAGTCATCGCTGTGGTCGCGCTCGGCGCGATCAGCGGGCTCGTCGTCAGCAGCCGCAAGAAGAAGCAGCTGCCGCCGGCCCCGCCGACCACCCCGTCCGTCACCGCGCCCCCTGCGGAGCCGCAGGTCGGTGAGGACGCCGAGACCCCCCGCGACGAAACCCGTCGCACCATAGAAGAAGTCGACCTGCCGCCGGCCGAGGCGCCCGTCGAGGAGCCGGTGGCCGAAACGCCGCCCGCCCCCGCCGCCCCCGAGGTCGAGGTCCCCGAGCCGACCGCCGGCCGGCTCGTGCGGCTGCGCGCCCGGCTCTCCCGCTCCCAGAACTCGCTGGGCAAGGGCCTGCTCACGCTGCTCTCCCGCGAGCACCTCGACGAGGACACCTGGGAGGAGATCGAGGACACGCTGCTCACCGCCGACGTGGGTGTCGCGCCCACGCAGGAACTGGTGGAGCGGCTGCGCGAGCGCGTGAAGGTGCTCGGCACCCGTACCCCCGAGGAGCTGCGCGCGCTGCTGCGCGAAGAGCTGCTCAAGCTGATCGGTACGGACCAGGACCGCGCGGTCGCCACCGACAACGCGGTGGGCAAGGACGGCCAGGAGATCCCCGGCGTCGTCATGGTCGTCGGCGTCAACGGCACCGGCAAGACCACCACCACCGGCAAGCTGGCCCGTGTCCTGGTCGCCGACGGCAAGTCGGTCGTCCTCGGCGCCGCCGACACCTTCCGCGCCGCCGCCGCCGACCAGCTCCAGACCTGGGGCGAGCGGGTCGGTGCCCGTACGGTCCGCGGTCCGGAGGGCGGCGACCCGGCCTCGATCGCCTTCGACGCGGTGAAGGAAGGTATCGCCGAGGGCGCCGACGTGGTCCTCATCGACACCGCGGGCCGGCTGCACACCAAGACCGGCCTGATGGACGAGCTGGGCAAGGTCAAGCGGGTCGTGGAGAAGCACGGCCCGGTCGGCGAGGTCCTCCTCGTCCTGGACGCCACCACCGGCCAGAACGGCCTGGTGCAGGCCCGCGTGTTCGCGGAGGTCGTGGACATCACCGGTGTCGTGCTGACCAAGCTGGACGGCACGGCCAAGGGCGGCATCATCGTCGCGGTCCAGCGGGAGCTGGGCGTACCGGTCAAGCTCGTCGGTCTCGGCGAGGGCGCGGACGACCTGGCGCCGTTCGAGCCGGAGGCATTCGTGGACGCCCTGATCGGCGACTAGGGCGGGCAGATGGCCTTACGGGCGCAGCCGGTGGGAAGAGCCCCGCAGCGGATGATCGCTGCGGGGCTTTTTGGTGGGTGGGGGGCGGGGCGGGGCTTCTGGGCGGGAAGGCGGGGTATGCCGGGGTACGCCGTGGCGCGGGGAGGCGGGGCGTGGCGTGGCGGGCTGCATTGCGGCGCGGGTGCGGCGTAGGCGGGCGGGGGCGCGGATGGGGCGCGGTTCCGTCCGGGCCCGAGGTCAAGCGGCCGACCGGTGGCACACGTACGCGAGTGTGCCCAGCAGCAGCCGGGCCTGCGGCGGCCGCCCGGCCGTGTCCAGGGTGGGCGGCCGCAGCCACCGCATCGGGCCGAGCCCGCCGAGGTCGGACGGCGGGGCCGTGACATGGTCGCCGGGGCCGCGCGGACACAGGTCGAGGGCGGCGTCGTCCCAGCCCATCCGGTAGAGCAGACCGGGCAGCCCGGCGGCGGCACCGGGCGCCACGAAGAACAGGGCGCGGCCCGTCGGCGTGGCGGCCACCGGACCGAGCGGCAGACCCATCCGTTCCAGCCGTACGAGCGCGCTGCGCCCCGCCCCTTCCGGCACTTCGAGGACGTCGAAGGTCCGGCCCACCGGGAGCAGGACGGCCGCACCGGGCGTCCTCGCCCAGACGTCGGCGGCCTCCTCCAGCGTCGCGCCGGCCGCCAGTCCGTCCGCGTGGGCCAGCGGGTGCGCGCCGGGGGAGGCGCAGTCGTCCGCACCGCACGAGCAGACCGTACGTCCGTTCCCGCCGCGGGCCGCGCGGGCGCCGGGCACCACGTCCCAGCCCCACAGTCCCGTGTACTCCGCCACCGCCGTGATCTCGGTCGAGCGGGCGCGACGCCGTGAGCCGGACCGGATGTCGCGGATGCCGCCGATCGTGAAGCCCATGCCTCCTCCAACGGGTGGTGCGTGCCAGTGGTTACGTGTGGGAGCGAAGTCGTGACGCTCCGTCAGGAGAGGTCGGTGTCCGTGGCGCGTTGTGGTGCGGTGGGTGGTGCGGCGTGCGACGCGCGCCTGTGCGCACTCCTTTCCGTCCGTCTCCTCTCGACCTGTGTCAAGTCAATCGCGAGGACCGGCCGGGGAGTTCATTCAAAGGGGTGGCGAATGGTGGCGTTTAGCGGATCGCCCTCGCCGCGGGCGTGATCGTAGGATTACTTTCGGTGCACGACCCGGGGCGGGACGCTGCGGGCGTGGGTATGCCGGAGGCAACGCACCGGCGGGTGAACCCTGCCGAATCGGGTTGGCTCAATTCCGTGGTCGGGTAGGTCCACCCCGTACCGGTCGCCGCAACAGACGGCATCCTGTGGGAGGTTCAACGGAATCCTGTGGCAGATTCACGGGACACGGCCGCGACGCACAGCGGCAGGGCGGCCGTGCGGAGCGGTGCGGTGAACCGGTGCGCGAACAGCGCGATGGCGCGGTACCGAGGCACTACGGCGACGTGGAGCGGCGACGTAGAGCCATGACGTAGCGGACACGGCAGGGATACGGCGGAGAAGCTGCCGCAGGACATGCCGGACCGGCAGACGCAGGAAGCAGCAGACGTACGAAGCAGCAGAACGGGAAGTAACGCGAGGCGACGCGAACGCGAAGTGCCGAAACCGATGCGGCAGTGTCAACGGTCGGTCGTACCGGCGCAACCCGTGGGGCCGGCAGTTCCGCGGGACGGCCGGTCCTACGGGACCGGCGGACAACCGTAGGGCGAGCGGCGATATCCGGAACGACAGCAGTACTTGACCAGCAGCAGTACGCGAACGACAGCGGTACCGGAACAACAGCAGTACCGGAACAACAGCAACACCACGACGTGGACGCAGCGGCGCGGAAACCGTCCGCAGCGGCCACAGCGCGGCCGGGCACCGGCGGGGCGGCACCCTCCACGTACCGCACCGGACCGGCACCGCGGCCGCGGCAGGAACACCGCGCCGGCGCAATGAGGCATCGGGGCGGTCCGGACCGTATTAGCGGACGTATGGAAAAGAAACCCGGAAGCGGCGAAGAGCGGCGATGCGAAGCGATGGCGCGGCGCAGTGAAGCAAGGCAGCAATCGGAATGGGGGCGTTCCAGTGGGCGGCAGTGGCGGCACCGGCGCTGACAAGCGTCCCAACGAACCGTTGGGCTCATGGTTCGTGCGCAGCGGCTGGTCGAAGGGCGAGCTGGCACGACAGGTCAACCGGCGCGCACGCCAGATGGGCGCGCACCACATCAGCACCGACACCTCGCGGGTACGGCGCTGGCTCGACGGTGAACAGCCGCGCGAGCCCATCCCGCGCATCCTCTCCGAACTGTTCTCGGAGCGGTTCGGGTGTGTGGTCGGCATCGAGGACCTCGGCCTGCGTACCGCGCACCAGTCCCCGTCCGTCTCCGGCGTCGACCTGCCCTGGGCCGGCCCCCAGACCGTCTCGCTGATCAGCGAGTTCTCCCGCAGCGACCTGATGCTGGCACGCCGGGGCTTCCTGGGCACCTCCTTGGCGCTGGCCGCCGGGCCCGCGCTCATCGAGCCGATGCAGCGCTGGCTGGTGCCGGTCTCACCCGGCCAGGCGTCCGCCGCGCAGCAGGCGTCCCAGGAGCGTCCCCGGCGCTCCAACCGGCTGTCCAGCCCGGAACTGGACCTGCTGGAGTCGACGACCGTGATGTTCCGCCAGTGGGACGCCCAGTGCGGCGGCGGACTGCGCCGCAAAGCGGTGGTCGGCCAGCTCCACGAGGTCACCGACCTGCTGCAGGAACCGCAGAGCGAAGAGGTCTCCAAACGGCTGTTCAAGGTCGCCGCCGAACTGGCCGAGCTGGCCGGGTGGATGAGCTACGACATCGGCCTGCAACCCACCGCGCAGAAGTACTTCGTGCTCGCCCTGCACGCCTCCAAGGAAGCCGACGACCGCCCGCTGGGCTCGTACATCCTCTCCAGCATGAGCCGCCAGATGATCCATTTGGACCGCCCGGACGACGCACTGGAGCTCATCCACCTCGCGCAGTACGGCAGCCGCGAATCGGCCACGCCCCGCACCCAGGCGATGTTGTATGCGATGGAGGCGCGGGCGTACGCGAGCATGGGCCAGCCGAGCAAGGTCAAACGCGCCGTGCGGATGGCCGAGGACACCTTCGGTGACGTGACGCCCGGTGACCCCGAGCCGGACTGGATCCGCTTCTTCTCGGAGGCCGAGCTGAACGCGGAGAACGCCCATTCCTACCGCGATCTCGCCTACGTGGCCGGGCGCAGCCCGACCTACGCCTCCCTCGCCAACCCCGTGATGCAGCGGGCGGTCGAACTCTTCTCGCGGGACATGGAGCACCAGCGTTCGTACGCGCTCAATCTGATCGGGATGGCGACGGTGCACCTGCTCCAGAAGGAGCCGGAGCAGTGCGCGGTCCTGGCGCAGCAGGCCATACCGCTGGCGAAGAAGGTCCGCTCGGAACGGGTCAACACCCGGCTGCGCAAGACTGTGGACACCGCGGCGCGGAACTTCGAAAGCGTGGCCGAAGTGATCCAGCTCAGCGACGAACTGGCCCAGCAACTGCCGGAAACCGGCGCGGAGGCCGTCTGACCGCACTCCCTGGCCGCACCCTCTTCGGCCCCACTGTGCGACCGCACCCTCTTCACCCCGTTTCTTCGACCGCATTCCCAGAGACCCCGACCGCGGCCCGTCACCCCGTACAGCTCGACTCGGCTCCCCCACGCCAGGTCAAACGGGTGACAGCCGCGGTCGGCTTTGTGGGGCGTGCGGTGAGGCAGGGCGCAGGGCGCAGGGCGCAGGGCGCAGGGGGCAGGGGCAGGGGGTAGGGCTGGCGTGGCAGGGGGTGGGGTCGTGAGGGCACTGTGGCCTCGGTGGCGCGGTCGCGGTGTGGCCGTCGTGCCGTGGTCTCGGTGGGGGCGTGGTGCCGGGGGCGTGGTGCCGGAGTGGTCGTTTCGGTGGGTTGCGGGAGGTACCGGGCGTGGCGGGCTGATCTCGGAGTTCATGGGGGCGTAACACTGACGAGGGCTTCGTCACCGTGGGGAAACACCGACGGGTCATGGCCGAAACGGTGCTGCGACAACCTCGTGGCGAAAGTCGGCCCACCCGGAACCACGCCCGCACGGGCCGCATCGACGACAGGAGACGCCGATGCCCCCAGGCATCATGACGCTCGCGGCAGACGAGGCCACCCTGAGCCCGGCCAACACCGGCTTCATGCTCATCTGCACCGCCCTGGTGATGCTCATGACCCCCGCCCTCGCCTTCTTCTACGGCGGCATGGTCCGGGTCAAGAGCGTGCTCAACATGCTGATGATGAGCTTCATCAGTCTGGGGATCGTCACCGTCCTGTGGGTGCTGTACGGCTTCGGGGTCGCCTTCGGCCAGGACAGCGGCGGCTTCCTCGGCCGGCCCGGAGACTTCGCCGGGCTCAGCGGCATCGGCCTGACCGAGCTGTGGGGCACCACCTCCATCCCGGTCTACGTCTTCGCGGTCTTCCAGCTGATGTTCGCGGTGATCACACCCGCGCTGATCAGCGGTGCCCTCGCGGACCGGGTGAAGTTCACGGCGTGGGCGCTGTTCATCGCCCTGTGGGCCACCGTCGTCTACTTCCCCGTCGCGCACTGGGTGTGGGCCGAAGGCGGCTGGCTCTTCGACCTGGGCGTCATCGACTTCGCCGGCGGTACGGCCGTCCACATCAACGCGGGTGCCGCGGCCCTGGGCGTGCTCTTCGTCGTCGGCCGGCGCATCGGCTTCAAGAAGGACCCGATGCGGCCGCACAGCCTGCCGCTGGTGATGCTCGGCGCCGGGCTGCTGTGGTTCGGCTGGTTCGGTTTCAACGCGGGCTCCTGGCTGAACAACGACGACGGCGTGGGCGCCGTCGCCTTCGTCAACACCCAGGTCGCCACGGCCGCGGCGATGCTCGGCTGGCTCGGGTACGAGAAGATCCGGCACGGCTCCTTCACCACCCTGGGCGCGGCCTCCGGCGCCGTGGCAGGGCTGGTCGCGATCACTCCGGCGTGCGGCGCGGTCAGTCCGCTGGGCGCGATCGGGGTGGGCGTCATCGCCGGGGTGCTGTGCGCGATGGCGGTCGGCCTGAAGTACCGGTTCGGGTACGACGACTCCCTCGATGTGGTCGGCGTCCACCTCGTCGGCGGCGTCGCCGGGTCCCTGCTGGTCGGCCTGTTCGCCACCGGCGGCGTACAGAGCGACGTCAAGGGCCTCTTCTACGGCGGCGGCCTGGACCAACTGGGGAAGCAGGCCGTCGGTGTCGTCTCCGTGCTCCTGTACTCCTTTGTCGTCTCCTTCCTCCTCGCCAAGATCATCGACGTGCTGATGGGCTTCCGGGTCTCCGAGGACGAGGAGGTCGCGGGCGTCGACCAAGCCGCGCACGCGGAGACGGCGTATGACTTCGGCGGTACGGGCGGTGGCGTGGTGGCGCGCGCGGGCGTGGGCGCAGCAGCTCCCGGGCAGGCCTTCGGCGGCGGCTCGTCCCCGTCCCGGCACAAGGCGCAGGGGGAGGGCCACGGCAAGGGCCGAGGCGCGAGCCAGGGCCCGGACCAGGACACGGACGAGGGCACGGACGAGGGCACGGGCAAGAGCACGAACCGGGATACGAACAAGGGCAAGGACAAGGGCGCGGGTCAGGGGAAGGGCCAGGGCCCGGCCCCGGCCTCCGGCAGTGAGAAGAGGGTGGACGCGTGAAGCTCATCACGGCAGTGATCAAGCCATACCGGCTCGACGAGGTGAAGGAGGCCCTGCAGTCGTTCGGCGTACACGGTCTGACCGTCACCGAGGCCAGCGGATACGGCAGGCAGCGCGGACACACGGAGGTGTACCGGGGCGCGGAATACACCGTCGACCTGGTCCCGAAGGTCCGCATCGAGGTCCTGGTGGACGACGCGGACGCCGACGAACTGATCGACATCGTGGTGAAGGCGGCCCGCACCGGCAAGATCGGCGACGGCAAGGTCTGGAGCCTCCCGGTCGAGGAAGCGGTCCGCGTCCGCACGGGCGAACGGGGTCCGGACGCGTTGTAGGTGCGGGTGCGGGTGCGGGTGCGGGTGCGGGTGTCCGTGCCCCCGTGCTGGCAGAGCCGTACCCGCCACGGGGGAAGGAGCGTGAGGACGGGGCCCTTCGAGGTCCGGTGCCTGGGGGCCGACATGACCAAGGAGCGCCTGAGTTGACCGACAGCGTGCGCAAGACGGCGGAGGACGGCGACCAGTGCGACGCCGCCACCACTGCGGCCCGGACGAATGCCGCCACGAACCAGGCAGCGGACGCGACCACCGCCCTTACGGAAGCACCGGACGGCCCGCAGCACCCGCCCCTGTCCTCCGCTGCCGAAGACAGCAAAGACAGCAAAGGCAGCGAAGACAGTTACGCCCCGGACCGGCTGCGGCTTCTGCAGGACATGGGTCAGGAGGGAGCCGCGCGCCGGGCCGCCCTCGCCCGGCTCACCGACGACTGGCTGGCCGGTCTGTTCGAGCGCGCGACCGGCCGCACCGGCTCCGGCGTCGCGCTGGTCGCCGTCGGTGGCTACGGCCGCGGCGAACTCTCCCCCCGCAGCGACCTGGACCTGCTCCTGCTCCACGACGGCAAAGCCGGCGCCCGCACGGTGGCCGAGCTCGCCGACCGGCTCTGGTACCCGGTCTGGGACCTGGGCCTCGCCCTGGACCACTCGGTACGGACGCCCGTCGAGGCACGCAAGGCCGCTCGCGACGACCTCAAGGTCCAGCTCGGCCTGCTGGACGCCCGCCACCTGGCCGGCGACCCGGAACTGACCGGCGCCCTGCGCGGCACCGCGCTGGCCGACTGGCGCGAACAGGCTCCCAAACGCCTGCCGGAGCTGCGCGAGATCAGCCGCGAACGCGCCGCCCGCCACGGCGAGTTGCAGTACCTCCTGGAACCGGACCTGAAGGAGGCCAGGGGCGGGCTGCGGGACGCCACCGCGCTGCGGGCGGTAGCCGCCTCCTGGCTCGCCGACGCCCCGCGCGAGGGACTGGAGGCAGCCCGCACCCGCCTGCTGGACGTGCGCGACGCACTGCACCTGACCACCGGCCGCACCACCGACCGGCTCTCTCTCCAGGACCAGGACCAGGTGGCCCAAGCACTCGGTGTACTGGACGCGGACGTATTGCTGCGGCAGGTCTACGAATCCGCGCGCACCATCTCGTACGCGAGCGACGTCACCTGGCGCGAAGTCGGGCGGGTGCTGCGGTCCCGGTCCGTACGCCCCGTACTGCGCGGGCTGTTGCGGGGCCGTACGGCCGGGGGCGGGCCGGGACGGGGAGAGCGGTCCCCGCTCGCCGAGGGCGTGGTCGAACTGGACGGTGAAGCCGTCCTGGCGCGGACGGCGCGGCCGGACCGCGACCCGGTGCTTCCCCTGCGCGCCGCTGCCGCCGCCGCGCTGGCCGGACTGCCGCTGTCCCTGCACGCCGTGCGCCGGCTGCGGACGGGCGCCGCCATCCGGCCCCTGCCCGTGCCGTGGCCGGCCGAGGCACGCGAACAACTGGTCACCTTGCTGGGCGCGGGCGCACAGACCGTACCCGTCTGGGAGGCGCTGGAGGCGGAAGGGATCGTCACCTGGCTGCTGCCCGACTGGGAGCGGGTGCGCTGCCGTCCGCAACGCAACGCCGTGCACCGCTGGACCGTCGACCGGCACCTGATCGAGACCGCCGTCCGCGCCGCGGCGCTCACCCGCCGCGTGCACCGCCCCGACCTGCTGCTGATCGCGGCTCTGCTGCACGACATCGGCAAGGGCTGGCCCGGCGACCACTCCGTCTCCGGCGAGACCATCGCCCGGGACATGGCGACCAGAATCGGCTTCGACGCCCGGGACGTGACGGTGATCGCCACGCTCGTACGGCATCATCTGCTGCTCATCGAGACGGCCACCCGCCGGGACCTGGCCGATCCGGCGACGATCGATGCGGTCGCGGAGACGGTGGGCAGTACCGGGACGCTGGAACTGCTGCACGCCCTCACCGAGGCCGACGCACTGGCGACCGGCCCCGCGGCCTGGAGCGCCTGGCGCGGGTCGCTCGTCGCCGATCTGGTGAAACGCGTCACGGCGCGGTTGGCGGGGGAGGCCGCACCAGAAGGGCGCCCGGCGGACGAGCCGACCGCCGAGCAGGAGCGCCTGGCCGTCGAGGCGTGGCGTACCGGCGGCCCGGCCCTCGCCCTGCGCACCCGGGCGGAGGGCCGCGGCGAAGTCGACGAACGCCTCCGCACGGACCCGCCCGCCGATCCCGCCGCAGGTCCGGGCGCCGCGGCAGATCCGGAACCGGAGCCGGTGGGCGTCGAACTGCTGATGGCCGTACCGGACCAGCCGGGCGTGCTGCCCGCCGCAGCGGGCGTCCTCGCCATGCACCGCCTGACCGTCCGCGCCGCGGACCTGCGCAGCGTCGATCCCGTCGGCGAGGGGCCGGTGCTGCTGCTGAGCTGGCGGGTGGCCGCCGAATACGGCTCTCTCCCGCAGGCGGTACGGCTGCGGGCGGACCTCGTACGGGCTCTGGACGGCTCGCTGGACGTGCCGGCCAGGCTGGCCGAGCGCGAGCAGGCGTACGCGCGTCGTTCGCGCGGGATGCAGGCCCCGCCGCCCCGGGTGACGGTCGCCCCCGGGACCTCGGAGCTGGCCACCGTGATCGAGGTACGGGCCCAGGACGCCCAGGGACTGCTGCACCGGATCGGCCGCGCCCTGGAGTCCGTGCGGGTCACCGTACGCAGCGCCCATGTGAGCACGCTGGGAGCGAACGCGGTGGATGCGTTCTACGTCACGGACGAAAAGGGAGAACCTCTGGCGGACGAGGTGGCCGTCGAGGTGGCACGGACGGTGGAGCACGCCTTGAAGTAGCCACGCAGGCCGCCTGCCCGGTGCGGGCTCCGAAACCAGCAAGATCGACAACACGGAGATCATCGCCCCGGACCGGTACGCCTCCGCCGACCGGAACGCCTTCGCAAGCCGCACCGTCTCCGTGGACGGCGCGGGCTCCCCGGATGCCGCGCCTCCGTGAGACGGTGGGTGCGGGGTGCGCAAGGGGCGCCCGCGCTGGTTGCGCACCGCCCCCGCAGTCGTACGGGGGCCTGTCCCGGCGCCCTTCCCCGGCGGGCAGGGACACGTTGCTTGCCTGTGCGGATACCCTAGAAGCCGACTTGACCCTGCCCCCGACCCCGAGGATCGACGACCGCCGTGTTCGATACGCTTTCCGACCGCTTGGCGAGTACTTTCAAAAACCTCCGGGGCAAAGGCCGCTTGAGCGAGGCGGACATCGACGCCACGGCGCGCGAGATCCGGATCGCTTTGCTGGAGGCCGATGTCGCGCTGCCCGTCGTCCGGGCCTTCATCAAGCAGGTCAAGGAGCGGGCGACCGGCGTCGAGGTCTCCCAGGCGCTGAACCCCGCCCAGCAGGTCATCAAGATCGTCAACGAGGAGCTCATCGGCATCCTTGGCGGCGAGACCCGTCGGCTCCGCTTCGCCAAGAACCCGCCGACCGTCATCATGCTGGCCGGTCTGCAGGGTGCCGGTAAGACGACCCTCGCCGGAAAGCTCGGCAACTGGCTCAAGCAGCAGGGCCACGCGCCGCTGCTGGTCGCCTGTGACTTGCAGCGCCCCAACGCCGTCAACCAGCTCTCGGTCGTCGCCGAGCGCGCCGACGTCGCCATCTTCGCGCCGGAGCCGGGCAACGGTGTCGGCGACCCGGTCAAGGTCGCTCAGGACTCGATCGAGTTCGCCCGCTCCAAGCAGCACGACGTGGTCATCGTCGACACCGCCGGCCGCCTCGGCATCGACCAGGAACTGATGCAGCAGGCCGCGGACATCCGCGACGCGGTCAAGCCGGACGAGGTCCTCTTCGTCGTCGACGCGATGATCGGCCAGGACGCGGTCAACACCGCCGAGGCGTTCCGCGACGGCGTCGGCTTCGACGGCGTGGTCCTCTCCAAGCTGGACGGCGACGCCCGCGGTGGTGCCGCGCTCTCCATCGCGCACGTCACCGGCAAGCAGATCATGTTCGCCTCCAACGGCGAGAAGCTGGACGACTTCGACGCGTTCCACCCGGACCGCATGGCGTCCCGCATCCTGGGCATGGGCGACATGCTCACGCTGATCGAGAAGGCCGAGCAGACCTTCAGCCAGCAAGAGGCCGAGAAGATGGCCTCGAAGCTGGCGAGCAGCAAGGGCAAGGACTTCACGCTCGACGACTTCCTGGCCCAGATGGAGCAGGTCCGCAAGATGGGCTCCATCTCCAAGCTCCTCGGGATGCTGCCCGGCATGGGGCAGATGAAGGAGCAGATCAACAACCTCGACGAGCGCGAGGTCGACCGTACGGCGGCGATCATCAAGTCGATGACGCCGGCCGAGCGCCAGGAGCCGACGATCATCAACGGCTCGCGCCGTGCCCGTATCGCCAAGGGCTCCGGCGTCGACGTCAGCGCGGTCAAGAACCTGGTCGAGCGGTTCTTCGACGCCCGCAAGATGATGTCGAAGATGGCCCAGGGCGGCGGCATGCCGGGAATGCCTGGCATGCCGGGGATGCCGGGCATGGGTGGCGGCGGCGCCAAGAAGAAGAAGCAGCAGAAGCAGGCCAAGGGCAAGCGCAAGAGCGGCAACCCGATGAAGCGGAAGGCCGAGGAGGAGGCAGCTGCCGCCCGCCGCGAGGCCGCACAGTCCGGCAATCCGCTGGGTCTGCCGCAGGGCGACGACGCGAAGAACTTTGAACTGCCCGACGAATTCAAGAAGTTCATGGGCTGACGCCCACCCCGGCCTCCGGGCGGCACCCGCCGCCTCCGGGGCCGTGCACGGCGCGTAGCTGCGTGATCGAGCCCCTGGCCGGAGCCCCGGCCGGGGGCTCGTCCGTGCGGTCATGTCGGTACACCCGCCGATCCGGCCGCCGGCCTCAGGAGTGGAGCGCCGCTGCCGAGGGCGGCGGCACCCAGTCCCAGGGCGGCCGCCGCCGTGGCCCCCACGTCCGCCAAGGTCCGGGCCGCCGGCAGACGCTCCGCCCGGGCGGCTCCCGGGCGGTGGATCAGGACCGGGACGTACTCCCGGGTGTGACAGGCGTGACCGATCACCGGGTCGTTACCATGATCACCGGTGACGATCAGGCGGTCGCCGGGGGAGGAGAGCAGCGGCAGCAGCGTGCTCAGACCCGTATCGGTACGCCGGAGCACGGAGGCGTACCGAGGGGCGTCCTGCTGGTGCCCCGCCAGGTCGGTCTCCTGGACGTTGCTGACGATCAGCGCCGTGCCAGGAGCCCGCCGGAGGGCGTCGAGGGTGAGCGCGAAGACGTCGGTGGTGCCCACGGCAGGGCGGCGCACCGCCGCGTCGCAGGCCAGCACCTCTGCGGCCTTGCCCACGAGCGTGACGGGGACACCCGTGCCCGCCACCAGCTCCGGCAGCCGGCGGGCCCGGTCCAACGGCGCGCCGAGATGCTGCACCGCCAGCCCACCGTTCCGGTAGAACCCGCTCGCCGGGGTGTCCAGGCCGACCGTGCCGAGGGCGCCTTCCCGTACGAAGGCGGGCAGCGGAGCGTCGGCGTGACCGCCCACGGCGATCACCCGGGCGACGGGCGCCACCGAGCGCACCACCTGGGCGATGCGGAGAACGTCGGTGAACGAGACGTCTGCCAAGCAGCCGGAGACGTTCCAGTTGACGCCCGGGTCCGCCTCCAGGTTGTCGTGGACGAGAACCCGCCCGTCCACCACCAGCAGGGGCCGCCCGCCGAGGCTGTCCGTACCGTGCCCGTTCGCCCGCAGGGCCACGGTGACCTCGTCGAGGTGATCGGCGAGCCGGGCCGCCGTCACCCGGCTGCAGTCGGCTCCCATCATGGTCTGATGCCCGGCGTACGTGTCGGCCCCCGGATAGCCGAGAGCCGCGCGGCCCACGGCCACCGGCAGTGACGGCTCCCGCGGCAGGTCCGGATGAGGGTGGACGAGGCCGAGACCGAGAGCTGCCAGCGTGGGCAGCGGCAGACGCCGGCCGGTGGTCGCGCGGTGCCGGTCGAGGAGATGGCCGAGCGTGTCGGCGGCGGCGTCGCCGGGGCGCTGGGTGTCCGCGTCGGGCATCGCCCCGATGCCGAAACCGTCGATGACGACGATGACGATCCTGCTCATGGCCCACCCGCACCCTCCGGAAGCGGCCGACCGAGCGCGTCATGGCGGCCGATCAGCCGCGGGGAACCGGTGGCGAGGCCGGCGACGACGGCGACCGTGCTGCGGGTGACGAAGACCTGGGTACGGAACGCGAGGACGGCCGTGTCGCCGGGCCTGGCGTCACCGGGAGCCAGCAGACGGTGGTAATCGATGTTCTCGGCCGGGGCTCGCTGGACGACGAGCCGTGCGCCGGTACGGGCGATCAGCGCCGATTCGACCCCGGACCTGGAGTAGAAGCCGCCGCCGTGCAGAGCGGGCCGGCCGTCCGCGAGGACATGCGCGACCTCGGTGACATAGATGTAGGCGGGCCGTTCCGGCTGGTCCAGGTCGACTGCGTGGAGCGGTGTGGTGCCGGTGAGGGCATGGCCGGGCTCACCGTGCGTGGCACCCAGCTCGGCGAGCAGCGGCAGGGTGGCCGCGCAGGTCACGCCCGGAGCGCTCAGCTTCAGGTCCGGATGCCCGCGGGCAGCCAGCACCGCTCGGGCCTCGCGGACGCGTGCGAAAGTGGCGGTGGGACGCGGCTGCCCGGTTCCGGGAACACACTGGACGCAGGGGAATCCGGTGACCCCGGCGACACGGACTCCGGGCAACTGCTCCACCTCGGCCGCGAACTCCGCCAGCCCACCGAGCGGTACACCGCCTTCCTGCCCGGGATGCACCAGCCTCGGCGCACCCTCGATCCGTACGAGGATGTCCTGCACCCAGCCCAGTCGGCGGGCGGTCCTCGAGACGGCTCGGGCGTTGGCCACATCGAAAACGGTCACCGCCTCCGGGCGCCAGGCGAGGATCTCGGGCAGCGCGCGGTGCGGAATCTGCACCAGGTGGCCCACGTTCCCGAACCGCGCGCCCGCCGCGTGCAGGGCACGGGCTTCCGGTGCGTCGATGGCGGCGAAGCGGGGCAGGTGCCGGGCCACCGCCCGGATCAGTTCGGGGTTGCGGCCGACCTGTTTGACCACGGGCCAGAGGCCGAGGCACCACCGTCTCGTCTCCGCCGCCAGCAGCGCGGCATTGGCCTCGACGGTCTCCAGGTCGACGACGTAGGTGTCCGGCTGGACCCTTCCGGTGCGGTGCAGCTCGGCGGCATAGTCGACCAACTGCGGGTTACGTGCGAGGACCGCGTCGAGGAACATCGTGGTCAGCCCCCTTTCCCGCACCCGGGAACACCGGGCGCGGTGCCGGCGGCGTCCAGGTCACGCAGCGCACGGCGGAGGATGTCGATGACCAGGTCCGCGCCTGCCCGCATCGGATTGACGCGTACCGTCCAGTCGGCGAGCTCCGGAGCGTCCTCCAGGGCCGAGCTGGACATCCGGTAGACGAGCGGAGCGATCTCGTACCGGGAGTTGGCACCGACCGGGTACGGCGCGGCCCCGTACCGGGACGCGACCCCCGGCATCGCTTGGGCCACAGGCCGGTCCAGCCTCAGCAGTACACAACGGTCCTGGACATTGGCGATCCGTACCTCGGGGACACCGGGCACTTCCCCGGCCGCCAGCCGCTCGGCGACTTCCGTACCCGTCCTGGACTGCACCGCCCATGTCACCGGGACATGGGTGAGCGCACGCAGCGCATCGAGCGCCTGGTGCCCCTGCACCTGACCGCCGCCCGAGTAGTTGTCGTCGTGCACCCGCTCCACCACGTCGCGTGCACCGACGACCGCTCCCACCCCCTCCGGGCCGTGCAGCTTGAACAGCGAGAAGCAGGAAGCATCGGCGCCCAGTTCCACACCGCACGCCGGGACACGGAAGACCGCGTAATTGTCGTCCACGATGGTTTGCACACCGGCTGCCCGGCAGGAGGCGAGCACTGCGCCCGGGTCGTGGGAGTCCGCCAGCCGCTGCCGGGTGTGTTGCACGAAGGCCCACCGGAACCGGCCGGAGGACAGGGCCCGGTCGAGTGCGGCACGGTCCTCGAAGTCCACCTCGACGGCCTCCACCCGCAACCCGCGCAGAGTGACACCGGTGGTGCGGTAGACCGGCGCACGGTGCACGAGCAGCCGATCACCCGCGCCGATCACGGCGCCGAGCGCGGCCCGGATGGCCCCCGTCCCCGCACCCTGCACCAGCGCGGCGGCGGGAGCCCCGAAATAGTCCGCGAGGACGGCCTCGACCCGCGCGGTGGTCCGCGGACGGCCCAGCCCCGGCACCACTCCCGCGTCCGCCTCGAAGAGCTGACGGCCTTCGAAATGCCGGGCCACGCACTCCACCAGCCGAAACTGGTTCATCACCGCGTCCTCCACCGAGACCGTCGGCAACGGAAACGTCCTGGGCAGCCGCACACTCATGTCACCACCTCCCACCCCGCCCGGCCCCCCTGACGCCGGGAGCCGGGCGGGAAGCTGCCCCAGGAGCAGAAGCCGCCCTGGAACCAAGGGCTGCCCTGGTACCAACGGCTGCTCCGGTACCAAGGGCCGGCGCGGTGACCGGCTGCCCTGCCGGCCGGGCTGCTGCCCGCGGCTCGGCTGCTCCGTCCCCATCTCTGTCCCCGCCGCCGCCTCCACCGGTCAGGAAACGCAGCGGATTGCGACGGGTCAGCAGATCGATCAACTTCTCGTCGGCCCCGGCGGCCCGCACCCGCGGCAGGAACGACCGGAACAGGTGCCCGTACCCCTGGCCTCCCGCACCGACCAGATAGCTGTGCCGGGAGATGTCACAGCTGAGCAGTACACGATCGGCGTGCCCGGCCTCCAGCAGCGCGAGCAGTGACCGCAACCGGGTGGTATCGCTCTGGTAGTGCTCCTTGCCGATGGTGTCGAAGGCTACGTACGCTCCCGCCGCCGCCAGCTCCCGATGGGCCACGGGATCGTCGCGCAGATCCTGATGCCCGACGCTGATCCGGTGCGGCGCCAACCCGGCCGCGGTCAGCAGCTCCAGCTGGGCGGGGCCGCCGTACCCCAGCTGGGCATGGGTCGCCAGCGACAGGCCGGTCGTGACAGCAGCGCGGGCGGCCGCGGTGAGCGTACGCACCTCCGGCCCGCTCGGCGCACGACCGTGACTGCCGACTTCCCCGATGACGCCGGGAAGGACGCCGTCGCCGCCCGAGCCACCCGTGATTTCTTCGACCAGGATGTCGGCCAGTTCCTCGACGCTCGCGCCTTCCACCTCATCCGGATGGAATCGCTCGTGGTACCAGCCGGTGCCTGCGACGACCGCCACCCCCGACGCCCGGGAGATGCACGCCAGTGTCGCGAGGTTCCGCCCCATGCCGCGGCAGGTCAGCTCGATGACCAGCCCCAAACCGAACTGCTCCCGGAGGGCCGCCAGTTCACCGGCGACCCCTGTGGCGTGTCGGGCTCCAAGGAATGCCGCGCGGTCGGCGGCCCGGGTGAGATCGAGGGCCAGGTGCTCATGGGCGAGCACGGGGCCCCGCACGGCGCTCACGGGCAGCGGCCCGGTGACGGTCCGCACAAGAGAATTCATCACGCACTGCCTTTCTGACATCCCCTGCACGCCTGCTCAGCTCTTGACCGGGGTGAAGAGGTGCAGCCAGTGGAGGAGGTTGAGGACGATGCCGGTGACGACGACCGCGGCGGGAGCGGCGGCCATCCGGACCACCACCCGGCCCACTGCCTCGTTCAGCAGATAGAGCCCGCCGGCTATCAGAATCCCCAGCCCGCCGCCCATGGCGTCGGCCGCCAGCAAGGAACCGAAGAGGATGGCCAGTTGCAGGGTGTCGCCGATGGCTGCACGCAGGTGCTCCGAGGAGTCACGCACCGATGGCAGCGCGCCCAGCACCTTTCCGATCCAGCTGAGGGCCAGCACCTCACCGGCGAAGATCAACGCTCCGCAGGCCATCGCCAGCCAGGGACTCGGCAGCAGATATCCGACCGGGTAGGCGAGGGTGAAACCGACGATGCCGTACGCCCCCGAGGCCAGCGCGGTGGTGGCGATCAGCGGGATGAACCCCAGCGCCCGGTAGAAGTCGACCTGCGCCGCTTCCGCGTACTGCCCCTTGGCGATCAGGAAACTGGTCGCCTCCCCACCGCCGAACACATGCAGCTGAGCCAGCAGACAGACACCGGCGCCCAGCACCATGAACAACGGCAGGTGCCGGCGCAACCGGGCCGCGCTGGAGCCGAACAGCGACGCCATCGGATCCACCTCACCCGGCGCCCCACCGGCAGCTGGATCACCCGGAGCCTGACCCTTCCCCGTGTTCGGATCACCCGGAGCCTGCCCCTGCGCGGGCGTCGCCCCTCCTGCTGCGACACGCTCCGCCCGGCGCCGACGTACGTCCTTCGCCACCGCGAACCCGATGAGGAGAAGCGCCCCGACCACCATGGCCGGCGCCCCCGCGAACACTTCCGGCCACACCTTCATCGTCAGCACCACGAGCGCCAGCTCCACCCCACCGGCCAGAACCCCGCGCAACCTCCCGAACTGTCTGGTGATCGCCAGCACCGGGAAGAGTGTGAAGAGGAAGAGGATCGGCGTCGCCATCTGCTGCATGGCCGTCAGGAAGTCGACCGGCAGATCGTGCGCGAGATCGTTGGCCCCGTCCAGCCCGAACACGACCACCGCGCCCCACGCGCCGCCGAGCAGCGGCGCGAGCCACTTCTTCGGCGCGAGGATGCCCAGCACGTCGGTGGGCAGGAACAGCAGCCAGGGATTGAGTACCCCCGAGGAGAGCGCCATCGGCGCCCCCAGCCCGAAGATGAACCCTGCGGACAGTCCGAAGGACACCGCCGTGGTGGCGCTCCGGGTCGTACGGCCCTGGACGAAGTCGAGCATGAAGGGGCGTACACCGTCGTTGAAGACGGCCAGCGCCAGGTGCGAGAGGAACGCGGTCAGCGCGCACAGGGCCACGACGGTCAACTGCTGCGCGAGCGGGAAGTCGAGACCGGTGCTCGCGGCGAAGACGGTGCTGCTCACAGAGTCACTCCTTTGTGCCCTGGCAGGTCACGGGTCGCACGGCCCTCGCAGGCCGGGGCGCCGAGCCGGTGACAGCCCGGCACGGTCAGGTTGCGGTCAAGCGCGGGCGACGATGGCGCCGGCCAGCGTGGGCGTGATCGCGTCGATCTGGTCCACCGCGAAGCCGAACACCTTCTTGCCCTGGTCCAGCAAGGCGTTGATCTCGCCCGCCGAGGGGACCGAGCGGCCGAAGGTGTGGCAGACGGCGGAGCCCATCAGCCCGACCAGCACGCCCAGCGACGCCCCGGCCCCCGTCTGGCAGGTGCCCAGGAAGTAGTCGGCCCGGCCGGCCCGCAGCCGTGCTGCCGCCTCCATGTCGTTGCTGACCTCGACCTCGACGCCGGCCAGCGCCAGCCGCTCCACGGCGTCCGCGACCTTGGCCTTGCCGACACCGCCGGTGAGGATGGTCGTCATGGTGTGTCCCTTCGCAGGAGGGCGAAATGCATCGCCAGGAAGTTGATCTCGGATTCGGGGAACGGAGAGCCGAAGGCGCTCTCGGCCCGTACGGAGACGGCGTGGGCCCGCCGGACGGCCTGGGGATGGTCGGCCAGCTCCGCCGCCGCTATGTCGTCGGTGCGGAACGCCACCACCGGCTCGCCGTTCCGCAGCCGGGTCAGCGCCATCAGCAGATGGCTGGTGAGCATCCCCGCGGTCTCCTCGGTGACCATGCACCCGTCGGCGGCCAACGCGTCCAGTTCGGTCCGTACAAAATCAGCGACCTCGGACCGCACCTGACCGCTCTCCACGAAGATGCGGATCCGCTGCGCGAGCAGGGCTTCCATGCCCGCCCCCCTGGTGATCGGTAGAAGAATTCGGCGTCTTGCGCATCGGTCTGCGACTGCGGGGGAGCGCCTGCGTGCAGACACCCCGATGACCCATTCGGACCGACGGAGACGACTCGCCCCCGGCCGGCCGCCACGGCCGTCTCAGTAGGAAGGAATGCGCTCCCCTCGCAGCACCTCGTCCTGAAGACCGGTGACGGCTCCCAGATCTAGTGAGCCGCTCACGGCTGCCAGCGCTTCGCTGCCCTCACTGCGGGCTATCAGCGCCGCGCTGGAATTGCGCAGCGACAGATCGCCGGGGATCTTGTCGCCGAGCGGCAGCACCTCCACCTCGTCGCCCAGCTGCCCCGGCACCTCGTCGAGGCTCCAGACGGTGGCGTCGGCCCTGTCCTGCGCGAACAGGTCGTGGAGCCGTATGAACGAGCTCTCCAGCCACGTCACGTCCTGACGGCCGGCGAACGCCTGCTCGGCCAGCACTCGTTGCCCCTCCGACGCGGTGTCCACGGCGACCCGCAGGCCGTCGGCGTCGAGCTGGACGCCGCGCCGCAGGAGCACCCCGTGTCCCCCGACATACGTGGCCGGGCCCAGGTCGGCGATCAGGTCGACGGGGTGCTGCTCCATCAACCGGTCGGCGGCGAAGCGGGACAGCACCGCCAGGTCGACCTTGCCGTCCAGCAGGGCGGAGACCCGCGAGGCGGCACCGCGCATGAAGGTGATGGCGAAGGGCGCGCCGGCCTCCTCGAAGGCGCTCCGCAGTCCGGTGGCCAAGCCTTCATGACGGCGTGAGTGAGGCAGCGGCATCGCGGCGAGGACGGTGCCCAGCCCTGCGAGGCGCCACAGTATGCCGCGGTCCGCACGCACCAGGAAGGTGCCGAGATGCCCGCGGGCCACGGTCTCTATCGCACCCGACTCCTCCAACAGTTGGAGTGCCGCCTGCACCGTCCCGTTGCCGACCCCGAGCTCGGTGGCGAGGTCGCGGACCCGGGGGAGTCGCGCGGCGTCGCCCTCGGTGGGCTGGTTGATCAGTAGCGCGGAGAGCCGCCGGGCCGCGTGCCCGTTGCGGGTCAGGAACCGTTCGTCGATGCTGTTCATGGAAACGACAGTAAACAGAATTCTGGATATTGGGTATACCTCGCACGGGTGAACGCCTGGCACCTCGACGTTGACGCGCGTTCCCACCCCGGGCGGGGCAGGGAGACAACGCTGCGAACCCGGCCGGGCCGCCCCCCCCGGTCGCCCCGTCACGTCCCAGTGACGGGCGGGGCCCGGTCGAGAACGGCCGGCTCCGGCGGTCAGGCCGTCGGAAAAGACGGAACAACTGAAAGGTCCGAATGGGCCGAATGGGCCGGAAGAGCTGGAAGGGGTGGAAGAGGCGAAGGGGCCGGAAGAGCTGCAAGAGCCGGAGGAGCCGAAAGGGTCGAAAGAACAAGGGAACGAAGCAGCGGAAGAGACGCGGACCGAGGCAGCGGGCAGACGGAAGGAATCGCTGCGGAAAGGATCACGTGCGGGTGATGAGATAGCGGAACACGTTCGCCATCCAGACCGTGCCGTCCGGGCGCTGGTGCGGATGCAGCGCCTCACTCAGCTCCTTCTCCACCTGAGCCTGCTCGGTGACCTCCAGCGCCGCGTCGAACAGCCCCGTGGACAGCAGCCCGCGCACCGCACTCGGCAGGTTGCCGTAACCGAACGGGCAGGCCACCCGCCCCGACCCGTCGGGCCGCAGCCCTGCGCGGTCAGCCAGGTCTTCGAGGTCGTCCCGGCCGCTGGGCCGCCAGCCGCCCGCCGTGCGCAACGGGTCCGCCAGCCGCTGGGCCACCCGCAGCACACTCGCCGTGGCGCACCGCTCCACAGGCCCCCAGCCGCCCAGCACCACCGGGCTGCCGCGCTCCGCGAGACCGGCGGCCGTCACCAGCGAAGTCGTCAGTCCTTCGACGCTGCTGACACAGCCCACCGGGTGAAGGGCCGTCACCAGGTTGAACGCGGAGCCGTCCGGGGCGGCCGCCCGCTCGGGGCCGCCGCACGCCAGGACCGTGGCTCGCGCCGCGTCGCCTCGGGCTTCGCGCGAGGAGTCGGGAGTCAGTCGTTCCCGCGCCAGATCCAGCCGTTCCTCGTCCGCGTCCACGCCGCAGACCTGCCCTCCGCGGGCCGCGGCGATCAGCAGCGCGAGTCCGGAACCGCACCCCAGGCCCAGCAGCCTGGTGTGGGGGCCGACGCCCACCCGGTCGTAGACGGCCTCGTACAGCGGCACCAGCATCCGTTCCTGGATCTCGGCCCAGTCGCGGGCGCGTCCACGGGAGTCGGCCGGTGCGGATGGGTCGTGAGAACCGGGAGAGCCGGACTGCCGGAGGTGATGCCGTACGAGCGTGGGTGTCATCGAAAGCGCCCCAATCCGCCGAGAACCCGAAGCTGTCAGTGGTCGATCTCCCCCGTGTCCCGCCCCTGTGTTCGCGTCGTGCGCCCCCGCATTCCAGACAACTCCCCATCCGGCTCGGAGTCCAGGGTTGCGCCGGGGTTGTCTCCCGCGCGCCCCTCAGTGCGCCGGGGTGCAATTTCGTTTGCCGATACCGGGTGTCGCGCCCCTACCATGCGCGCCATGGCAAAGGCCCCCGTTCTCACACCCCAGGCGGACGACTTTCCCCGCTGGTACCAGGATCTGATCAGCAAGGCCGAGCTGGCCGACAACGGACCGGTGCGCGGCACCATGGTCATCCGGCCGTACGGGTACGGGCTCTGGGAACGGATGCAGCGGGAGGTGGACGTGCGCATCAAGGAGGCCGGCGCCCAGAACGCCTACTTCCCGCTCCTGATCCCGCAGTCGTACCTGACCAGAGAGGCCGAGCACGTCGAGGGCTTCGCGCCGGAACTGGCGGTGGTCACCCACGGCGGCGGCAAGGAACTGGAGGAACCGGCCGTCGTCAGGCCCACCTCCGAGACCATTGTCAACGAGTACTTCTCCAAGTGGGTGCAGAGCTATCGCGACCTCCCCCTGCTCATCAACCAGTGGGCCAACGTCGTCCGTTGGGAGATGCGGCCGCGGGTGTTCCTCCGTACGACGGAATTCCTCTGGCAGGAGGGGCACACCGCGCACGCCACCTATGAGGAGGCCCGCGACTACGCCGCCCGCATCCACCGTGACGTCTACGCCGACTTCATGGTCAACGTGCTCGCCGTCGACGTGGTGGCCGGGCGCAAGACTCCGGCGGAACGATTCGCCGGCGCCGTCAACACCCTCACCCTCGAAGCGATGATGGGCGACGGCAAGGCCCTCCAGATGGCCACCAGCCACGAACTGGGCCAGAATTTCGCGCGCGCCTTCCACACGCAGTACCTCTCCAAGGAAGGCGCGCAGGAACTCGTCTGGCAGACCTCCTGGGGCAGCAGCACCCGCATGGTCGGAGCGCTGGTCATGTCGCACGGTGACGACCACGGCCTGCGCGTCCCGCCCCGACTGGCCGCGGTCCAGGCCGTGGTTCTCGCGGTCAAGGGCGACGACGCCGTACTGGCCGAGGTGCAGCGGATCGGCGACACCCTGAGGGCGGCGGGGGTGCGCGTCCAGGTCGACGACCGTACGGACGTCCCCTTCGGGCGCCGCGCGGTGGACTGGGAGCTGAAGGGCGTACCGATCCGGGTCGAGGTCGGTCCGCGCGACCTGGAGAACGGCACCGCGGTGCTCGTCCGCCGTATCCCCGGAGGCAAGGAACCGGTCCGGCTCGACGCGCTCGCCTCCCTGCTCCCCGCCGTCCTGGAGGAGGACCAGGCGCTCCTCCTGCGGCAGTCCCGTGAGCGCCGGCAGTCGCGCACGTCGGACGTGACGACGGCCGAGGAGGCCGCCGAGGTGGCGGCCTCGGGCGGCTGGGCCCGCATCCCGTGGGCGGCACTCGGCCCGGAGGGGGAGGCCCGGCTCGCCGAGGGGGCGGCGACCGTACGGTGTCTGGTAGCCGAGGACGGGTCGGTGCCCGACACGGACGAAGCCCCCGGTACGATCGCGGTCGTCGCGCGCGCCTACTGAGCCCCACCGGGCTCCACCGGTGGCACGTCGCGGCCCACGGGCAACGGTTGTCCCGGCGCGTACCCGTCTCTTACGCGCCGGGGCGTACGCGCGGGTACGTCCCGGCTTGCCACCCGACGCGCGCCTTCTCCGCAGTTCTGCGCACACGCCGTCCTCGAAACCCATGACCAGAAACTGACCGGTACGTGCAAATTATTTGAGATGCCCCGTAATCGGAACACTGGATGGGCCCGGCTCGTTGTCACGACGTGAGCACGACACCGCCTGTTCTCGCCGCCGAGCTGGCGCTCGCGTGGGCCGACATTCAACGGCACCACCCCGAGCTGCCGGATCTGGCCGCGCCCGAGTCCTTGATCGGAGAGTCCTCGTCCGCCTGTGGGGCCGAGCTCTCCTTCGAACGGCTGCTGCATGAGGCAGTCCACGGCATCGCCGCCGCCCGCGGCGTCCGTGACACCTCACGCGCCGGCCGCTACCACAACCGCCGATTCCTCTCCATCGCCGAGGAGTTGGGCCTCGACCACGTCGACGAGCCGCACCCGAGCAGCGGCTTCTCACTGGTCACGCTCAACCCCGAGGCCAGAAGGCGCTACCGCCCCACCATCGAGCGGCTCGCCAGAGCCCTCAAGGCCCACTCCGCCGCGACCACGGCCGACAGCGCCCGCAGCTTCCGGGGTCCGGCCGCCCGGCACGGCTCCTCCGGCGGTGGCGTGCGCGTCAAGGCCGTCTGCGATTGCGGGCGCAATGTCCGGGTCGTTCCGTCCGTGCTGGCGCAGGCGCCCATCGTCTGCGGCGGCTGCGGCAAGCCCTTCCGGATCCCCGAGGTGGCTGCGGTCGGCTGACCTGGAGTGGTGTGGCACAATGGTCAGCTGTACTCGACAGTCGCACAGGACCCCTCTCTCCTCCGGCTGGCGCGTCCATCGGGCACCCGAGTACCGCAACCCCACGTGGCATCCCGTTGTGCCCAACCACGTCAAGACCAGGAGACACCACTCCCGTGGCAGTCAAGATCAAGCTGAAGCGTCTGGGCAAGATCCGCGCGCCTCACTACCGCATCATCATCGCCGACTCCCGCACCCGCCGTGACGGCCGGGCGATCGAGGAGATCGGCCTGTACCACCCGGTGCAGAACCCGTCGCGCATCGAGGTCGACTCCGAGCGTGTCCAGTACTGGCTGGGTGTCGGCGCGCAGCCGACCGAGCCCGTCATGGCCATCCTCAAGGTCACCGGCGACTGGCAGAAGTTCAAGGGCCTGCCCGCCCCGGCGCCGATGAAGGTCGCCGAGCCGAAGGCTGACAAGAGCGCCCTGTTCGAGGCTCTGGCCAAGGACGGCGACGAGCCGAAGGGTGAGGCGATCACCCCGAAGGCGAAGAAGGCGGACAAGAAGGCGGACGAGGCCGAGGCCGAGTCCACCTCCGAGTCGACCGAGTCCTGATCATGCTCGAGGAGGCCCTCGAGCACCTCGTAAAGGGCATCGTCGACAACCCCGACGACGTGCAGGTCGCCTCGCGCACCCTGCGCCGCGGGCGCGTTCTGGAGGTCCGGGTCCACCCCGACGACCTCGGAAAGGTGATCGGCCGCAACGGCCGCACCGCGCGCGCCCTGCGGACGGTCGTAGGCGCCATCGGCGGCCGCGGTATCCGGGTCGACCTCGTCGACGTGGACCAGGTCCGCTGAGCAGAACCGGGGTACCGGGGCACTTCCCGGACCAGGCAGTACCGGCACGGGCCGGGGAGGGCTACGGCTCGCCCCGGCCCGTTGTCGTAGGCATCTGCGACGATGCACGTATGACCGTTATCACCGATTGACGAACACGAGGCGAGGACCGCCACCGCGGCGAGCGGCGGGCGGCCGGCCGCGAAGAGGGGCACTGTGCAGCTGGTAGTCGCGCGGATCGGCCGCGCCCACGGCATCAAGGGCGAGGTCACCGTCGAGGTGCGTACCGACGAGCCGGAGCTGCGGCTCGCGCCCGGCGCCGTACTGGCCACGGACCCGCCCGCAACCGGTCCGCTGACCATCGAGACCGGCCGGGTGCACAGCGGACGCCTGCTGCTGCGTTTCGAGGGTGTACGGGACCGTACGGGCGCCGAAGCGCTGCGGAACACGCTGCTGATCGCGGAGATCGACCCCGAAGAGGTCCCCGAGGACCCCGAGGAGTTCTACGACCACCAGCTCGTCGACCTCGATGTGGTCACCCGCGACGGCACCGAGGTCGGCCGGATCGCCGAGATCTCCCACCTGCCCTACCAGGACCTGCTGATCGTCCGCCGCCCGGACGGCAGCGAGATCATGATCCCGTTCGTCTCCGAGATCGTGCCGGAGATCGACCTGGCGGAGCAGAAGGCGGTCGTCGACCCCCCGCCCGGCCTGCTCGACGACAGCCAGGCCGAGGTGGCCTCGGCCCGCGACACGTCCGAGGAGGCCGCGGCCCCGAAGGCGGAGGGCGCCGCACCGGCCCGTGGCACCGGCGAGGACGTGTGATGCGGCTCGACGTCGTCACGATCTTCCCGGAGTACCTGGAACCGCTGAACGTCTCCCTGGTCGGCAAGGCCCGCGCCCGCGGCCAGCTGGACGTCCGCATCCACGACCTGCGGGAATGGACCCACGACAAGCACAACACCGTCGACGACACGCCGTACGGCGGCGGCCCTGGCATGGTCATGAAGCCCGAGCCGTGGGGTGAGGCGCTGGACTCGGTCATCGACTCCCAGGAGGGCGACCCGGTCATCGTCGTCCCCACGCCGAGCGGCAAGCCCTTCACCCAGCAGCTCGCCGTGGAGCTCTCCGAGAAGCCCTGGCTGGTCTTCACGCCGGCCCGCTATGAGGGCATCGACCGCCGCGTCATCGAGGAGTACGGCGACCGCGTGGATGTCCGCGAGGTCTCCATCGGCGACTACGTCCTGGCCGGCGGCGAGGCCCCCGTCCTGGTGATGGTCGAGGCCATCGCCCGGCTGCTGCCCGGCGTACTGGGCAACTCGGCCTCCCACCAGGACGACTCCTTCGCCCCCGGTGCGATGGCGGACCTCCTGGAAGGCCCCGTCTACACCAAGCCTCCCGAGTGGCGCGGCCGCGGCATCCCCGAGGTGCTGCTCAGCGGCCACCACGGCAAGATCGCCCGCTGGCGCAGGGACGAAGCGTTCCGCCGCACCGACCGCAACCGCCCCGACCTCATCGAGCGCGCCGACCCGGCCGCCTTCGACAAGAAGGACCGCGAGACCCTCTCGATCCTCGGGTGGGCCGAGGGAACGGGCGGTCGATTTGGGCGTACGGCCGACGGCGTGGAAGAATAGGCCGCTGCTGTGTGCGTCCGGCGCGCGCCCCTGCCACAGGGGGAACGACGCCCGCCCGACGGAACGGCAACCTCAACGCAATTCTCCAGTTCCGTTGATGACCTGTGGCATCAGCGAAGAAAGCAGTGGGTCATGAACCTTCTCGACTCCGTCGACTCCGCGTCGCTGCGCAGCGACATCCCGGCCTTCCGCCCGGGTGACACCGTCAACGTCCACGTGCGCGTCATCGAGGGCAACCGCTCCCGTGTGCAGCAGTTCAAGGGCGTCGTCATCCGCCGCCAGGGCGCGGGTGTCCGCGAGACCTTCACGGTCCGCAAGGTCAGCTTCTCCGTCGGCGTCGAGCGCACCTTCCCCGTGCACACCCCGATCGTCGAGAAGATCGAGCTGGTGACCCGCGGTGACGTGCGTCGCGCCAAGCTGTACTACCTCCGTGAGCTGCGCGGCAAGGCCGCGAAGATCAAGGAGAAGCGCGACAACTGAACAGACGTCCGGCGTCCTGGACCGGCCGGATAGGCTCAGGGTCCGATGGACACCGACGCACAGCTTTCGGAGCGCGACCGCTCTCCCGCCCCTGAACCGGGGCCGGAGCAGGGGTCGCGCTCCGCGCGTTTTTCCGCGCCCTCTTCCTCCGGGCCGGAGGGGACGGGCGAGCTCCTCGGGTCCGAGGAGCGGGTGGAAGGGGGCGCAGGGCCTTCGGGGCGTACGGAGGGAACCCCGGAGCCGGATGATCGGCCGGAGGGGGGCAGGGGCGCGCTGGGCCGGCCTGAGGGGTACACCGGCTCTAAGGGGCGGGCGGAGAGGGATACGGGCCCGCAGGAGCGGTCGGAACAGACCACGCGATCGCATGATCGAAACGCGCCGTCCCAAGAAGCGCTGCCTCAGGAGGCGCCGCTCAAGGAATCGCTGGCCCCGGAGGGGGGAACGCAACGGCGGCCGTCCCGGATCCGGCGGTTCGGGTCCTGGCTCGGAGCAGGCGTGTCCGCTCTGTGGCACCGGCCCGTTCTGCTGCTCGCGACCTGCGTGGCCTTCGTCCTGCTGGTGAGCGCCTTCGTCGTACAGCCCTTCCTGATCCCCAGCTCCTCCATGGAGAACACCCTGCGGGTCGGTGACCGGGTGCTGGTCAACAAGCTTGCGTACCGCTTCGGCGGCGCACCGCGCCGGGGCGACGTGATCGTCTTCGACGGCACCGGTTCGTTCCTGCAGAGCGAACCCGACGAGAACCCGGTGACAGGGCTGATCAGGGGAACGGGCGCGGCGCTGGGGCTGGCCGAGCCCGCGGCCACCGACTACATCAAGCGCGTGATCGGCGTCGGCGGGGACCGGGTGACCTGCTGCGACAAACGGGGGCGGATCAAGGTGAACGGCGAGCCGGTGGACGAGGACTACCTGTTCCCGGGGGACGAACCGTCCTCCGACGCGTTCGACATCGTGGTGCCGGAGGGAAAGCTGTGGGTCATGGGGGACCACCGCGGCAGATCACGTGACTCACGGGACCACCTCGGCCAACCAGGAGGCGGCACCGTCCCGGTCGGCAAGGTGATCGGCCGTGCCGACTGGATCGCCTGGCCGGTGGGCCACTGGACGGCCTTGCACCGCCCGCGCGCCTTCGACGGCATACCGGGCGCGGCGGGCAGCCATGGGTAGCCGGGGGCGGCCCAGGCACGGGCATCAGGGGGCCGCGGGCGCGGATGAGTCGGACGGGGAAGAGGCATACGGGGGCGGCTCGCACGGGTCCGCTTCGTTCCGGTCCGAGTATGGGACCGGCGGGCCCGAGTATGGAACCAGCGCGCCCGAGTACGGAACCGACCACGGGCCCGGCTACAGGTCTGACTCGTACGCGAGGCACGGTGGCAGCCCGTACGAAAGCGCTGGTCACAGGGACGGTTCGTATGGCGAAGGAGCCGGGGCCGGCGACGGCGCGCGCGTCAGCACGCGAACGACCAGGCCCGCCACTGGAGGACGTGCCGCACGGCGGCGCCAGGCGCGCCGCATCAAACGGCGCAGGCGTCGCTCCTATCTCAAAGAGATACCGATCCTCATCGGTGTGGCGCTGGCCATCGCGCTGGTGCTCAAGACGTTCCTCGTCCAGGCATTCGTGATCCCCTCCGGCTCCATGGAAGAGACCATCCGGATCGGCGACCGGGTGCTGGTGGACAAGCTCACCCCCTGGTTCGGCTCGGAACCCGAGCGCGGCGACGTGGTGGTCTTCAAGGACCCCGGGGGCTGGCTGAAGGACGAGCAGGTCACCTCCGCCGACGATCCGGTCGTGGTCAAGCAGATCAAGGAGTTCATGACCTTCATCGGTCTGCTCCCGTCGGCCGACGAGCAGGACCTGATCAAGCGAGTGGTGGGTGTCGGGGGCGACACCGTCAAGTGCTGCGACAAGCAAGGGCATGTCACGGTCAACGGCACCCCCCTGAACGAGCCGTACATACATCCGGGCGATGTGCCCTCGCAGATCACATTCGAGGTCAAGGTTCCGGCCGGCCGGATCTTCGTGATGGGCGACCACCGCTCCAATTCGGCGGACTCGCGGTATCACCTGGACGAGCCGTACCGTGGGACGATCTCGGTGGACAACGTGGTCGGCCGGGCCGTGGTCATCGCCTGGCCGGTGGGACACTGGCGCCGCCTGGAGGAGCCTGACACCTATGCGACCGTGCGCGACGCGCCGGACGCGAGGGCGACGGCGGGGCGGGCTCCGCATAGTGTGTCCTCCGACGGTTTGTCCGAACTCCCGACCCCTGCGGAACTCCCGCTCGTTATGGGAGTGGTGGGCCTGCACCGGCTATCGGGCAGGCAGTGGCGTGGAGTAAGGAGTGGATGTGGGGGACTTGGCGGTCGGCGCGCGGTCCGGAACCGGAGAGCCCGAAGAGCCGGCGGGAAACGGTGAGTCCTCACAGTCCGCCGCGTCCGGTGGGCCGGGGGGACCGGCGGGTCCGGCGCGGGCGGCGGGTCCGGGACAGCCGGCCGGCCCCGGTCGACCGGAGGGTGTGGGAGTGCCGTTGGACAAGGAACAACCGGGGGACGAGGAGGAGAGCGGCAGCGTGAAGAAGGGCAAGAAACCGCGTGCCTTCTGGAAAGAGCTGCCGATCCTCATCGGGATCGCGCTGATCCTGGCGCTGATCATCAAGACGTTCCTGGTGCAGGCGTTCTCCATCCCGTCGGACTCGATGCAGGACACCTTGCAGCGCGGTGACCGGGTACTGGTGGACAAGCTCACCCCGTGGTTCGGCTCCGAACCGGAACGGGGCGAGGTGGTGGTCTTCCACGACCCGGGCGGCTGGCTGAACGAGGTGCCCACGCCCGAGCCCAACGCGATCCAGCAGGTCCTCAGCTTCATCGGCCTGATGCCGTCGGCCGAGGAGAAGGACCTGATCAAGCGGGTCATCGCCGTCGGCGGTGACACCGTGGAGTGCCAGGGCACCGGTCCGGTCAAGGTCAACGGCACGGCCCTGAAGGAGGACTCGTACCTCTACCCGGGCAACACGCCGTGCGGCGACAAGCCGTTCGGGCCGATCAAGGTGCCCAAGGACAGCATCTGGGTCATGGGCGACCACCGCCAGGACTCCCTCGACTCGCGCTATCACACCAACCTCAAGGGCAACGGCACGGTCGAGGTCAAGCAGGTCGTGGGGCGCGCCTTCACGATCGCCTGGCCGGTCAACCGCTGGTCGTGGCTGTCGGTGCCGGACACCTTCGACCAGCCCGCGCTGAACAAGGCCATGGCGGCGACGCCGGCGGCGCTCGGTCTGGCGGGCGCGGTACCGATCGTGCTGTGGCGGCGCCGCAGGCGGGTCGCGAGGGCGGCGCAGCCGGTGGAGCAGGCGTCCGACTGAGCGGGTGACCGTACCGGACCGCGCATGAGGTGTGCGGTCCGGAAGGACAGAGGTCGACGGTGCCGGATTGCTCTCCTGGTGAGCGTCACAGCGTCGTGGCGTCGCGTGCGTACGTCGGCAGGTCGTCCCGGCTCATGGTGCTGACTGGGGAACGTACCCCCAGGTAGGGTGCCGTCCCAGATCTTCGAAGCGGATCGTTCGCGGGGCGGGAGCGCTGGGATGAGCAGCAGCAAGGCACGTACGGTCGACGGCCGCGGCCGGACGACGGGCAGTGTGCTGTCCGGTCTGGTCGTGGCCGTCGGCTGTGTGCTGTTCCTGGGCGGCTTCGTATGGGGAGCGCTGACCTACCGCCCCTATACGGTGCCGACCGACTCGATGGCCCCGACGATCGGAGTGGGGGACCGGGTGCTGGCCGAGCGGGTGGACGGCTCCGAGGTGCGGCGCGGGGACGTCGTGGTCTTCCGGGACGCGGTGTGGGGCGATGTGCCGATGATCAAGCGGGTCGTCGGGGTGGGCGGCGACACGGTCGCCTGCTGCAGCAAGGACGGCCGGCTGACGATCAACGGCAAGCCTGTCGAAGAACCGTATCTGCACGCCACGGGCCCGGCCTCGCCGACCGGCTTCAGCTCCAAGGTACCGGTGGGCCAGCTCTTCCTCCTCGGCGATCACCGCAATGACTCCCTGGACTCCCGCACGCACCTCAAGGACGCCGACCACGGCTCCGTGTCGCGCAAGGCCGTGGACGCGCGGGTGGACGCCAGAGCGTGGCCGGTCGGCAACATGGGCGTGGTGGAACGGCCGGAGAGCTTCGCGGCGATGCCCGGCGGCACGTCGCAGCCCGGGCCGGTACGCGTCATCGTCGTCGCGGTCGTCGTCGGAGCGGTGATGATTCTGGGCGGCGCGGCGTACGGGCCGCTGGCGCGGTGGAGGAGACGCAGGAATGGCTGACGTGACGGGCGCTGATGCGACGGGTGAGGGCGGGGCGTATGAGGTGTCCGAGGCGCCTGAGACGCTCGGGGGGCTGCCGGTGGAGGTGCGCCAGGTCGCACGGGTAGTACTGCTCGACCCGGACGACCGGGTCCTGCTGCTGAACGGCTATGAACCAGGCGATCCCTCTCGCACCTGGTGGTTCACGCCGGGAGGCGGGCTGGAGGGCGAGGAGTCCCGTGAGGAGGCCGCACACAGGGAGCTGGCCGAGGAGACGGGGATCGTGGGCGTACAACTGGGGCCGCTGCTGTGGAAGCGGCGCTGCGCCTTCCCCTTCGACGGCAGGCGCTGGGAACAGGACGAGTGGTACTACCTGGCTCGTACCGACCGGACTGCAACCGAGATGTCGGGGCAGACAGATCTTGAGCGGCGCAGCGTGTCGGGAGTGAGGTGGTGGACTCTGGAAGATCTTTCCGTGTCGCATGAGACGGTGTATCCGACGAAATTCGCCGAGCTGCTGCGCAGGCTGCTCGACGAAGGGCCCCCTGACGCGCCGGTGCTGCTGGCTACCGAGAGCGTCTGACGCACAATAGGGGGACGCACGGCTGAAGGGGATCTGCCATGAGCGCCGAGGACCTCGAGAAGTACGAGACCGAGATGGAGCTGAAGCTCTACCGGGAGTACCGCGATGTCGTCGGGCTGTTCAAGTATGTGATCGAGACCGAGCGTCGCTTCTATCTCACGAACGACTACGAGATGCAGGTGCACTCCGTACAGGGCGAGGTCTTTTTCGAGGTCTCGATGGCTGATGCGTGGGTCTGGGACATGTACCGGCCTGCTCGGTTCGTGAAACAGGTACGGGTGTTGACGTTCAAGGACGTGAACATCGAGGAGCTGAACAAGAGTGACCTGGATCTTCCGGGGAGCTGAGACCGCCGAGCCGGTCGAGGGCAGGCGCGCTGGGCCTGGCGTCGGCCTCGAAGGGGTCGTAGATGCTGGGGGCCTCACCGGGGCGAGTGACGAAGTTGTCCACAACCGCTCGGTAGTCCACCAAGATCCAACAGTTCGTGGCTGAAGCGTCACAGTCGGTGCCGGAGGTGGTGCCGAGTGAACGCCACGGACGAGAAGAATCGCCGACCTGACCGGCCCAATAGGGACTCGCATGAGTATCCGCGCGAGCGAAGCTCCCTGAAGTATCAGCCTGACGGACGTGCTCAGGCAGCGGTGGATGCGGGGGGCCCGTCACCCCCGGAGGACAGGCCACGAGGGCTGGATGGCGTACCGCGGGAGCCGTGCGACGCAACACCGCGAGTCCGGAGCGGCCGGTCGGTGACAAGCTGCGGAGACGGCCCGCCCGGTTCCCGTACCGTCGCCCGAGCCGCCTCCCGACGCTCCCGCCCCCGCCGCCCCAGACACCCCATCGGGCCGGCCACCGCTCCCTACGACCTGCCCGTCAGCAGTGCGCGCCGAGCGCTCGGACGCTACGGGGAAGACCTGGCGGCACGGCACCTGACCACCGTCGGCATGCGCATCCTGGACCGTAACTGGCGATGTCAGGACGGCGAGGTCGACATCGTGGCGGCCGACGGTGACGCCCTGGTGCTCTGCGAGGTCAAGGCCCGCCGTGCGGGCTCGTACGAACACCCCATGGCGGCCGTACGGCCGGAGAAGGCCGCCCGCCTTCTGCGCCTGGCGGAACGCTGGCTGGAGGAACACGGCGGCCCACCGCCCGGCGGAGTGCGCATCGACGTGGTCGGAGTGCTGCTGCCGTCACGTGGCGCACCGGTTCTGGAGCATGTGCGGGGAGTGACCTGACATGGGATTCGCCCGCACGTGCTCGGTCGCACTGGTCGGGGTCGAAGGCGTGGTCGTGGAGGTCCAGGCGGATCTGGAGCCGGGAGTGGCGGCCTTCGCACTCGTCGGACTGCCGGACAAGAGCCTGATCGAATCGCGGGACAGAGTACGGGCCGCCGTTGTGAACTCCGGCGGTGAATGGCCGCAGAAGAAGCTCACCGTCGGCCTCAGCCCGGCCTCCGTGCCCAAGGGCGGCAGTGGGTTCGACCTCGCCGTGGCCTGCGCGGTGCTCGGCGCGGCGGAACGGATCGATCCGCGGGAACTGTCCGACCTCGTCATGATCGGTGAGCTGGGGCTGGACGGCCGTGTCCGACCGGTGCGCGGAGTGCTCCCGGCCGTCCTGGCGGCGGCCGACGCCGGATACCGCCAGGTGGTCGTACCGGAGAAGACCGTGGCCGAGGCATCGCTCGTCCCGGGCGTCTCCGTCCTCGGCGTACGCAGCCTCAGGCAGCTGATCGCGGTGCTCACCGACGAACCGGTGCCGGAAGAAGAGGAAGACAACGCGGCCGCCGAGGGACGCCCGGATTCTCTGCTGGCCGGCCTGGCCGTACCCGGTACCGGGCTGGGGACGGAGCGCACGATCGGCGACCGGCTGCCCGACCTGTCGGACGTCGCCGGACAGTACAGCGCGCGAAGAGCCCTGGAGGTGGCGGCAGCCGGACGCCACCACATCTTCTTCCTGGGCCCTCCGGGAGCTGGGAAAACCCTTCTGGCCGAACGCCTGCCCGGCCTGCTTCCCCGTCTCTCGCCCAAGGAGTCCCTGGAGGTGACGGCGGTGCATTCGGTGGCCGGTGCCCTGCCGCCGGGGCAGCCACTGGTGGATCGCCCGCCGTACTGCGCGCCTCACCACAGCGCGACGATGGCCTCGCTCGTGGGCGGCGGCAGCGGCCTGCCCCGGCCGGGAGCCGTGTCGCTGGCGCATCACGGCGTCTTGTTCATCGACGAAGCAGCCGAATGCAATGCCCGCGTACTGGACGCGCTGCGGCAGCCGCTGGAATCGGGATACGTCGTAGTCGCACGGGCCGCCGGGATGATGCGGATGCCGGCGAAGTTCCTGCTGGCCCTGGCTGCCAACCCTTGTCCTTGCGGGCGCCACGGCACACTCGGAGGCGGCTGTGAATGCCGCCCGTCCACCATCCGGCGCTACCGTGCCCGGTTGTCGGGTCCGCTGATGGACCGGGTCGATCTGCGGGTGGCGGTGGAGCCCGTCGCGCGTTCCGAATTGCTCTCGCTCGCCCAGAGCGCCGAAACCACTGCCGAAGTGGCCGAACGAGTACGAGCAGCCCGCGACCGCGCCGCAGCCCGGCTCACGGACACGCCATGGAGCACCAACAGTGAGGTTCCGGGACACGAATTGCGCACGCGCTGGCAAGTCGCCCCGGGCGCGATGGCGCAGGCAGAACACGACCTCGAAACCGGCCTCCTGACGGCCCGCGGAATGGACCGCGTACTCCGGGTCGCCTGGACCTCAGCCGACCTCGCAGGCCACGACCGCCCGACGGCCGAAGACATCAACTGGGCTCTGGAACTCCGTACGGGTATCAGGCGGGGGGTGCCTTTGGCAGCGGGGGTGAGGTGAGCGAGGAGAGGCGCGCGCCCCTTCGGTCGGGTTGTTGGGCTAGCCGGCGGCCCTTGCGGTAGGCGTGCCCCGGCGCTGCGGGTGTGGTGTTGCCGGTGTGGTGCTGCGAATGCCGCCGCGGCGTTGGGCGCGGAAGTGATGCGCATGGAAGGGCGTCGCGCGGCGGGCGGATGTGGTGCAGCGACGATGGGGCGATCCGTGTTCCGGTGGCTGACGGTCGCCCGCGGCCCGCGGTCCGCCGCTCGCCGACGGTCGAAGGGAGGGGGAGGGGGAGGGGGGAGCGAGCACAGTCATCTCGTGCTTCGCCTTAGCTCGGGCGGGTGAGAACGTCCGTGACCTGAGCGTAGGGCCGAACGGATGACGGATGAAGGCGGGCAGCGGGCCGCAGACGATGATGCCTGGCCGCGATCGCTGGCCCGGCAGGCCGACGTATGGCGACTCAGTTACCGATTACCCCTTTCGGCTACACGGCGCTGCTCGGCTGACGAGGAATCGGTAATCGAAGAAGGAGAAGGGGAGAGGGACATGCGGGGGACCGAGGGCTGTTCCACGGCGAGCGCCAGGGAGCCGGCGCATGAGTGAAGTGGGAGAGGAAGAGAGGGCAGCACGCGCGGCACTGACGCGTATCGCTGAGCCCGGTGACGAAGCGGTAGGCCGGTGCCTGCGGCAGATGACGCCGGTGCACCTCGTACAGTCCCTGTTCGGCGAGCGGGACATGCCGTCAGGAGTGTCGAAAGAAAAATACAAGAGCCTGCGCCTGCGAGCGGCTCGGACGGACGCCGACGGAGCTGCTGCGGACCTTGCGGCTGTCGCTGCACTCGGTGGCCGGTTCGTCTGTCCGGGAGACGACGAGTGGCCACAGCAGTTGAACGATTTGGGGGATGGCAAACCCGTCGGCCTGTGGGTGCGTGGGAGCGCGAACTTGCGCATGTGGGCTTTACGGTCCGTCGCGGTCGTCGGCGCTCGCGCCTGCACGGAGTACGGCGCTCACTTGGCAGCCACCCTCAGCGCCGGCCTGGCCGACCGCGGCTGGACGGTGGTGTCAGGAGCTGCTTACGGAGTGGACGGTGCGGCTCATCGAGGTGCCCTGGCGGCGAAGGGGGCCTCGGTCGCTGTACTGGCCTCCGGCGTCGACTACGCCTATCCGCGGGGACACACCGAATTGATCCGTCGGCTTGCGGAACAGGGCCTGGTGATCGCGGAGTTGCCACCGGGAGATCATCCGACCCGGAGCCGATTCATTCTCCGGAATCGAGTCATCGCGGCCCTCACCCGCGGCACCGTGGTCGTAGAGGCCGAACTGCGCAGCGGATCCCTGGTCACCGCTCGGCGGGCGACGGAGCTCGGCCGGTTCACCATGGGGATGCCGGGGCCGGTCACCAGCGGACTGTCGGCGGGTGTGCACCAACTGCTGCGAGGCGAGGCCGTAGTGGTGACCGAAGCCGCCGAAGTGATCGAGTTGGTCGGCAGCATCGGCGACCTCGCTCCCGCGCAGCGTGGGCCGACCCTGGCGCATGATCTTCTTGATCCGGTGGCGTCCCGGGTGCTCGAAGCGGTCCCCGCACGGGGTGGTGCGGACTCGCGGCGGCTGGCTCGGGACTCGGGCACGGCAGAGGAAGTCGCGCAGGGCAAGCTCTTCGAGCTGCAGTCGCTGGGATTCGTTCAAAGGTGTGGACCTGTATGGGAGTTGGCGCGACGTCCCGTATCCATCACGGGGCCCCGGGGAGGCGGTGCTTGACATGTGGCGAACGGGTGAAAAGGGAGGAGGGGAAGTGGCTGTAAGGGCCGGTTTGGATGCGTTTCTGTACGTGGAGCCTTGTCGACGCTGGACGGTGGCGAGGCGCATCGGTCGTCGCCGTGGCGGTCTGTGGTGAAGCCGCGTGCGGAGGAGCGTGCGCCGGGCGCCCGTAACGACGCTTCCATCCCCCTGCGAGTGGAATCGGCGTCGCCTCGTGTAACCCGGGGGTGCGGGCAGCGGAACGTATCTGCGCACTCCCGGACCACCCTTCATCGCGCATCGCGACACTGCAGTCACGCTACGCTCACGAGTAATTGAACCTCACGCACGTGTTCCCCAGTGTTTCGGCAGAACGGCTCAAGGCAACGAATGCCCCAGCACACCTCCGGGTCCGACCGCGCGGCCGCGCCCCCCGCCGCACGCGGTAGCGTGCGCCCCGCCGCGCCCACCTCGCTGGAGGAGCTGTGGCGCGCCTACAAGATCTCAGGCGACGGGCGGCTGCGTGAGCAGCTGATCCTGCACTACTCGCCCCTGGTGAAGTACGTCGCCGGCCGGGTCAGTGTCGGCCTACCGCCCAACGTCGAGCAGGCCGACTTCGTCTCCTCCGGAGTCTTCGGGCTCATCGATGCCATCGAGAAGTTCGATCCCGAGCGGTCGATCAAGTTCGAGACGTACGCCATCACCCGCATCCGGGGCGCGATGATCGACGAACTGCGGGCACTGGACTGGATCCCGCGGTCGGTGCGGCAGAAAGCCAGGGCGGTCGAGCGGGCCTACGCCACACTGGAGGCCCAGCTGCGGCGTACCCCGTCCGAAGCGGAGGTGGCCTCGGAAATGGGCATCGCCTTGGAGGAACTCCACGGGGTCTTCAGCCAACTGTCCCTGGCCAATGTCGTCGCCCTGGAGGAGCTGCTGCACGTCGGTGGCGAGGGCGGTGACCGGTTGAGCCTGATGGACACCCTGGAGGACACGGCTGCCGACAATCCGGTCGAGGTGGCCGAGGACCGCGAGCTGCGGCGACTGCTCGCCAGGGCCATCAACACGCTTCCTGAGCGGGAGAAGACCGTCGTGACGCTTTACTACTACGAGGGTCTCACGCTCGCCGAGATCGGCAATGTCCTCGGGGTCACCGAGAGCAGGGTCAGCCAGATCCACACCAAGTCCGTACTCCAGCTCCGCGCCAAACTGGCTGACGTGGGGCGGTGAGCCGGGGCAGGGGGTGGGAGCCGTGGGCCTCCGTTCAGTGGGGCGCGTGCTGTCGTGTCGTAGCCGGGGTGGAGGCTCTTGTCGTCGGAAGCTGGAGAGAAGCGGGCCGGTGCCGGCTGGGGACGAGAAGCAGCTGATGCTTTGCTGGAGGCGGAGGTTCCTGCGCGCCCGGGGGCCGAGGACTGTTGCCGGTGTTCACGATGGCGGAGGTCCATCGGTTCCTGCGCGCGGGGGGCGAGGCGGCGAAGTCACTGCGCCGACGTCCTTCCTTCGCCCGGCTCTGCACTGTGGCCTTCGCCTGGCTCTTGGCCTGCGCTTTCGCGGCTCCGAGCCCCTGACGGTCATTCCGAGTTCGGCGCTCGCTTCTCGCTTCGCCTCCCCCCACCCCCCGCCCACCCACCCCACCTCCGCCGCTCTCCTCTTCCGCCCTGGCCGTACCCCGCGGCGGTTCGAGCGCAGCCGGCTTCCCGGCGGCGTTCGTGCCTGGAGGGCCGCATTGGAGCTCGCTGTTATAGGCCGCACTCAAGCTCACGCCGCCCCCAGGGCCGCCTCCTCAGGAACCGCAGCGCTCCGCGCCTATTCCGCAGCTCCCGCGCCTGACCCGCAGCCCCGCGCCTGCCCGCGGCGTCCGCGTCTGACCGCCGAACCCGGGCGTGACTGCCGAACCTGGACCTGGCTGCGATGCCTGCGTCTGATCGTCCGCACTCCCCGGCTGCGGTCCCGGGCCTGGTTGCGGTGCCCGTGTCTGGTTGTCGGACTTGACCTGATCCGGATTGGCTCGGGATCGGTCGGGGGTAGTTCCGGGCACTCGCCCTGCGGTCGATCGGCGTACTCTGCCCCGCTGCCGAGAGCCCGCAGCGGACAGCCAGTCCTGGCGGCTGTCTGACCTCCGACGCACGCACCCGCGGTCGCTCCGCGATCACCGGGACCGATACCCGTCTGCGCATCAGTACCCATGCCGAGCGCTCTGTGGCCCCGTCCCTCCCGGACGTCACGTCGGCGCTCGCTTCCGTGTTTGCCTGCCTGCTCGGCATCGTGTGCGCGCCTACGAGGTCGTCCTATGGCGGCTGCCCTTGCTCGTTTCCTTCCCTAGCTGGATTTCTGCCTCTGGTCCTCTTCCCTTCCCGACCTGCCTTCTCCCGGTGTCTCGCCGCGTCGTCGGCCCGCCGTGGCCCCCTCTCGTCGCCCTTCTCGGTGTCCTTCTCCCGGGTGTCGGCATGGACACATCGTGATGCGGAGTGCCATGTCCGCGGTGCCATCCGTAGAGTGGTGACGTGCCCAGGATTCGAGCGGCCTCTGTGGCCGAGCACCGGACGATGCAGCGTGGCGCCCTTCTGGACGCCGCCCGCACCCTGCTGTCCGAAGGCGGGACCGAGGCGTTGACCTTCCCCGCCCTCGCTGAGCGAACGGGCCTCGCGCGCTCCTCCGTCTACGAGTACTTCCGTTCCCGCGCGGCTGTCGTCGAAGAGCTCTGCGCTGTCGACTTCCCCGTATGGGCGGCTGAGGTCGAGGCGGCGATGGAGCGGGTCGAGACACCCGAGGCCAAGATCGAGGCGTATGTGCGGCAACAGCTCGCGCTGGTCGGCGACCGCCGTCACCGAGCCGTCGTCGCGATCTCGGCCGGTGAGCTGGACGCCGGCGCGCGGGAGAAGATCCGTGCCGCGCACGGGGGACTGATCGCGATGATCGTGGAGGCGCTGGCCGGCCTCGGTCACGAGCAACCACGTCTCGCCGCCATGCTGCTTCAGGGGATCGTCGACGCCGCTGTCCGCCGCATCGAGCTCGGGGCTGCGGAAGAGCCGACGCAGATCACGGAGGCCGCGGTCGCCATGGTCCTGGGTGGGGTAAGAGGCTGATCGGTCGGTCGATCCTCCCTGCACGAGGTAGTGGGTGGTGTGGGGTGTGGGGGACGGAGATCGGCGCTGTTGCAGGATCGGGCACGTAGGCACGAGTAAGGGCCGTTGGCGGGTTCCATTTGCGTGTGCCGCCTGCGTCGGGGATCTCGAACGCTGAGATTGACGTGAGCGCGGCGGATCGCGACGTCCTGGTTCGCTGCTCGGCTCGGGCACGCCGATGACCGGGAGGAGCCGCGAAGGGCCGGGGTTCAGCATTGCCGCGGGGAGCAGGGACAGCGGGTCCAGGTAGGTCTTGTCGCGCAGCAGGCCCCAGTGCAGGCAAGGGGTGGAGCAGTGGAACGGGCCTGGGCCGAGCTTGGCCACTGCCTGACCGGCGGTGACGTGGTCACCCTTGCGGACGGTCGGGTGGACCGGTTCGTAGGTGGTGCGTAGGGGCGGGTGACCGGACCCCGAGACTTCGATCGACAGGACGCCTCGGCCTGCCACCTTGCCGGCGAAGAGAACGCGTCCGGGGGCGGCTGCCCGTACCGTCGCGTCCTCGGCCGCGAGGAGATCCACCCCCCGATGGCCGGGCGCCCAGGGGGCGGGTGGGGGCTCCCAGCCGCGTGCGATGGTGGGCCGCGCGCCGGCCGCTCCAGTGACGGGCCAAGCTCGCTCGCCGGTAGCCGGCGGTGCGGGGCGGCTTCGGTCAGGATCGATCGGGTGGGCGGGTGCCGGACGGCGTTCCGATGACCTTGCGAGTTCCTCGGAACCGGGCTGAACGGCACCGGCGAAGGCCAATCCAGCCGTGGAGGAGGCTCCAGCCGTGGGGGAGGCTCCAGTCGGGGCGGCGGCTACGGCCGCCAGCACGGCAGATGTGGTGCCCGCTGCGCACAGGGCCAGGAGGCGGACGGCTGGGGGAGCGGTGCGCCGGGCGTACGCCGCCCGCCTGGATCCGGAGGCGAGGGGGACTGGTGAGTGGCCAGCCCCGGGCGATACCCGTGGGCGGCGTGTGGCGGTAGTGGGCGCGGCGTGCACGTCGCGCGCCGGCTGTCGGGTGACTGCGGTGCGTACGGTCTCGATAACAGTTCGTTGTCGCATGTCACGACGGTGCCCCGATCGGCTGCGGCTTGGGGATCTTGAGCTGGATCGGTGGACTACCGACGGGTTGTGTGCAACCACGTCACCCGTGCGATACCCCGGGATCTGCCCGGAGCGCTCCCTCCCGTCTCGGAACGCTCCCCAAGGCGCCAATGCTCCAGGCAGCAGGCAGCAGGCAGCAGGCAGCAGGCAGCAGGCAGCAGGCAGCAGGCAGCAGGCAGGGGGCGCGGGGCACGCGTCACGCGTCACACCGGAAGCTCCGGAAGGCCGGGAAGCCGGGAAGCCGGAAGCCGTGCAGTCGTAAAGCTTGAACAGCCTGGTGGGCCCGTACCCCGACCCTCCCACCCCACCCCCGACCGCACCCCCTCCCCGCCCCCCACCCCCTGGCCGAAAGGAGTGTGTCGCCCGTCCCTTCGGCGGTCCCGTACACTTCTTGTGGCGATCCGGGTCACCGGGTCGACTTCGCACGCCCCGCCACCAGCGCACATTTCCCATTCGGGCAGCACGGTGGACGCGCCCCTCGGTCCTCGGAAGGCCCCGCAAGGTTCCTTCCCCGGCAGAGCGCGCCGGGGCGTCAGGCACCGCGGCCGCCCGGCCGCAGTGGAACCGAGTAACACGAGGAGTACGGCCATGGCCGTCGTCACGATGCGGGAGCTGCTGGAGAGCGGCGTCCACTTCGGGCACCAGACCCGCCGTTGGAACCCGAAGATGAAGCGCTTCATCTTCACGGAGCGCAACGGCATCTACATCATCGACCTGCTCCAGTCGCTGTCGTACATCGACCGCGCCTACGAGTTCGTCAAGGAGACCGTCGCCCACGGCGGCTCGGTGATGTTCGTCGGCACCAAGAAGCAGGCCCAGGAGGCCATTGCCGAGCAGGCGACCCGCGTGGGCATGCCCTACGTGAACCAGCGCTGGCTCGGCGGCATGCTGACCAACTTCTCGACCGTCTACAAGCGCCTGCAGCGTCTGAAGGAGCTCGAGCAGATCGACTTCGAGGATGTGGCCGCCTCCGGCCTCACCAAGAAGGAGCTGCTGGTCCTCTCCCGCGAGAAGGCCAAGCTGGAGAAGACCCTCGGCGGTATCCGCGAGATGCAGAAGGTGCCCAGCGCCGTCTGGATCGTGGACACCAAGAAGGAGCACATCGCCGTCGGCGAGGCGCGCAAGCTCAACATCCCGGTCGTGGCGATCCTCGACACGAACTGCGACCCGGACGAGGTCGACTACAAGATCCCGGGCAACGACGACGCGATCCGCTCCGTCACCCTGCTCACCCGCGTGATCGCCGACGCCGTCGCCGAGGGCCTCATCGCCCGCTCCGGCGTCGCCACCGGCGACCAGAAGCCGGGCGAGAAGGCCGGCGAGCCGCTCGCCGAGTGGGAGCGCGACCTGCTCGAGGGCGAGAAGAAGGCCGACGACGCCAAGGCCGACGAGGCCAAGGCCGAGGACAAGCCCGCCGAGGCCCCCGCTGCCGAGGCTCCGGCTGCCGAGGCCCCCGCCGCCGAGGCCGAGAAGCCGGCCGCGGACGCCGAGCAGGCCTGACGCCGCACCACCGGTTGACGACGGCGGGGGAGGGCGCCACGAGCGCCGCCCCCGCCGTCCACCCGTAGATCTTTCGACTGTCGAGATTTCGAGAAGAGATTCACAGACCATGGCGAACTACACCGCCGCGGACGTCAAGAAGCTCCGTGAGCTGACCGGCGCCGGCATGATGGACTGCAAGAAGGCCCTGGACGAGGCCGAGGGCAGCGTCGACAAGGCCGTGGAGATCCTCCGCGTCAAGGGCCAGAAGGGCGTCGCCAAGCGCGAGAGCCGTTCGGCCGAGAACGGCGCCGTCGTCTCCCTCATCTCCGAGGACAAGACCTCCGGCGTCCTGCTGGAGCTGAAGTGCGAGACGGACTTCGTCGCCAAGGGCGAGAAGTTCCTGGCCGTCGCCAACGCGCTCGCCGCGCACGTCGCCGCCACCTCCCCGGCCGACCTCCAGGCGCTGCTCGCCTCCGAGATCGAGGCCGGTAAGACCGTCCAGGCGTACGTCGACGAGGCCAACGCCACGCTCGGCGAGAAGATCGTCCTGGACCGCTTCGCGCAGTTCTCCGGCGGCTACGTGGCCGCCTACATGCACCGCACCATGCCCGACCTCCCGCCGCAGGTCGGCGTCCTGGTCGAGCTGGACAAGGAGAACGCCGAGACCGCCAAGGACGTCGCGCAGCACATCGCCGCGTTCGCGCCGAAGTACCTCACCCGTGAGGACGTTCCGGCCGACGTCGTCGAGAACGAGCGTCGCGTCGCCGAGGCCACCTCGCGCGAGGAGGGCAAGCCCGAGGCCGCCCTCCCGAAGATCGTCGAGGGTCGCGTCAACGGCTTCTTCAAGGAGAACACGCTGCTCGCGCAGCCCTTCGCGAAGGACAACAAGAAGTCCGTCGAGAAGGTCCTGAACGAGGCCGGTGTCTCGCTGAAGCGCTTCGCGCGCATCCGCGTCGGCGCCTGAGCCAAGCCGTGGGCCTTGCCGCCAAGGCCAGCGAATGACCTGCGGCCCCGCTAGGGTCGTACGCAGTCGGCCGCATACCGGCCGGCCGCAGATGTGACGAGGAGGCCATTGCCGTACAGGGATCTGCACCAGACCCCCGGCAATGGCCTTCTTCGTATGTGCACGAGGAGAGCGTGATGAATCAGGGTGCCGACGGCGCGGACACAGCCCACAAAGCCGACAGTGACGGGAAGGGACGCTTCCTTCTGAAGCTGTCGGGCGAAGCGTTCGCCGGCGGCGGCGGACTGGGTGTCGACCCCGATGTCGTGCACGCCATCGCCCGCGAGATCGCAGCCGTGGTCCGCGACGGCTACGAGATCGCCATCGTGATCGGCGGTGGCAACTTCTTCCGCGGCGCCGAACTGCAGCAGCGCGGCATGGACCGCGCCCGCTCCGACTACATGGGCATGCTCGGTACGGTCATGAACTGCCTGGCCCTCCAGGACTTCCTGGAGAAGGAGGGCATCGACTGCCGGGTACAGACCGCCATCACCATGGGACAGGTCGCGGAGCCGTACATTCCGCTGCGCGCCGTCCGCCACATGGAGAAGGGCCGCGTGGTCATCTTCGGAGCGGGCATGGGCATGCCGTACTTCTCCACCGACACCACCGCGGCGCAGCGCGCCCTGGAGGTCGGCGCCGAGGCCATGCTGATGGGCAAGAACGGGGTGGACGGGGTCTACGACGCCGACCCCAAGAAGTTCCCGGACGCGGTGAAGTTCGACGCCCTGGAGTACGGCGAGGTCATCACCCGCGACCTCAAGGTCGCCGACGCCACCGCCATCACGCTCTGCCGTGACAACAAGCTTCCGATCCTCGTCTTCGAGCTGCTCGCCGAGGGCAACATCGCGCGCGCGGTGAAGGGTGAGAAGATCGGCACGCTCGTCAGCGATCAGGGCACCCGGGCCTGACGGCCCCAACTGCCGTAGTGCCGTACGGGCAGGGCTCCGTACGGGCGGCAACCCCGGGTCGTGGCTGACCTCGGCACGGGGATGGACAACGGCCTGCCGGTCGGACACCGTGCAGGAGAAGACGCGCGGCAGGGGCGAGGCTCTGCTTCTTACCGAAAAGACCAGGAGCAAGTGGTGATCGAAGAGATCCTCCTCGAGGCCGAGGAGAAGATGGAGAAGGCCGTCGTGGTCGCCAAGGAGGACTTCGCCGCGATTCGCACCGGGCGTGCGCACCCGGCGATGTTCAACAAGATCGTGGCGGACTACTACGGCGCCATGACGCCGATCAACCAGCTGGCGTCGTTCTCGGTTCCCGAACCGCGGATGGCCGTGGTGACCCCGTTCGACAAGAGCGCGCTGCGCAACATCGAGCAGGCGATCCGCGACTCCGACCTGGGCGTCAACCCGAGCAACGACGGCAACATCATTCGCGTGAACTTCCCGGAGCTCACCGAGGAGCGCCGCCGGGAGTTCATCAAGGTCGCGAAGAACAAGGCCGAGGACTCGAAGATCTCGATCCGCAGCATCCGGCGCAAGGCCAAGGAAAACCTCGACAAGCTCGTCAAGGACAAGGAGTCCGGCGAGGACGAGGTGCGCCGGGCGGAGAAGGAGCTCGACGACACCACCGCGAAGTACGTCGCGCAGGTGGACGAGCTCCTCAAGCACAAGGAATCCGAGCTCCTCGAGGTCTGATGAACGAGTCATCCTGGGGGGCCCCGCCTGGCGTCGGCCGAGCCGGTCAATGGGGACCACCCGAGCAGGGACCCGTCGGTACGGCGGGTCCCGCGCACGACTGGAGCGCGGCGGCGCAGACTCGCCCCATGCCCATCGTGCCCGACACAGGCGGACACCAGGACGACGACCGGAATCCTCTGGACGACGACCGGGACCACCGGGACGACCTGGGGGCCGCTCGGCCGAGCGGCCCCCTGTTCCGCGACGAACAGCCGCAGGAGCCCATGCCCACCTCTTTGCCGGGGCCCGACAGCTCACAGCAACCCCCCAAGCCGCAGAAGAAGAGCGCGGGACGCAACCTCCGGGCCGCCATAGGGGTCGGCGTCGGCCTCGGCGCGGTCATCCTCTTCTCGCTCTTCGTCTACAAGCCCCTGTTCGTGGGCGTGATAGTCATCGCGGTGGTCGTGGGCCTGTGGGAGCTGACCTCGCGGCTGGCGGAGCGCAAGGACGTCAAGGTCCCCCTGGTGCCGCTCGCGCTCGGCGGTACGGCGATGGTGGTCGCCGGCTACGTACGCGGCGCGGAGGGCGCCTGGGTGGCGATGGCGCTCACCGCGCTCGCCGCGCTCGTGTGGCGCATGACGGAGGCGCCCGAGAACTACCTCAGGGACGTCACGGCAGGCGTCTTCGCGGCGTTCTACGTGCCGTTCCTGGCGACGTTCGTGGCGATGATGCTCGCCGCCGACGACGGACCGCAGCGGGTCCTGACGTTCCTGCTGCTGACCGTCGTCAGCGACACGGGCGCGTACGCGGTGGGCTGGCGCTTCGGCAAGCACAAGCTCGCCCCGCGCATCAGCCCGGGCAAGACCCGCGAGGGCCTGCTGGGCGCGGTGCTGTTCGCCATGGTCGCGGGCGCGCTGTCCATGGAGCTGCTCATCACCGACGGCGCCTGGTGGCAGGGTCTGCTCCTGGGCATCGCCGTCGCGGCCAGCGCGACCCTCGGTGACCTCGGCGAATCCATGATCAAGCGGGACCTCGGCATCAAGGACATGGGCACCCTGCTGCCCGGTCACGGCGGGATCATGGACCGCCTGGACTCCCTCCTGCCGACCGCGCCGATCGTCTGGCTGCTGTACGTGATCTTTGTCGGCTCGGGCTGACCAGCGGTTTTCCGTACGCGGCCGTAGGGCCCGCCACCTCGCGTGGCGGGCCCTACGCACGTCGGGAACGGCCCCGGATCGCGTCGGCGATCGTCACTTCGTACGTCTGCGACACTGGAAGAACCATGCCTAAGCCCGGAGAACTCACTTTCGTCGCGCCGCGCGGAGCCAAGAAGCCCCCGCGGCACCTTGCCGATCTCACCCCCGCCGAGCGGCGCGAAGCCGTGGCCGCGGTCGGTGAGAAGCCGTTCCGTGCCAAGCAGCTGTCGCAGCACTACTTCGCGCGGTACGCGCACGACCCGGCGGAGTGGACCGACATCCCGGCCGCGGCGCGGGAGAAGCTGGCGTCGGAGCTGGTGCCCGAGCTGATGAGTGTGGTGCGGCACATCTCCTGTGACGACGACACCACCCGCAAGACGCTGTGGAAGCTGCATGACGGGACCCTCGTGGAGTCCGTGCTGATGCGCTACCCGGACCGGGTGACGATGTGCATCTCGTCGCAGGCCGGGTGCGGCATGAACTGTCCGTTCTGCGCGACGGGGCAGGCCGGGCTGGACCGGAACCTCTCCACCGCCGAGATCGTTCATCAGATCGTCGACGGCATGCGGGCGCTGCGTGACGGTGAGGTGCCGGGTGGGCCGGCCCGGTTGTCCAACATCGTCTTCATGGGCATGGGCGAGCCGCTGGCGAACTACAAGCGGGTCGTGGGGGCGATCCGGCGGCTGACCGACCCCGAGCCCGACGGGGTGGGGCTGTCCCAGCGTGGCATCACGGTGTCCACGGTCGGTCTGGTCCCGGCGATGCTGCGGTTCGCGGACGAGGGCCTGAAGTGCCGGCTCGCGGTGTCGCTGCACGCGCCGGACGACGAGCTGCGCGACACGCTCGTACCGGTCAACACGCGCTGGAAGGTGCGGGAGGTGCTGGACGCCGCGTGGGAGTACGCGGAGAAGTCCGGACGGCGGATCTCGATCGAGTACGCGCTGATCCGGGACATCAACGACCAGGCTTGGCGCGGTGACCTGCTGGGGCGTCTGCTCAAGGGCAAGCGGGTCCATGTGAACCTGATTCCGCTGAACCCGACGCCCGGGTCGAAGTGGACCGCGTCCCGTCCCGAGGACGAGAAGGCGTTCGTCGAGGCCGTCGCCGCGCACGGTGTGCCGGTGACCGTCCGCGACACGCGCGGACAGGAGATCGACGGCGCCTGCGGGCAGCTCGCCGCCGCGGAGCGCTGACCGCCCGCTGGTACGGTGTGATCGAACAAATGCACATTCCGACAGGGGAGCGCCACAGCGCTGAGAGTGCGGCAGTGTCACGGACCGAGCGTCACGGACACCGAGGTGCCGCAGACCCTTGAACCTCGCCCGGGTCATTCCGGGTAGGAAGTTCGGTCGTCACTCATGCTGTTGCGCCCCGTCCGGCCTTCTTCGCGAAGCGCCGGGCGGGGCCGCGTCTCTTCCTGGCCAGCCAGGAGGAATTCAGTGAGCACCAACAGAAGGATCACCGTCACGGCGCTGGCCGTCGCGGCCGGCATGACGGCGCTCGCCGCGTGCGGCTCGGGAGGCAGCGGCGGCAAGGATCCGAAGACCGTCACGCTCGTCAGCCACGACTCCTTCAATGTCTCGAAATCCGTGCTGGCGGAGTTCACCGAGCAGACCGGTTACAAGGTCGACGTGCTCAAGGGCGGGGACGCGGGCAAGGCCGTCAACCAGGCGATCCTGTCGAAGGGCAACCCGCAGGGTGACGTCTTCTTCGGTATCGACAACACGCTGCTGTCGCGCGGGCTGAAGGCAGGGATCTTCACTCCGTACCAGGCCAAGGGGCTGGAGAGCGTGCCCGCCGAGCTCCAGCTCGACAAGGCGGAGCACCGGGTGACGCCGGTGGACTACGGCGACACCTGCGTCAACTACGACCGGGCCTACTTCGCCGCGCACAAGATCGCGCCGCCGAAGACCTTCGACGACCTGCTCAAGCCCGAGTACAAGGGGCTGCTGGTCACCGAGAACTCCGCCACGTCGTCGCCGGGGCTCGCCTTCCAGCTCGGCACCATCGCCGAGTACGGCGAGTCCGGCTGGCAGGACTACTGGAAGAAGCTCAAGGCCAACGGCGTCGAGGTCGTGGACGGCTGGGAGCAGGCGTACAACGAGCGGTTCTCGGGTTCGGCGGCCGGTAAGGGCAAGGGGGACAAGCCCCTGGTGGTGTCGTACGCGTCGAGCCCTCCGGTGGAGGTGCTGGGCAAGAAGCCGGAGCCGAAGGAGGCGCCCACGGGCGTCGCGGTCGGCACCTGCTTCCGGCAGATCGAGTTCGCGGGCCTGCTCAAGGACGCCAAGAACGAGAAGGGCGGCAAGGCGCTGCTGGACTTCCTGCTGAGCAAGCGGTTCCAGGAGGACATGCCGCTCCAGATGTTCGTCAACCCGGCGCGTCAGGACGCGAAGGTGCCGGAGCTGTTCACCAAGTACGGCGAGAAGATCGACAAGCCGGGGACGGTGGCTCCGGAGACGATCACCAAGAACCGCGAACAGTGGATCAAGCAGTGGTCCTCGCTCGTTCTGAAGTAACCGGCCGCGCGAGGCGGGCGCGCCGCGGACGGGCAACGGCCGGCCGGCTCGCCCTGATGGCGCTGCCGCTCGCCTTCTTCGCGCTGTTCTTCGCCTACCCGGTCGTCGCGATCGTCGGGCGCGGGCTGAAGGACGGCGGGCAGTGGCAGCCGGGCCGGGCCGGGGAGGTGCTCTCCGACCCGGACGTCCTGCGCGTCCTGTGGTTCACCGTCTGGCAGGCGGCGGCCTCGACCGGGCTCACGCTGCTGATCGCGCTCCCCGGCGCGTATGTCTTCGCGCGCTTCGAATTCCCCGGAAAGAGGCTGCTGCGGTCCGTGGTCGCGGTGCCGTTCGTCCTGCCCACGGTGGTGGTGGGGTCGGCGTTCCTGGCCCTGGTCGGGCGTGGCGGGGTGCTGGACGACCTGTGGGGCGTACGGCTGGACACGTCGGTGTGGGCGATCCTGCTGGCGCACGTCTTCTTCAACTACGCCGTGGTCGTACGGACCGTCTCCGGCCTCTGGGGGCAGCTCGACCCGCGGCAGGAGGAGGCGGCCCGGGTGCTCGGGGCGTCCCGTTGGGGCGCCTGGCGGCGGGTGACGCTGCCCGCCCTGGGGCCGGCCGTCGCTGCTGCCGCCCTGATGGTCTTCCTCTTCACCTTCACCTCCTTCGGTGTGGTGCAGATCCTGGGAGGGCCGACGTTCTCCACTCTGGAGGTGGAGATCTACCGGCAGACCGCCGACTTCCTGGACCTCCCCACGGCCGCCGTCCTCACCCTGCTGCAGTTCGCCGCCGTGCTGGCACTGCTGGCCCTGCACGCCTGGACCGTACGGCGGCGGGAGGCCGCCCTCACGCTCGTCGACCCGGCGCAGACGGTGCGGCGGCCGCGCGGCGCGGGCCAGTGGGCGCTGCTGTGGGGGACGCTCGTCGTGATCGTGCTGCTGCTGGTGGTGCCGCTGGCGGTGCTGATCGAGCGGTCCTTCGCGGGGCCGGACGGCTACGGGTTCACGTACTACCGGGCGCTGCAATCCGCCGCCTCCATGGACAGCACCTTTGCCGTCGCCCCCTTGAACGCCTTGTGGAACTCGCTCGCCTACGGGGCGGCCGCCACGCTGATCGCCCTGGTGGTGGGCGGACTGGCCGCGGCCGCGCTGACGAAGCGGGGCGGCAGGCTGGTGCGGGGGTTCGACGCGTTGCTGATGCTGCCCCTCGGGGTTTCGGCCGTGACCGTCGGTTTCGGCTTTCTGATCACTCTCGACGAGCCGCCGCTCGACCTGCGCTCGTCGTGGTGGCTGGTGCCACTGGCGCAGGCGCTGGTCGGGGTGCCCTTCGTCGTACGGACCATGCTGCCCGTGCTGCGCGCGGTGGACGAGCGGCTGCGGGAAGCGGCCGCGGTGCTGGGAGCCTCGCCCTGGCGGGTGTGGCGCGAGGTCGACCTGCCGCTGGTGCGGCGGGCCCTGCTGGTCGCCGCGGGCTTCGCCTTCGCCGTCTCGCTGGGCGAGTTCGGCGCGACGGTCTTCATCGCGCGACCGGACAACCCGACGCTGCCGGTGGCCGTCGCACGGCTGCTGGGACGCGCTGGAGAACTCAACTACGGACAGGCCATGGCACTGTCCACGATCTTGATGGTGGTGTGCGCGGGCGCGCTGCTGGCGCTGGAGCGCATCCGCACCGACCAGGCCGGAGAGTTTTAGATGGCGGGACACGCCGATACGGGACGCGCCGACACGGCGGACGGGGCACTGCTGCGGCTGGACGACGTCACCGTCCGCTTCCGCACCGGGCAGCCGCCGGCGCTGGACGCGGTCGACCTGAGCGTCGCCGCGCAGGAGACCGTGTGCGTGCTGGGGCCCAGCGGCAGCGGCAAGTCCACGCTTCTGCGGGTCGTGGCGGGACTGCAGGCCGCCGAAGCGGGGCGCGTCTTCCTGGAAGGACGGGACCAGTCGGGCGTGCCCACCCACCGCCGCGGCCTCGGGCTGATGTTCCAGGACCACCAGCTCTTCCCGCAGCGCGACGTCGGCGGGAACGTGGCCTTCGGCCTGCGCATGCGAGGCGCGTCACGTGCCGAACAGGAGCGTACGGTTGCCGAACTCCTGGACCTGGTGGGTCTGCCCGGCGCCCAGCGGCGTGCGGTGGCGGCGCTGTCCGGCGGCGAACAACAGCGGGTCGCGCTGGCCCGCGCACTCGCACCGCGGCCACGGCTGCTGATGCTGGACGAGCCGCTCGGCCAGCTCGACCGCGGCCTGCGGGAGCGCCTGGTCGTCGAACTGCGCAGAGTCTTCGGCGAGCTGGGGACGACCGTGCTGGCCGTGACGCACGACCAGGGCGAAGCCTTCGCGCTGGCCGATCGGGTGGTGGTCATGCAGGAGGGGCGGATCGCGCAGAGCGGTACCCCGCTGGAGGTCTGGCAGCGCCCCGCCACCGAGTTCGTCGCCCGCTTCCTGGGCTTCGACAACGTGGTGGAGGCGACCGTACGGGGCGGGTCCGCCGACACCCCCTGGGGGAAGATCCCGGTACCGGACGGCACACCGGACGGCCCGTGCCGCCTGCTGGTGCGCCCGGCCGGGGTGCGCATCACGGCCGCCGCGGACGGGCTGCCGTGCAGGGTAGCGGCCCGCACCTTCCGCGGTACCCATGTCGCGCTGCTCCTCCAGCCGGACACCGGGCCGCAGGTGGAGGCGGCCTGCGCGCTGCGGGACGCCCCACAGGACGGGGAGCCGGTGGGCGTCACCTTCGCGGCCGAGGACGTCGTGGTCCTGAACCGCTGAGGGACGCCCACCACCGGGACGCGTGCCCGCGTTCGTACTACGGGGAGCTGGTGCGGCTGCCCGCCGTGGTCCGGGCGTCGCTCACGGCCGACGGCCCGTCCGGCGCCTTCGCTTCCTCCGCGGGAGCCGGTACGGACGCCGGCCCGGACGCCGTACCGGTCGTGCCGCCGTCCTCCGGCTCGCCGAACCAGGCGACCGCGACGGCGCCGGCCACCGCCACGACGAAACCGAGCACCGCCATCCAGGCGAAGCCCGGCCGGGAGGAGTCACCGAGCCACAGCACCCCGAGGATGCCCGGCACCACCGTCTCGCCCACCACCAACGCCGCCGTGGCACCGTTGACCGAACCGATCTGGAGAGCCACCGTGTGCAGGTACATACCGCCGATACCGGCGACGAGAATGGCGTAGAGCGCCGGGTCGGCCAGGAGCGTGGGCAGGTGGAACGGGTCGACGCCGTTCAGTACGCGCACGCCGACCCCGAGCGCGCCGAAGCCCAGGCCGGACAGCAGGCCGGCGAGGATCGCGGCGCGGCTGCCGAGCAGCCGGACGGCCAGCGTTCCGCCGCCCATCAGCGCCACCGAGGCGATCAGCAGCCACCAGTGGGTGGTCGTCGAGGCGTCCCCGCCGCCCTCCGGCCCGGCCGCGGTGGCCAGCAGGACCAGCGCCGAGCAGACCACGCCGATGGAGACCCACTCGCGGCCGTTCAGCCGGATGCCGAGCAGCTTGATGCTGAGGACGGCGGTGATCACGAGGTTGGCGCTGATGACGGTCTGCGAGAGGAAGAGCGGCAGCATCCGGGCGGCCAGCGCGCCGAGGCCGAACCCCACGAAGTCCAGCACCGTACCGACCATGAACTCCCACGTCACGGCGGCCTTGGCGGTGGAGGAGAGACTGGGGCCGCCGTGTGCGGTGACGCCGGTGGTGGACGCGGCGGCCGCCTCCCGGCGCGCGGACTTGCGCGACCCCACCGCTTGCAGGACCGACCCCGTGCCGTAGCAGGCCGAGGCCGCTACCGCTGTCAGAAGACCGATGAGCACCGAGAACTCCGTTTCGCGCACTGCCTGGTTTTACCTGTGCATTACCTGACTGGGAGACGTGGTTTCGGGGGCGTGAGTTGCCTCGGACGGTCGAGCAGATGCCGCGGGACCGGAACCGGGGACTTCGCCGAGGCGGGCCAGCGCTTCCGGCGCCTCTTCCACCGAGTCGACCAGAGCGATCCTGCCGGACATGGCGCGTTCCGCGGCGAGCGCCTGCAACAGCGGCCAGGCGGGCAGCCTCTCGGTCCAGTGGACACGGTCGACGAGCACCATCGGGGTCGGCTCACCCCGCGATCCGTAGTAGTTCGGAGTCGCGTTGTCGAAGATCTCCTGCACGGTGCCCGCCGCGCCGGGCAGGAAGACCACGCCGGCGTTGCAACGGGCCAGGAGGCCGTCCTCACGGACCGCGTTGACGAAGTACTTGGCGATGCGGGACGCGAAGGCGTTCGGCGGTTCGTGCCCGTAGAACCAGGTGGGGATGCCGACCGAGTCGCCGCCGCCCGGCCAGCGGCCGCGTACCTCGAAGGCGGCCCGCGCCCAGTCCGTCACCGAGGGAACGAACCGCGGCACCTTGGCGAGGAGCGCGAGGCTCTCGTCCAGCATGGCGTCGTCGAAGGGCGCGGCGTAGGCACCGAGGTTCGCGGCCTCCATCGCGCCCGGACCGCCGCCCGTGGCGACCGTCAGGCCGGCCCGGGCGAGCCGCCGCCCCAGCCGGGCCGCGCCTGCGTACGCGTCGGAACCGCGCTCCAGCGCGTGCCCGCCCATGATGCCGACGACCCGGGCGCCGGTGACGTGCTCGTCCAGCGCGTCCGAGACGGCGTCGTCGTGGATGCTGCGCAGCATCGAGGCGAGGATGTCGCCGTCCGACATGGTCCGCTGGTACCAGGCGTAGGCCAGGGCGTCGGGGGTCGCCGGGTAGCCGGCTTCCGTGGCGAGGGCGTCGAAGAGTTCGTCGGGCGAGTAGAGGCCGCCGCGGTACGGGTCGAACGGCAGGTCCGGTATCGGCGGGAAGACCAGTGCGCCGGCCGCCCGCACGCTCGCGGCGGCCTCCGGTTCCATCCGGCAGCCGAGGAAGACGGCGTCGGACACCGGCGTGCCGAGCAGGGCGGAGGTGCGGCCGGTCAGGTCGACGGACTGGACGCGGTAGCCGCGCAGACTGCCCGAGGCCAGCACCCGGTCGAACGCGGCGAGCGTCTCGATCTCGCGGTCGCTGCCGGGGTGTCGCGGCCGCTCGACGGGACGATGGGGTGCGGGGGACGCGGGGGGCTCGGAGTTCGGCTGCACGCCCGTCATCGTAGGCGGGAGGCGCCGGGGCCCGGCGGCGAGGGCGGGGTGGCGGGCGGCGTGACGCCGGGTCAGGGGAGCAGGGGGAGGGCGGCGAGTTCGGCGATGGCCCAGGTCAAGGGGGCCAGGACGACAAGGAGGGCCAGGACGCGGAGGGCGGCGGCGCGGTGGAGGAGCGAGCGGGGCGTCCCGAGGCGGCGGAGGGCGGCGGTGGTGTGCTCACGGGCCCAGCGGGCTTCCAGCGCCGCGGTGAGGGCGCTCGCGGTGACGCAGGCCAGGACGAGGGCCGCGCCCAGCCCGGTGAGGGGGCCGAGAGGCCGGGCGGGGGCGGCTTCGTACACCTTCACCGCCGCATACGTACCGGAGGCGACCGCGCAGAGCACGCCGAGCGGACGGCCGACGCGCCGGGACTCCTCCTGGAGGACGCGGCCCGCGAGGAGGCGGACGGCGCCCGGGCGGCCGGCCGCCAGCAGCCGGCCGGACAGTTGCGTCAGGCCGGGGCCCGCCAGGACCAGGCCGAGGGTGGACAGCGCCCAGCCCGCCAGGACTCCCGGCGGGCTCCCGACGAGGCGCTCGGGCAGCGGGAGGAGAGCGCCGGCGTCGTCGGAGCCCCGGCTGACGTAGGTCTCCAGGGCGAGGCCGGCCGCCGTCAGCGTGATTCCCCACGGGAGCGCGGCGGGCACGGCGGAACGCGAGCTGTCGGTGGCCGTGGCCGTCAGGGGCTCGCCGGCTCCGGTGGCCGCCCGGGCGCCGCGCCGGCCGCCGCGGACGTCCTTACGGGGGCGCAGGACGACGGCGGTCGCGCCAGCAGCCGTCAGGGGGACGACGGCGAGCAGCAGCAGCGCGCCGGCGGGCGGCAGGGCATGGCCCGCGCCGAGGAGCTGGGTGGCGGAACCGGTGGCGGTCGCGCCGCCCAGGTCGCCGCGGAGCGCCAGGAAGACGAGCAGCGCGAGGAAGCTGCCCAGGACACAGGAGACGGCGGTGGAGGTGGCGGCGATCAGGGTCAGCCGGGCAGGCCCCAGCCCGGCGGCCGACATGCCCCGTTGAGGACGGGACGCGGGGTCGGTGCGGGCCGCGGACACGGCGAGCTGGGTGGTGGCCGCGACCGGGACGGCGCACCAGAGAAGGCGTACGAAGGCGTCCGTGGCCGACGCGGGGTGGGCGGCGGCGTGGCCGAGGACGGCCAGGAGGAGGAAGCCGGTGCCCGCGGAGGCGGCGGCCACGAGCAGGCGGCGGAACAGGACGAGGGGGTGGGCCCCGCGGGTCAGACGGAGAGCGAGCACTCTGCCCTGCTTTCCTTCTCGGGGGCGGGGGCCTTGAGACCGACGCGACGGCCGTCGAGGAGGGCCACGGTGCGGTCCGCGAGGGTGTCGGCCTCGGGTTCGTGGGTGGCGAGGACGACCGTGATGCCGTGCGAGCGGGCCGCCGTGGTGATGGCGCGCAGTACCTGGGCGGCGTCCGCGCGGTGCAGCGGCGCGGTGGGCTCGTCGGCGAACAGGACCTGCGGCGCGCAGGCCAGGGCGCGGGCGACGGCGATCCGCTGGCGCTGCGACTGGTCGAGGCGGCCGGGGCGTTGACGGGCGCACAGGCCCACGTCCAGGCGGTCCAGCCATTCGCCGGCGGTCTGCTTGGCGGCGCGGTGACCGACGCCGCGCAGCAGCAGGGGGAGGGCGGCGTTCTCCCAGGCGGTCAGCTCGGGGACGAGGTGCGGTTCGGTGTCCACCCAGCTGAACCGGTCCAGGCGCAGCCGTTCACGGCTGAGCGGCGAGAGCGTGTGCACGGGTGAACTGTTGAACCAGATCTCGCCGCTGTCCGGGACAAGTTGGCCGGAAAGGCACCGCAGGAGAGTCGACTTGCCGCAGCCGCGCGGCCCGGTGACGGCGAGGATCTCGCCCTCGCGGACACCGACGGAAACCCCGGCGAGCGCGGGGGAGCCGGCGTACGTGTGGTGCAGGCCGCGCGCCCAGAGAACGTCGTTGTCAGGTGGGGCCACCATCTGCGCACCTCATGCTCGTCGCGTCCGATCGTTCCCCCAACCGGGTGAACGACCATGGAGAGTATCGGTCACTGGCACGGTAAGGAGTGGCGACCCTCGGTATTCGGCGCTCGGCGCGCACCACGGCTCAGGTTCACTCAAATGGCCGCTTATATGAAGAACTTGGGCGAAGGGTGAGCGGCAGGGGCTCGCGGGAGGTGCGGGGCGGGCGGGGGAAGGCGGGCGGGCGCCCGGGACCCGCGCTCGTCCGTGCGCCGCGCCTGCCCGGAGGGCGTGCGGGGCCGTGGGTCCATGGCCGTACGCGCATCACGGGCGGGCGCGTGAGCCCGCTGGGCGGGCTCGCCCGTACCGGCAGGTGGGCAGGCGGAGGCGACAAGCCCGCGGCCCCGCCCCGGACCGCGGGCCCGGGGCGGGGCCGCGGCCCTTCGCCGCTCGCTCCGCGACCCCGGGCCCGCGCCGCCGTTCCGTACTTCTCAGAGCTTCGCCCAGGCCTCCGTCAGCGTGCCGCGCAGGATCTGCTCGATCTCGTCGAAGACCGGCTGGTCGGCGATGAGCGGCGGGGCGAGCTGGACGACCGGGTCACCGCGGTCGTCGGCACGGCAGTACAGGCCGTTGTCGAAGAGGGCCTTGGAGAGGAAGCCGTACAGGACGCGCTCGGTCTCCTCGTCGTTGAACGATTCCTTGGTGGTCTTGTCCTTGACGAGTTCGATGCCGTAGAAGAAGCCGTTGCCGCGGACGTCGCCGACGATCGGCAGGTCGTGGAGCTTCTTCAGGGTCGAGAAGAAGGCGTCCTCCTTGTCCAGCACGTGCTGGTTGAGGCCCTCGCGCTCGAAGATGTCGAGGTTGGCGCAGGCTACGGCGGCGGAGACCGGGTGGCCGCCGAAGGTGTAGCCGTGCAGGAAGGTGTTGTCGCCCTTGTAGAACGGCTCGGCCAGCCGGTCGGAGATGACGCAGGCGCCGATGGGGGAGTAGCCCGAGGTCATGCCCTTGGCGCAGGTGATCATGTCGGGCACGTAGTCGAACTTGTCGCAGGCGAACATCGTGCCGAGGCGGCCGAAGGCGCAGATGACCTCGTCCGAGACGAGCAGCACGTCGTGCCGGTCGCAGATCTCGCGGACGCGCTGGAAGTAGCCGGGCGGGGGCGGGAAGCAGCCGCCCGCGTTCTGCACCGGCTCCAGGAAGACGGCGGCGACGGTGTCCGGGCCCTCGAAGAGGATCTGCTGCTCGATCTGGTCGGCGGCCCAGCGGCCGAACGCCTCCGGGTCGTCCCCGAAGAGCGGCGCCCGGTAGATGTTGGTGTTCGGGACCTTGTGCGCGCCGGGGACCAGCGGCTCGAACGGGGCCTTGAGGCCCGGCAGTCCGGTGATGGACAGGGCGCCCTGCGGTGTGCCGTGGTAGGCCACCGCGCGCGATATGACCTTGTGCTTGGCGGGCTTGCCGGTGAGCTTGAAGTACTGCTTGGCCAGCTTCCACGCGGTCTCGACGGCCTCACCGCCGCCGGTGGTGAAGAAGACCTTGTTCAGGTCGCCCGGCGCGTGGTGCGCCAGCCGCTCGGCCAGCTCCACGGCCTTGGGGTGCGCGTACGACCAGATGGGGAAGAAGGCCAGCTCCTGGGCCTGCTTGAGCGCGGTCTCGGCGAGTTCGGCGCGGCCGTGCCCCGCCTGGACGACGAAGAGGCCGGCCAGCCCGTCGATGTAGCGCTTGCCCTTGTCGTCGTAGATGTTCGTGCCCTCGCCGCGCACGATCGTCGGCACGGGGGCGTTCTCGTACGACGACATGCGGGTGAAGTGCATCCACAGGTGGTCGTAGGCCGTCTTCGAGAGGTCAGCGGTCATGGCTATCTGGTTCCCCAGGTGTAGGTCTGCTTGCGGAGCTTGAGGTAGACGAAGCTCTCGGTGGTCCGGACGCCGGGCAGCGTGCGGATCCGCTTGTTGATCATTTCCAGGAGGTGGTCGTCGTCCTCGCAGACGATCTCGATGAGGAGATCGAAGGAGCCCGCGGTCATGACGACGTACTCGACCTCTTCCATGGCCGTCAGGGCGTCGGCCACCGGGTCGAGGTCACCTTCGACGTTGATCCCGACCATCGCCTGCCGTCGGAAGCCGACCGTGAGGGGGTCGGTGACCGCGACGATCTGCATCACGCCTTGGTCGAGCAATTTCTGTACGCGTTGCCGCACCGCCGCCTCGGACAGGCCGACGGCCTTGCCGATCGCGGCGTACGGACGGCGGCCGTCCTCCTGGAGCTGCTCGATGATCGCCAGGGAGACGGAGTCGATCGACTGGGTGCCGTTTCTGTCACGAGTGGCCACATCCCTCACTGTGCACGAGCCTCGTCGGTCCCGCAACCCCGATTCGATGAAATCAGTTGTCTACAGATCTCGGTGCCACTGATTTCGTTGTTCATCCTTTACGGGTATGTCGAAAACGTTGACTTCCTGGCTAGGGTGGGCATCTCAAGCACTGGACACCTGACTAGGAGGGGTCGCTCGTGACCACCGAACTGCGTCGGCTGCGCAACTACATCGACGGGGAGTTCCGGGACGCCGCCGACGGGCGGACCACGGAGGTGGTCAACCCGTCCACGGGCGAGGCGTACGCCACCGCTCCGCTGTCCGCCGCCGCGGACGTGGACGCCGCGATGGCCGCCGCCGAGGCCGCGTTCCCCGCCTGGCGCGACCTGGTGCCGGCCGAGCGCCAGAAGGTCCTGCTGAAGATCGCCGACCGCTTCGAGGAGCGGGCCGAGGAGCTGATCGCCGCCGAGTCGGAGAACTGCGGCAAGCCCGTCGCGCTCGTCCGCTCGGAGGAGATCCCTCCGATGGTGGACCAGATCCGGTTCTTCGCGGGCGCCGCCCGGATGCTGGAGGGCCGCGCGGCCGGCGAGTACATGGACGGTCTGACGTCCATCGTCCGCCGTGAGCCGGTCGGCGTCTGCGCGCAGGTCGCGCCGTGGAACTACCCCATGATGATGGCGGTGTGGAAGTTCGCCCCGGCGCTGGCCGCGGGCAACACCGTCGTCCTCAAGCCCTCCGACACCACGCCCGCCTCCACCGTGCTGATCGCCGAGATCATCGGCGGTGTGCTGGACGAGCTGGGCCACCCCCGCGGCGTCTTCAACGTCATCTGCGGCGACCGTGACACCGGCCGTCTGATGGTCGAGCACCAGACCCCGGCGATGGCCTCGATCACCGGCTCCGTACGGGCCGGTATGCAGGTCGCCGAGTCCGCGTCCAAGGACCTCAAGCGGGTCCACCTGGAGCTGGGCGGCAAGGCGCCGGTCGTGGTCTTCGAGGACACCGACATCGCCAAGGCGGTCGAGGGCATCTCGGAGGCGGGCTACTTCAACGCGGGCCAGGACTGTACGGCCGCGACCCGGGTGCTCGTCCACGAGTCCGTCCACGACGAGTTCGTGACCGCGCTCGCCAAGGCCGCCGCCGACACCAAGACCGGCGCGGTGGACGACGAGGACGTGTTCTACGGGCCGCTGAACAACGCCAACCAACTGGCACAGGTCAAGCGCTTCATCGACGGCCTGCCCGCGCACGCCAAGATCGAGGCGGGCGGCCACCAGGTCGGCGAGAAGGGCTACTTCTACGCCCCGACCGTCGTCTCCGGCCTGAAGCAGGACGACGAGATCGTCCAGCAGGAGGTCTTCGGCCCGGTCATCACCGTCCAGTCCTTCCGGGACGAGGACCAGGCCGTCGAGTGGGCGAACGGGGTGGAGTACGCGCTGGCGTCCTCGGTATGGACCAAGGACCACGCCCGGGCCATGCGGATGTCGAAGAAGCTGGACTTCGGCTGCGTGTGGATCAACACGCACATTCCGCTGGTCGCCGAGATGCCGCACGGCGGGTTCAAGAAGTCCGGTTACGGCAAGGACCTCTCGGGCTACGGCTTCGAGGACTACACGCGCATCAAGCACGTGATGACGTCGCTGGACGGCTGAGTCCGCGACCGCGGGCGGGCCAGGGGCCTCCGGCTCCCGTCCGGCTGCTCGCCCGCCCCGCGCCGCCTCGTCCCGCCCTCCGCCCCGCCGCTCGGCACACCGTCGTGGGCAGCGCCCCGGCAGGCGACGTTCTGTCGCTTGCCGCCGCTGCCCACCGCGCGTGAGAGTGCTCGCCATGGCTGAACTTTCGCGGCGTTCGCTGCTACGGGGCACGGTCGGTACGGGGACGGCCGGGGCGCTGGCCGCACTGGCGGCCGGATGCGGAGTGCCCGCCGCGTACGTCGCCCCCGCCGACCGCGCGGTCCCCGACCGCTCGGCCCGTGACCGGCGCCTGACCTTCGCCAACTGGCCGCTCTACATCGACGTGGACGAACGCGACCAGCAGCGGCGGCCGACGCTGGAGGCGTTCGAGCAGCACACCGGCATCTCGGTGACGTACACCGAGGAGATCAACGACAACGACGAGTTCTTCGGCAAGATCAGCCCAGCCCTGATGAACCGCCAGCCGACCGGCCGCGACCTGATCGTCGTCAGCGACTGGATGTGCGGCCGCTTCGTACGCCTCGGCTGGGTGCAGGAGATGGACCGGTCCCGGCAGCCCAACGTCGCGCGCCACCTCGACCCGCTGCTGCGCACCCCGCACTTCGACCCCGGCCGCAAGCACAGCGTCCCCTGGCAGTCGGGCATCACCGGCATCGCGTACCACCGCAAGAAGCTCGGCCGGGAGATCCGGCACACCGCCGACCTGTGGAAGGACGACCTGCGCGGCCGGGTGACGCTGCTGTCCGGGCTGGACGAGTCCTTCGCGATGCTCATGCAGGGCGACGGCGTCGACATCACGCGCTGGACGGAGACCGACTTCTACCGGATGACGGGACGCATCCGCCGCCTCGTGGACAGGAAGCACATCCGGCGCTTCACCGGCAACGACTACATCAAGGACCTGGCCTCGGGGGACGTGCTCGCGGCGCAGGCGTACTCGGGCGACGTCATCCAGCTCAAGGAGGACAACCCGGACATCGAGTTCGTGGTGCCGCAGGAGGGGGCCGAACTGTGGGCGGAGAGCCTGATGATCCCCGGCCGCGCGGAGCACAAACACAACGCGGAACAACTGATCGACTTCTACTACCGGCCGGAGATCGCCGCCGAACTGGCCGCCTGGGTCAACTACGTCTGCCCGGTCCCGGCCGCGCGGGACATCCTCGCCTCCTCCAAGGACGAGAACCGCGCCACGCTGGCCGAGGACCCCCTGGTCTTCCCGGACGGCGCGATGCGCGACCGACTGGCCATCGCCCGCGACATCACGTCCAAGGAACGCCCGGCGTTCGCCAAGGAGTGGAACGGGATCGTGGGGCTCTGAGCGGGCCGGGGCATCGCGCTGTTCAGCGGCGTACGCCCTGCGTGACGGCTTCCTCCAGGGCCGTACGGAGTCGCTCGTACGTGGGAGCGAGCTGCCGCAGCCCCGCTTCCAGCGCTTGGTCGTCACCGGAGACGACGGGGTACTGCAAACTGCCGAGGACGCGGGACTGTTCGGCCAGGAGGGCGGCCGGGGTGCTGAGGCCCAGTGAGGCCAGGCATGCCGCTGCGTCGTTGAGGCGGTGGGCGCCTACCTGGACGGCGAAGTCTCCGAGCAGGGCGCGGGTCTCGGAGGACAGGGCGCCCTTGGCGACCTGGTCTGCCAGTGCTTCGACCGCGGCGGCTCCGCCCAGCGTTCCCGGCGGGACCGGCAGGTCGTCGCGGCCGGCCAGCCACCGTACGGCGCCGGGCAGGGACTGCCACAGGGCGTCCGCCGGGTCCACGGCTCGCTCTCGGGTGAAGGCGGAGCGCATCACGTACGTGTCTTCGGTGTACGCCACCGTCTCCGCGCGCCAGGCGGCGGCGAACGCGGGGGCGGGCAGGGTGGCGTACGGGTGGGCGTGCGGATCGTGGAGGAGGACGGTGTCGTTCTCGACCGCCAGGACGACCAGGTAGTGGTCGGCGCCGATCGCGGTGCCGGAGCCGTGCTGGTACAGGAGCAGGCCCATCTCCAGCGGGCCGGCCAGGACAGGGCCTTCCGCGCAGGCGGCGCGCAGGCGGGCCAGGGCCTCGTCCTCGGTGCCGCCCGCACCACGGACGCAGCTCAGGCCGAGTGCCGAGACGGCGGCTTGCAGGCCCAGCTCCGGGTGCCAGCCGTACGGGTCGAACAGGGGCATGGTGCCGCCGATGAGCTCGAAGCCGAACGGGGAGCCGGTGAGGGTCTCGATGACGGCGGTCGACGGGGCGGCGGGGCCGAGCACCATCGCGAGGGAGTTGCTGTAGCAGTACGGGCCGGATCCGGTGTAGGTGAGCATGGGGTCCTCGGTGAGGGAAGCGGGGATGGGCGGGTACGTCCCTCAGTGCACTGCTTGACACCGTGACAAGGTCAAGTGCGTTCGTAAATGGCCGGGTGTGAGCGGGAATTGAGCCCGTGGCAGACTCGGCGGTCATGTCGGAGATCACGCAGGATTTGAGCCCCGCTGTCACGTTCGGACTGCTCGCTGCCTGGGCGCTGCACGACGCGGAGGAGGTGGTCCTCGGGCCGCGGTGGATCCGGGATCACCTGCCGGAGCTGCGGAAACGGTGTCCCGGGGTGCCGGAACGGCTCTGGACGGCGCTGGAGGGCGTCGATCAGCGGGAGTTCACGGTCGCGGTGGGCGCCATGGCGGTGATCGTGGCCGCCGCCTCGGTGCGCGGGCACCGCACCGGAGGCCGGTCGGCCTTCTTCCAGGGTGCGGTGGACGGGTTCGGGCTGCACGGCCTGGTGCACCTGGCGCAGGCCGCAGCCGTACGCGGCTACACCCCCGGCTCGGTCACCTCACCGCTGATCGTCATCCCGTACGCGGTGTGGGCGCGCCGCAGGCTGCGGCGCGCGGGGCGCCTCAGGCCCACGGACGCGCGCGGGGCGGTGAGCGGGACGGCCATGGCCGGAGCGGCCACGGCCCTGTCCCACTTCGTGGCGCGGCGGCTGGTCAGGCGCTGAGCCGGGGGCGGGGCCAGGGCCGTGGCCTGGCCGGGGGCCGGGTACGCGCGTCAGAGCGCGGCGCGTACGGCGGCCACCCGGTTGGTCGTGACGGCGTCCACGCCCGCGCGCTTGAGGCGGCGCGCGGCGCGGGGCGTGTCGGTGGTCCAGGCGGCGAACAGGTAGCCGTCGCCGTGCGCCCGTTCGACCAGGTCCTCGGTGACCAGGCCGAAGTGGTAGTTCAGCCAGCGGGGTCGGACGCGGGCCAGCAGCTCGGGGCGGGGCGGGGCCGTGCGGCACCAGGACAGGGCCAGTTCGGCGGCCGGGTCGGCAGCGCGGACGGCCAGCATGGACAGCCCGCCGCCGCAGTAGTACGCGCGGTCGGCGGCACCGGACTCGTGGACCTCGCCGACGGCGGACTTCGCGGCCGCCGGGTCCGGGAGGTCGATCAGGGCACGGGCGGACGGGTACTCGGCCGTGAGGGCGAGGGCGTCGCGCAGCGTGGGCACACCGCCCGCCGTGACCTCGTCCACCTGGGCGTACGTCAGCGAGGAGAGCAGGCGGTCGTGGTCCCACAGGCGTTCCAGCGTCGGGTCGTGCAGCAGGACCGGTATCCGGTCGGCGGTCAGCCGTACGTCGATCTCGACCGCGTCGGCGCCCGCTTCGAGCGCGGCGCGGAGCGAGGCGAGGGTGTTCTCGCGGTGGTCGTACGGAGCGCCGCGGTGACCGATGACCGCGATGCGGCCGGTGGCGGGTGCCGGTGCGGCCGGGCGGGCCGACGGCTCCCGCGGCGGCGCCGGGGCCGGGGCGTGGCGCGCGGCCCTCACCGCGGCCACGTCGCGGTGTAGTCGTCGATCTCCGCGGCCAGCGCCGCCTTGGCGGAGACGTCCATGAACGACGCCTCGACGGCGTTCTTGGCCAGGGCGGCGACCCCGGCGGCATCGAGGTCCAGCAGGCGCGCGGCGACGCCGTACTCCAGGCACAGGTCCGTGCCGAACATCGGCGGGTCGTCACTGTTGATCGTCACCAGCACCCCCGCGTCCACCATCTCCTTCAGCGGGTGCTCGTCGAGGGTGCGCACGGCGCGGGTGGCGATGTTCGAGGTCGGGCAGACCTCCAGCGGGATGCGGTGCTCGGCGAGGTGGGCCAGCAGCTTCGGGTCCTGGACGGAACTGGTGCCGTGACCGATCCGCTCGGCCCGCAGGTCGGTGAGCGCGTCCCAGACGGTCTGCGGGCCGGTGGTCTCGCCGGCGTGCGGGACCGAGTGCAGGCCCGCGGCGATGGCGCGGTCGAAGTACGGCTTGAACTGCGGGCGCGGCACACCGATCTCCGGGCCGCCGAGCCCGAACGAGACCAGGCCCTCCGGCCGCAGGTCACAGGCGATCCGCGTGGTCTCCTCGGCCGCGTCCAGCCCGGCCTCGCCGGGAATGTCGAAGCACCAGCGCAGCACCACGCCCAGCTCGGTCTCCGCCGCCCGGCGCGCGTCCTCGATGGCCTCGACGAACGCCTCGTCGGGGATACCGCGGCGGGTGGAGCTGTACGGGGTGACGGTCAGCTCGGCGTAGCGGATGTTCTGCCGCGCCATGTCGCGGGCGACCTCGTACGTCAGCAGCCGGACGTCGGTGGCGTCGCGGATGAGGTCCACGACGGAGAGATAGACCTGGATGAAGTGGGCGAAGTCGCGGAAGGTGAAGTAGTCGGTGAGCGCCTCGGGGTCGGTGGGGACCGCGGAGTCCGGGTGGCGGGCGGCCAGCTCGGCGACGATGCGGGGGGAGGCCGATCCGACGTGGTGGACGTGCAGCTCCGCCTTGGGCAGTCCGGCGATGAAGGCGTCGAGATCGGACAACGGTTCCTCCTGGTCGAGGGGCGAGCTGGGCGTGCGGTGGACGGTGGCCATCGTATGCGGGCCCCCGGCGGCCCGAACGGTGCAGGTCTTGGCGAAACGGTGCAGGTCTTAGCATGAGGCGGACCGTGAACGTGGGGGGAATGTGGGGATGTCGATGTCCGACAGTCAGCAGCCCGAGCCGCGCGACCCGTGGGCGCCGCCGGAGGACCGGAGCCGGCGGCCCGCGCCGCCGGCGAGCGCGCCGACGGCCGGTGCGGCTGCGGGCGAGGCGGCCGGTGCGACGGCCGGGGGTGCGACGGTGACGTCCGGGCCGCGGTCGACTGGCCCGGTGAAGGCTGCGTCCGCGGGGAACGAGCTTGCGGAAGGCGGGGTTGCGGAGGGCAGTGTTGCGGTGGCTGCGCCCGTGACGGACGGGGGGAGCGCTTCGGAGGGTTCGGACGGGGCGAGTGCTCAGAGCACTACGGGCAGGGCTGGTGGTGCGAGTGCCTCGGGTGCCCCGGACGGGGCCGGTCGCGCGAGCGGTTCGGACACCGCAGGCGGGGCCGGTCGCGCGAGCGGTTCGGACACCGTGGGCGGGCCCGCTGTCCCCGGCGGGACGAACGGTTCCGACCTGCTGAGCAAGCCGGTGACTCCGGGCGGACGGTACGACGTTCCGCCGCCGCCACCCGCGCCGGGTACGGCGGAGACGTACGCACCTCCTGGTGCCCCCGGTTCCGGAGTGCCGCCCATACCCGGCGCCGGGGCGGACGGGCAGCATCCCGAAGCCCCGTACGGCGCGCCCCGGCCTCCCTACGGCTCCCCGCAGCCCCCGTACGGCCCCGCCGGCCCGGGCGGCGGCCCGGGGCAGGAGCTGCCGCCGGGCTATCAGCCCTACTGGGCGCCTGCCGGGCCGAACAACGGCTACGGCACGGCCGCGCTCGTCCTCGGGATCGTCGGCGCCACCCTCTGCTTCACGATGGTGATCGGCTTCCTCCTCGGCGTGCTCGCGATCGTTTTCGGCATTCTCGGGCGCGCGAAGGCGGCCAGGGGCGAGGCGGACAACGGCGGGAGCGCGCTGGCCGGGGTGGTGCTGGGCGGTGTGGCCCTGCTGCTGAGCGCGTTCATGCTCTGCTGGGTCGTGATGGCGTCCGCCACCGACGAGGGCGGCGACGACCCGTGGTACCCCGGCTACTACGACGGCGGAGACTCCGGCGGCTCGTCGTCCGGCGGCTCCTCCTCCGGCGGCTCCGGTTCCGACGACGACGGTCCGGACACGTACCAGGCCGCGCCTGCCCCTGGCCCGCGCCCGTACGAGGCCGTGTCCGCCGACCCGGCCGCGGTCCCCGTCCTGTCGGCGCCCTCCCGCGGCCGGCTCGTCGTCTCGGCCTAGCCCTCTCCGGCTAGTCCTCCGCGGAACCCACCCCCGTCTCCGTCCCTGTTCCCGTCCCCGGTTCCCGCTCCGCTCCCGTGGCCAGCCGCTGCCGCGCCTCCATCAAGGCGAAGCCGAGCAGGTTGAGGCCGCGCCAGCGGGCCGGGTCCTGGGCGCGCTCGTCGTCGGCGGTCAGTCCGATGCCCCATATCCGGTCCATCGGGCTGGCCTCGACGAGTACGTGGGAGCCGGTGCCGAGCAGGTAGTCGCGCAGGGCCGGGTCCTGGCCGAATTTGTGGACGTTGCCCTCGACGACGTACTCGAAGCGGTGCCGCTCCCACTCGGCGCCGTCGAAGCCGCGCACCGAGCGGCCGGCATCCTTCGCCTGCTTCGGGTGGGTGGCGGAGACGGCCCGCCGCTCGGCCTCCGCGTCGCCGAACAGCCGCGCCTTGCAGGCCATCATCCAGTGCTCCGCGGTGGCGTACCGCACGCCGTCGACCGTGAACGGAGCGGGCCACCACTGGCTGAAGCAGCTCGCGCCGAGCTGTCCGTCGCGCCGCGGCGCATGGCCCCAGAAAAAGATGTACTCGAACCGCTCACCGGCCGCCGCGGCGATCAGTTCCGCCACCGACCGCGGCTCGCTCCGTTGCTCGTTCATCCCCGTACCCCCCGTGCTGTTGTGCATCATGCCGGGATTCTGTCAGCGGGCACTGACAACGTGTCGGGGTGCCCCCCGACGGAAATCGCAGAATCCGTCGCGTAACCAAAAGGCAACAACGGAATCACTTGTTGAGACCCTGCACCTCTGTCAAGATCAGCCATCGATTCCGGAAAGAGCTACGCCTGGGTGTGCCGCCGAGCGGCCCCGGCGCCCGGCGGAGGAGAGCACCATGGTTCAGCGATTCGACGTGCACGAACGTTTCGCCGAGGGCGCGCAGTTCCTCGCCGGCGAGCTGCGGGACGGCAGTTCCGGCCACACCCAGCAGGTGGTCGATCCGGCCACCGGCGAGCAGGTGTACAGCTACCGGCTGGCCTCGACGGCGGACGTGGACACGGCCGTACGGGCCGCCGCTGACGCCTTCCCCGGGTGGGCGGGCGCGACCCCGGGCGAGCGCTCGGACGCCCTGCACCGCTTCGCCGCCGTCCTCGGCGAGCGGGCCGGTGAGCTGGCGTACGCCGAGTCGGCGCAGTGCGGCAAGCCGGTCAAGCTCAGCGAGGGGTTCGACGTACCGGGGTCGGTCGACAACGCGTCCTTCTTCGCGGGCGCCGCGCGGCACCTGGAGGGCAGGTCGGCGGGGGAGTACAGCCCCGACCACACTTCCGTGATCCGCCGCGAGCCCATCGGCGTCGTCGGCTCGATCGCGCCGTGGAACTACCCGTTGCAGATGGCGGCCTGGAAGGTGCTGCCGGCCATCGCCGCGGGCAACACGGTCGTCCTGAAGCCCGCCGAGATCACGCCGCTGACCTCGGTGATGTTCGCGCAGGCGGCCACCGAGGCGGGCATCCCGGACGGTGTGCTGAACATCGTCTCCGGCGCGGGCCGGGAGGCCGGCGAGCACCTGGTCGCCCACCCCGACGTCGCCATGACCTCCTTCACCGGTTCCACGGCCGTCGGCAAGCGGGTCGCCGAGATCGCCACGAGCACCGTCAAACGGCTGCACCTCGAACTCGGCGGCAAGGCACCCTTCGTGGTCTTCGACGACGCCGACCTGGAGGCGGCGGTGCACGGCGCGGTGGCCGGTGCCCTGATCAACTCCGGGCAGGACTGCACCGCCGCCACCCGCGCCTACGTGCAGCGCCCGCTCTACGACGCGTTCGTCGGCGGCGTCGCCGACCTGATGGCGACCGTACGGCTCGGCGACCCGTTCGACCCCGCCACCGATCTCGGGCCGCTCGTCTCGCACGCCCAGCGCGACCGGGTCGCCGGTTTCGTCGAGCGCGCCCGGTCGTACGCCACCGTCGTCACCGGCGGCGAGGCGCCCCAGGGCGACCTGGCGAAGGGCGCGTACTACCGGCCCACGCTCATCACGGGCGCCCCGCAGGACAGCGAGGCCGTACAGCACGAGATCTTCGGCCCGGTGCTGGTCGTGCTGCCCTTCGACAGCGACGACGAGGGCATCGCGCTCGCCAACGACACCCCGTACGGCCTGGCGGCCTCCGCCTGGAGCCGGGACGTGTACCGCACCGGCCGCGCCACCCGCGAGATCAAGGCGGGCTGCGTCTGGGTCAACGACCACATCCCGATCCTGAGCGAGATGCCGCACGGCGGCTACCGGGCCAGCGGCTTCGGCAAGGACATGTCGTCGTACTCCTTCGAGGAGTACACGCAGGTCAAGCACGTCATGTACGACAACACCGGGGTCGTCAGGAAGGACTGGCACCGGACCGTCTTCGGGGACCGCGCCTGACCCGGAACGGCCGTCGTCGCCCGCTGACCACCGGGCTCATCAGGAAGGGCACCGCGCATGGAGGACAGTCAGCAGCCCGGGAGCCTGTCGCCGCCCGAACGCGCCGCCGTACGGCGCAGCCTCACCGACGGCCGGATGGCCATGACCCGGCGGTCGCTGCTGCGCGCGGCCGGGGCGGGGGCGCTGGCGCTCGGCGGTCCCGGCGCACTGGCGGCCTGCGGCATCCCGCCCGCGGGCCGTACGGACGCCGGACGGTCCGTGGACCACTCGGCGCAGGAGAAACGTGTCGTCTTCTCCAACTGGACGGAGTACCTGGACGTCGGCGACGACGGCAAACGCCGGCCGACCCTGGACGCCTTCACCCGCCGTACCGGGATCACGGTCAAGTACACCGAGGACATCAACGACAACGACGAGTTCTTCGGCAAGATCCAGGCGCAGCTCGCGGTCGGCCAGGAGACCGGCCGGGACCTGATCGTGCTGACGGACTGGATGTGTGCGCGGATGATTTCGCTGGGCTGGATCCAGCGGCTGGACACGGGGAACCTTCCGCACGCGTCCGAGCGTCTCGCGCCGCAGTTCCGCGCCCCGGACTGGGACCCCGGGCGTGTCCATTCCTATCCCTGGACCGGCATTCCGGCGGTCATCGCGTACAACGCGAAGGCCACCGAGGGACGCACGGTCGATTCCGTCAGCCAATTGCTCGACGATCCGCGGCTGAAGGGGCGGGTCGGATTCCTGTCGGAGATGCGGGACAGCGTCGGGCTGACGCTCCTGGACATGGGAAAGCGCCCCGAGGACTGTACGGGCGACGATTTCGACGCGGCCGTCGCCCGGTTGCAGAAAGGCGTGGACGGCCGGCAGATCCGCCGGTTCACCGGCAACGACTACATCAACGACCTCAGCAAGGGCGATCTCGCCGCGTGCGTGGCCTGGGCCGGGGACGTCGTCCAGTTGCAGCAGGACAACCCGGACATCAAGTACGCCGTGCCGAAGGCCGGGTACATGACGTCGACGGACAACCTGATGGTGCCGAACCGGGCCCGGCACAAGAAGAACGCCGAGCGCCTCATCGACTACTGCTACGAACCGAAGGTGGCGGCGCGGATCGCGGCGTACATCAATTACGTGAGTCCGGTCGACGGTGTACGCGAGGAACTGGCGAAGATCGACCGTGACCTGGCGGACAATCCGCTGATCCTCCCGGACCCGGAGACGGCCGCCAGGTCGCATTCCTTCCGGGCCCTCAGCGCCGGGGAGAGCAAGGAATTCGCCCAGAAATTCGCCGATCTGACGGGAGCCTGAAAAGGCCCCGGGGCCTTCCCGGTTCCCGAGCAGGCCCCGGGCCGGTCCGGCGCCTGAGCAGGCCCCGGACCGGCCCGTCCGGGGCCACCCTCTCGGGATCGCCCCCGCCCCGCCCTCCGACCCACGGGACCACCCATGACACAGACCTCCGGCGGCGATGTCCGCCTCTCCGGGATCAGCAAGTCCTTCGGCTCCTTCACCGCCGTCCACCCGCTCGACCTGACGGTCCCGGCGGGCTCCTTCTTCGCGCTGCTGGGCGCCTCCGGCTGCGGCAAGACCACCACCCTGCGCATGATCGCGGGCCTGGAGGACCCGTCCACCGGCACCGTCGCGCTGGACGGCAGGGACGTCACCACGCTGCCCCCGTACAAGCGCCCGGTCAACACGGTCTTCCAGAACTATGCGCTCTTCCCGCACCTGGACATCTTCGAGAACATCGCGTTCGGTCTGCGTCGCCGTGGCATCAAATCCGTGAAGAAACAGGTCGAAGAGATGCTCGACCTGGTCGAACTCGGTCCGATGGCGCGCCGTAAACCCCAGCAGCTCTCCGGCGGCCAGCAGCAGCGCGTCGCGGTGGCCCGCGCCCTGATCAACCATCCGCAGGTGCTCCTCCTGGACGAGCCGCTCGGCGCCCTCGACCTCAAGCTGCGCCGCCAGATGCAGCTCGAACTCAAGCGCATCCAGACCGAGGTCGGCATCACCTTCGTGCACGTCACCCACGACCAGGAGGAGGCCATGACCATGGCCGACACGGTCGCGGTGATGAACGGCGGCCGGGTCGAGCAGCTCGGTGCCCCCGCCGACCTGTACGAGAACCCCGGCACCACCTTCGTCGCCAACTTCCTGGGCACCTCCAACCTCATCGAGGCCGAGGTGGTGACGGTCGGCGGCGACGACCTGCTGCTCACCGCGGGCGGCAGCAAGCTGCGGCTGCCCGCCGGGCGATGCCGCACCGCGGCCCGTACCGGCGGCACGGTCCTGGCGGGTGTACGGCCGGAGAAGATCAGCCTCGCGCACGCCGGCGACGCCGGCACGATCGCCGACGGCCGCAACCGGCTGACCGGCCGCATCGCCCACGCCGGGTTCCTCGGCGTCAGCACGCAGTACGTCGTCGAGACCCCGGGCGCCGGACGCCTCGCCGTCTACGAGCAGAACGTCGAGCGCGACGCGCGCCTGGCGCCCGGCGCCGAGGTCGTCCTGCACTGGAATCCCGCGCACACCTTCGGCCTGGACGCCTCCCAGGACATCGGGGCCGGCGCGGACACCGGCGAGGAGACGGCATGACGACGACCACCGAGGCGCCGCCGCCCGCCTCCGAAGGCGTGCCGGAGGTCCGGGCGCGCGCCACCCGCAAGCGCCTCGTCCCGTACTGGCTGCTGCTCCCCGGCATCCTGTGGCTGGTCGTCTTCTTCGCCGCGCCCCTCGTCTACCAGGCGTCCACGTCGGTGCAGACCGGCTCCCTCGAAGAGGGCTTCAAGGTCACCTGGCACTTCGCCGCCTACTGGGACGCCCTCGGCGCGTACTGGCCGCAGTTCCTGCGGTCCGTCGGCTACGCGGCCACCGCGACCGTGCTCTGCCTGGTCCTGGGCTATCCGCTCGCGTACCTCATCGCCTTCAAGGCGGGCCGCTGGCGCAACGTCGTGATGATCCTGGTCATCGCCCCGTTCTTCACCAGCTTCCTGATCCGCACGCTGGCCTGGAAGACGATCCTGGCGGACGGTGGCCCGGTGGTCGGCGTACTGAACTCGCTGCACGTCCTGGACGTGACCGGCTGGCTCGGGCTGACCGAGGGGCAGCGGGTGCTGGCGACGCCGCTGGCGGTGGTCTGCGGTCTGACGTACAACTTCCTGCCGTTCATGGTGCTGCCGCTGTACACCTCGCTGGAGCGCATCGACCCGCGGCTGCACGAGGCCGCCGGCGACCTGTACGCCCGCCCGGTCACCACCTTCCGCCGGGTGACGTTCCCGCTGTCCATGCCGGGCGTGGTGGCCGGCACCCTGCTGACCTTCATCCCCGCGGCGGGCGACTACATCAACGCCGAACTGCTCGGCTCCACCGACCAGAAGATGATCGGCAACGTCATCCAGTCGCAGTTCCTGCGCGTCCTGGACTACCCGACCGCCGCCGCGCTCTCCTTCATCCTCATGGCGGCCATCCTCGCCATGGTCACGTTCTACATCCGCAAGTCCGGGACGGAGGACCTGGTCTGATGGCCGTGCTCCGGTGGCTGCGCCGCCACCTCGTCGTACTCGCGGGCCTCGGCACGCTCGGGTACCTGATCCTGCCCAACCTGGTCGTCCTGGTCTTCTCGTTCAACAAGCCCAACGGCCGCTTCAACTACGAGTGGCAGCGCTTCTCCGCGGACGCCTGGACCGACCCGTGCGGCGTCGCCGACCTGTGCGGGTCGCTGGGCCTGAGCCTGCGGATCGCGCTCTGGGCGACGGTCGGCGCGACCGTACTGGGCACCATGATCGCCTTCGCGCTGGCCCGCTACCGCTTCCGGGCCCGGCCCGCCGTCAACACCCTGATCTTCCTGCCGATGGCGATGCCCGAGGTGGTGATGGCCGCCTCACTGGCCACCCTCTTCCTCAACATGGGCATCCGGTTCGGGTTCTGGACGATCCTGATCGCGCACATCATGTTCTGCCTGAGCTTCGTCGTCACGGCGGTCAAGGCCCGCGTGATGAGCATGGACCCGCGCCTTGAACAGGCGGCCCAGGACCTCTACGCGTCCCCCACGCAAACGTTCCTGCGGGTGACGTTGCCGATCGCCGCGCCCGGCATCGCGGCGGGCGCGCTGCTCTCCTTCGCGCTGTCCTTCGACGACTTCATCATCACCAACTTCAACGCCGGCTCCACCGTGACGTTCCCCATGTTCGTCTGGGGATCGGCGCAGCGTGGCACACCCGTGCAGATCAATGTCATCGGAACGGCGATGTTCCTCATCGCCGTGCTCTGCGTCCTGGGAGGGCAACTGCTCTCCGGACGCCGGAAGAGGAGCTGAGAACCATGGCACGAGCTGCCATGACCACCCCCGCCCACGCCCTCGCGGACGCCGCACCGGTCTCCTTCTGGCTGGACGACGAGGACCGTCCCGCCGCCCTGCCCGCCCTCGTCGGCGACGAACGCACCGACCTGCTCGTCGTCGGCGGCGGCTACTCCGGACTGTGGACCGCGCTGCTCGCCAAGGAACGCGACCCCGGACGCGACGTCGTCCTCGTGGAGGGCCAGGAGGTCGGCTGGGCCGCGTCCGGCCGCAACGGCGGCTTCTGCGCGGCCTCTCTGACCCACGGCCTCGGCAACGGCCTGGACCGCTGGCCGGACGAGCTGGCGAAACTCGAAGAACTCGGCGCCCGCAACCTCGACGCCATCGAGGACACCGTCGCCCGGCACGGCATCGACTGCGCCTTCGAGCGCACCGGCGAGATCGACGTCGCCACCGAACCGCACCAGGTCGCCGAGCTGAAGGAGGGCGCCGAGCTGGCCGCGCGGCTGGGCCTGCCCGGCGTGGAGTTCCTGGACCGCGACGCGGTGCGCGCCCAGGTCGACTCCCCGACCTTCCTGGCCGGGCTCTGGAACCGTACGGGCGTCGCCATGCTCAACCCCGCCCGCCTCGCCTGGGGCCTGAAGCGGGCCTGCCTGGACCTCGGTGTACGGATCTACGAGCACACGCCCGCCACCGCGCTCGCCGCCGACGGCGTGGGCATGGCCGCCCGCACTCCGTACGGCCGGGTCTTCGCCCGCCGGATCGCCCTCGGCACCAACGTCTTCCCGTCCCTGGTGCGCCGCGTCCGCCCGTACGTCGTCCCCGTCTACGACCACGCGCTGATGACCGAGCCGCTGTCCGCCGAGCAGCAGGCGGCGATCGGCTGGCAGGGCCGCCAGGGCCTGTCCGACAGCAACCACCACTTCCACTATTTCCGCCGCACCGCCGACCACCGCATCCTGTGGGGCGGCTACGACGCCGTCTACCGCTTCAACGCGTCGGTCCGGGCGGAGTACGACCACCGGCCCGCCACGTACGAGAAGCTGGCCCGGCACTTCTTCCAGTGCTTCCCCCAACTGGAGGGGCTGCGCTTCACCCATGCCTGGGGCGGCGCCATCGACACCTGCTCGCGCTTCTCCGCCTTCTTCGGCACCGCGCACGCCGGGCGGGTCGCCTACGCGGCCGGCTACACGGGCCTGGGCGTGGGCGCCACCCGCTTCGGGGCCGAGGTGATGCTCGACCTCCTGGCGGGGGAGCGGACCGAGCGCACCGAGCTGGAGATGGTCCGCAGGAAGCCGCTGCCGTTCCCGCCGGAGCCGCTGCGCTGGGCCGGGATCGGGCTGACGCAGTGGTCGATGACGCGGGCCGACACCCACGGTGGGCGACGCAACCTGTGGCTGCGCGCGATGGACAAGGCGGGGCTCGGCTTCGACAGCTGAGGCGCTGACGGGCCCCCGGTGGGCGCGTTCCGTACCCGGTCGGTGTCCGGGACCCGCCGCCCGCCCCTCGTGCGCGCCGGTACACCACTCCGCGCCCCCGCCTGCTCCTGTCTTCCGCGAAAAACCCCGGCAAACCCGTGTAAGGATGCCGCCTCCGTCGCCTCTCACCGGACGGACAGCGGTCCGAGGGGGCCGCGGAAGCGAGGAGACATGGACGCCGCGGGGGCGAAGAACGCAGTGGAGTGGCTGGTGACGGCGGCAGCGGACCCGGACACCTGCCGGTGGGAATGGGAGCGCAACCCCCTCGGGGTCGCCCTGCTCCCGGCCGGCCGGCTCTGGGACGTGCTGATCGTGCCCGGCGCCCTGGGACGCCCGACCCTGGACGTACTGACCCGCGTACTGGACCTGCCGGGCCCGGTCCTCGCCGACTTCGGGGACACCCGTACGGGGTTCTTCGTGCCGCCGGGCACCGCGGCACGCTGGCTCGGCACGGGCGTGCGCGGCGCGGGCGACGGTAGCTGGATCGTGGTGCCGTACCCGGGGCGGGCGACCGGCGGGGTGCGCTGGCTGGTCGTCCCGGACGGCACCGGCCGGCTCACCGAACCGGCCGTGCTCGAACTGGCGATGCACGAGGCCGCCGCCCGGCTCGCCGGGGACCGGTGAGGAAACCGGCGCGACAGCACCGTGAAACAGGACACAGTCGCGCTTCCCCCCGGCGCGGCGTTGAGTGTTTCGGCCCCCGCATCCGTGGTCCCGGGTGGGACGCCCGACAGGGCTCCCCGGCCGGCCGGGCGTGTGGGGCGCCCGCCGCCGTGGTCAGGTGCATCTCAGGGGGAATCATGCGCACATCGGAGTACGTTCTCGGGCGGCTGGGCGTCGAACCGGCGACGGAATCGGTCTACCGCGCCCTGCTGGCGCAACCGCACGCCTCGGCGGCGGAATTGGCAGCCCGTACGGGAATGACCGAGCAGGAGGCCGAGCGGGCCCTCGGCCGGCTGGCCGGCCTCGCCCTGGCGCACCCTTCCACGGAGCGCCCCGGGCGGCTTCACGCGGTGAGCCCGCGCCTGGGCGTGGACATGCTGCTCGCCCGGCAGCAGGCCGAACTCGCCGCGCAGCGACAGCGGGTGGAGGAGAGCCGGGCCGCTGCCGCCCGGCTCGTCTCCGCATTCGCCACGCACCAGCGTTCCGTCGCCGACCACGGGGTGATCCGGATCACGGGAGCCGACCGGATCGGCGACCAGGTGCGGGAGATCGGCGCTCTCGCCGAGGAGGAATTGCAGGTGTTCGCCGCCGGGCAGCCGTACCCGTCGTCCGACGCGTCCGCGTCCCCGCGCCTGCACGAGGACCCGCTCGCCCGCGGAATCCGGATACGCACCGTCTGCCTCGACAGCGCCCGCAACGATCCGGACGCCGTGGCACACGCCGAACGGCTGGCGGCGGCCGGCGCGGAGGTCCGTACCGCCGCCGTGCTCCCCACCCGCATGGTCGTCGCCGACCGCCGCTCCGCGCTCGTCTTCACGGCCGGCGAGGGCGCCACGGAGGCCGCCGTCTCCGTACGGGTGCCGGGCGTCGTGGCCGCGCTGAGCACGCTGTTCGACGCCGTGTGGGCGGCGGCGGAACGGCTGGGCCCACCGCCGTCCCGGCGCGCGGCGGACGGCTTCACCCGGCAGCACCTCGCCGCGCTGCACCTGCTCGCCGAGGGCCACACGGACGCCACGGTCGCCCGGCGGCTGGGCGTCTCGGCCCGGACGGCGCGCCGGATCGCCACCGAAGCGATGACGGGGATGAAGGCGCGCAGCCGGTTCCAGGCCGGGGTGCTCGCCGCGCAGCTCGGCTATCTGCCGGCGTCGTCGCCCCAGGCACAGCGCACCGCGTGAAGCGGAAAGCCGCTCTTCGGCACCTGCCTGCGCGCCGACGTCTCCCGACGGGTGCGCATTCCGCCGACGAGGTGTACGGCTCGGTCGGCGACGGCCGTGCAGCCGGGCGCGGGCAGCGCGGCCTCGCGGGCACCGAACGCGGCGGCTCGGGTGGCGGGTTGGGCGGCGCGCCTCGCCGGTGAGTCCCGTGCGGGCCGCGGGGGCGCAGAAGCGGGGGACGCGGGCCCGAACGGGCCACGGCCGGTTCGGGCCACGGCCGGTTCGGGCCACGCGGAGGGCCTTTCCCGCGTGGGGCGGTGGCTGGAAAGTCGTGGATGTCAGCGAGATGTCGTCCACGACGTAGAAAGTTCTTGAACCCTCAAGTATTGTGTCGCTGTCACCGCGCCCGGGCCGACCGGTCCGGCGCGCCGCCATCCGGAGAGGAACCATGACGTCCCAAGCCGTCCACTCGTCCGGCCCGACCGCCGCCGACGCACCTGACGACACCCGGCCCTGGACGACGGCCGCGGCCGGCTCCTTCGGCGTGCTGATCACCGCGGACCGGCCCGGTACCCCGGTCGACGCCGTACCCGTACCGTGGTTGCGCGACCTGACCCGCCGTCACCACATCGTCGCGCTGCGAGGGTTCACCGCCCCGGCCGACGCCACGGAACTCGACGCCTACGCGCGCACCTGGGGCGAGGTGATGGAGTGGCCGTTCGGCACGGTCTTCGACGTACGCGCCCACCAGGACCCCGAGGACCATGTCTTCGACACCGGCTTCATGCCGCTGCACTGGGACGGCATGTACGTCGACTTCGTGCCCGAGTTCCAGGTCTTCCACTGCGTCGCGGCCCCCGGCGCGGCCGAAGGCGGCGGCACGCTCTTCTGCGACACCACCCGCGTCCTCGCCGACGCGGACGCCGAGATCCTCGAACGCTGGCGCGGCCTGACCCTGCGCTACCGCAACGCCAAGGTCTCCCACTACGGCGGCCTCGTCGTCTCACCCCTGATCGAGCCGCACCCCGACGCCGGCTTCCCGGTCATGCGGTTCCTCGAACCGGTGCCGGACGGTGAGCACATCATCAACCAGCCCGACGTGAGCGTCGACGGGCTGGAGGGCGAGGCGGCCGCCGCCGAACTGGCCGCCATCCGCGCCGCCGCGTACGACCCCCGGCACGTGTACGTGCACGCCTGGCAGCAGGACGACATCGTCATCGCCGACAACTACACCCTGCTGCACACCCGCGTGCCCTACCGCCGCGGACTGCCGCGCCACCTGCGCCGCGTCCACGTCCTGGGCGATCCCCCGCTGCCCAGCCACATCCACGACCGCCGAGGCGCCACCGGGGCCGACACCCAGCGAGGGACCGCATGACCGTGACGTACGAGCAGCACGCCGAGCGCGGGGAGCAGGGGGAGGACGAGGGCGACGCCGCGTACGCGGCCCGCACGGAGCAGTACACCGCCCGCGTCCTGGAACTGCTGCTGCCGCACCGCAGGCCCGCCGGCGTGCCGGCGGACACCCGGGCCGACGGGGGAGACGGTGCCGGCAGCGCCGACAGCCGCGGCCACGACAGCCACCTGCCCGGACAGTGCTTCGCCGAACAGCTCACCCAGATCCGCGGCTTCGTCGCCCGCCGCGAGCCGGTGCTGCTGACCCTGCCGGCGTTCCCCTGCAAGTCGCCCAACCCCGCCAAGGTCGTCGGCCACCTCCCCGACCTCGGCGAACTGCTCTCCCTGCGCTTCCTGGACGACCTGTGCGCCGCGATCGGCGCGGTCTACCCGCCCGGCGCCCGGCTGCTGATCTGCTCGGACGGCCATGTCTTCGGCGACCTCATACGGGTGCCGGACGCGCACATCGACGCGTACGGCAAGGCGCTGCGCGACATGATCGACGCCAACGGCCTGCGGCACATCGACACCTTCGGCCTCGACCACGTCTACGACGGCCGCACCTACGACGAGAAGCGCGCGCTGCTGGAGAAGGACTACGCCCAGAGCGTGGAAGAACTGCGGGCCGAGGTACGGGCCGGCGGACCGGCGCTCAGCCACTACCGCGGCACCATCCGGTTCCTGGTCGAGGACACCGCGGACTGGACCGGCTCCAAGGCCCAGTTGCAGCGCGAGTGCCGCAGCCGCGCGTACGGCGTGCTGCGGCGCAGCCGGGCGTGGGGCGAGCTGATAGCCCACCACTACCGGCAGACCGTACGGCTCTCCATCCATCCGCAGACCTGCGGCTCGGCGAAGTTCGGTATCGCGCTGCTGGAGGCGGCGGACAACTGGCTCACGCCCTGGCACGCCGTCGTCGTGCAGACCGGCACCGACCGCTTCCGGCTGATGAAGCGGCACGAGGCGGAGCGGGTGGGTATCCCGGCGGGCCCGAGCTGGCGCCCGAGCCACTACATCGCGTCGGAGCTGTTCGGCGTGGCGAGCTGACCGTCCTGCTCCCGGTGCGGGCGGTCCGCCCACCGCCCGCACACCGCCGCGCAGGCCGCGAGCAGCACCCCGGCCAGGCACCAACTGGCCAGTACGTCCAGTGGCCAGTGATAGGCGCGGCGCACCAGGCCCACGCCGACCGCGAGGTCGAGCAGCCCCACGGCGGCCGCCGGTGCGGGTCCGTACGACCGTCCCGGGCATGCGGCCCACGGCGCGGCGAGCAACAGGGCCACCGCCCCGTACGCGACGGCTGCCGTCGCCCCGTGGCCGGACGGGAAGAAACCGGCGTGCGCGCCGCCCGCCATCTCCGGCGGGCCCGGCCGGGCCAGCCACGTCTTCACCGGCACCACCAGCGCGGGCACCAGGGCCATCGTCACCAGGGCGGCCACCGGCGGCAGCCACCAGCGCGCGGCGGCCGCCCGCCGTCCGCGCCAGGCCGCGTACAGCGCGGCGAGCGCCAGCACCGGTAGCGCGGCGGCCGCGTTGCCGAGGTCGGCGAAGAACTCCGCCAGGGTGGACGGCACCGGGCTGTGCACGACGGCGCGGCCGAATCGTTCGTCCAGCGCGCGCAGCGGACCGCCGGAAGCCACTTGCCAGGTGAGGGCCGCGAAGAGCGCGGCGCACAGCACACCCACCCACAGGAGGGAGCGGAGGAAGGCGGTCGGCCGCCTCGGAACAGGGGGGGTGGTTCCGAGGCGGCCGTGCTGACCGGATCGCCGCGCGCCCCGGGGGGTCTGGGGCGGGCGGCCGTCCGGTCGGTGAGGATTCCCGGGGCGCGGGGCCCCGGACCCGTGCGCGAAGGCACGGCCTGGCCGGAGCCGGGGAAGCGTCGGCCGGGCGTCACCCACAGTCCCCTGCGGGCGGGGTGTCTCTCTCATCTGCAGAAACCGTACGGCAGTGAGCCGGGGCCGGACAGCCGGATCACCTGCCCGCCATGGGCCCCGCACACATTCTTCACGACCAAACGCTCAGTTACTTCGGGTCACACCGTCCCGAGCGCACCCTCGATGATGTCCAGGCCCTCGTTCAGCAGGTCCTCGCCGATGACCAGCGGCGGCAGGAAGCGCAGCACGTTGCCGTACGTGCCGGTGGTCAGCACCAGCAGGCCCTCCTGGTGGCAGGCGGCCGCCAGCGCCGCGGTCGCCTTCGGGTTCGGCTCCTTGGAACCGGACTCCACCAGCTCGATGGCGATCATCGCGCCCCGGCCGCGGACCTCACCGATGATGTCGTGCTTCTCCGCCATCGCCGCCAGGCGCGGCTTCATGATCTCGCCGATCCGCCGGGCCTTGGCGTTCAGGTCCAGCTCGCGCATGGTCTCGATGGAGCCGAGCGCCGCCGCGCAGGCCACCGGGTTGCCGCCGTAGGTGCCGCCCAGACCGCCCGCGTGCGCCGCGTCCATCATCTCGGCGCGGCCGGTGACGGCGGCCAGCGGCAGGCCGCCCGCGATGCCCTTGGCGGTCGTGATCAGGTCCGGGACGATGTTCTCGTCCTCGCACGCGAACCACTGGCCGGTACGGCAGAAGCCGGACTGGATCTCGTCCGCGACGAAGACGATGCCGTTCTCCTTCGCGAACTCCGCGATGGCGGGCAGGAAGCCCTTGGCCGGCTCGATGAAGCCGCCCTCGCCGAGCACCGGCTCGATGATGACCGCGGCCACGTTCTCCGCGCCGATCTGCTTGGTGATCTGCGAGATGGCCTGGTCGGCGGCCTCCTTGGCGCAGTTCTCCGGGCCGGTCAGCCAGCGGTAGGGGTAGGCCAGCGGCACCCGGTAGACCTCGGGCGCGAACGGGCCGAAACCGTGCTTGTACGGCATGTTCTTCGCGGTCAGCGCCATCGTCAGGTTCGTCCGGCCGTGGTAGCCGTGGTCGAAGACGACGACCGCCTGGCGTTTGGTGTACGCGCGGGCGATCTTGACGGCGTTCTCCACGGCCTCCGCGCCGGAGTTGAACAGCGCCGACTTCTTCGCGTGGTCGCCCGGCGTCAGCTCGGCGAGCTGCTCGCAGACCTCCACGTACGGCTCGTACGGCGTGACCATCACACAGGTGTGGGTGAAGTCCGCGAGCTGCGCGGTGGCGCGGCGCACCACGGCCTCCGCGCTGTTGCCGACCGAGGTCACGGCGATGCCGGAGCCGAAGTCGATGAAGGAGTTGCCGTCCACGTCCTCCAGGATGCCGCCGCCCGCGCGCTTGGCGAAGACGGGCAGCACCGCCCCTACACCGCCGGCCACGGTGGCCTGCTTGCGGGCCCACAGCTCCTGGGACTTCGGGCCGGGGATCGCGGTGACGACGCGACGCTCCTGGGGGAGGGCGGGGCCTCCGGACAGTTCGGTCATGGCAGTCTCCTGGGGGTGGAACGGGACGTACTGAAGACGTACTGAAGGGGTTGTGCTCGCAGGCTAGGGGGAGGAACGGGGCGTCGGCATGTTCCGTTCGGGAGAAGTGCGCGTGTTGCGTTGTCCGCACCGGACATAGCGGCGTCCCGCGGCCAGTAGATTGAACGGCGGCAATGCGCGGGAACAGCAGGGCGCACGGGCGGAACCGTTTCCGTCCGGCGTCCGGACGTCTCAAGGGGGACGAGGGGCACCGGATGGACACCGAGGGCACGCAGCACGACGCACCGCACACCCGCACCGACCACCCCGTACCCCGCCCCACGGCACCACCGGTCCCGTCCGCACCGCCGGCCCCGAGAATCCCGCCGGTGCCGCCGGCTCCGCCCACCGCCCCCGGGGACGGCGCGTTCCTGCGCTGGCTGCGCGCCCCCCGCCGGGCCGCCGCGCCCGGCATCTGGACGTACGGGCACGTGCCCCGGCCCGAGGAGAGCCCCGACCGGGTGCCCACCCGGCAGCTCGTCACCGGTGCGCTGATCTCGTTCCTGTGCGGCTGGCTGCTCTGGTCGCTGCTCTGGAACGGCTACCTAGGCCCGTACTGGCTCTACCCGCTGCTGCTCCTGACGCCCGACTCCTGGCGCTCGGCCGGCGGCGACAAGATGGTCTTCGTCTGGGCCACGTACCTCTACTACGCGCTCTGCCTCGCCCTCCTCGTCCTCGTCTTCGGGCGCCTCGGACGCTGGGCCGAACTGGGACGGCGTTGCCTCGGGCCCGTACTGCGCCGCGCCCGGGAACGCCGCCCCGACGCCGTACCGGAGCCGCAGGAGGACCGCGCCCAGTGGCCCGCACTGCGCGCCGGCGGCGCGCCCGACGCCGCCGACAAGCTCGCCGCCGAGGCCCTCGCAGGACGCATGAACGACGTCGACGTGGCGCGCATCGAACGCGCCTGGCACTCGGTGCGCTCCGGCAACAACTCCCTCGCCTCCTTCACCGACGCCGTCCTGCGCCACGGCGCCGCCGCCTGCCCCCACCCCTCGGGACGGCGCGACCTGCCCGCCCGGACGGCCCACCACGACCTGCTCGCCCACCAGGTGCGCATCGGCACCGCCACCGACCACCCGCGCAACCCCCACCAGCACCGCGGTACGGGCTTCGCCCTCGACCCGGCGCTGCTGGGCACCTCACTGCTGGCCGTCGGCCCGCCCGGCTGCGGCAAGACCACCCGCGTGGTGCGGCCGGTCGTGGAGGCCATGTGCCTCCAGGCGCTGGCCGGACGGAGCGCGGTGGTCGCCGTCGGCGCGGCCGGCTCCGCCCTCGGCCCGGACGACGCGTTCGACGTGATCGTCCGGATCGGCGCCCCCGAGCCGGACTGCGACCTCGACCTGTACGGCGGCACCACCGACCCCGACGAAGCGGCCGGCATCCTCGCCGAAGCGCTCGTCGGCGACCTCGCCGCCACTCAGCCCGGTGGCGACAGCCGGCGCGCCGCCACCGCGCTCGGCCAGTTGCTCGGCCCGTTCCGCGCCGCACACGGCCGCTTCCCGTCCGTCCCCGAACTCCGCGAACTCCTCGACGGCTCGGACACGGCGCTCGCCGCACTGCGGACCGCCCTGAAGACCACCGAGTCGCACCCGCAACTGCGCGAACTCGACGCCCGCGCACGGCAGTCCGGGCGCCCCGGCGACATCGGCGACCTCCTCGCCGACCGCGTCGCCCTCCTCGACCGCCCCGCCTTCGCGCCGTACTTCCGCCCCGAGGGCGGCGACCGGCAACTCTCCCTTCGTGCCCTGGACCGTCCGCTGCGCGTCCGCGTCGACCTGCCCGAACGCGGCCACGCTGAGGCGTCGCGCATCCTGGCCCGGCTGGTGCTGGCCCAGTTCACCGAGTGCGCGGCCGCCCGCGGCGACCGCTCGCTCTTCGCCTGCCTGGTCCTGGACGACGCGGCGCACACCGTCACCGCCGAATCCCTGCGCGGCCTGCAACGGCTGCGCGCCGCCAACGCGGGCGTCCTGATGACCCTGCGCTCCCTCGACGACGTCCCCGAGACGCTGCGCAGCGCGCTGCTGGGCGCGGTGGGCTGCCGGATGGCGTTCGCGGGCGTGACGACCTGGGACGGGGCGCGGTTCGCCGAGGTGTGGGGCAAGGAGTGGGTGGAGACGCGGGACGTGACCGATCGCCAGATCATCGCCGAGGGCGCCGCGATGAAGGCGTTCCACCTCTTCCGCCACCTGGTCACCGGCAAGGCCGTCACCGCCAAGGCCGTCACCGTCCGCACCGTCGAACGCGAACGCTGGTCCGCCTCCGACCTGGCCAACTCCGTCCCCCCGGGGCACGGGGTGCTGTCGGTGACGTCGGTGCGAGGGGAGCATGCGCCGCCGGTGTTGGTGGATCTTCGGAGGTGAGGAGGGCCCCGGGGACCGGTGTCCGGTGAGAGTCAACCGGTGGACGCGCCGGATGAGGAGTGACCCGCCGCAGTCCCGGGGCGGATCGCCTACTTGTCGCCGGTGAACCCCTCGAAGTCCCCGCGGTCGGCCATCTCGCCGAGCCGCGTCGAGGCGGCTTCCCGCTCCGCCCGCCGATCGGCCGTACGCGACGGGGCATCGCCGGAGGAATCCGGTACCACCCCCGTCGCCGTGATCTCCACCAGTTGGCCCGGATAGCCGAGGACCGTGACGCCCACGAGCGTGGACGTGTGCGGGCCCGTGGAGAGGGCCGAGGCGCGGACCTCCTCCCAGGCGAGGGAGAGCGCCTCGGTGGTGGTGGCGGTGACGTACACGGTGCTGGCGATCACCTGGTCCAGGCCGCTGCCCGCCGCCTCCAACTGGGTGGCGAGGTTGGCGAGGACCTGGCGGGTCTGGGCGGCGGGATCGCCCGGGCCCACGAGGTTGCCGTCCGCGTCCAGCGGGACGGCGCCCGCGCTGAAGACCAGGCGCTCACCCGCCTCGACGACGGCGGCGTGCGAGTAGTGCGGGGGCGGGAACAGAGCGGGCACGGTCGTGAAGCGGGCCATCGGGCTCCTCCGGGGCAGCGTCTGCGGTGCCGTATCGGTCGGTGCCGATGAGCTCACGGCAGGGCCGGGCGCGTCCACCGGTTATTCCCGGGTCCGGCCCGGCCCGGGCGGTCGCGCCCCGCCCCGGGCCGCCCCACCCGTACGGCTGCATCTCCGGACGCTCACACCCCCGCACCCCACCACTGAGGCAGAATCGGCAGCGACCGTTCATACGGGACGGCGAAGAACCAGACCGCCGCCAGCACGCCCACCGACGCCCCGAAGGTCCCATGCCGCACACCCTCGCCTCCCTGGCCCACCACTCCGCGCTCAAGCTGACGGTGCTCGCGGGCGAGGACCGGCTGGACACCCCGGTGCGCTGGGCGCACGCCAGTGAGCTGATCGACCCGGTGCCGTACATGGAAGGCGGCGAGCTGCTGCTCATCACCGCCCTCAAGCTGGACGCCGAGGACCCGGAGGAGACCCGCCGGTACGTGCGGCGCGTCGCGGGCGCCGGTGTCGTCGGGCTCGGCTTCGCGGTCGGCGTCAACTACGCGGACGTGCCGCAGGCGCTGGTCACCGCCGCCGCCGAGGCGGAGCTGCCGCTGCTGGGCGTGCCCCGCAGCACCCCGTTCATCGCCATCAGCAAGGCCGTCTCCGCCGCGGTCGCCGCCGACCAGTACCGCGCCGTGACCGAGGGCTTCGAGGCGCAGCGCGAGCTGACCCGGGCGGCCCTCGGCACCGAGGGCCCGGCCGAGCTGCTGGCCCGGCTCGCCGCGCACCTCAAGGGCTGGGCCGCGCTGTACGACGCGTCCGGCTCGGTGGTCGCCGCGGCCCCCGACTGGGCCGCCCGCCGCGCCGCCCGCCTCGGCGGCGACGCGGGGCGGCTGCGCGAGCGCCCGGCCCCCGCCAGCTCCGTCGTCAGCGACGCCGAGGGCGACGACCGCGTCGAGCTCCAGTCCCTGGGCACCGGCCGCCGCGCCCGCGGCGTCCTCGCGGTCGGCACGGGCGCGCCGCTGGGCACCGCCGAACGCTTCGCCGTGCACTCCGCCGTCGCCCTCCTGACCCTGACCACCGAGCGCTCCCGCGCCCTCCAGGAGGCCGAGCAGCGGCTCGGCGCGGCGGTGCTGCGGATGCTGCTGGCCGGCGAGCCGGACCACGCGCGGGCGGTCGCGGGCCGGCTCTACGGCGGGCTCCTGGACGCGCCCTTCCGGGTGGTGGTCGCGGAGCCGGTCGCCGCCGACGGCGCGGAGTCCGGCGACGCGCCGTCCGCCCTGGACGCGCTCGCCGACGCCATGGAGTCGGCGGCCGCCCGTACCGGCGAGGCGGTGCTGGCCGTACCGGAGGGTGCCCGGCTGGTCGTGCTGGCCGCCGACGGAGGGGCCGCCGTCGAGGCGTGCGCGGAGCACGCGGTCGCGACCGAGGCCCGGTACGGCGGGCAGCCGCTGCCGCGCGGCCGCACGGCACGGGCGGAGGCGGGGCGGTCCGGGGCGCAACTGGCCGTCGGCCTGTCCGCGCCGTCCGGTCCGCGGGACGCCGCGCACGCCTACCGCCAGGCCGGACAGGCCCTGTCGGTCGCCCGCCGCCGCGGCCGGGTGCTCGTCGAGCACGAGGACGTGGCGGCCGGTTCGGTGCTTCCGCTGCTGGCCGACGACGCCGTACGGGCCTTCGCCGACGGCCTGTTGCGCGCCCTGCGCGAGCACGACGCCACCGGCCGCGGGGACCTCGTCGCCTCCCTGCACGCCTGGCTGTCCCGGCACGGCCAGTGGGACGCGGCCGCCGCCGACCTGGGCGTGCACCGGCACACCCTGCGCTACCGGATGCGGCGGGTGGAGGAGATCCTCGGCCGCTCGCTGGACGACCCGGACGTACGGATGGAGCTGTGGCTGGCGCTGAAGGCGACGGCGGCGGTCGCGGACCCGTACGGGGGCGGCTCCGGGGAGCGGCAGGCGTAGCGGGCCGGGGAGAAGAGGCGGTCCGGTCGTGGCGGGCCGCGCCCCGCTCCCGTATACCGAGGCGGCGGACCGGTCGCGGTGGCCCGCGCCCCGCCCGCGTACGCCAATGCGGCGGGCCGCGCCGTACGACTACTCCGCGCCGGACAAACGCCGCGGACGCACCCCGCCCCTACGGTGGACCCAGGCCCGAGAGGGCCGTCCGTACCACCCCCACTTCGGAAGGGCCGGGACCCCTGTGACTTCTCCCACCGCCTTTTGGCTCGCCGGTCGCCAGGCCACCGGCGAGGACACCTTCGACGTCACCTCCCCCTGGGACGGCCGTCTCGTCGGCACGGTGAGCGTTCCCACCGAGGCCCAGACCGAGGAGGCCGTCGCGGCCTCCGTCGCCGTGCAGGAAGCGTTCGCCGCCACCCCCGCCCATGTGCGGGCCGCGGCACTGGACCACGTACAGCGGCGTCTGGTGGAGCGCACCGAGGAGATCGCCCGGCTGATCTCCGCCGAGAACGGCAAGCCCATGAAGTGGGCCCGCGGCGAACTGGGCCGCGCCGTGTCGGTCTTCCGGTTCGCGGCCGAGGAGGCCCGCCGCTTCAACGGTGGCGAGGCGCAGCGTCTGGACACCGACGCGGGCGGCGCCGGCCGGCTCGCCCTGACCCGCCGCTTCCCGCGCGGCACGGTGCTGGGCATCGCGCCCTTCAACTTCCCGCTCAACCTCTGCGCCCACAAGATCGCCCCGGCGATCGCGGCGGGCGTGCCGATCATCCTCAAGCCGGCCCCGGCCACCCCGCTGTCCGGCCTGATCCTCGGCGAGCTGCTGGCCGAGACCGACCTGCCGGCCGGCTCCTGGTCGATCCTGCCGGTGACCAACGACCGGATGCCGGCGCTGGTGCGGGACGAGCGGCTGCCGGTGATCTCCTTCACCGGTTCCGAGCAGGTCGGCTACGCGATCATGGACTCGGTGCCGCGCAAGCACTGCACCCTCGAACTGGGCGGCAACGGCGCGGCCGTGGTGCTGGCGGACTACGCCTCCGAGGCGGACCTGGACTGGGCGGCGCAGCGCATCGCGACCTTCTCCAACTACCAGGGCGGCCAGTCCTGCATCTCCGTGCAGCGGGTGATCGCCGACGCGTCGGTCTACGACCGGCTGGTCCCGAAGATCGTCGCCGCGGTCAACGCACAGGTCACCGGCGACCCCTCGGACGACGCGACCGAGGTCGGCCCGCTGGTCAGCGAGGACGCCGCCAAGCGCGTCGAGGCGTGGGTGGACGAGGCCGTCGGCGCGGGCGCGAAGCTGCTCGCGGGCGGCAAGCGGGACGGCGCCTCGTACGCGCCGACCGTGCTGGAGGACGTGCCCGCCGGCGCGACCCTCGCCTGCGAGGAGGTCTTCGGCCCGGTCCTGAGCCTGACGAAGGTGGACGGCGAGGAGGCGGCGTTCGCTGCCGTCAACAACTCCAAGTACGGCCTCCAGGCGGGTGTGTTCACACACGACGTGCAGACCGCGTTCCGGGCGCACCGGGCGCTGGAGGTCGGCGGTGTGATCGTCGGCGACGTGCCGTCCTACCGCGCGGACCAGATGCCGTACGGCGGCGCCAAGCAGTCCGGTGTGGGCCGCGAGGGCGTGCGCTTCGCGATGGAGGACTACACCTACGAGCGGGTGCTCGTGCTGACCGGTCTGGACCTGTAGGACCCGGCCGCCGGTACGGACGTACCGGCCGGACCGACGAGCAACGCGCTCCGGCATCCTGTCCCGGAGCGCGTTGCCTCCCCCGTTCCCCCGTGCGGCGGTGCTGTTCTTCCCCCGTGCCCCCGCACTCTTGTGGTGGTACGGCGACCGTACGCGCCCGCCGCGCGCCGGGGCGTCCCGTCACAGGTGGAAAACCGGATGTGACTTCCGCGGTACCGGCGGCCCGGACGTACGACTTCCGCGGTACCCGCACGGCCTCCTCCGGGCCGACGACGCGCCGTACACGCCGGGTTACGCTGCGGGCGTGCGCATGCGCGGGGTGGCCGGGGAGGTGCGACGGCGGGTACGGAGGGTGCCGCCGCTGACCCTCGACGCGGGCATCGCGGCGGGCTTCGCGACCGTCTCGCTGCTGCTCGGCCACGACAACGTGCCCGCCGGCTGGGAGCGCCTGGACGGCCTCGGCTCCGCGCTGACCTGCCTGATCAACCTGCTGGTCGTGGCCCGCAGGCAGGCCCCCGCCACCGTGTGCCTGACCGTCTTCCTGCTGTGGGCCGGCTACATCGCGCTGGACTACTGGCCGGTCGTCAACAGCCTCGCCGGCCTGATGGCCCTCTACACCGTCGCCGCCCACCGCCCGCCGCGCGTCGCGGCCGGCTGCTCGGTCCTGCTGGCCGTGCTCTGGAACTTCGCCGGCCTGACGGGCGAGGAGAGCTCGTGGGCCACCACGCTCGGCCAGAGCGTCCTGTACCCGGTGATCCTGTGCTGGTTCGGCAACGTCGCCCGCACCTCCGCCGAACGCAACGTCCGCCTCGCCGAGATGGCCGGACAGCTCCGCCGCGAGCAGGAGGAGAACGCCCGGCGCGCGGTCGCCGAGGAACGGGTGCGCATCGCCCGCGAACTGCACGACGTGGTCGCCCACCACATGTCCGTGATCTCCGTGCAGGCCGGACTGGCCGGGTACGTCTTCACCTCCGACCCGGACACCGCCCGCCGCGCCCTGGGCACCATCGCCGGGACGAGCGGCGAGGCCCTGGAGGAGATGCGGCGGCTGCTCGCCGTACTCCGGGTGGACCCGCGGGAGATGGCGGGCGGGCCGGCCGCCGCGGACCGCCGGGAGACGGGCGGAGGCGAGCCGGCCGACGCCTACGAACCGGCGCCCGGCCTCGACCGGATCGGCGCGGTCGTCGCCCGGGTGCGGGCCGCCGGACTGCCGGTCGCCCTGCGCACGACGGGGGAGCGGCGGCCGTACCCGCCGGGGCTGGAACAGTGCGCCTACCGCGTCGTCCAGGAGGCTCTGACCAACGCCCTCAAGCACGCCGGGGCCGCCCGTGTCGACGTGCGGATCGACCACGGTGCCGACCGCCTCACGGTCGAGGTGCGCGACGACGGCAGCACACCCGGCGCTTCCGGCTCTCCTGTGCCGCACGTCCCGCCGAGCGGAGCCGCGGCCCCACCACCGGCACCGTCGGCATCCGGCCATCTCTCCACCGGGCACGGGTTGATAGGGATGCGCGAGCGGGCCAGGATTTACGGCGGCAGTCTGCGCGCCGGTCCTGTTCCGGGCGGCGGCTTCCAGGTGCTGCTCACCCTGCCCGTCCATCCCGCGGCGGGCCCGGCGCCGCCGCGGAAAGGGACGACAGAGCATGATCAGGGTGCTGGTGGCCGATGACCAGGTCCTCATCCGGGCCGGTGTCGCCGCCCTGCTGCGGGCCGCGCCCGACGTCGAGGTGGTCGGCGAGGCGTCGGACGGCGAGGAGGCGGTCCGGCTGGCCGCCGACCACCGTCCCGACGTGATCCTCATGGACATCCGGATGCCCGGGGTCAGCGGCATCACGGCCACCGAACGCATCCTGCGGGCCGCGGCCGAGTCCGGCGGGCCGGCCCCGCGCGTCGTGGTGCTCACCACCTTCGACCTGGACGAGTACGTCTACGCCGCGCTGCGCGCCGGAGCCAGCGGCTTCCTCCTCAAGGACACGCCGCCGCAGCGGCTGCTCTCGGCCATCGCCACCGTCGCGGGCGGCGACATGCTCTTCGCGCCGAGCGTGACCCGCAGGCTGGTCGAGGCGTACGCCCAGCGGCTGGACGAGCCCACCCCGGAGGCCGCCGACGGGCCGGAGTCCCTCCAGGCGCTCACCGCCCGTGAACGGGAGGTGCTGCGGCACACCGCCAAGGGCCTGTCCAACCCGGAGATCGCGGCCCGGCTGGTGATCAGCGAGGCCACCGTGAAGACCCATCTGAACCGGACGATGGCCAAGCTGGGGCTCTGCAGCCGGGCCCAGGCGGTGGTGCTGGCGTACGAGACGGGGCTGGTCACGCCGGGCACCCGCTGAAGACCGGGACACCGCGGACACCGCGGACACCGGCCCTCTCCCGCCCCGCCTGCCCCCGGAGGGGCGCAATCCGGACGGCGGCGCTCACCCGTCCGCCCCCGTCGGTGCCGCGAACCCTGGTGCAAGTCGAACGGAACGGGTACAGACTCACAAGTAGCACTGACCGGTAGCCGGACGGCCGCGGGACACCGTACGCCTGCCCGCACGGCGCGGCACCGTACGGAACGCCGGATTCCGTGCCGGCCGACCGCACGGTCCCCGGCGGACCGCCGACCCACTCCGAGACCCGACTCCGCGGCGAGGTGAGCCCCTCATGACCGCTCCATCCACCCGCAATGTGTCCGAGCGCGAGGCCCGGCAGGTCGCCGAGGCCGCCCGGGAGCAGGACTGGCGCAAGCCCAGCTTCGCCAAGGAACTGTTCCTGGGCCGCTTCCGGCTCGACCTCATCCATCCGCACCCCACCCCCGCCGACGAGGACGCCCAGCGCGGTGAGGAGTTCCTCGCCAAGCTCCGCGACTTCTGCGAGACGAAGATCGACGGCGCCCGGATCGAACGCGAGGCGCAGATCCCGGACGAGACCATCGACGGTCTCAAGGAGATCGGCGCGCTCGGCATGAAGATCGACACGAAGTACGGCGGCCTGGGCCTCACCCAGGTCTACTACAACAAGGCGCTCGCCCTCGTCGGCTCCGCCAGCCCGGCCATCGGCGCGCTGCTCTCCGCGCACCAGTCGATCGGCGTACCGCAGCCGCTGAAACAGTTCGGCACCCAGGAGCAGAAGGATGTCTTCCTGCCGCGCTGCGCCCGTACGGACATCACGGCGTTCCTGCTCACCGAGCCGGACGTGGGCTCCGACCCGGCCCGGCTGGCGACCACCGCCGTGCCGGACGAGGGGGGAGACTACGTCCTGGACGGCGTGAAGCTGTGGACCACCAACGGCGTCGTCGCCGACCTCCTGGTCGTCATGGCGCGCGTCCCGAAGAGCGAGGGCCACAAGGGCGGCATCACCGCCTTCGTCGTCGAGGCCGCCGCCGAGGGCGTCACGGTCGAGCACCGCAACGCCTTCATGGGTCTGCGCGGCATCGAGAACGGCGTCACCCGCTTCCACCGCGTACGGGTGCCCGCCGCGAACCGCATAGGGCCCGAGGGCGCCGGCCTGAAGATCGCGCTGACCACGCTCAACACCGGCCGCCTCTCGCTGCCCGCCATGTGCGTGGGCGCCGGCAAGTGGTGTCTGAAGATCGCCCGCGAGTGGTCGGCCGCCCGCGAGCAGTGGGGCAAGCCGATCGCGAGGCACGAAGCGGTCGGCTCCAAGATCTCCTTCATCGCGGCCACCACCTTCGCCCTGGAGGCCGTCGTCGACCTCGCCTCCCAGATGGCCGACGAGGACCGCAACGACATCCGCATCGAGGCCGCGCTGGCCAAGCTGTACGGCTCCGAGATGGGCTGTCTGATGGCCGACGAACTCGTCCAGATCCGCGGCGGCCGCGGCTTCGAGACCGCCGCCTCGCTCGCCGCCCGCGGGGAGCGCGCCGTGCCCGCCGAGCAGATCCTGCGCGATCTGCGCATCAACCGGATCTTCGAGGGCTCCACCGAGATCATGCACCTGCTGATCGCGCGCGAGGCGGTGGACGCGCACCTGTCCGTGGCCGGTGACCTCATCGACCCCGACAAGTCCCTGGGCGACAAGGGCAGGGCCGCGGCCAAGGCCGGCACGTTCTACGCCCGCTGGCTGCCCAAGCTGGTCGCGGGCCCCGGCCAACTGCCGCGTACCTACGCCGAGTTCGGCGACCTCGCCGGGCATCTGCGGTACGTGGAACGCGCCTCCCGCAAGCTGGCCAGGTCCACCTTCTACGCCATGTCCCGCTGGCAGGGCCGGATGGAGACCAAGCAGGGCTTCCTCGGGCGGATCGTCGACATCGGCGCCGAACTCTTCGCCATGAGCGCCGCCGTCGTACGGGCCGAGCACCTGCGCGCCACCGACGACCACGGCCGCGAGGCGCGCCAGCTCGCCGACGCGTTCTGCCGGCAGGCCCGCATCCGCGTCGACGAACTCTTCGGCCGGCTGTGGACCAACACCGACGACCTGGACCGCAAGGTCGTCTCCGGCGTACTGACCGGCACCTACGCCTGGCTGGAGGAAGGCGTCGTGGACCCGAGCGGCGACGGCCCGTGGATCGCCGACGCGACCCCCGGACCGACGACGAAGGAGAACGTGCACCGGCCGATCCGCTGACCCGGGCGGGGCGCGCTTCACCCGGGCTCCCGGAGGAACGGGAGGAACCTCCAGGTGAAGCGCGCCGCCGCGACGTTCCGCGCGGCCGATCCCGGGGCGGGACGTGGGCCGCGGTCAGCCGTTGCGGTGCATCGCCTGGCGGATCCAGCCCGCGTAGGCGGGCGCGCTGGTGTAGAGCCCCGGGCCCTCGCTGCACCGCACGCCCGGGGCGCCCGGGCCCGAGGTGACACCGATGAGTTCCCAGCGTCCCTTCCGGTCCCGCCGGAGCTGGGGGCCGCCCGAGTCGCCGTGGCACGCCATGGCCTTCGGCAGCCGGCTGATCGTGCACAGGCGGGTGCTGCCCGCGTAGCCCGGTGCGCACTCGGAGACGGCTCCCCTGCGCGTGTCGAGCTCCTGGAGCCGGTCGGGGAAGACGCCCTTGGCGGGGTCGGAGGCGGTGTCGTCGACGGTGCCGAAGCCCAGAATCCGGGTCGGCGTGCCGGGCCGCCCCGGCTTGCCGGCGATGCGGACGGGCTTCTCGGAGACCGGGCGGTCCAGACGGATCAGAGCGATGTCGTCGCGGTTGGCGACGACGTTCTCGCCGTTCTCGTAGCCCGGGTGGGACACCGTCTTCGCGACGGACCGGACCGTGCCCCCGGACTTCTTCCCTCCACTGCCGATCCGGACGGTGCCGTCCAGGGTGACGAGCGTCGGGTCCACGCAGTGCGCCGCGGTGAGCACCCACTTCGAGTCGATCAACGACCCTCCGCAGACACCCTTGAAGGTGGGGTCGTCCACACCCGTCACCGGGACCGACACCATGAACGGGTAACGCTGCGTCGCGTCCCTGCCGTTGACGACGGCTTCGGCGCTGCCGGACAGCATGGCGGCGCACGCCGCGCCCGTCAGGGCCACCGCGGTGGCGCGCGCCACCGTACGGCGCGAGGACTTCAGGCTGAACACTGGTTCTCCGATCGGACGAGCGTTTGCGGCCTGTTCAGCCTCCGCCGTCGAGCGGAACCGGTCCATCCGGTCAGCGGGCCTGTCCGGGGTTCGGCCAGGTGGCCCGTCCGGGGTGGGGAAAACCCCAGGAACCCCCAGGCCCCCAGGGAAAGCCCAGGTCGACACGTGCCGCGTCCGTCCGCACGACGACCCGTCCGCGCCAGGCGTACCGCCGGACGGAGCAGCGCCGCCCAGCGCTCCGCCGCCTCGGCGGGCCGCTGTCCGGTGGCCGGTACGCCGCCGGGGGCGTCGTCCGTGCCGTGTCCGTACGGTCGCACGCGCCGCCGACGGTCCCCTGCGGCTCACCGCACCGCCCGGACCGGCGACAATGGTCCCCATGACGGACACCCTCGCTGACCCGCATCTGCGCTTCACCCCCGCCCCGCTCACCGGCGGCGGCGACGGGCCGCGTGACATCGTGATCCTCGGTTCGACCGGTTCGATCGGCACCCAGGCCGTCGACCTGGTGCTGCGCAACCCCGACCGCTTCCGGGTGACCGCGTTGTCCGCGGCCGGCGGCCGGGTGGCGCTGCTGGCCGAGCAGGCGCATCTGCTGCGGGTCCGTACGGTGGCGGTGTCCCGCGAGGACGTGGTGCCGGCCCTGCGCGAGGCGCTGTCCGAGCGGTACGGGGCGGGGGAGCCGCTGCCGGAGATCGTCGCCGGGCCCGACGCGGCCACCGAGCTGGCCGCGTCCCCCTGCCACACCGTGCTCAACGGCATCACCGGCTCCATCGGCCTCGCGCCCACCCTTGCCGCCCTGGAGGCGGGCCGCGCGCTGGCGCTCGCCAACAAGGAGTCGCTGATCGTCGGCGGCCCGCTGGTCAAGGCCGCGGCGCGCCCCGGCCAGATCGTGCCCGTCGACTCCGAGCACTCCGCCCTCTTCCAGGGCCTGCTGGGCGGCCCCCGCAAGGAGGTGCGCAAGCTGGTCGTCACCGCCTCCGGCGGGCCCTTCCGGGGCCGTACGAAGCAGGAGCTGGCGTCCGTCACGCCGGAGCAGGCGCTCGCCCACCCCACCTGGGCGATGGGCCCGGTCATCACGATCAACTCCGCGACCCTGGTCAACAAGGGGCTGGAGGTCATCGAGGCGCACCTGCTGTACGACGTGCCGTTCGACCGGATCGAGGTCGTCGTCCATCCGCAGTCCTACATCCACTCGATGGTGGAGTTCACCGACGGCTCCACCCTGGCCCAGGCCAGCCCGCCCGACATGCGGATGCCGATCGCGCTCGGCATCGGCTGGCCGGACCGGGTGCCGGACGCCGCTCCCGGCATCGACTGGACCAGGGCCCACCGGTGGGACTTCCTGCCGCTGGACACCGAGGCCTTCCCGTCCGTGCCGCTGGCCTGCCACGTCGGCGATCTGGGCGGCACCGCGCCCGCCGTCTTCAACGCCGCCAACGAGGAATGCGTCGACGCGTTCTTGCAGGGCGGGCTGCCGTTCACAGGAATTGTCGATACGGTCGCCGAGGTGGTCGCGGAGCACGGTACGCCGGCCAGGGGAACCTCCCTGACGGTCGCGGACGTCTTGCAGGCGGAAACCTGGGCGCGCGCCCGCGCCCGTGAGCTGGCCGCCCGAGCGGCCCGTACGACATCGGAGGCTCGCGCATGACGACATGGATGACCGTTCTGGGCATAGTCGTCTTCGTCGTCGGCCTGCTCTTCTCGATCGCCTGGCACGAGCTCGGACACCTGTCCACGGCCAAGATGTTCGGCATCCGGGTGCCGCAGTACATGGTGGGCTTCGGGCCGACGCTCTTCTCGCGCCGCAAGGGCGACACCGAGTACGGCATCAAGGCCATACCGCTCGGCGGCTACATCCGCATGATCGGGATGTTCCCGCCGGGGGAGGACGGCGCCATAAGCGCCCGGTCCACCTCGCCCTGGCGCGGCATGATCGAGGACGCCAGGTCGGCGGCCTTCGAGGAGCTGCAGCCGGGCGACGAGAAGCGGCTGTTCTACACGCGCAAGCCCTGGAAGCGCGTCATCGTGATGTTCGCCGGGCCGTTCATGAACCTGATCCTCGCCGTCGTGATCTTCATGAGCGTGCTGATGGGCTTCGGGATCAACACCCAGACCACCCAGGTCGGCTCGGTCTCGGACTGTGTGATAGCGGCCTCCGCCAAGACCGACAAGTGCACCGCGGGCGCCAAGGACTCCCCGGCCAAGGCCGCGGGCCTGCGCGCGGGTGACAAGATCGTCGACTTCGACGGCAAGCCGGTACCGGACTGGGCCACCCTCCAGCAGAGCATCCGGGACACCACGGGCCCGGCGACCATCACCGTCGAGCGGGACGGCAAGCGGCAGCAGCTGCACGCGAACCTGATCGAGAACAAGGTCGCCAAGACCGACGGCAACGGCGCGTACGTGCCGGGCGAGTACGTCACCGCGGGCTTCCTCGGCTTCACCCCGGCCACCGGCATCGTCCCGCAGTCCTTCGGCCAGTCCGTGGACCGCATGGGCAGCATGGTCGAACAGGGCGTCCAGTCGCTGGTCCACCTGCCCGCCAAGGTCCCCGACCTGTGGGACGCCGCCTTCAACGGCGGTGAGCGCAAGCAGGACTCCCCGATGGGCGTGGTCGGCGCGGCCCGGGTCGGCGGCGAGGTGTTCTCGCTGGACATCCCGCCGGAGCAGCGGGTGGCGACCATGCTCTTCCTGGTCGCCGGATTCAACCTGTCGCTCTTCCTGTTCAACATGCTCCCGCTGCTGCCCCTGGACGGCGGACACATCGCGGGCGCCCTGTGGGAGTCGGTCCGCCGGGCCTTCGCCCGCGTCTTCCGCCGCCCCGACCCGGGCCCGTTCGACGTGGCCAAGCTCATGCCGGTGGCCTACGTGGTCGCCGGGATCTTCATCTGCTTCACGCTGCTGGTGCTGGTGGCGGACGTGGTGAATCCGGTGAAGCTGACGTAGGTACCTGGGCGCCGCGGGGGCACCGGGCAAGAAGGAGCCCGTCCGGCGATCGAGGGCGAGCGGACGCCAGGCCGGCGACATACCGGTGACCCGCGCCCCGGGCGCCCAAACCGCGCACATGGGTGCTCCTCCGCCCCCCAACGGGGGGCAGGAGGGGATCGATGTGCCCACGGCAACCCTCGTGCCGTAATCTCGAAGGCCGGAGCCCGCCGATCTCGGGACCTAGATCCACACCTTGGGGTTGCTCGCCAGATGACTGCCATTTCACTGGGAATGCCGGACGTACCGACCAAGCTGGCCGACCGCCGGGTCAGCCGCAAGATCCAGGTCGGACCGGTCGCCGTGGGCGGGGACGCACCGGTCTCGGTGCAGTCGATGACGACCACACGCACCTCCGACATCGGCGCCACGCTCCAGCAGATCGCCGAGCTGACCGCGTCCGGCTGCCAGATCGTCCGGGTCGCCTGCCCGACCCAGGACGACGCCGACGCGCTGCCGGTCATCGCCCGCAAGTCGCAGATCCCGGTCATCGCCGACATCCACTTCCAGCCGAAGTACGTGTTCGCCGCGATCGACGCCGGCTGCGCCGCGGTCCGGGTCAACCCCGGCAACATCAAGCAGTTCGACGACAAGGTCAAGGAGATCGCCAAGGCGGCCTCCGACGCGGGCACCCCGATCCGGATCGGTGTGAACGCGGGCTCCCTCGACCGCCGCCTGCTCCAGAAGTACGGGAAGGCGACGCCCGAGGCGCTGGTGGAGTCGGCGCTGTGGGAGTGCTCGCTGTTCGAGGAGCACGGTTTCCGTGACATCAAGATCTCGGTGAAGCACAACGACCCGGTCGTCATGGTCAACGCGTACCGGCTGCTGGCGGCGCAGTGCGACTACCCGCTGCACCTGGGGGTGACGGAGGCCGGTCCGGCGTTCCAGGGCACCATCAAGTCGGCGGTGGCCTTCGGCGCGCTGCTGAGCGAGGGCATCGGCGACACGATCCGCGTCTCCCTGTCGGCGCCGCCGGCCGAGGAGGTCAAGGTCGGTCTGCAGATCCTGGAGTCGCTGAACCTGCGCCCGCGCCGTCTGGAGATCGTCTCCTGCCCGTCCTGCGGCCGTGCCCAGGTGGACGTCTACAAGCTCGCCGACGAGGTCACCGCGGGCCTGGAGGGCATGGAGGTGCCGCTGCGCGTCGCGGTCATGGGCTGCGTCGTCAACGGTCCCGGTGAGGCCCGCGAGGCCGACCTCGGGGTGGCGTCCGGCAACGGCAAGGGCCAGATCTTCGTCAAGGGCGAGGTCATCAAGACGGTGCCCGAGTCGAAGATCGTCGAGACTCTCATCGAAGAGGCCATGAAGATCGCCGAGCAGATGGAGAAGGACGGCGTGGCCTCCGGCGAACCCACCATCGCCGTCGCCGGCTGAGCGCCGCCACCGCTCCTGGCGCTCCCGTACAGCCCTTGGCGCCCAGCGCGCGCCCGAGCCCCGCCGCCGGACCACACCGGTGGCGGGGCTCGGGCGTGAACCGCGCCAGGAGCGGTACCCGGAGCGGATCCGCTGCCCGGCCGCCGGGGAGGTAAAGTTCCAGGACCTGCAGTTGCCTGGCCTCCCAGGCCCGTAAAGGTGAGGCTTTCCGACACGTGCTGACGACCACGACCACCAAGGTTCTGGAGCCCGGGGAGCTCGACGCCGCACTGGCGGTACTGGACCGCGACCCCGTCGCCAACGCCTTCGTCGCGGCCCGTGTCCAGGTCGCCGGGCTGGACCCCTGGCGGCTCGGCGGCGAGATGTGGGGCTGGTACGCGGACGGCCGCCTGGAGTCGCTGTGCTACGCGGGCGCCAACCTCGTCCCCGTCTGCGCCACCCCCGAAGCGGTACGCGGCTTCGCCGAGCGGGCCCGCCGTCAGGGACGGCGCTGCTCCTCCATCGTCGGCCCGGCCGGGCCCACCGCCGAGCTGTGGTCCCTGCTGGAGCCCGCCTGGGGCCCGGCCCGCGAGATCCGCGCGAACCAGCCGCTGATGGTCACGTCCGCCTTCGCCACCGAGGTCGAGCCCGACCCGTACGTACGGCGCATCGGCAAGCACGAGATGGACCTGATCATGCCCGCGTGCGTGGCGATGTTCACCGAGGAGGTCGGCATCTCGCCGCTGGCCGGCGACGGCGGGCTGCTCTACCAGGCGCGCGTCGCCGAGCTGGTCGGCGCCGGGCGGTCCTTCGCCCGCGTCGACGACGGCAAGGTGGTCTTCAAGGCCGAGATCGGCGCCGCCACCCAGCGGGCCTGCCAGATCCAGGGTGTCTGGGTCGCCCCCGAGTACCGCGGCAAGGGCCTCTCGGAGACCGGCATGGCGGCCGTGCTGCGCCACGCGCTCACCGAGATCGCGCCCATCGCCTCGCTGTACGTGAACGACTTCAACACGGCGGCGCGGGCCGCGTACCGGCGGGTGGGCTTCGAGGAGACCGGCGCCTTCATGAGCGTGCTGTTCTAGCCACCGGCGTCCCGCCGCCCGCGCCGGGCCCGTCGGCCGATCGTCTTACGGCCCGGTGCCTTGTACGCTCCCGACCATGGATGACGTCGCGGTCGGCCCCCTGGATCTCGCCGTCCGTGTGGACGACGCGCTCGCCGTGCAGGCACTGGCGTTCGGACTGACCGACGACGAGATCGGCGTCCGCCGCCACATCGTCCTGCGGCACCTGACCAGCCCCGGGGCCCGCGCCCTCGGCGCCACCACGCCCGCCGGGCGCCTGGTCGGCTTCGTCTACGGGATGCCCAACAGCCGTACGCACTGGTGGTCCACGGTCGTCGAGCCGTACCTGCGCCACCAGGACCGGGACCACTGGCTCGACGACTCCTTCGTGATCACCGAGCTGCATGTGCTGCCCGCCTTCCAGAACCGGCGCATCGGCCGCGAACTGATCACCCGCATCACCGACGACGCGGCCGAACCCCGCAGCATCCTGTCCGCCATCGACACCGACAGCCCCGCCCGCGGCCTGTACCGCTCCCTGGGCTACCACGACCTGGCCCGCCGCGTGCTCTTCCCGAGCGCCCCGCTGCCGTACGCGGTGATGGGCGCGCCCCTGCCCCTCAAACGCTGACCGGACGGGACCGGGCGAGGGGCGGATCCCATTTCCGTGGGGCGCGTCCCTCCGGATAACCTCGCGGAAGTCACCTTTCTTACGCAGGAGAATCACCATGGCCCAGGTCCAGCGCATGTCCCGGTTGATGATCAAGACGCTGCGCGACGACCCGGCCGACGCCGAGACCGCCAGCCACAAGCTGCTCGTGCGCGCCGGCTACGTCCGCCGCACCGCCGCCGGCATCTGGACCTGGCTGCCGCTGGGCAAGAAGGTGCTGGAGAACGTGTCGCGCGTCATCCGCGAGGAGATGGACGCGATCGGCGCGCAGGAGGTGCTGCTGCCCGCCCTGCTGCCCAAGGAGCCGTACGAGGCCACCGGCCGCTGGGAGGAGTACGGCGACCAGCTGTTCCGGCTCAAGGACCGCAAGGGCGCCGACTACCTCCTCGGGCCGACCCATGAGGAGATCTTCACCCTCATGGTCAAGGACCAGTGCACGTCCTACAAGGACCTGCCGGTGATGCTGTACCAGATCCAGACCAAGTACCGCGACGAGGCCCGCCCGCGCTCCGGCGTGCTGCGCGGCCGCGAGTTCCAGATGAAGGACTCGTACAGCTTCGACACCACCGACGAGGGCCTGGAGGAGTCGTACCGCCTGCACCGCGAGGCGTACCAGAAGATCTTCCAGCGGCTGGGCCTGGACTACCGCATCGTCTCCGCCGTCTCCGGCGCCATGGGCGGCTCCGCCTCCGAGGAGTTCCTGGCCCCCGCCGCGGCCGGCGAGGACACCTTCGTCGACTGCCCGGCCTGCGACTACGCGGCCAACACCGAGGCCGTCACGGTCACCGTCCCGGCGGTGGACGGCACCGGGCACGGCCCTGTCGAGGAGCTGGACACCCCCGACACCCCGACCATCGAGACGCTGGCCGAGCACCTGGGCGTACCGGCCTCCGCCACGCTGAAGAACCTGCTGGTCAAGGTGGACGGCGAGATCGTCGCGGTGGGCGTGCCCGGCGACCGCGAGGTCGACCTCGGCAAGCTGGGCGAGCACCTGGCCCCGGCCACGGTCGAGCTGGTCACCGCCGAGGACTTCACCGGCCGCGAGGACCTGGTGCGCGGCTACGTCGGCCCGCAGGGCCTGGCCGGGAAGTCCTTCACGTACCTCGCCGACCCGCGGGTCGCCCCCGGCACCGCCTGGATCACCGGCGCCAACAAGGACGGCAAGCACGCCCGCAACGTCGTCGCGGGCCGTGACTTCGAGGTGGACCGGTACCTGGACGTCGTCGTGGTCGAGCCGGGCGACCCCTGCCCCCAGTGCGGCGCGGGCCTGCGCATCGACCGCGCGATCGAGATCGGCCACATCTTCCAGCTCGGCCGCAAGTACGCGGACGCCTTCCAGCTGGACGTGCTCGGCCAGAACGGCAAGCCCGCGCGCGTCACGATGGGCTCGTACGGCATCGGCGTCTCGCGCGCCGTCGCGGCCCTCGCCGAGCAGACCTGCGACGAGTCCGGCCTGTGCTGGCCGCGCGAGATCGCCCCGGCCGACGTGCACGTGGTCGCCGCGGGCAAGGCCAAGCAGACCGAGCTGGCCCTGGAGGTCGGCGACAAGCTGGGCGCCGCGGGCCTGCGCGTCCTGGTGGACGACCGGGCGGGCGTCTCGCCGGGCGTGAAGTTCACCGACGCCGAGCTGCTGGGTGTCCCGAAGATCCTGGTCGCGGGCCGCCGCGCCGGCGAGGGCGTGGTCGAGCTGAAGGACCGCCGTACGGGCGAGCGCGAGGAGCTGACGGTCGAGGAGGCCGTGGCCCGGCTGAGCGCCTGACGCGGAGCGGCGCCAGGGGCCGTGCGGGACCGGGGAGCCGGTTCCGCACGGCCCCTGGCCCGTCTCCACAGCAGTGCCGCCCCTACAGCCAGGTGGCGAACTCCAGCAGCAGCTCACCGCGCTGCACGTCGCCGCCCGTCGTCGTCATCTCACGGATTCCCGAGTCCACCGCCCGGTACAGCGTCCAACTGCGCAGCCGGTCGCGGTCCACGTCCAGGGAGTCCGCCAGCTTGGCCACCCGGCGCCGGGCCGCCGAGGCCGCCCCGGAGCCGGCCGCCAGGTCCTCGAAGCGGTCCAGCACCAGCCAGGCCAGGTCGTACGCCCGCTCGCCGACCACCGGCGACGGGCCGACCGCCAGCCACGGCGCCCGTTCCCCGGCCAGCACCTTGCCCTGCCGGAACGCGCCGTGCAGCAGGACGCTCTCGGGGGCCTCGGCCGGCAGCGCGCGGCGCAGCTCCAGGCTCTCGTCCAGCAGCGGCCCCGCGGCCGGGGTCGACGCCCCGAGGGCGCGCAGCTCGGCGACGGCCTCCTCCGTACGGCCCGCCAGGGACGCGAAGGGGTGGCCGTCGGCCGGGGACACCCACAGCCGCCGTACCGTGCCGGCCGCCTCCAGCAGCGCCTTCGCCTCCGGCAGCGAGCGCAGGGACACCGCGCCCTGCAAACGCTCCAGGAGCAGCGCACCGGTGTCCGCATCGGCGCGCAGCAGTTGTGCCGCGCCCCAGCCGTCCCACTGCGCCAGCGCCGCGCCCTGGTGCGCCGGCGCACGGCCGGGGGCCGGGAACTTCAGCGCGGCCGGGGTGCCGTCGGCCTGCCGCACGTACACGAGCAGGCTGCTGCGGCCACCCGGCTCGTGCACCCGCTCCGGCGTCAACTCCCAGGCGTCCAGGCGCTGTCGCACCAGGGCGGGCAGCGCCTCCAGCCAGGCACCGGCCGGGCCGTCCGGATCGCCGCCGAGCGCGCTCACCAGCCGTCGCGGCGGTTCGATGGGTGCCGTAGCCATGCCTGTGCTGTCCCTTTCGGTGGACGTTCGGTGACCTCCCGGTGCGGGCGGTCGTCAGTGCCGGTCCGCGGCGGCGCCGGGTGCCGCGCCGGACGGGGTGCCGGCGCTCCCGGTCCGTTCCGCGAGCCCAGGGAAGGCTACGCCGCTGCCGCGCCAGCGCACCGCACGCACCGCGGCCTCCCGCAGCGCCCCGGCCGCGTCCCGGCGCCGCGGCCCGGCGCCGTCCCGTACGAGATCCGCGTACACGGCCGCGACCCGGTCCTCCAGCTCGGCGGCCAGCCGGACGGCGGCCGCCGCGTCCGGCACCGGGAACGGCAGCTCGTAGGCGGCCGCGGCGGCCCGCGGGGTGCCGCCCAGGTCCCGTACGCCGCGCCGCAGCTCGTCCCGGCGCGCGCGGTGCGCGTCGTAGCCCTCGCGCGCCTCCTTGCGCCGGTCGTCGCCGATCCGGCCGCCGACCACGCCGTAGCCGTAGACGGCCGCGTGCTCGGCCGCCAGCGCGGCCTGGAGTGCCCGCAGCTCGGCGCCGCGCGCGTCGCCCTCCGCCGCGTCCGTACGCGCCGCCCTGGATGTCAGCATCGCTGTGCCCCTTCCGTGGCCGGGCCCCGGCCCGGCCGCTGTCCCGTCGTGCGTGCGGCCGTCGCTGCGGCGTTCCTCACGCGCCGTCCTCCGCGAGCGTGAGCAGGTACGCGTGCGCCGCGCCCGCCGCCGCGACCGACGCCAGCAGCCTGGCCAGCTCCGGCGCCGCGCTCACCAGGGCCGTGGCGCGGGCGTCCGCGGTACGGCGCTCCGCCGCCGCGAGGTCCGTACGCGCCTGCTTCTCGTCGGGCGGGACGGCGGGCGCGGACGGCCCGGGGGAGGATGCGGCGGGCGAGGCGCCCGTACCGGGCCGGGCGGACGGGGCGCCGGGCGCGCCGGGCGCGGGGGAGACCCCGAACGCCGCCGCGTGCCGCGCCACTTCGGCGCGCAGCGGCCGCAGCCGTTCGCCGAGCCCGGGGTGGGCGGCGAGCGTCGCGTCGTACCGGGCGAGCAGCGCGGAGCTGTCCCGCGCGGCCTGCGCGCGCAGCCGCTCGTCCGCCGCCGCGTCCGCGTCCTGCCGGCCGCCGCCAGGCCCGGAACCGTCCGAGCAGCCGGTGAGCAGCAGGGCCGTCCCGCCGAGCACGGAACCGGCCAGCAGGGTCCTCCTGCGCGTGAGCGCGACGTTGTGCACGTGTGACTTCCCGGGGTCTTCGGTGGGGGCGGCCGTAGTGATCACCGCAGGCGAGCGTATCCGTGACCGGCCACCGAATCGTCAGTACCCCGCCGGAACAGCTAGGCTTTGACCCGACACGCGACCTTCCCACAACAGCACACGCGGCCGAGGAGTCACCCGGATGAGCACCACCCAGAGCGAGAGGCTGCGCGGACTGCTTGAACCGCTCGTCGCCGCGCGAGACCTGGATCTGGAAGAGATCGAGGTGACACCGGCCGGAAAGCGGCGTGTGCTGAGGATCGTGGTCGACTCCGACGACGGCGTGCAGCTCGACGAGTGTGCCGAGCTGAGCCGCGAGGCGTCGCAGGCGCTCGACGACTCCGACGTGATGGGCGGCGCCCCGTACACGCTGGAGGTCACCTCCCCCGGAGCCGACCGCCCGCTGACCGAGCCGCGGCACTACCGCCGCGCCGTCGGCCGCCTCGTCCGGGCCCAACTCCACGAGGGCGGCGAACTGGTGGCGCGCATCACCGCCATGGACGACGAGGGCCTGGACCTGGAAGTGCCGGGTGTGAAGGGGCGCAAGCCCACCGCCCGCCGGGTCGCCTTCGCCGAGATCGCCAAGGCGCGCGTGGAGATCGAGTTCAACCGCAAGCAGGACCAGGGGCGCGCGGACCGCGCCGAGCAGAACGACGAGAGCCAGGAGGAGGCGTAGCCGTGGACATCGACATGAGTGCCCTGCGGGGTTTGGTACGGGAGAAGGAGATCTCGTTCGACCTGCTGGTCGCGGCCATCGAGTCGGCCCTCCTCATCGCGTACCACCGCACCGAGGGAAGCCGCCGCCACGCGCGGGTGGAGCTGGACCGCAACACCGGACATGTGACGGTGTGGGCCAAGGAGGACCCGGCCGACCTCGAAGAGGGCGCCGAGCCGCGTGAGTTCGACGACACCCCGTCCGGCTTCGGCCGGATCGCGGCGACCACCGCCAAGCAGGTCATCCTCCAGCGGCTGCGGGACGCCGAGGAGGAGATCACCTTCGGCGAGTACGCCGGACGGGAGGGCGACGTCGTGATGGGCGTCGTCCAGCAGGGCCGGGACCCGAAGAACGTCCTGGTCGACATCGGCAAGCTGGAGGCCATCCTGCCGGCGCAGGAGCAGGTCCCCGGCGAGGAGTACGCGCACGGCACCCGGCTGCGCTCGTACGTCGTCCGGGTGGTCAAGGGGGTGCGCGGCCCGTCCGTGACGCTCTCGCGCACCCACCCCAACCTGGTGAAGAAGCTCTTCGCCATGGAGGTGCCGGAGATCGCCGACGGTTCGGTGGAGATCTCCGCCATCGCCCGTGAGGCGGGGCACCGCACCAAGATCGCCGTACGGTCCACCCGCTCCGGGCTGAACGCCAAGGGCGCCTGCATCGGCCCGATGGGCGGCCGGGTGCGCGCGGTCATGGCCGAGCTGCACGGCGAGAAGATCGACATCGTCGACTGGTCGGACGACCCGGCCGAGCTGGTGGCGCACGCCCTGTCGCCCGCCCGGGTCAGCAAGGTCGAGGTCGTCGACCTCGCGGCCCGCTCCGCCCGGGTGACGGTGCCCGACTACCAGCTCTCGCTGGCCATCGGCAAGGAAGGGCAGAACGCCCGGCTCGCCGCCCGGCTCACCGGCTGGCGCATCGACATCCGCCCGGACACCGACCAGGGCGCGGGCCAGGAATGATCCCGAGCCGCCGCCGGACGCGGGTCCTCCCCGCGCCCGGCGACGGCCCGGGACGGACCGGGGTGCGGCCGCAGCCGGAAAATCGGTGGCGGTCCACCGGAATTTTGAGCGACCGTTCGGGCATTACCCCGTAGGGGTGAGGTCGGCGCGGGGAGGTAGACTTAAGCAGTGTCTGGCCGGACGCATGCCCGCGTATGCCCTGAGCGCACCTGTGTGGGGTGCCGGGAGCGAGCGGCCAAGGACGATCTGTTGCGGATCGTGGCGATCGAGGGTGAGTGTGTCCCCGATCCTCGCGGTACGCTGCCCGGCCGGGGTGCTTACCTGCACCGGACCCGGGTCTGTCTCGACCAGGCGGTCCGCCGCCGGGTCTTCCCCCGGGCCTTCCGGGGCCGGGGACCGTTCGACGTGACGGCCTTGCGCCGGTTCGTCGAACGGACGCATGTTGATCAAGCTACACCGGTTGATCAGGCAACACCGTAAGAAAGCACAGCGCACGGAAAACCGTGCGGTCAGGTACCTCGCGAGTCGGAAGTAGGTCGAGATTGCGATGAGCACTCGATGAGTACGCGATGAGTACGCCCATGAAGTAGCGACGGTCCGGTCGACACCCGGACCTAGAAGGAGCGAAGTGGCTAAGGTCCGGGTATACGAACTCGCCAAGGAGTTCGGCGTTGAGAGCAAGGCCGTCATGGCCAAGCTCCAAGAACTTGGTGAATTCGTCCGTTCGGCGTCCTCGACGATCGAGGCGCCGGTTGTTCGAAAGCTGACCGACGCTTTCCAGGCGGGCAACGGCAACGGCCGTTCCGCCGGCAAGCCCGCGGCGCCGCGCAAGAGCGCGCCTGCAAAGCCGTCCGCGCCGTCCCCGGCGCAGGCGGGCCGTCCTGCCGCCCCGAAGCCGGGCGCCCCCAAGCCGGGCCCCGCGGCTCCGGCGCCGGCCGCCCCCGAGGCGCCGGCCGCCCCCGAGGCACCCCAGTCCCAGGCCCCGGCGGCTCCCGCCGAGGCTCCGAAGTCGGCCCCGGCCCCGGGTCCGCGTCCCACGCCGGGCCCCAAGGCCCCGGCGCCCAAGCCCGCTCCGGCCGCCCCCGCGCAGCCCGAGTTCCAGGCCCCGCCGTCGGCTCCGGCTCCCAAGCCGGGCGCCACCCCCGGCCCGCGTCCGGCCCGCCCGCAGCAGGGCGGCCAGGGTGGTCGTGACGGTGGTCAGGGCCGCGGCAACGCGCCCCGTCCCGGCGGCGACCGCCAGGGCGGCGCCCCGCGTCCCGGCGGCAACCGTCCGTCCGGCCCGCGTCCGGGCAACAACCCCTTCACGTCCGGTGGCTCCACCGGCATGGCCCGTCCGCAGGCCCCCCGTCCCGGTGGCGCGCCGCGCCCCGGCGGCCAGGGTGCCCCCGGCGGCCCGCGTCCGCAGGGCGGCGGCCAGGGTGGCCAGGGCGGTCCCCGTCCGCAGGCTCCCGGCGGCAACCGTCCGACCCCGGGCGGCATGCCCCGTCCGCAGGGTGCGGGCCAGGGCGGCCCGCGTCCCGGCGGCGGTAACCGTCCCAACCCCGGCATGATGCCGAAGAGCCCGGCCGCCGGCCCGCGTCCGGGTCCCGGTGGCGGCGGCGGTCGCGGTCCCGGTGGCGCCGGTCGTCCCGGCGGCGGCGGTCGTCCCGGTGGCGGCGGCTTCGCCGGCCGTCCCGGTGGCGGCGGTGGCGGTCGTCCGGGTGGCGGCGGCGGTTTCGCCGGTCGTCCCGGTGGCGGCGGCCCCGGTGGCGGCGGCGGCTTCGGCGGTCGTCCCGGCTTCGGCGGACGTCCGGGCGGTCCCGGTGGCCGTGGTGGCACGCAGGGCGCCTTCGGCCGTCCCGGCGGTCCCGCGCGCCGCGGTCGCAAGTCGAAGCGGCAGAGGCGTCAGGAGTACGAGGCCATGCAGGCCCCGTCGGTGGGCGGCGTCATGCTGCCCCGCGGCAACGGTGCGACGGTCCGCCTGTCGCGCGGTGCCTCGCTGACCGACTTCGCCGAGAAGATCAACGCCAACCCGGCGTCGCTCGTCCAGGTCATGCTGAACCTGGGTGAGATGGTCACCGCGACGCAGTCCGTCTCCGACGAGACGCTGCACCTCCTCGGCGAGGAGATGAACTACGTCGTAGAGATCGTCTCCCCGGAGGAGGAGGACCGCGAGCTCCTGGAGTCGTTCGACATCGACTTCGGCGAGAACGAGGGCGGCGAGGAGATGCTCGTCGCGCGTCCGCCGGTGGTGACCGTCATGGGTCACGTCGACCACGGTAAGACGCGACTGCTGGACGCGATCCGCAAGACGAACGTCATCGCGGGCGAGGCCGGCGGCATCACCCAGCACATCGGTGCCTACCAGGTCGCGACCGAGGTCAACGACGAAGAGCGTCGGATCACCTTCATCGACACCCCGGGTCACGAGGCGTTCACCGCCATGCGTGCCCGTGGTGCCAAGTCGACCGACATCGCGATCCTCGTGGTGGCGGCCAACGACGGTGTGATGCCGCAGACGATCGAGGCCCTGAACCACGCCAAGGCGGCCGACGTGCCGATCGTGGTCGCGGTCAACAAGATCGACGTCGAGGGCGCGGACCCGACCAAGGTGCGCGGCCAGCTCACCGAGTACGGCCTGGTGGCAGAGGAGTACGGCGGCGACACGATGTTCGTCGACATCTCCGCGCGCCAGGGCCTGAACATCGAGGAGCTGCTGGAGGCCGTGGTCCTGACCGCGGACGCCTCGCTCGACCTGCGGGCCAACGCCGAGCAGGACGCGCAGGGCATCGCGATCGAGGCCCACCTCGACCGTGGCCGCGGCGCCGTGGCGACCGTCCTGGTCCAGCGCGGCACGCTGCGCGTCGGTGACACGATGGTGGCCGGCGACGCGTACGGCCGGGTCCGGGCGATGCTCGACGACAAGGGCCAGAACGTGCAGGAAGCGGGTCCCTCGACCCCCGTCCTGGTGCTGGGTCTGACCAACGTCCCGGGTGCCGGCGACAACTTCCTGGTCGTCGACGAGGACCGCACGGCCCGCCAGATCGCCGAGAAGCGCGCCGCCCGTGAGCGCAACGCCGCGTTCGCCAAGCGCACCCGCCGGGTGTCGCTGGAGGACCTGGACAAGGTGCTCAAGGCCGGCGAGGTCCAGCAGCTCAACCTCATCATCAAGGGCGACGCGTCCGGTTCGGTCGAGGCCCTGGAGTCCTCGCTGCTCCAGCTCGACGTCGGCGAAGAGGTCGACATCCGGGTCCTGCACCGCGGCGTCGGTGCGGTCACGGAGTCCGACATCAACCTGGCGTCCGGCTCCGACGCGATCGTGATCGGCTTCAACGTCCGCGCCGAAGGCCGCGCGACGCAGATGGCCGAGCGCGAGGGCGTGGACGTGCGCTACTACTCGGTCATCTACCAGGCGATCGAGGAGATCGAGGCGGCCCTCAAGGGCATGCTCAAGCCGGAGTACGAAGAGGTCGAGCTCGGCACGGCGGAGATCCGCGAGGTCTTCAAGTCGTCCAAGCTGGGCAACATCGCGGGTGTTCTCATCCGTTCCGGCGAGGTCAAGCGCAACACCAAGGCCCGCCTGGTCCGCGACGGCAAGGTCATCGCGGAGAACCTCAACATCGAGGGTCTGCGCCGCTTCAAGGACGACGTCACCGAGATCCGCGAAGGCTTCGAGGGCGGTATCAACCTCGGCAACTTCAACGACATCAAGGTCGACGACGTCATCGCGACGTACGAGATGCGGGAGAAGCCGCGCGGCTGATCGCGTTCTCACCCCCGGGGCCGGTCGGCGGAAGGAAAATTCCGTCGATCGGCCCCGGCCGTTGCCTGTACGGTTCGAACAGTTCGTACATCTGGCATCTAGTGCCCCACGGGTGGCCTTACCCGCACCGCATGTACGTAGGGACGCTGTCCTTCGACCTCCTCCTCGGCGACGTACGGTCGCTGAAGGAGAAGCGCTCCGTCGTCCGCCCGATCGTCGCCGAACTGCACCGCAAGTACGCGGTCAGCGTGGCGGAGGTCGGCGAGCAGGATCTCCACCGCAGAGCCACCATCGGACTCGCGGTGGTGTCCGGGGACACGGGGCACCTCACAGACGTACTGGACCGCTGCGAGCGCCTGGTCGCCGCACGGCCCGAAGTGGAGCTGCTGTCGGTACGGCGGCGGGTCCACGGCGACCATGACGACTGAGCGGGTCGTCGGCGCCACACGCACCATGGTGAAAGACACAGAAGGAGACGGACCAGTGGCCGACAATGCGCGGGCGAAGAAGCTGGCGGACCTCATCCGGGAGGTGGTCGCCCAGAAGCTGCAGCGCGGTATCAAGGACCCGCGGCTCGGCAGCCACGTGACCATCACGGACACCCGGGTCACCGGCGACCTGCGGGAGGCCACGGTCTTCTACACGGTCTACGGCGACGACGAGGAGCGGGCCGGCGCGGCCGCCGGGCTGGAGAGCGCCAAGGGCATCCTGCGTTCCGAGGTCGGCAAGGCGGCGGGCGTGAAGTTCACGCCGACCCTGACCTTCGTCGCGGACGCGCTGCCGGAGACCGCCAAGACGATCGAGGACCTGCTCGACAAGGCACGGGCCTCGGACGCCAAGGTGCGCGAGGCGTCCTCGGGCGCCGCGTACGCGGGCGAGGCCGACCCGTACCGCAAGCCGGGCGACGAGGACGAGGACACCCCGCAGTAATGAAGCGCGAGAACACCGGCGCGAAGCGTGTCGAGCGCACCCGCGCCAAGCAGGGGGCGCCGGACGGCCTGGTCATCGTGGACAAGCCGGCCGGCTTCACCTCGCACGACGTGGTGGCCAAGATGCGCGGCATGGCCCGCACCCGCCGCGTCGGGCACGCCGGCACGCTGGACCCGATGGCGACGGGCGTGCTCGTGCTGGGCATCGAGCGCGCCACGAAGCTGCTCGGGCACCTCGCGCTGACCGAGAAGGAGTACGTCGGCACGATCCGGTTGGGCCAGACGTCGGTCACCGACGACGCGGAGGGCGAGATCACCGCGTCCAAGGCCGCGCACGGCCTGGACCGGGCGGCGATCGACGCGGGCGTGGCGGAGCTGACCGGCGCGATCATGCAGGTGCCGTCCAAGGTCAGCGCCATCAAGATCGACGGCAAGCGGTCCTACGCACGGGTGCGCAAGGGCGAGGACGTGGAGATACCGGCCCGTCCGGTGACCGTCTCCTCCTTCGTCGTCTACTCCGTCGAGGAGGCCGAGGCGGCGGACGGCACGCCCGTCACCGACCTGCTGGTCTCGGTGGAGTGCTCCTCCGGTACGTACATCCGGGCGCTCGCCCGCGACCTGGGGGAGGCCCTCGGCGTCGGCGGTCACCTGACCGCGCTGCGGCGCACCCGGGTGGGCCCGTACAAGCTCGACCGGGCCCGCACGCTGGAGCAGCTCCAGACGGCCGTGGACGACGAGGCGGGCGGCGGTCTGCCGGTCATGCCGATCGGCGAGGCGGCGGCCGCGGCCTTCCCGCGCTGGGACGTCACCCTCGACCAGGCGCGGCTGCTCACCAACGGGGTGCGCATCCCGATGCCGCGGTTCGACGAGGAGGGCGACGGACCGGCACGGCCCGCGGCGGCGTTCGCGCCGGACGGGACGTTCCTGGCGCTGCTGGAGAACCAGGGCGGCCGGGCGAAGAGCCTGGCGGTCTTCGCGGAGTGACGCGGTCCGCGGCTCGGGGCCGAGGCCCGGGGCTGCGGAGCAGGAGGACGGGCGGTGCCGTGCTGACGGCGCCGCCCGTCGCCGTACGTACCCGCCGCGCCCGGCGGCCCTGTGGCTCCGGCGGCCGTCGGGGCGCGGACGGCGGCGGCGTGCTCCGGCGTACGGGTGACACGCGCGGGCCGGTACGGCGGAACACACAACCGGGGGTGCCGCACTCCACAGAAGCGAGGTGACCCTTCCCGCGAAGCGATGCGCGAGGCATGGCAGTCTTAGACCTGCGTAAGGCCGAGGGTGCCCGGATCCGACCGGGTTCTTCCCGGCGCAGTGACGGACGAGAGTTCTGGCGAGGAGCGGGCACAGTGCAGCGCTGGCGTGGCTTGGAGGACATCCCCGAGGGCTGGGGACGCAGCGTCGTCACCATCGGCTCCTACGACGGCGTGCACCGCGGGCACCAGCTGATCATCGGGAAGACGGTGGCGCGCGCCCGGGAGCTGGGTGTACCGGCCGTGGTGGTCACCTTCGACCCGCATCCCAGCGAGGTCGTACGGCCCGGCACCCACCCGCCGCTGCTGGCGCCGCACGAGCGGCGCGCGGAGCTGATGGCGGGCCTCGGTGTGGACGCCGTGCTGATCCTGCCGTTCACCACCGGGTTCTCGAAGCTGGCCCCGGCCGACTTCGTGGTCAAGGTCCTGGTCGACAAGCTGCACGCGCAGCTGGTCGTCGAGGGGCCGAACTTCCGCTTCGGGCACAAGGCCGCGGGCACCGTCGAGACGCTCACCGAGCTGGGCGGCACCTACGACTACGCGGTCGAGGTCGTCGACCTGTTCGAGCGCGGGACGGCGGGCGGCGGCGAGCCGTTCTCCTCGACCCTGACCCGGCGGCTGGTCGCCGAGGGAGACGTCGCGGGCGCGCGGGAGGTCCTGGGGCGGCCGCACCGGGTCGAGGGCGTCGTGGTGCGCGGCGCCCAGCGCGGCCGGGAGCTGGGCTTCCCGACGGCGAACGTGGAGACGCTGCCGCACACCGCCATCCCGGCGGACGGGGTGTACGCGGGCTGGCTGCACGCGGACGGCGAGAAGATGCCGGCGGCGATCTCGGTCGGCACCAACCCGCAGTTCGACGGCACCGCGCGGACCGTCGAGGCCCACGCCATCGACCGCGTCGGCCTGGAACTGTACGGCCTGCACGTCGCGGTGGACTTCTACGCGTACCTGCGCGGCATGGAGAAGTTCGAGACGCTCGACGGGCTGCTGGAGCGGATGGCGGTCGACGTGAAGGAGACACGCGAGCTGATCGGGGCGGCCGAGGCCGAGGATCAGGCCGGGAGCTGACGGCGGATCACGAGGGCCCGCTCGCGGGCCCCGCGACAACGGGACAGGGCCCGGCACTCTTCCGAGTGCCGGGCCCTGTCGTGTGCCGTGGTGCTCCTGCGCGCGCCGTGGTGCTACTGCGGCGGGGGCTGCTGCGTCCACCCCGGCTGGAGGCCGGGCTGTCCGGGCGCCTGCGGGGCGTCCGGGGGCTGCTGCCAGCCCTGGGGCGGCTGCCCCTGCTGCTGGGGCTGCTGGGTCCAGCCGCCCTGTTGCGGCGGGTACCCGGCGGGCTGCTGGCCCGGGGCCTCCTGGCCCGGCTGCTGCGGGTACGCCTGCTGGCCGTACTGCTGCTGCCCGTACTGCTGCTGGGCGTTCGGGTCGCCCGGCTGCATCTGCTGCTGGGCGGGGTCCTGCCAAGCGCCCTGCGCCTGCTGGGTCCGGGAGAAGTCCTCGGCCACCAGCGCGGACAGGTTGAAGTACGCCTCGCGGGTCTTGGGCCGCATCATGTCCAGGTCGACCTCGGCACCGGCGGCCAGATGCTCGTCGAACGGGACCACGACCACACCGCGGCACCGCGTCTCGAAGTGCGACACGATGTCGTCGATCTTGATCATCTTGCCGGTCTCGCGGACCCCGGAGATCACCGTGATACCGCGCTGCACGAGGTCGGCGTAGCCGTGCGCGGACAGCCAGTCCAGCGTGGTGCTGGCGCTGGACGCACCGTCCACCGACGGCGTGGAGATGATGATCAACTGGTCGGCGAGGTCCAGCACACCGCGCATCGCGCTGTAGAGCAGGCCCGTGCCCGAGTCGGTGAGGATGATCGGGTACTGCTTGCCGAGCACGTCGATCGCGCGCCGGTAGTCGTCGTCGTTGAACGTCGTCGAGACGGCCGGGTCCACGTCGTTGGCGAGGATCTCCAGACCGGACGGCGCCTGCGAGGTGAACCGGCGGATGTCCATGTAGCTGTGCAGCTGCGGAATCGCCTGCACCAGGTCACGGATGGTGGCGCCGGTCTCGCGGCGCACCCGGCGGCCGAGCGTGCCGGCGTCCGGGTTCGCGTCGATCGCCAGGATCTTGTCCTGCCGCTCGGAGGCGAGCGTGGCACCCAGCGCGGTCGTCGTCGTGGTCTTGCCGACGCCGCCCTTGAGGCTGATGACCGCGATCCGGTAGCAGGACATCACCGGCGTACGGATCAGCTCCAGCTTGCGCTGACGCTCCTGCTCCTCCTTCTTCGCACCCAGCTTGAAACGTGAGGGCTGCGCGTTCGCGCCCGGCTTCTTCTTCTTGGGCTGGTTGCGGAGCAGCCGGTCGGAGGTCAGCTCGACGGCGGCGCTGTAGCCCAGGGGCGCGCCGGGGGCGGCCCGCTGCTGTTGCTGCTGCTGACCCGGCTGCGAGTACTGCGCGTAGTTGGCGGCGGCGTTCGGGTCGGCGCCTTGGACCGGGGTGGGGGCCTGCGGCTGCTGCGGGGCCTGCGGCTGCGCCTGCGGGGGCTGTTGAGCCTGCGGGTGCTGCGGCTGCTGGAGCTGGGGCTGCGGCGGGACCTGCTGCTGGCCGTACCCGGGGTACTGCTGCTGTTGCTGCGCGGGTGCGGCCTGCTGCGGGTAGCCCTGGGGGGCCTGCGGGTAGCCGTAGCCACCCTGCTGCTGCGGATAGCCGTAAGCGGCCTGTTGCTGCGCTTGCTGCTGGGCCTGCTGCGGCGTCTGCTGCTGAGGCTGGGCCTGCTGCGGATACCCGTAACCGCCCTGCGCCGCAGCGGCGTTGGGGTCGACCGGTGCCTGCTGCGGGGTCGGGGCGCCCTGCTGGGGATGCTGGTGCGGATACCCGTAAGCGGGCTGCGGGTAGCCGTAAGCGGCCTGCGGCTGGGCCTGCGGAGGAGCCGGCTGCTGGGGGTGGGCCTGCTGAGCCTGCTGGGGGTACTGCTGCGGATAGCCGGACTGCTGAGGGTACGGCTGCTGCTGCGGCTGCTGCTGTGCGTACGGCGGCTGCTGATCGGGCTGAGCCTGGGGCTGCGCCTGCTGCTGGTACGGCTGTTGAGCCTGAGCTTGCGCCTGCGCCTGGGCCGTCTGCGGATCCGCAGGCTGGTACTCAGGAGGCAGCGGCGGGAGGTTCGCAGGCGCACCTGCCTGCTGCCCGGCGGCAGCGCCCCAAGGCGCGCCCTGCGGGGGAGTGCCGTGCTGCTGCGGTACCTGCTGCTGCATCTGCTGCGGTGCTGCCTGCTGCTGAGGCGGCAGCTCCTGCGGAATCTGCTGCTGGGGCAACTCCTGGGGAGCGCCCTGCTGCGGAGCTTCCTGCACCGTGGCCTGCTGCGGAGCTTCCTGCTGGACTGCCTCCGGCTGCTGCTGCACGGGCGGTTGCGGCGCCGCGACGGGCGCTTCGGCCTCCGGGGCGGGCTGCGCCGGGGGAGCGGGGGCGGGGGCCTCGGCCGTGGCGGGGTCGCCGGGCCGGTCCGCTTCGTCGGCCCGCTGCTCGTCGGCGGCCGGTTCGGCCTCCACCGGGGCGGGCGCGGGGACCGGTTCGGGCTCCGGGTCGTCGCCCCACAGGGACGCCGACGGGTCGACACCGCTGCCGGCGCGTACGGTCCCGGACGCGGACGCCGCTGCCGTCGCGTCGGACTCCGCTGCCTCGGCGGGCGGTTCCGGCGCGGTCTCGGCCACGGGCGCGGGAGGCGGCACGGGAGCCGTCGGCTCCGGTGCGGGCGGCGCGGGCGTGACGGAGGCCGGGGCGGGGGCGACGGGCGCCGGTGCGACCGGCGGCGCGGTGGGCGCGGGCGCCGGAGCGGCGTCGGGAGCGCCCGCGTCGGGACGGAGCGTCGGGAACCCGGGAGGGGCGGCAGGCGGCATCGCCTCGCTCTGCGGGGCACCGTGGGCGGGAGCGGCCTGCGGACCGGTCCGGCCGGGGCCCGGCTGGGCCGGCCCGCTCGGCGGCGCACCGGTGGGCGGTGTGGAGGACGTGGCGGCGGGAGGTGTGGCCGGTGCGGCCGCGGCCGTACCGCCGCCGCTGGTGTCGTTGCTGGCGTACCAGGCCGGAGCCGCAAAATCGATCTTGAATTCACCCGTCAGATCGAACTCGGACTGGTCGTCGTCAGGATCGTTCCCGTCCGGACGGAAAGCCTCCTGCTCCCTCACTGTGCCTCCTGGTGTACTGCAACGCACCTGAACGGCAGGACCGGATACAGGCGGATCGATCGGATGTAGCGGACGTCGGACCACACCACCCCGGGTAGCGCCAACACTAACTGTCTCCATCCCCGTATCGGCAGCCGTCGGTGTGCTCCTGCGGCTCACGACACAGCCTAATCAACAGTCGGCCACGAACGGCAGTCGACGGCGTCTCGTCTTGGCACCCGGCGGCGCACCCGTGGGCGCGCCCGTGACCGCACCCGCGCGGGCCCGCGCCCCCCCCGAGAGGTGTCCGCGAAGGCCCGCGCCGTACGTGACGCGCTGTGCGTACCGCGCCCGTACGTACCGTTCCGTCAGTCCATGCGCCGCGCGCCGCCGAGCAGATTCGTCTCCGCGTCGGTCGGCTGCGTCATCACGAACTGGTGGCTGTCGCGCGTGCACCAGAGCATCGCGTTGTCGCTGAGCGTCGGCAGCACGCCGCCGATCTGCGCCGGGAGCCGCATGATGCGCGTCACGACCTCGGCCTCCTCCGGCGACAGCCGCTGCAGGCAGACCAGGTCGGCGCGGGCCAGTAGCTGGGGCGACCGCGGGCCCAGGAAGGGCAGCACGGTCAGCGTGGTCTGCCAGGGGCCGGGCGCCAGCTGGTTGCGCGGGGGCCGCGCGCCCATGTCCCGTACGACCAGGACCGGGCTGGAGACCGACGGGCCCTGCGGCGCGATCTGCCGTACGTCGTGCACCGATACGCACTGCTGGCCGCCGCCCGCTGCCTGCGCCATCTGCGCCCAGGCCGGCGGCCGCGCGGTCTCGACCGCGACCCGCGCGCCGGTGGCGACCGTACGCAGCGACAGCACCTGCGCCAGCCACATGCTGCCCACCAGCACCACTTCGAGCGGGCTGGGCCGCAGCAGGTTCACCACCGCGGGCTGGTTCTGCGGGTCGATACCGATGACGACACCGTCCTCGGCGACCGGCAGCGTCAGCGAGCCGAGCGACTCCGGCGTCAGGACGTGCGGGCTGCGCCGCGGGCCCTTCAGGCCGAAGCCCGGCTGCGGGCGCGGCCCGGTGGACGCCGACTGCCGCTCGTCGGGCCGGGGCTCGTGCGAGAGCCGCCGCCCGCCGCCCGCGGGCGCGCCGCCGATGGGGGGATTGCGCCAGCCGTCGCTGCTCGGAGTGGCGCGGGGCTGGTAGGTGGGCGTCGCCATCAGCGGGTACCTCCGAGGGGGAGCGTGGCCAGAAGGCCGGGGAGCTGCTCACGGTCCAGCCGTACGAGCCCGACCTTCGCGGAGCCGGAACGACGCTCCAACTCGCCCTGCGCGGCGGTCAGTTCGTTCTCGCTGCGGGTCGAGAGGCGGACGTAGCCGGAGATGGCGGGCGCCCGGCCGCTGCCGTGCGCGGCGGTCAGCGAGAAGGTGCTGGCCATGGCCGGGGTGCTGCTCAGCAGCTGTACGACGTCCGCGAGCGGTGTGCCGCCCTGGCCCAGTTGGGGCCAGCGGCCGATCCAGTACGTGGTGTGCCAGCGGTCGTCGCAGCGCATCGCGCGGACCGTCTCCTGGGTGCGGCGCGCGGCACGGCCGTCGCGGCCCATCGCGCCGTTCGCGGCCCGCGGGCTGACGCACACCGCGGTGCCCACCGCGGCGACCACCTCGCGCTCGGCGAGCACCTTGGCCCGTACACCGTGCGCGGAGAGGCGGCTGACGAGCTGGTCGGCGGCGCGCAGCAGCGACCGCTTCGCGCCGTCGAGGCCGCCGCCGCGCGCCTCGATGGCCTCCGCGCACAGCTCCGGGTCCAGCTTCAGCGCGATCCAGGTGAGCTGGAGGGCGGGTGTCTTCGTCTGCGCCTGGAGCGGCGCGTAGGAGCGGGCGGCGACGGCCTGTTCGGGCAGGTGCGGGGCCGGGGCCGGTTGGGTGTACTGGACGAACTGCACCGATTCGAGGTGGATGTCCTCCACGTCCAGCGCGGTGTGCAGCACGTCCATCGGCAGCTGACGGCCGCCGCTCGCCGGACGCAGCGGCTCGTCGCGGCCCTCCAACTGGACGATGGCGGTCAGGAACGTGCCGTCCCCGACGAAGCCGATCGCCCGCTGGTCGGAGTCGGTGTACTCGTACGTCCGCAGCGCCGGGTCGCACTCCACCAGCGGCGCGAAGGCCGGGTCGACGCCGCCGGAGCCCGCGGCCGAACCGCTCCGCTTGGCCCGGCGCTTCATCGCGCGCACCGTCGTGATCCACTCCGGCAGCGGGATGCGCCGGCGCCGGCCGAGGGCGAAGACGACGAGTACGGCCGCCAGCACCGCCGCGACGGTCAGGGCCACGGGGTGGATCGCCCATCCCACCAGTACCAGCGCCGCGGCGATTTCGATGATCGCGAGCTGTTGGACACGGACGCCGCCGATGCTTCCGGCCTGTGCGCGCAGCCGGGGTGCCACCGGTCCGGCCGGCCGGTCCGCGGTTCCGCGGTCTTGATTTCCTCCATTGCCCGGAGCTATACCGTTTTGGCCCGCATTTCCCGCGTAATGCGGCGCAACGGAAGGCTGTTGCTGTTGCTGCCGCCCATTGCGGCGTCGAGCCCTGGTGGCGCTGGACATCCCCCGGCCTGCTCCTCTACTGGTGGTGTGGCTCCGAGCATTGTGCCTCTGAGCGGTATGTCTTCCCGGCCTCAGTACCGTCGTCGAGACTGGTGCACCGGAAGGTGGCACCCGTACCGTACGGGTCGATCGACACACGGCATAGTAGAGGGCGCTGCGGCCCGAGTGCCGGGGGCGGTCCACGGTGGATCCGACAGGCGGGGAGAGAAAGCAACAATGGCATCACGTCGGGACGAGCTGAATGCGTATTCGTTCGCTCGAAAGCGGACGACTGCGGCATTTCTGAAGCCGCTGCCGAACGGCTCGATCGAGAGCGCGCCGCGGCCGCTCAAGGCGGTGCTCCCGAGCATCCTGCTCGGCCTGGTGGTGACCGTGGGCTTCGGCGCCTGTGGCATCCTCAAGCCGGTCGCCCCGAAGGGCTGGGACACGCCGGCGCAAAACGTCATCGTCGGCGACAAGTCCACCACCCGCTATGTCGTACTGAACAGCAAGGGCGAAAACGGCAGCAATCAGAAACTTCTCCACCCGATCCTCAACCTGGCCTCCGCCAAACTCCTTCTCGACCCGAAGAAGTTTCAGGTCGTAAAGGTGAAGGAAGAGGAACTCGACGGAAAGATTCCGCACGGCCCGGCCATCGGAATCCCGTACGCCCCCGACCGGCTGCCCACCGACAAGGAGGCCGGCACCCCCAAGGTGTGGGCGGTCTGCGACCGTCCCGGCAGCGGCGAGAACAGCAAGTCCCAGCAGGCCGTGTTCGTCCTCGGCGGCAAGGACAAGGCCAAGGTGCTCGACCACGGCAAGCTGGACCTGCACCAGGCGCTGTACGTCCAGGACCCGGACGGCGAGAAGTACCTGGTCGACGAGAACGGCGTGGCCTTCAGATTCGACGCCCTCGGCGGCAAGGCCCCCTCGCCGGCCGTCAAGGAGCAGCAGGACGACAAGCTGCGCCAGGTCATCTTCGGTGACGCGCAGCCGCAGCAGGTGACCTCCGAATGGATGAACACCCTCATCAAGAGTCAGATGCCGCTCACCATGCCCCGGGTGGAGAAGGCGGGCACCCGGGCGGCCGTCGAGGGCGTACCGAGCAACTACAGCGTCATCGGCAACGTCCTGCAGGCCGGTGACAGCCAGAAGTACGTGGTGACCGCCGACGGCCTGGAGAAGGTCACGAATTTCCAGGCCAAGCTGCTGCTGGAGGGGCCGAACGCGACCGCCGTCAAGAAGGGCGGCGAAAAGATGGACGTCATCAAGGTGTCCACCGACAGCATCACCCCCAAGCGTGACGACAAGGACCAGGTCGTCCAGTTCATGGGCAACTTCCCCGGCACGGCCCTGTGGCCCTCCGAGGCTGTCAGCATGGCCAACGCCGCCGCGACGCGGCGCAGCTCCGGCATCGGCGACTCCGGCAAGGGCGCGAGCGTGGCCTGCAGCGTCTACCACGGCACCAGCACGGAGTACGCGAACGGCGCGGGCAAGGCGCTCGGCTTCAGCGGCGCCGTGCCGAAGATGACCACCTGGGTCGGCAAGGACTACCCGGCCACCATCGCCTCCGGTTCGGCCTCCTACGTGACGCCCGGCAGCGGCCTGCTGTACCAGCAGGTGACGGGGAATGCCAAGGAGGGCACGCTCTTCCTGGTGACCGACACCGGTCTGCGGTATTCGGTGCCGCGCAGCAACGACAGCGCCACCAAGGCGGGCAATGCGGAGAAGGCGCGCGATCAGGCGCAGATCCACCTCGGATACGAGAGCGTACGCCCGCCGACGGTGGACAAGGCGTGGTCGCAGCTGCTGTCGGAAGGGCCGCAGCTGGATGTCGAGAGCGCCAAGAAGCCACAGAGCTCCTGACCTCCTGACCCGCACTGTTCCTTCACATCCGAAGGAGCTGCTCCACCTTCCCGCTTGACCGAAACAAAGGCATCTGTCCGTTTCCATCGAATTGGCATTCGCGATCGGCCAGTTGCCTTTGTTGTGATCCCGTCACAACCGCCCACCCGCTGTTGGGAACAGGCGTATGGAGTGGTTAAAGTGGCGGAAGGCGTCAACAGAAGATGCCGACCGGGGGCTCACTTCACGTCAGTCCCCCGGCACGACGTACGAGTCTCATGGGGGACGTTGACTTATGGCTGGTCAGCAGTTCACAACCACTGAGGAGGAGATGGTCGCATTCAGCGGCCGTATCTCCTCCGTCAACCAGTCGATCCAGGGCGAGATCACTCGCCTGAACGGGGTCGTCGAGGGCATCACGTCCGGGTGGAAGGGCGCTGCCGCCACCTCGTACCACCAGCTGCAGACCCAGGTGAATGACGACGCCAAGCGCCTGAACCAGCTGCTGAACGAGATCAAGGAAGCGATCGACTCGACCACGAAGAACTACGTGGCCTCGGAAGAGGAGCAGGCTCAGACGATGTCCCACGTCTCCGCGCAGGCTTCGCCCTTCGGATGACGGGACCGCGCCGCACTCCGCGGCGCGCCCACTTCGCCGCAGCACACACCGGCCCACCGCCCCGGCGGACCGTGGGCCGGCCGGTCTGCTGCGGCATGTGAATCGATCTCAGCTCAACTCCCCGAGGAGACTTCATGTCCGGCCAGATCCTCGTCAATTTCGCGACGATCTCCCAGGCCGCCTCCGACGTGCGCGGAACGGCCAACAACATCCGTACCCAGCTCGACGACCTCGAGTCGGGTGTCAAGAAGATCGCCGCCAGCTGGGAAGGTGCCGCGCAGGAGGGCTACCAGGCCCGTCAGCGCGAGTGGGACCAGCGCGCGGCTTCCCTGCACTCGACCTTGGAAGCCATCGCCAAGGCCCTGGACCAGGCCGCTCAGAACTACCAGAGCACCGAGTCCAAGAACGCCAGCATCTGGGGCGGCTGATCCGTCCCCGTCCATCGCGACGGGAACGGACACGGCACAACGGCTGAGCAGCCACGAAGGCTCGCACAGTGGTGAATGAGGGCGGGCGCGCTGCACCAGTGCGCTCGCCCTCACGCAGTCCACCCGCTTCCTCCACCGCCTCCCCGGTTCCTCCCCCTCACCTTCCCGAATCCGCCACACACGGAGAGCAGACACCTCGTGGGATCTCGCGCCAATGGTCACCGGGCCGGCCACCGCCGACGCGCGGCGGTAGCACTGGCCGGTGCGGCCTCGGCCGTCGCCCTGTCCTGCGCGACGGCAGCGCCGGCGTTCGCGGACCCGAACGTGCCCCTGAACAGTGGCCAGTGCACGTTCGGCACCGACGACATCAAAGAGACCCCGTGGTCGCTGCAGCGCCTGCTCACCCGGCAGATGTGGGCCTACGGAGAAGGTACGGGCGTCAAGGTCGCCGTGATCGACACCGGCGTCGACTCCGGCAACGAGCAGCTGCGCGGCGCGATCAGCGGCGGCAAGAGCTACGTCGAGAAGGGCAAGCCCACCGAGGACCAGGTCGGCCACGGCACCAAGGTCGCCGGCATCATCGCCGCCCGTACGAAGGCCGGCTCCGGCTTCTACGGCCTCGCTCCCAAGGCGACCATCATCCCCTTCCAGCAGACGGACAAGGAAAAGGGCGGTACGGCCGCGAGTCTCGCCAAGGCGATAGACGACGCGGTCGCCGCGGGCGCCGACATCATCAACATCTCCCAGGGCACCAACGCGAACCCCGCGCTCCTCAGCGGCCTGCACGCCGCGGTGACCCGGGCCGAGGCCAAGGACGTCCTGATCGTCGCCTCGGCGGGCAACGGCGGCGCGAGCGGCGCCGAGCAGAGCATGTACCCGGCCGCCTTCGAGAACTCCAACGTGCTGGCCGTCGCCGCCTCCGACCGCAACAACGAGCGCGCCCCCTTCTCCCAGGCAGGCGCCTTCGTCGACATCGCCGCCCCCGGCGTGGACATGGTCTCCACCGTCCCCAACGGCGGCAACTGCGTCGACCAGGGCACCAGCTTCGCCGCTCCGTACGCCGCCGGCGCCGCGGCCCTCCTGATCGGCCGCAACAAGGCCGAGCACCAGCAGTGGAAGCCGCGCGAGATCATCTGGCACCTGGAGAAGACCGCCGAACGCGTCCGCAAGGATCGCGACCACAACATCGGCTGGGGCGTCGTCGACCCCGTAGCGGCCCTCAACGACAAGACCAAGCCGACCGGCGAACCCCGGCCGGACACCGACTCCGGCCGCGCCGACAACGGCGCCGACATCCAGGCGGCCGCCCTGACCATCGGCGAATCCACCGAGGAACGACAGGCCCGCATCGCCCTCTACATCATCGGCGGCGGCGCTCTGGCCGTCGCCACGGTCGTCGGCACCTCGATCGCCCTGCGCGACTGGCGCCGCAAGAACACCTTGAACACACGGGGAGGACATTAATGGGCAGCAGCGACGAGTACTACGTCGATCTCGAAGCGCTGGACACCGTCGGGCGCAAGCTCAACGGAGTGCTCAGGGCCATGACGGAGGCCAAGAGCAAGGCGGGACACAGCACGTTCCTTCCGGCCGGGACGCTGGGGACCGGCTTTCGGGAGGAGGAGGAGCTCCGGCGGGCGCACGATGAGATGAAGGCGTTCATGGACGATCAAATCCTCAAAAAGCTCGCTGATCTCGTCGATGACCTGAGCCAGAAGACGGCAAAGACGAAGGACGCCTACCACGACCGCGAGTACGACGTTCACAACGCGCTGAACCCCGGGGGTAAGTAACCATGTCGGAAAGCAATGGGGGAGTCACCACCGACAAGGGGTGCTTCTACGCGAAGCACGAGACCAAGTTCTACGAGCGCGACATGGACGAGCTCAAGGCCATGGTGGCGCACGCCAACCCCGGCAAGGTCAAAGAAATCGCCGTCAACTGGAAGTGGATCCACGACACTCTCGTGGGCGAAGACGGACGAGGCGGCCTGCGGAAGGAGTTCGACGACGCCGTCAAGGAAGTCCTCGAACACTGGGGCGGTAAGGCCGCCGAGGGATTCCGGCAGCGCGCGAACACGATCAGCCAGAACATCGGCAACTCGGCGCCGTACGCGTCCAACATGCACCACGTCATGGAAGGCGTCGGACACACGCTGGAGGAGTACAAGAAGAAGATCGACGCGATGGAGAAGCCCTCCGGTACGGAGAGCAACCTCGACGCCGCGGGCAACTACGCACTCAAAGTGGTGACCTTCGGTTCGAAGGGTGGACGCGACGACTCGAAGGCGATCCACGAACTCCAGCAGGGCAAGGACACCACGGACGTCCTCAACGGCAACTCGGGAGAGCTGTCGGAGGGCAAGGAGCGTCAGCTTCAGACTGCGGTCATGATGGAGTACTTGGGGTCGGCGTATCGGTCGAACGCGGCAGCGATGGGGAAGCCGCAGGGCCGTGGTGTCGGGGACAACGAGGTACCGGCGCCGGGTGACACGCCCCCTCCTCCGCCTTTTGTCCCGCTGCCCGATGGGGTGGTCAACCGGCCCAAGCCGTCCACGCCGAAGGGATCTCTCCCTTCCTCCAAGGGGCCGGGATATACCTCGCCCGGTGATCTGGAAGCTCCGCGTCAGCGCGGCATTTCCGGCGGGGTCGGGAGCACGACTCCGCCCAAGACATCGACCCTTCCGCATGTGGGGACCGGCCTCAACAGTCTCCCCGGAGGCGGCTCCGGTGGCGGAGGCCTCAACGGTGGCGGTGCCGGTGGCCTCAACGGGGGCGGGGGCCTGAGCGGCGTCGGTGGCGGCGGCGGTCACTTGAGTGGCGGCGGCCCCGGAGCGACGGGCATTCCGGGTGGCGGCATGCCCGGTGGCACGGTGGCCGGCCGGTCGGGTACGGGCGGCGGCGGTGCCGCTGGTGCCGGATCCCGCAGCGGACGTGCCGGCGCACCCGGCATGGGAGGCGCGGCAGGCGCGGGCGGCGGAGCCAAGGGAGCCGTAGCCGGACGCGGAGGGGCGCTGGCCCGGCAGAAGGGCGGCGTCGTCGGAGGTACCGGTGGCAAGGCCGGCGCCGGCGGGCAGGGCGGCTCGGGCCTGCACCGTAGCCGTGGTGGTACGCAGTCCGGCGCAGGCGGCGGTCGTCGCCCGATGGGCATGGCCGGAATGCCGGGCGCACACGGCGCCAAGGGCAAGGAGAACGGCCCGAACGGCGAGCGCCCCGACTACCTTGTGGAAGATGAGGAGACCTGGACGCCCGAGCGTAATGTGGCGCCCAAGGTCATCGAGTAGGGCCGATCTGGCCCAGTAGCCGGCGGAACCAAGACGGGGCCCGCAGTCCTAGGGCTGTGGGCCCCGTCCTGCAGAGGAGAGGTGTACGGCATGAGCTTCACGCGAACGCTGCGTGCGGTGGGCGGCGCGGCGGTGGCGGGAGCGCTGCTCTTCGGCACTGCGTCGGCTGCTTCGGCAGACCAGGTCAGAGACGACCAATGGGCGCTCGACTATTTGAGTGCGGGCAAGGCGTGGTCACAGTCCACAGGGAAAGGCGTCACCGTCGCCGTCATCGACAATGGCGTGAACGGGAGCCATCCGGACCTGGCGGGCAACGTGCTCCCTGGCAAGAACTTCTCCAGTGGGGACCCGGCTGACCGCGAAACCCGGAACAACCACGGCACTGGTATGGCGTCGATCATCGCCGGCCACGGGCATGGGAGCGGTGGTTCCCAAGGCGTCAAGGGCCTGGCCCCTGACGCCAAGATTCTGCCCATCAAGAACTGGGATTCGGACGGAAGCACCCTCACGAACACCTTGGCTGAACCCTTGCGGTATGCCGTTGACCACGGTGCCAAGGTAGTGAACATGTCGTTCGCGGGTGTGGGGTCGCTCCGTGACGACGAGAAGCAGGCAGTCGCCTACGCCGCCTCCAAGGACGTTCTGCTGATCGCGGGATCGGGAAACGACAGGTCGGCGCACTATTACTACCCGGCTGCAGAGCCGGGTGTGTTGGCTGTTGGCGCGGTCGACCAGGAAGGGAAGATCTGGGAGGACTCGAATTACGGGCCGCACCTTCTCCTCAGCGCTCCGGGTAGGCAAATCCGTTCGGCCGCAGCCAGTCAGCCGTATCAGTACACCCGTGGGACGTCCGACGCGACTGCTTACGTGTCCGGTGCCGCAGCGCTGATCCGGTCGAAGTTCCCGGACCTGACGGCAGGGCAGGTGGCGAATCGGCTCACCAAGACCGCGCGGTTCCCGTCTACGGCTTCGGGCACGGCTCCGGACGCGTACTACGGGTACGGGATCATCCGTCCCTATGACGCTCTCACCAAGAACATCCCCGCCGGATCGAAGAACGGCCCGCTCAAGGCTCCTGAAGCCCAGGGGCAGGAGCAACCTCCCAACGGGAACGCGAACCAGGACCGCTGGAAGGAAGAAGAAGACAACAGCAACACCAAGGCGGCCATTGGTATTGCGGCCTTCTCGCTCATTGTTCTGGCGATCATCACCACGATCGTCATCCTGGTGAAGAAGAGGAAGAAGAAGCGTAACGGCCCGCCCCCCGGTGGCGGTTACGGCGGTCCTGGCGGGCCGGGTTACTACCCGCCGCAGCAGCCCGGCCCCTACCAGCAGCAGGGTCCTTACCAGCAGCCCGGCCCCTACCAGCAGTCCGGCGCTCCCGGCGGCTATCCGCCGCCGGCGCCCCCCAACCAGCCTCCGGGCCAGTAGAAAACGTGTGAGCTTGGGCAGGCTCCGCCGCCGAATACTTCTTCGCGGGAGCCTTTCCCCACGGGTCCCACAGTCCTCGGGCTGTGGGACCCTTCTTGCTTTTCAGAAACGGCACCGCGATGGCGGTGGCGTTCGGATCGGGTGCCGCCATCGACCTCGATGAGAAGAAAGCGATCAGCTACGCCCTGCCGAAGGACGTTCTGCTCGTGGCTGCTACAGGAAATGCCGGCAGCTCTTCGCCTGAGTACCCCGATGCCGCACCAGGGTGCTGGCTGTCGGTGCGGTCGCGGCAGTAGCCGCGTCGCGCAACTATGAAGAGGGGTCCGCAGCTCGTTGTGGGCCCCACTCTGTGCTTACGAGGGAAGGGGCGGCAAGGTTGTCAGCTGCGTGCACGTTGTTCGCTCGGATGAGTGGTGATTGATGCTGGTGTGGGTGTGTGCTGTTTGTTTCGGGTGTTGGTCTGGGGGTGACTGGTTCTTGGGGGTGGGTGTGCGGGAATGACTGGGTGGCGCTGTGGGGGTGGGTAGGTGGTTTTGGGTCGGAGGGGCTTGGTCGTGGCGCGGTAAAGGTTTCTTCGGATTGTCTGAGCGGTGGGGCGTCGGGGGGTTGGAGGGTGATGGATCGGGCGTGCGAACGGGGTGGGGCGGGTGCGTGCGGCGGACGGCTGTTTGCCGGTCCTGCGGTGGAGTGGAAGGCTCGCGGCACTTCATCAGGGGGCGGTGATTTCGCCGCCTCTTTCGCCGGCTGATTGTTCGAGTGGGGGCTGTGTGGTGGGCAGGGCATTCGATGTCGATACGGATGGGATCAGGCGTCAGGGCGGAGAGTTCGTCCACATCGGTGCGGAGTTCGGGAGCGCTTCGAAGCGGCTGCGGGACACGTTGCAGGGGTTGGGGTCGCCATGGCGGGGCGCTGAGTTCGCGGAGGCGTTCGCCATGGTGTACGAGCCGGTCCGGGACGGCATGTTCGCTTCCATGGATTCGCTCGGGAAGCGGATGGAGGGAATGGGGGAGAACCTCCAGGAAATGGCGAGGAGGTATGAGGCGGCTGAGGGGGAGGGCGTGCGGCTCGTCGGGCAGGTGTCGCGCTCGTACCCGACGTCTCAGGGGCTGTGATGGTGGCAGGCGTCCGGGGAGGAGGCGGCCGTGGCGCTGACGCTGCCCGGTGAGGTCGTATGGGTGCTCGATCTGCTCGGGTACCAGTGGCCCGAGGCCGACGAGGACAAGCTCATGGAGTGCGGGCGGGGCTGGCTGGACTTCGCGGCCCAGGTCGGACGGACCGACGGGCGGGGCGGATGCGCCGTACGGGAGGTCGTCGGCGGCAGTTCGGGCGAGGCGGTGCGCCGCTTCTTGGGTGAGTGGGAGGACTTCTCGGGCGGCCCGGGCTCCTACCTGACCGACGCGCGGATCGCGGCGCAGGTGATCGGTGTCGCGTTCGAGGTGGCGGCGGCCGCGGTATTCGCCGCGAAGGCCGAAGTCGTCGCGCAGCTCGTCGTGCTGGCCGTCGAACTCATCGCGGCGCAGGCCGCGGCGCCCTTCACCTTCGGACTCTCGGAGATCGGGGCCCTGGGGGTGACTCAGGCCACCCGCCTCATGGTGCGACGGCTCTTGGACACGCTGAAGCGGGAGGTCGTCGAAGCGGTCACCGAGGCGATGGCGGACGCCGCGCAGAAGGGCGTCAGGGAGATCGCTTCCGACTTCGTGAAGCACCAGGTCAAGGACTTCGCGACGGACTACGCGCGGAAGGCCGTCCGGGACGTCGTGGTCGATCCCGCCAAGGAGAAGACCATCGACATCGTGACCGGGGCCGGGCAGAACATCGCCCAGCAGGGGATCGAGAGCCATTTCGGCGCCCGCGCCGGCATCGATCTGGGCGACACCGTGGACGGTGCCCGGGAGGAGTGCGCGAAGCAGTTCGGCACGGTGCGGGGCGGTGAGTTCACCGCCGGCGAGTACGTCGTCGGCGCACCGAGTGGCCCGGGGGAGAGGGCGGGGGGCTTGGCCGGTCTCCTCGACCCCGCGACTCATCGTGACCGGTTGCTCGACGGCGCTACGGAGGCGGGGACGAATGTCGCGGCGGTGAGGGCGAGGGAGGCCGTTCAGTCCGGGAGGGGAGGTGGTGGCGGAGACGGGGGTGGAGGAGGCGGAGGTGGAGAAGGAAGTGGAGGTGGAGAAGGAAGTGGAGGTGGAGAAGGAAGTGGAGGTGGTGGTGACGGTGGGGGGAAGCCCGGTGTCGCGGAGGACGTCCGGGCTGTTTTCGGGTGAGGCCCGCTGAAGCCTGAGGGCTCAGCGCGAAGGGCGTGTGGCGCCCACGCCCCGCAACCTTTCCCGCCACGCCCCGCAGCCTCCCCCGCCGCCGCGCCGAGGCCCGCACCTCGCCGTGCGCCGAGGCCCGCACCCCGCACGCCTCAGGCCCTCACCCGAACACAGCCTGCACCGAATCCCTCGCGCCGTCGGTGACGCCCTGGTGGCGGGTCGCGGCGCCGCCCGTGCGGTGGTCCACGTGTTTCTGGGCCGCGTCGAGGCCGCGGTGGGTGAGGTCCTCCCGGGCGTGGTCGACGTAGGTCCGGGGGGCGGCCAGGCTCTGGGCACCTTCCTTGAGCCCGTCGACGTATTCGCCGGCCTTTTCCTTGCCGATGTCGGCGGTTTCACCCCAGTCCATGCCGTCACGGGCACCAAAATGATTCTCGATGCCCTGCTGGGCGACGTTCTGTCCCATTTCCGTGGCGGCTTCGGTGGCCTTCGCCTTGCCTTCTTCGACGACCTTGTCCTGGACGGTCTCCTTGACCGTGTCCTTGACCGTCTTCTTGGCACAGTCCATGGCCAACTGTCGGGCTTCCTTGGACACCGCCTTCTTGGCCAGCTCCTTGATGGCGTCCATCGTCGCGTGTTCCATGGCCTTGGTGACGGCCTGGACGACCTCTTGCTTGATCTTGTTCAGGATCTCGCGGACGGCGACGCGGGTGATTTGTGTGGCGCCTGCCGCACCCGCTTCGGACAGCCCGAACGTGAAGGGGGCGGCCGCCTGTGCGGCGATGAGTTCCACCGCGAGGACGACGAGTTGCGCGATAATGGCGATCTTGCCGGTGAGTACGGCGATGGCGGCCGCGTCGAAAGCCAGGGCGATGGTCTCGGCGGCGATCCGGGCGTCCCGCAGATAGTGGTCGGAACCGGAGCCGCCGGAGAAGGCGCCCCATTCCTTGGTGAATCCGTCGACGGCTTCGCCCGTGTTCGCCCCGAATACCTCGTTCGCCGCCGACGAGCCCTGGGAGGCCGCCTGTTCGACCTGTGCGGCGAAGGTGCGCCAGGTCTCGGCGCACTTGAAGAGCGCGTCCTCGTCGGCCTGCGGCCAGTCGTACCCGAGGAGCCCGAGGACCCAGGCGACCTCGCTCGGCAGTGTCAGTGACACAGTTGATCGTCCCCCGTGCGGTTGCAGCCGTGTGCGGCTGGAGTGATCGTGTTGACGGCCATGCGTACGGCCACGGGCGCGGCGATGCGTACGGCCATGGGCACGGCTGCGTAGGGCCGCGTCTATGGCCGCACGGACCGGCGGTATTTCTCAGACGGCGGGGCGGGAAACCGAGCTGACGACCTGGACGCCCTGTTCGTCGGAGGCCGTGTAGGTACGGGCCATGCCCTGGAGTTTGTCGCCGATGTCCTCGATGCGTTCGCCCAGCGAATCCATGGAGGTGAACATGCCGTCGCGGATCGGGGTGTAGATGACGTCGAAGGCCGCGCCGAAGTCGGCGTCCTCCCAGGGCTTTCCGAGGCCCTCCAGGTCGTCCTTGAGTTTCTTGGCGGCCTTGCCGAACTCCGTACCGATGTTCACGAACGCATGTCCCTGGGTGCGCAGCACCTCAGGATCCACGTCGAATGCCTTGCCCGCCATCACGGCCCCCGTCATTGCCCTGTCATTCGCGCCTGGCGCGTTTGTCTCCCGACAGGCCCGGCGTGACCACTTTATGTGTTCTTAACGCAGGCATGTCAAGGCGGCTCCGCGTGGGCGGGCGCCGGGCCAGCGGCCCGCGTTCCCCGGGGGGGCAGGGGTCGGGAAAGGATTCCAACGGGGCGCCGCCGACAGGCTGTTGGGCGGCATATGGCTGCGTAATCCGCTCGAATGAAGCTCGAATTCGGGGGGATTGACCGTGCTGGGATGTTGGCGGCGGCCGGAATGCGAGACGGGAGGGAGTGGTGCGGACGGGGAAAGAGGTGGTTAAGTTTTGGTACCTGCCCGGTCAAGAGGCCGCGCGCCCGGGGTGGCGTGCGTGCGCGTGGCGTACGACTGCCGAGCGGGCCGGCGCTGCCCTCCGCCTCAACACGTTCCTCGTCCCCCACCCCAGCACGCCCCTCGTCCCCCACAGCAACGCGGTCTCTCCATGCCAACGCAGCCCTTCTTCCGTCCGCGCCCGTCGCCCCTACGCATGCGCCCGTCGGCCCGGCTGCCGTCCTCGGCGGGCAGGGTCGTAGGTGCCGGTCTGGTCCTCGCCGGGCTCTTCTTCGGCGGGATGACCGCCAAGGACATGGGGTACGCGAACGGCCGCAAAGGTGACGCGGGCACGCTCACCGTCCAGGACTGCCGCACGCAGTTCGACCGCGTCGGTTCGTCCCGCCACCGGCACGCGCGGCCCGTCGTCACCTGTACAGGTACCTTCCGGGACGACCGGGAGGGCCGGGAGGGCCGCGGCCACCTGGACGACGGGGGCGGCCGGGAGGACGAGGGCGGCCGGGGCGGCGCCACGGTCGAGGACGCGACGGTGGAGACCGGCGCCAAGTTCGAGCCCGGCAAGCAGTTGGCGGTCCAGAAGACGGACCACGAATTCGTCATCATCGACGGGCAGTGGACCCGGCAGAGCCCGGCCATCGTCTGCGTCTCCGTGTGCGCGCTCGTGGCCGGAGTGTTCTGCCTGCTCACCGGCTTCGGCGCACGTCGTGGCCCGAAGTTCCGGAACGCCTGGCGCGGGGTACCCGGCGGTACGGCGGTCCGCGCCGTTCTGGCCGGTACCGGCGGCCTGGCCGCCCTCGGCGCGGGCGCGGTGCTGCTCATCGACGGGATCGTCTGATGCCGCCGCCGAGCGTGATCGGGCGGGCCGTCGGCCTCGTCCTGGTGGTATTGGGGGTGACGGTCTGCGCGATCTCGGTCCGAGGGGCGGCCCTCGCCGCCGGACACACCGGCACGCAGGGCACGTACACCGTCGAGAAGTGCAAGGAGCGGTACACGGTCGGCGGCAGCGGCCGTCACGGCAGCCGGACGATCAGCTGTACGGGCACCTTCCGGGCCGATCGGGACGTCGACGGTGCCCGCACGGTCAATCCCTTCGGGGCGTTCCACCCCGACACGGTGTACCCGGCGGGCGCCCGGGTCCCCGTACAGAGCGGCGACGACGGCACGCACGTGGCCACCGGCCGGAAGCAGGTGTGGGGCCGGGCCGCCGGGGTGTCCGTGTCCCTGCCGATGCTCGCGGCGGGTGCTTTCTGCCTGCTCACCGGCTTCGGCGCGCGCCGGGGACGGCCGTTCGGCGACGGCTGGGACGGGCTGCCCGGCGGGACGGTGCTGCGCCCGCTGCTGCTGTCCGTCACCGGGGTGGGCATCCTTGGTACAGCCGTCTTTCTCTTTTTGCAGCATTACGGGTGACGCTGCGGACCGCCTGGCCGGCCGGGCGGGTGCGCGCGGGCCGTAGGCTCGGCACATCGCGGAAGCACGTACACCCCCGTACGCGCGGCATGACCGGCATACCGACGCGTGCATCGTTCGTCCTGCACCTTCGCACGCCCCTGGAAAGGATCGCTGACCATGGCAGCACAGTCGGAACACACCAGGTCAGGCGCGTCCCATGCCTCCAGTGCGGGCGATGCGCCGGGTGTGGGGGACGAGGTGAAGCGCGGCCTGGGGCGGCTGATCGGGGTGGGCGTTCTGCTGGCCGCGCTGCTGCTGATCGCGATCGGCGTCTACGTGGGCCCGTACTCGGTGTGGGTGGACGGCAGCCCCGGCAAGATCACCGTGGAGGCGTGCGCCACGGACTACCACTACGCGAACAAGCAGCACTCGGGGAACCGTACGCGCGACATCCAGTGCTACGGCACGTTCCGGTCGGACGACGGCCGGACCAAGGACCTGAACGCCAGCGTCGACTCCTGGCACCGGTTCAAGGAGGGCGACCTGATCGAGGTACGCCAGGTGGGCCGCTCCAGCTACGTCCAGCACAGTTGGAACCGGCTGGCCAACGGCGTGCTGTGCCTCTGCGGCGGGCTGGTCGTCCTCGTCCTGGGCGTGCTCTGCACGGTGACCGGCTACCGCTTCCGGAGCGCCCCGAGCTTCGACGACGCGTGGCGGTCGGTCGGCCCCGGCGTGCTGCGGACACTGATGGTCGGGCTGATGGCAGCGGGGCTGATCGGCGCGGTGCTGTCCGGCGCGGTGCTCTTCTTCACTTAGCCGGGAGCCGGGAGCCGGAGGCAAGAGCCGGAAGCCGCAAAGCAGGCAGCGAGGGCCGGAAGCCGGGGAGCGGCAGAGAAGACCGGCGGAGAGGAACGGCGGAGGCGAACACAGCCGTACGGGACCGAACAGCCGTCCCGTACCATTCCCGCTCATGGACGCACCCGCCGATGCCGCCGATGCCGATGAACCGTCCCCGACCGCCCGCCGCGTGAGCCTGACTCCTCGTCAGGCCCGGCAGGTCCGGATCGTTCTGGCCTCCGTGCTGATGGCCGCGATGGCGGCCGTGCTCGTGATCCGCCTCGCGAGCCGTACGTCGGTCCTGGTCGTGGGGGTGTACGGGGCCGCGCTGATCCTGTGCGGGGTCGTGATCGAGCTGAGCCGGAACGGGCGTACCCGGCTGGGCACCTGGCTGCTCGGCCTGGGCCTGGCGGCGGCCCTCGCCGCCGACTGGCTGCTGCTGCCCTGAGAGCCCCGCCGCGCCTCTCGCCTCCCACCCCGGCGGGTCCGCGCGCCCGGCGCCCGGCAGGGCTCAGGTCGTCGTCAGAACAGCCCGTGCCACATCTGCTCGACGACCAGGGACCACCAGTTCTTGTCACTGTCCAGGGACCACGCGTCGATCGCGACCAGTTGTTCCTGGAAGGCGGCGACCGCCGCCCCCGCCGCGCGCGGGTCCATGCCCCGCATCCGCTGCCGAGTGGTCGTCAGCAGGGCCAGGGAGCGCAGGAACGCCGCGAGGGAGGCGTTGACGAACCGGCCGCCGCCCGAAGACGGCTGGACCGCCCACACCGCGCCGATCAGCGTCCGGCTCTCCTCCGGCGCCGTGCACTGGACGGTGACCAGGTAGGCGCCGTCCGTACCGATGCGGACATGGCCCGCCAGATGGCCGAGCGTCGCCTCGGAGGCCTCCGTGCCGATCGAGCGCAGCTGCGTCGCCGCGTCCGTGAACAGGCCGCCGGCCGGCGCCCGGCCCGCCTGGTCGGCGGTGAAGAAGTACGGCACCTCCACGGGCAGCCCGGCCCAGGTCAGCGTCTTCTTGGCGGCCTCGGGCAGCGCGGTGCCCGCGATGTCGTCGGCGTCCGGGCGGAACACCCCCTGCGGGCCGAAGACCTCGGCGAGCTGCTTGCCGAGCGCCACGTCCCGTACCGGTTCGGCCCGCGGCACGCTGTCGGGCGACGGGACCGGCAGCCGGTGCGGTCGCGGCGGCGGCTGCTGCCCCGAGAGCTGGTGCGTCATCTCGACGTGCCGCAGCAGTCCGGCGACGCCCTCGGCGCGCTCCTCGGGCGTCGCGCCGTACCCCGCGGTGCAGGAGAAACGGGCGTTGGGGAAGGCGCGGAAGACGAAGTTCCCGGTGTAGCCGCCGGGGAACAGGGCGGGACGCAGGTCGGTGTGGACCGCGCGTACGTCCTCGCCGCGGACGCCGATGCGCCGCAGTTCGTCGAAGAGCTGGTACTCGGCGGGCGGCAGGCCGGGGCGCGACACGCGCACCAGGTTCGTCTCGGCGCCGCTGGACGGGTCGTCGTACGTGGCGACGGCGGTGTTGCCGGGGCCGGTGACCGGCGGTCCGGCGGGCGTCGCCGCGGAGGTCCCGCTGCCCACATCGCTGCCCGTGCCACTGCCCGTGACGCTGCCCGCATCACCGTGCGCGCCGCTGCCCGTACCGCTGTCCGCGCCGTGCTTCTGGCGGTACATCCGGACGACCTCCTCGACCGGTACGGAAGGCCAGACGGTCAGCTCACCGCCGGCCCGGTCGACGACGCCACAGGCGTTGCCCACCTCCGCCGGCGGCCGCCGCAGGCCGGTCGCCGGATCGACCTCGGGCGGCGGCGGAACCGCCCACACCACCCAGCCGAGCTCGAACTCCTCCATACCGACCTGGCGCCGCGGGCCCTGGTGCCCCTCGGGATTGAGCCAGCGGTCGGCGGTGGCCTGGGCCTGCGCCTGGGTGATCACGTGCGGTCTCCTTCGCGGCCGTGCGGACCGGCGGGGGTGTCGGCAGGGGGAGCAGGGGCGGGTACGGGGGCGGAGAGGGACGCGGAGACGGGTGCGGAGGCGGGCGGGGGCGCGGGCAGCGGGATCTGCAACGCCTTGACGCCGCGCTCCGTGGCGACGACCAGGACGCCCTCGGGTGAAAGGTCGGCGTCCGTGAAGGGGACATCGCTGACGAGGGCGGCCACCACCTCCGTACGCTGCCGGTCCCACACCCGGACGTAGTCCGCGCCCTGGCTCAGCGTGAGCGGCGCCGCTGCCCGTACGTCCTCCGAGGGGTGCAGGACCTGTGCCGGGTCGGCGTCCACGAGCCCCGGGCCCAGCAGTTGGTGGACGAGCACGGCGGAGCCATCCGTCTCTCCGGTCCCGGTCGCAGAGCCGATCTTGGACTCGGCACCGGTTCCGGCGAAGACCGTACGGGAGCCCGGGGTGCCTTCGGGAACGACGAAGACGGCGACCGGCAGCGCGGCGACGACCGGGTCCGTACCGGCCGTATGCGTACTGGGCGGGGCCGTACCGATCGGGTCCGTACCGGCCGGGTCCGGACCGGCCACGCCCCCGGCGGCGGGAGTCCGCGGCAGGCTGCCGACCGTCACGCCGGTGACCCCGGGCAGCGGCACGCTCCACAGCGTGCGCCACGGCAGGCCGAGTCCGAGCGCGTGCACCGCGTCCGCGTACGGGCCGAGGCCGTCCTCGACGAAGGCCGTCTCCAGGAGCGCCGCACGCATGACGACGGACGCCTGGGACCGGGTGAGCAGCGGCGCCGTCCGCAGGTACGTACGGGCGGGAGCGCCCAGGGTCTCGTACGGCACGGCTTCGACCGCCGTACGCAGCGCGACCGGGTCGGCATGCGCGAACAGGCCCGGGTCGGTGAGCAGTTGCGGCAGCAGACCGGCGGCCAGCGTGTGCGCGGCGAGGTGGTCGCGGACGTACGGGTCGGCGCGGGACCAGTCCTGCTCCGGCACCGCCTCCAGGAGCGCCATGGCGATGCGAGTCTGCGCGTCGCGCGCGTCGGCCAGTCCGGCGCGAACCGCGTCCGCGACGCCGGGATGCACGAGGCGCAGCAGCTTACGGCCGGCACCGTCGGCATCCCCGGGGCCCCCGGCCGCTTCGACGAACGGCCCCGCCAGCAGCATCCCGTCCGCGATCTCCTCGGTCAGGTCGCGCCCGGCGACGGCGGACGCCAGCGGCCCCCACAGCCTGAGCGGCAGCCCGGCCCCTTCGGCGAGTGCCAGCGGCGCCAGTATCAGCCGCAACGTCCGCGGGTCGGCGCCCAGCCGCCGCGCGTGCAGGTCCAGCGCCTCGTCCACACTGCCCGGCAGGTGTGACCCGTCGGACGGGTCGAAGCCTTCCGGCCGCATCAAGACACACCGTACGGCGAGCCGCGCGGTCAGCCGGTTGCCGTCGGCGCGCTCCGCGACGGCCTCGGCGAGCGCCCGGCGCGCCCCGGGGTCTTCGGTGTACGGCAGGGCCGGGGCGTCGGCCTCCGGGGCGAGCGACGTCTCCACCTGGTGGACGAGCCCTTCGGGGTCGGCCCAGCGCGGCTCGTCGAGGTCGATGATCTGTCCTTGGCCGGACGGCAGGGCCGCGATCACCTCGGCGGCGAGCGCCCGCGGCACGTCGGCGAGGAGCTGGACCGTGCCGGTCTCCGCGAGCGGTTTCAGCACGTCCCGTACGAGGCGCGCGGGCTCGTCGGCGGCCCGCACCGGGCCCGCCCGGTCGACGTCCGGCACGACGACCGTCACCGGGCCGGCAGCAGCGGCGAGTCCGGGGACGATGTCCGCGCCGCGGGTGGCGGCCAGGCCGAAGTGGTCGGCGAGGGTCCACAGGACCTGTCCGGCGGTGCGGCCCTCGGGGGCGGCTACGGCGGGGGCGGGCAGGTCGGGCGGTACGGTCGTCGGATCCAGGTCGTCCAGCGGCAGGCGCTTGCGGTGCTCCGGGTCGCACAGCATGAGGAAGCCGGCCACCAGGTGCGAACGCCCGCTGCCGGGGCTGCCGGTGAGCACGACGACCCGGGGGGCGCCGGGCCACTGCATCCGCCAGGCGGCGAGCGCACGCAGGACGGCGGTACGGCCGCCGATGTACGGATGCGGCGCATAACCCCCCGTACCGCCGCGCTCCTCGCCCGTGGCGTGCATGAATTCCTCGTCCCCCATGAATCCTTCGCCCTCCGCTTTCCGCTCTCCGCCTTCTGACTTCCGCTGTCCGCCTTCTGACGTCCGCTCTCCTCGACTTCTGGCTGATCCTACGATCCGGCACTGACACCGGCGCCGCTGCCCGCCGAAGCCCAGGTCAGCAGGGTCAGCCCGCGGGCGGCGGGCCGAAGCCGCCCTGCGGCGGCGGATATCCGCCGGGCGTCTGGAACCCGCCCGGCGCCTGGTAGCCAGGAGGCGCCTGATATCCGGGAGCTCCTGGAGGGCCCTGATGTCGCGCGGGCGGCCCCTGGTGGCCACCAGGGGCCGGGGCGCCCGGCACCGGCCCTCCGACCGGCCCGTACGCGGGCGCGTCCATGGCCCCCGGCGCATAGGGCCCTGGCACACCCTGGCCACGACCAGGACCAGACCCATGAGCAGGAACCGTGAACCCAGGAACCCCCGCCATCCCTGGCCCCGGAGCCCCCGGCAGTCCCGGTGCCCCCGACTGAACCGGCACCCCGGGCCGCCCCATCAGCACCAGCACCACCACCGAACCGACCAGCTCCACCAGCATCTGCACCCGGCCCAGCAGCACGCCGCCCGGCGCGACGTCACCCAGCTCGAAGAGCGTGCCGGTACGGAGCGAGCCGATCAGGCTCAGGAAGGCGACCGGCAGCAGGACCAGCGCCGTCCCGAGGGCGAAGCCGCGGGCGGAGACCCGGCGGGTGGCGGCCAGGAGCGCGCCGACCGCGCACAACGGCAGGAAAGTGAGCCAGGCCCAGCCGGGCGCCATGCCGAGCATGGCCCTCAGCACGCCGCGGCCGGTGAACAGGATCTCCAGCGACGCCCCGGGCCCGCTGCCGAGGGACTCCGCCAGCGCGTAGCAGATCCAGATCACCCACAGGAGCGTGAACGCGCCCAGCACGATCGCGGACACGGGGCCCGCGGGGCCGCCGGGGCGTACCGGAGGCAGGCCGGGCGCCCGGCCGGGGCGCGGCCAGGCCCGGATACCCGCAGGCAGGACGACGGCGGCGACGAGTGCCGGCGGCACCAGCGCGCCCGCGGAGAGGAAGACGGCCATGAGGGTGGAGTCGTCGATGTCGCCCGCGCCGAGGAACCAGCGGTCGGTCGAGGTGTGGCTGCCCGTGCTGACGATGGCCTGCACCCGCAGGGAGAACGTCAGCGCCGTCGCCACCGCGAGCAGCCCGCCGGCCGGCCGCCTCCCGGCGAACGCGGTTACCGCGGCGGCGCCTTGCAGCAGGGCCAGGCCCAGCTCGTACGGAGTCGTGACCGGATAGGCGGCCATCGGGGCACCGCCGAGACCGGCGGACGTGCCTCCCGTCCATACGTCCCACAGCGTGCCGGGCCCGAGCGTCACAAGATCATGTCCGAGCCAGTACAGGGTGTGCAGGAGGAAAAGCAGGCACAAAGCGCCTGCCGTGATCCGCGCGCCCTTACTGAGCACCCGAATATGTGGCATTTTGCTCCGCTCTCTCCCGCGTGCGCTTCTCCGGCACGCGATCGCGCACGATAGTAATGCCGGTCAAGTTCCCATCCAGCGCAGGCAAGCTCAGGCAAGCGCAGTCCAACTAAGACAAGCGCAGACAAGAGCGGGCATGCGTCGACAAGGGAAGATCACGTACCGGCGTATGCGGTCAAACACCGGACGGGAGAGCGGACAAGCGGGAAAACATGGTGACGAGCCGGGCCCCGAGGAGTACGGCACCAAAGACGCCGAACGCGCCGAAGACCCAGAGAAGCCCAAACCGTCCAGGACGCCGAAGCCGTCCAACCCGTCCAACCCGACGAAGCCGTCAAGCCGCCGAAGGCGTCAAAGAACCGACTCCGTACGCCGGACGACGTGCAGGGCCCGGCCACCGACAGCCGGGCCCGCAGGGTCAGTCCCGGTGGCTCGACCCGCCCCGGCCGCCCCGCCGCGGCCCCGTCACGATGGCACCCGAAGGCCCGTCGCGCTCGGCGCGCTCCTGGTCCTCCTTGGCCTCCTGCTCCTTCTGCCACTTCGCGAACTGCTCGCGGGAGGCCTCCCGCTCGGCCTGCGTCTGGTTCTCCGCCGCCCGCCGCATCTCGTTCATACGGTCGCCGATGGCGCCCATGTACTCCTCGGACTGGATGGCGTCCTTCATGCCGATCCGCCCGGAAAGCACCTCCTGAGCCATCTCCTGGAGCTTTCCGCCGACCTTGGGGTTGGTGGCCAGCGTCTGCAGGGCCTTGCGCAGCCGGTGCGCCTGTTCGGGATCCTGGGCGACGTCCATCAGATCCGCGTCCTGGATCTGCCGCTCATTGCCCGCGCCGTTCGTGCCGTTCATGTCTTCTGCCCCCGGTGAACTCGGTGGTACAGCAACCGCGTGTGCTGCACCGGCGTCATGAGTCTAATGACGGATCGGAACCACTCGTCAAGGAGGCTTGTTGGCATTGCGGGATATTGGTCCCTTTTCCCGCCCCGTACTGCCGCCCCGCCGCTCCGGACGTGCCGGTCGGTCGCTATCCGGGTGTGCTAGACCTGAGGACTTGTCCGGCAGGCCGTCGCCGCTTTCGAGCCGCGTCATTCGCGCCGCGCCAATCAATTCGGGGAGAAAAGATGTCAGACGAGGTCCGGATCAGTACCGAGGAGCTGCACAAGCTCGGTACCGAGTTCGAGATATCCGCGGACGACCTGGGCCGTCAGCTGACCGCTTTCAGACGGCGCAGTGACGCCGCGGCGCTGTGCGAAGGGTTCGGCTCACGCGAGGCGGCCGGACCGTACCTGGAGCTGTACGAGCAGGCCGAACGCGCCCTGGAACAGCTGCGGGAGCGGCTGACGGAGGTCGCCGACGGCCTCCGGGAGACCGCCGTGTCGACGGACACGGCCGAGGAAGAACTCGTCAAGGCGATCCGGGGTGTCCAGTGACCGAGCAGCGCGACCCCCAAGCCCTGCACGAGGCGGCAGCCGGCTGGCGGGACATGGGAAAGCACCTGGACGGCCTGGTGCGGGACTTGGACCGGCAGGTGGGCAAGGCAGCGGCCGCCAACTGGCAGGGCCCCGCGGGTGAGGCGTTCGCGGCGGAGTGGCACCAGCTCAAGCGGTCCGTCGACGAGACCCTGCCGGCCTTCGAACTCGCCGCCGCCGACCTGGAGAACGCCGCCTCCCAGGACAAGGGGGCGCACGCGGGCGTGGGCTCCGGCGCTCACGACGCCGCACCGGACGCCTCCCAGAACAACGGCGCGCAGTCGTCCGGTACGCAGACCGCGTACGGCTTCATGGCCCTGGGCCAGCTCGCCACATCGCTGGGCGGCGCCTTCCGAGGGAAGGGGGGCAAGGGCGGCGGCCGGGGGCAGCGGCCTCCGCTGACGGCGCAGTGGGAGACCTCCAGCGCGCCTCAGGGGCCCGACCCCTTCGGACCGCCGCAGACCGGACCGAAGAACGCACGGGGCGGCGCGGGCGTGGCCAAGGGGGTACGTACGGGAGAGACCGCGGCCGCGGACGGCGCCTCCGAGGCGCCCCCCAAGGCGCCGTCCGCCGAAAAGCCGTCCGGCCCCCAGGAACGGCCCGGCCTCCAGGGACGGCCCAGTACCCAGAAACAGCCCAGCCCCCAGGAACAACCCAACACCAAGAACAAGGCCGACAAGGCCGACAAGGACGCCAACCCCCCGTCCCACGACGTCCGCCGCCACGGCGCCTTCGGCTGAAGCCGGAGCCCCGCCCCGACGCCCGCACCCACCCGCACACTCACACCCGGAAAAGCGCCAGGGCGCCCCTCCCGAAGGAGAGGCGCCCCACCGCTTTCGTCCGGCGCCGCGACGGCGCCGGACCGCCCGTCAGCCGCTGTGCGCCGGCAGCCACCCGGTCTGCACCAACTGCGCACCGCGCTTGCGCGTGATGAAGTGCGCACGCCCCGGTGTCAGGCTGGTCGCCTTGATGTTGCCCATCAGCGGCCCCTCGCCCGGGTCGCCCGACAGGATCAGACCCTGGGCGCCGAGTTCCTTCGTCCGCTGCATCACGGGCTCGAAGGAGGAGCGTCCGGCCCCCGAGGAGCTGCGCGCCAGGATCAGGCGCAGACCCAGGTCGCGGGCGAACGGCAGGTACTCCAGCAGCGGCTGGAGCGGGTTGCCGCTGCTGGTCGCCACCAGGTCGTAGTCGTCCACGATCACGAACGCGTCCGGCAGGTCGTACCAGCTGCGGTTGCGCAGCTGCTCCGGCGTGACGTCCGGGCCCGGCATCCGGCGCCCCAGCGAACCGGCCAGCCCGGTGATGACCTCCTGCAACTGCGGCCCCGCCGCACAGTACTTGTACATGTGGCTCTCGGGGATCTCACCGAGCAGCGCGCGCCGGTAGTCGGAGACCACCATGAGGGCCTTGTCCGACGGGTAGCGCTCCGCGATCTGCTTGGCGATCAGACGCAGCAGCGAGGACTTGCCGGACTCGCTCTCGCCGTAGATCACCAGCAGCGGGTCGGTCTCGAAGTCGATGAACGCCGGCGACAGAGTCGTCTCGTCGACACCGATCGCGATGCCGTGCTCCGGGTAGTCGCTGCCCTTGGGCAGGTCGCTCGCCGGGAGCAGCGTCGGCAGCATCCGCACCTTCGGGGCGGGCTCGCCCTGCCAGTGCTCCTTGACGGTGGCCACCAGGTGCGCCATGCCGTCGCTGAGGCTCTCCGCCTCCTGGACGCCGTCGATACGGGGCAGCGCCGCCAGGTAGTCCAGCTTCTCGGGGGAGAGGCCACGACCCGGGCGGCCCATCGGCACGTTCTCCGCGCGCTTGCGGTCGAACTCCGACTCCATCGGGTCGCCGAGCCGCAGCTCGACGCGGTTCAGCAGCTGGTCGCGCAGGGCGGGCCGCACCTCGGTGTAGCGGGAGGCGCCGAGGATCAGGTGGATGCCGAAGCCGAGACCGCGGCTGGCGATGTCCAGTATGACCGGGTCGAGCTGCTCGTAGTCGGTCTTGAAGGTGCCCCAGCCGTCGATGACGAGGAAGACATCGCCCCACTTCTGGTCCGGGAACGCGCCGGCGGCGCGCCGCTGGCGGTAGGTCCCCATGGAGTCGATGGAGTTCGCGCGGAAGAACTCCTCGCGCGCGTTGAGGATGCCGACGACCTCGGCGACCGTACGGCGGACCTTCTCCGCGTCCAGCCGGGAGGCGACGCCGCCGACGTGCGGCAGCCCCTCCATGGCCAGCATGCCGCCGCCACCGAAGTCGAGGCAGTAGAACTGCACCTCGGACGGGGTGTGGGTGAGCGCGAAGCCCGCCATGGCGGAACGGATCAGCGTCGACTTGCCGGACTGCGGACCACCGACGACCAGGCCGTGACCGGCGCCGGCGGAGAAGTCCAGGTACATCACGTCGCGCCGCTGCTCGAACGGCTTGTCCACGAGCGCGACCGGCACGACCAGCTTGCCGAGCGCCGTGTACTCCGGGGCGTGCACGCCCCGCTCGGGCGTGACGGCGAGCGCCGGGAGCAACTGGTTGACGGTGGGCGACTCGTCCAGCGGCGGCAGCCACACCTGGTGCGCCGGCGGGCCCTGGCCCTGCATCCGCTGCACGATCACGTCCAGGACGGTGTCGGCCAGCGCGTCGTCCTGCTGCTGGGTGAGCGACGGCTCCTCGGCGATGATCTCCTCGACGATCGGCGCCAGCACCGGGGACGCCGTGAACGGCACCGGCATCCGGCTCGTACGGCTGCCACCGCCGCCACCGCCGGCGCCGGGACCGCGGTACGGGCCCGACACGTACGCGGCCTTGAACTGCACCATCGTCTCGGTGTCGTACTTCAGGATGCCGGAACCCGGCACGTTGGGCAGGTGGTACGCGTCCGGCACGCCGATCGCCGTACGGGACTCGGCGGCGGAGAACGTCCGCAGACCCAGCCGGTAGGACAGGAAGGTGTCCAGGCCGCGCAGCTTGCCCTCTTCGAGGCGCTGCGAGGCGAGCAGCATGTGCACACCCATCGACCGGCCGATCCGGCCGATCTGGATGAACATGTCGATGAAGTCCGGCTTGGCGGTCAGCAGCTCGGAGAACTCGTCGAGCACCATCACCAGCGAGGGCAGCGGGTCCAGCGGGGCGCCGGCGGCGCGGGCCTTCTCGTAGTCGGTGATGTTGGCGTAGTTGCCCGCCGACCGCAGCAGCTCCTGACGGCGCTGCAGCTCACCGGTGATCGAGTCGCGCATACGGTCGATCAGGCTGACGTCGTCGGCCAGGTTGGTGATGACCGCGGCGACGTGCGGCATCTCGGACATGCCGGTGAAGGTGGCGCCGCCCTTGAAGTCCGCGAGGATGAAGTTGAGCGTCTCCGAGGAGTGGGTGACCGCGAGGGCGAGCACCAGGGTGCGCAGCACCTCGGACTTGCCGGAACCGGTCGCGCCGACGCACAGGCCGTGCGGGCCCATGCCCTCCTGGGACGCTTCCTTGATGTCGAGCATGACGGGCTGGCCGTCCTTGTCGACACCGATCGGCACGCGCAGCCGCTCGTGCAGCGTGCGCGGGCGCCAGGTGCGCGAGACGTCCACCGAACCGGCGTCGCCGATGTTCATCAGATCCGTGAAGTCCAGGTTGGACAGCAGCGGCTCCTCGCCGTCGGCGCCCGAACCGGCCCGCAGCGGCGCCAGCAGGCGCGCCAGCGACTCCGCCTCGGAGACCGACAGGGTGTCCACGGTCCCGTTGTAGACCGCGCCGCCCGCCGACTCCAGCACCAGCTTGCCCGGCCACACCTGCACGGCCAGTCCGCCCCGGATCTCGTCCAGGTCGCCCGGCACGACCTCCAGGATCGTCACGCCCTGCAGGCCCTCGGCCCCGGCGATCACCGAGTCCATCGGCACCTCGCCGGCGTCCAGCACGACCACCACGTGCGGGGTGTCGGTGACCGGCGTGCCCTGCGGGTTGAAGCGGCCGCGGCCCTCCAGCTCCTCGGCGAGCAGCTCCTCGATCTCCCCCAGGTCACCGACGACCAGCCGGCGGGTGCCGGCGCCGTCGGTGGTCTTGTCCTGCACGTGCGGCAGCCACTTGGTCCACTCCCACTCGGCCTGCGCGCCCGGCGCCGCCACCACGGCGACGACCAGGTCCTCCGGCGAGTGCAGGGTGCACAGCTGCGCGAGGATGGCGCGCGCCGACCCGTACACGGTGTCCGGGTCGCCGGAGACCGTCAGGTGGTAGAAGGCCCGCAGCGAGACCGCGAGCGGCAACTGGTCCAGATACCCGTGCTTGTCGAGGAACTCCTTCATCGCGTGCGCGGTGAGCGGTTCCAGTTCGTCGACCGGCGCGGTCTCCGGCGCCTTCAGGGGAGTGGCGAGCTGCTGCGGGCCCAGCCCCATCCGTACTTGTGCGAAGTCGGGGTCGGACGGGCGGCGTTCCCACACCCGTTTGCCTTCGGCTACGACCGCCCACAATTGCCCCGGATCGGGGTGGAGGAAAAGCTGCGCGTCACGCTGTTTGCGCGCGGTGCGCCGCACTTCCTTTCGCTTCTGCGCCAGGTATTTGAGGTAATCCTGGCGCTCCTGGAGCATTTGCCCGGAAGGCCCTTGGCGGGCCTTGACGATCTGGACAATAGCCATCGCGAGGGTGGAAACCACCATCACGCCGCCCATGATCTTCATGAACGGCTGGGTGCCCATGAACAGGAAACCCGCCGAACCCGCCATGCCCATCATCGGCATGAGGTTCATCAGCATGTTGTCCTCGCCTTCGCGAGGCAGCTCCGGCGGAGCTTCGAGCGTCAACTCCTCACCGGGGATATCAGGTGGAAGCGCGCGGGGCGGGCGCTTGACGATGACAACGCTCACCGAGGCATCAGTCCTTCATGCATCTCGCAGTCTCGGACCGCCCCCGTTGGTTCGACGGTCCCCCGGACCAAGTCCATGGCCCGACGCAGGCGTTGATCCTACTGTTAACGGTCAAGTGCCGGGGCGGGTGGGGCGGCGGCCTAATTGGGGGGTACGCTGACGCCTCGCGAGCGCGCCCAAGGCCCCGTAACGACGTCCCTATATATAAGGCACGGTGGCGGCGCCCCTATATATAAGGCACGCACGCGACAAACTGCCCAACGGATAGGGGGAACCGCCAGGTGAGCACGACTACAGGCACCGGCTTCTGCCGGGTCACAGTCGCCGCGCCGGACGCACGGATCGACGTGGCACTGCCGGAGGATGTCGCACTCGTCGATATTTATCCGGAGATCCTGCGACTCTCCGGTCAGTCCCAGGCGGAGGGCGCCCCCACCGGATACCACCTGGTGCGCCGGGACGGCACCGTCCTGGACGCCGGCCAGTCACTCGCCCAGCAGCGCATCCTCGACGGCGACCTGCTCCTGCTGCGCCCGTTCGCCGAGTCGCTGCCGCTGCCCGTCTTCGACGACGTCTCGGACGCCGTCGCCTCCGCGGTCAAGCGCAACCGCAACCGGTGGAGCGACGACCTGATGAACATCGTCGGCCTCACCGCCGGCGTGCTCCTGCTCGTCATGATGGCGTTCGCTCTGTGGTTCTCCAACCCGGCCGACCGCGACATGCACCGCCTGCCCGGCATCATCGCCGGCGTGACCGGCATCGTCCTGGTCGCCCTGTCCGGCGTACGGGCCCGGGTCTACGACGACCACGCCTCGTCCATCGCCCTGGGCCTGGCGTCGCTGCCGCACCTGCTGATCGCCGGTTCCGGGATCATGCCGGTGGCCGACGGCGAGGGCCCCGGCCGGCTGCAGTTCCTGGTCGGCTGCGTGACCGTACTGATCGCGTCCGTACTGCTGGTGGTCCTCCTGCCGCGCGGCGACGCGCCCTTCGTGGCCGCCGCCTTCCTGGCCACCATCGGCACCCTCGCGGTCTTCGCCGCCATCCTCACCGAGGCCGAGCCGCGCGAGGTCGCCGCGGTCACCGCCGTCGTCGCCATCGCGGTGGTCGCCTGGCTGCCCGGCCTGTCCTCGCGCTTCGCCCGGCTGCCCATCGGCTACAAGTCGCCCGACCAGATCGCCGCCGGTCCGCACAACGACGGCGAGCCGGGCGCGGCGACCGAGTCCGTCGACTTCGTCAAGATCGGCAACCAGGCCAAGCGCGGCCACGAACTCCTGCTCGGCCTGGTCGCCGGCTGCTCCGCGCTGGTCGTCGGCGCCGCCGGCGTCGTCCTCGGTTTCTCCGACAACAGCTGGGCACAGCTGCTGGCGCTGGCCGCCGGCATCACGATCATGCTGCGGGCCCGGCTCTTCGACTACACCGCGCAGGTCGCCTGCCTGACGATCGCCGGCATCCTGACGGTCGTCCTGCTCATCCTGGGCATCGCGCTGCACCCGCCGGTCGACGTCATCGCCGACCTCGTGCGCTTCGGCGACTCCGGCCCGCTCAACGTCCGTACGGTCTGGTTCTCCGGCAGTATCGCGGCCGGCGCCGCCATCCTGGTCGGTGTGGGCCTGGTCGTCCCGCGCAAGGGCGTCACCCCCTTCTGGGGCCGCGTCTTCGACATCTTCGACGGCGTCGTCCTGCTGTCGCTGGTGCCGCTGTGCCTGGCGGTACTGGACGTGTACGGCACCGTGCGCGGTCTGACCGGCTCCTCGTAGGAGACCGCGAAAAGCTCCTCGTACGGATGACCCGCCCACGACAGGGGGTCACCCGTCCGCACGGCCCCCCGACCGCCCGGTCGGGGGGCCGTTTGCAGCTGGTACTCTGGGTGACGGCCTTTGTTGAGTCATCCAAGATCCCCTGTGAAGTCGATCCAGGGGCGCTCGCGGGCCGATGGACATCAAGAGGAGTACCGCGTGTCGCTCGACGCCGCTACGAAGAAGCAGATCATGGCCGAGTTCGCCACCAAGGAGGGTGACACCGGCTCCCCCGAGGTCCAGGTCGCGATGCTGTCCCGCCGCATCTCGGACCTGACCGAGCACCTCAAGGTCCACAAGCACGACCACCACTCCCGCCGTGGTCTGCTGCTGCTCGTCGGCCAGCGCCGTCGCCTGCTGCAGTACCTGGCGAAGAAGGACATCACGCGCTTCCGTGCGCTGGTCGAGCGCCTGGGCATCCGCCGCGGTGCGGCGGGCGCCAAGTAAGACGACGTGAAGGGAGCGGTTCCCACACCCGGGGGCCGCTCCCTTTGCCGTACGTACCGGACGTCCGGTCCCCTGCCCGGTGGACCGGAGCTTTGTAGTCTGGTCCCATAACGCCATAGCGAAGAGGTGGAGCGCCTTTCAGCCGCCGGTCCTCGGTAGTGGCCCCCGGAAGGCGCGCGGACGAACCGCGCGACCCCGTATCCGGGTGCTTCGATCGAAGACCGGCCCGCAACCCCGGCGCTCCACCGACGAAGGTCCACCGCCACACGGGCGGTTGACGCAGACGAGGAGATATCCCTGGTGGAGAACGAGACCCACTACGCCGAAGCCGTCATCGACAACGGCTCCTTCGGCACCCGCACCATCCGCTTCGAGACGGGCCGCCTGGCCAAGCAGGCCGCCGGTTCCGCCGTCGCGTACCTGGACGACGACACCATGGTGCTGTCGGCCACCAGCGCGTCCAAGACGCCCAAGGACCAGCTCGACTTCTTCCCCCTGACGGTGGACGTCGAAGAGCGCATGTACGCCGCCGGCAAGATCCCCGGCTCCTTCTTCCGCCGTGAGGGCCGGCCCTCCGAGGACGCGATCCTCACCTGCCGCCTGATCGACCGGCCGCTGCGCCCCTCCTTCAAGAAGGGCCTGCGCAACGAGATCCAGATCGTCGAGACGATCATGGCGCTCAACCCCGACCACCTCTACGACGTGGTCGCGATCAACGCCGCCTCCTGCTCCACGCAGCTGGCCGGCCTGCCCTTCTCCGGCCCGATCGGCGGCACCCGGGTCGCGCTGATCGACGGCCAGTGGGTCGCCTTCCCGACCCACACCGAGCTGGAGAACGCGGTCTTCGACATGGTCGTGGCCGGCCGTGTCCTCCCGGACGGCGACGTCGCGATCATGATGGTCGAGGCCGAGGCCACCGAGAAGACCATCCAGCTGGTCAAGGACGGCGCCGAGGCCCCCACCGAGGAGGTCGTCGCCGCCGGTCTGGAGGCCGCCAAGCCCTTCATCAAGGTGCTGTGCAAGGCCCAGTCGGACCTGGCCGCCAAGGCCGCGAAGCCGGTCGGCGACTTCCCGGTCTTCCTCGACTTCCAGGACGACGTCCTGGAGGCGCTGACCGCCGCCGTCAAGGGCGAGCTGGCCCAGGCGCTGACCATCGCGGGCAAGCAGGACCGCGAGGCCGAGCTGGACCGCGTCAAGGCCGTGGCCGCCGAGAAGCTGCTGCCGCAGTTCGAGGGCCGCGAGAAGGAGATCTCCGCCGCCTACCGCGCGCTGACCAAGTCCCTCGTGCGTGAGCGCGTCATCAAGGACAAGGTCCGCATCGACGGCCGTGGCGTGACGGACATCCGTACGCTCGCCGCCGAGGTCGAGGCGATCCCGCGGGTGCACGGCTCGGCGCTGTTCGAGCGTGGCGAGACCCAGATCCTGGGCGTCACCACCCTGAACATGCTCCGCATGGAGCAGCAGCTGGACACCCTCTCCCCGGTGACCCGCAAGCGCTACATGCACAACTACAACTTCCCGCCGTACTCCGTCGGTGAGACCGGCCGCGTGGGCTCGCCCAAGCGCCGCGAGATCGGCCACGGCGCGCTCGCCGAGCGCGCCATCGTGCCGGTGCTGCCGACGCGCGAGGAGTTCCCGTACGCCATCCGCCAGGTCTCCGAGGCGCTGGGCTCCAACGGCTCCACCTCGATGGGCTCGGTCTGCGCCTCGACGATGTCGCTGCTGAACGCCGGTGTGCCGCTCAAGGCCCCGGTCGCCGGCATCGCCATGGGCCTGATCTCCCAGGAGATCGACGGCAAGACGCACTACGTCGCCCTCACCGACATCCTCGGTGCGGAGGACGCGTTCGGCGACATGGACTTCAAGGTCGCCGGTACGAAGCAGTTCGTCACCGCCCTGCAGCTCGACACCAAGCTGGACGGCATCCCGGCGTCCGTGCTGGCCGCGGCCCTCAAGCAGGCCCGCGACGCCCGCCTGCACATCCTGGACGTGATGAACGAGGCGATCGACGTTCCGGACGAGATGTCCCCGAACGCGCCGCGCATCATCACCGTCAAGATCCCGGTGGACAAGATCGGTGAGGTCATCGGCCCCAAGGGCAAGATGATCAACCAGATCCAGGAGGACACCGGCGCCGACATCACGATCGAGGACGACGGCACCATCTACATCGGTGCCGCCGACGGCCCGGCCGCCGAGGCCGCCCGCGCCACGATCAACGGCATCGCCAACCCGACCATGCCGGAGGTCGGCGAGCGCTACCTGGGCACGGTCGTCAAGACCACCACCTTCGGTGCGTTCGTCTCCCTGCTGCCGGGCAAGGACGGTCTGCTGCACATCTCGCAGATCCGCAAGCTGGCCGGCGGCAAGCGCGTCGAGAACGTCGAGGACGTGCTCGCCGTGGGCGCCAAGGTCCAGGTGGAGATCGCCGAGATCGACCAGCGCGGCAAGCTGTCGCTGGCTCCGGTCATCGAGGGCGAGGACGAGGCGAAGGACGACGCCGCCAAGTGACGTCCCGTAGCTCACGGACGACGGCCCGCACCTCTTCGGAGGGGCGGGCCGTCGCCCGTACCCAAACGCTTCTCAAGGGCACCAACGGCGCCGGCACGGTCCGCAAGACGGTCCTGCCCGGCGGCCTGCGCGTGGTCACCGAGACCCTGCCCTCCGTCCGCTCCGTCACCTTCGGGATCTGGGCCAATGTCGGCTCCCGTGACGAGACCCCCTCGCTGAACGGCGCCACCCACTACCTGGAGCACCTGCTCTTCAAGGGCACCAGGAAGCGCAGCGCGCTCGACATCTCCGCCGCGATCGACGAGGTCGGCGGTGAGATGAACGCCTTCACGGCGAAGGAGTACACCTGCTACTACGCGCGGGTGCTGGACACCGACCTGCCGCTCGCCATCGACGTGGTCTGCGACATGCTGACCGGCTCGCTCATCGAGCCCGCCGACGTCGACGCCGAGCGCGGCGTGATCCTCGAAGAGATCGCGATGACCGAGGACGACCCGGGCGACTGTGTGCACGACCTGTTCGCGCACACCATGCTCGGTGACACCCCCCTCGGCCGCCCGGTCCTGGGCTCCGTCGACACGGTCAACGCCCTCACCCCCGAGCGCATCCGCCGCTTCTACAAGAAGCACTACGACCCGACCCGCCTGGTCGTCGCCGCCGCCGGCAACGTCGACCACGCCAAGGTCGTCCGGATGGTCCGCGCCGCCTTCGAGAAGGCCGGTGCCCTCGACCGTACGGACGCCGTGCCGATGGCCCCGCGCGACGGCTCCCGCACCATCCGTACGGCGGGCCGCGTGGAACTGCTCAACCGCAGGTCCGAGCAGGCCCACGTGATCCTCGGCGTGCCGGGCCTGGCCCGGACCGACGACCGCCGCTGGGCCATGGGCGTGCTGAACACGGCCCTCGGCGGCGGCATGAGCTCCCGCCTCTTCCAGGAGGTACGGGAGAAGCGCGGCCTGGCCTACAGCGTGTACTCGTACACCTCCGGCTACGCCGACTGCGGTCTGTTCGGCGTGTACGCGGGCTGCCGCCCGAACCAGGTCGACGACGTCCTGAAGATCTGCCGCGACCAGCTCGACCAGGTCGCCGACGAGGGCCTGACGGACGACGAGATCCGCCGCGCGATCGGGCAGCTGCGCGGTTCCACCGTGCTCGGCCTGGAGGACACCGGCGCGCTGATGAACCGCATCGGCAAGAGCGAGCTGTGCTGGGGCGCCCAGATGTCGGTCGACGACATGCTGGCCCGGATAGCGGCGGTCACCCCGGACGAGGTACGGGAACTGGCCCGCGATGTACTGGGACAGCGCCCGTCGCTGTCCGTCATCGGCCCGCTGAAGGACCGGCAGGCGGACCGGCTGCACGACGCGGTCGCCTGACCTTTCGTATCAGGCGTACCGGAGGTACCAGGCGTACCCACTGGTACTGGGAAAGAGAGAGCGGGAAACGATGAGCAAGCTGCGCGTGGCGGTCATCGGCGCCAAGGGCCGCATCGGCTCCGAGGCCGTACGGGCCGTCGAGGCCGCCGAGGACATGGAACTGGTCGCGGCCCTGGGCCGGGGCGACGGGCTGGAGACGCTGACCGGGGCCGGCGCCCAGGTCGCGGTCGAGCTGACGCACCCCGACGCCGTCATGGCGAACCTGGAGTTCTGCGTCCGCAACGGCATCCACGGGGTCGTCGGCACCACCGGCTGGCCCGACGAACGCCTCGCGCGGCTGCGCACCTGGCTGGACGCGTCGCCCCGCACCGGCGTGCTCATCGCCCCGAACTTCTCCATCGGCGCGGTGCTGACCATGCGGTTCGCGCAGCAGGCGGCCCGGTTCTTCGAGTCGGCCGAGGTCATCGAGCTGCACCACCCGAACAAGGCCGACGCGCCCTCGGGCACCGCGGCCCGCACGGCCAAGCTGATCGCCGAGGCCCGTGCCGCCGCGGACTGCCCGCCGCAGCCGGACGCCACCAGCAGCGCGCTGGACGGCGCCCGCGGCGCGGACGTGGACGGCATCCCCGTCCACTCCGTACGGCTGCGCGGTCTCCTGGCCCACCAGGAGGTGCTGCTCGGCGGGGTGGGGGAGACCCTCACCATCCGCCACGACTCGCTCCACCACAGCAGCTTCATGCCGGGCATCCTGCTCGGCGTGCGCCGCGTGGTGACCACTCCCGGCCTGACCATGGGCCTGGAGAACTTCCTCGACCTGGACTGACGGGGTTCGCGCGTGCGTGCAAAGATCACCTACTGCGTCCTCGCGGCGGTCCTGGTCGTCTACTTCGTCCTCGTCGGCAGCCGGGGCGTCCTGCTCATCGAGCAGGGCACCGTGCTGACCGTCGCGTTCGGCGTCGCTGTCCTGATCCTGCCGTTCATCGGACTGTGGTTCCTCTGGCACACCACCCAGTTCGCCCGCAAGGCAGGCCGCCTCGCGCGCGAGCTGGAGGCCGAGGGCGGGCTGCCGGTCGACGAGCTGAAGCGCACCTCGGGCGGTCGTATCGACCGGGACTCCGCCGACGAGGTCTTCGACCGGCGACGTGCCGAGACCGAGCAGGCGCCGGAGGACTGGCGGGCCTGGTTCCGGCTGGCGGTCGCCTACCACGACGCCCGGGACACCCCGCGGGCCCGTAAGGCGATGCAGCGGGCCATCGCCCTGCACGAGGGCAAGCCCGTACGGGCCTGAACGACGCGGTGCCCGTACGGCCTGAGCCGTACGGGCACCGTTGCCCACCGGGGCCGGTTCCCACCAGGAGCCGGCCCCGATCTGCGGCTACCGGCAGGACTTCCCGGCCTGCGGTCACCGGCAGGACGGCTCGGCGCGGCTACCGTCGTACTCCGCCGCCCACGCCTCCAGGACGTCCGCGGCCAGCTCGAACGCCTCGGGACGCGCCAGGAAGTCCGCGTTGTGGTCCGTCACGAGCGTCCGCAGCGCGCTGCCGCCCTGCCGCTCGACCACCAGGGCCTGGCCCTGGACCGTCCGCGGCAGACCCAGCCAGCGCACCGGCCGCTGGGCCGTACGGACGGCGGCGACCTCGCTCCAGCGCAGCGTCGTCGTCCGTAGCAGCTCCACCTGGCGCAGGCCGTGGGCGCTCACCCACACCCCCACCCGCAGGAAGCGCAACGCGAGCGCGATGATCAGCACCGCGACACCGGCGCAGACGGCGGCGGCGGGCAGCGTCCCGGCGGTCACGATGATCACCGCGGACAGCAGGACGAACGAGGACAGCAGCAGAAGCACGGCGGCCGCCCCCACGCGTCCGGGGCCCGGACGGTAGGGACGGCGCCAGCGGTCCGGCCCCGCATGGGGCAACGGCGCTTCGAGTGCCTGATCGGCCTGGTCGTCGAGGTCGCGGTCGGCCGTCAGAAAGGTCAGGGGCACGGCGGATCCTCACTCCAGGCACGCAGATGAAGGCTGTGACCGGTGAGGTTATCGAGACTTACGTGCCGGAACCACTTCGCACCGGGCGGCACGCGCGACGACAGCGCGCGGACCGCCCGGCCGGATCAGCGGCCGTGCGCCGCCTCGGACTGGTGCGTGCCGACACCGCCGGTCTCCTGCTGGAGCGCCGGGACGCCGAGCAGCAGGGCGCCGGCGAGACCGCCGACGACCGTCAGGCCGATCAGGGACCGGCCCGCGAGCTGGGCACGACTGACGCGTTCTCGGGGCGGGGGCGCGACATTGCTGCGGAACCGGTCGGCCTCGGCGACGAAGGCGAACGGCACTGGCTCTCGCCGGCGGAACATGAGCGGGCTCTCCTTGGAACCTCGAAGTGGGCACTGTCACAGGGTTAGACGTCTGTCGCGCCCGTTTGGTGCCCGTTTTCTGCAAGTTCTGTGAAAAATATCAACCACAGGACGAGCCGGGCGAGACAGAGTCCGATTTTGTACGGTACGCGGCATCCTGTCGTATTTCCGGGACTGTCGGTGGCGGGCCGTAGGCTGGGGCGCGCCACGTGGAATGAACGGAAGGAACCGTCGGTGTCCCCTACCCCCGCCGAGAGCGTCGAAAGCTCCGAAGGCACAGCCCCCAGCTTCCGGAGCGAAGTGACGGTGGAGCTGGTCAAGCACAGCGCCGCGGACAGTGACGTGCTGTGGGCGGCCCGTGTCTCCACCGCCGGCGAGCAGTCGCTGGAGGAGCTGCAGAAGGACCCGGAGCGCTCCAAGGGCCTGATCAACTACCTGATGCGGGACCGGCACGGCAGCCCCTTCGAGCACAACTCGATGACCTTCTTCATCAGCGCGCCGATCTTCGTCTTCCGCGAGTTCATGCGGCACCGCGTCGGCTGGTCCTACAACGAGGAGTCCGGCCGCTACCGTCAGCTCGAACCGGTCTTCTACGTGCCCGACGCGTCCCGCAAGCTGGTCCAGCAGGGCCGCCCCGGCAAGTACGAGTTCGTCGAGGGCACCCCCGAGCAGCACGCGCTCACCGGCAAGGTCATGGAGGACTCCTACCGGCAGGCGTACGCGGCGTACCAGGAGATGCTGGCCGCCGGCGTCGCCCGCGAGGTGGCCCGCTCGGTCCTGCCGGTCGGCCTGTTCTCCTCGATGTACGCGACCTGCAACGCCCGTTCGCTGATGCACTTCCTCGGCCTGCGCACGCAGCACGAGCTCGCGGCCGTGCCGTCCTTCCCGCAGCGCGAGATCGAGATGGTCGGCGAGCAGATGGAGGCCCACTGGGCCCGCCTGATGCCGCTCACCCACGCCGCCTTCAACGCCAACGGCCGTATCGCCCCGTAAGGCCCCGGCCCCGCGGGCGACCCGCCGGACCGGTGTGCGGACCGGCCGTCGCCCTTCGGGGCCGTACCGGACCGCACAGACGTGCCAGGTGTCCGTATTGCGGCATTTCGAGAAGTTCATCTACGCTGAAGAAACGGACCCGGCACTGCTTGAACCCCCGAGCAAGCAGTGCCGGAGTCCACATCCCGGCTCCCCAGGGGCGCGACCCGAGGTGAGCTACGAGTAGCGTGGTGCCCATGGCTCCGACTTCCACACCGCAGACCCCCTTCGGGCGGGTGCTGACCGCCATGGTCACGCCGTTCACGGCGGATGGCGCTCTCGACCTCGACGGTGCGCAGCAGCTCGCCACGCACCTGGTGGACTCCGGCAACGACGGTCTCATCGTCAACGGCACCACCGGTGAGTCACCGACCACCAGCGATGCGGAGAAAGCCCAGCTGGTCCGGGCCGTGGTGGATGCGGTCGGAGACCGGGCCTTCGTCGTCGCCGGAGCCGGCACCAACGACACCGACCACAGCCTCCAGCTTGCCCGCGCCGCGCGCGACGCCGGAGCCCACGGTCTGCTCGCCGTGACGCCGTACTACAGCAAGCCGCCGCAGGAAGGTCTCTTCCGGCATTTCACCGCCATCGCGGACGCCACCGACCTGCCGGTCATGCTCTACGACATCCCCGGCCGCAGCGGTGTGCCGATCAACACCGAGACCATGGTGCGGCTCGCCGAGCACCCGCGCATCGTCGCCAACAAGGACGCCAAGGGCGACCTCGGCCGCGCCAGCTGGGCCATCGCCCGCTCGAACCTCGCGTGGTACAGCGGCGACGACATGCTCAACCTCCCGCTGCTGTCCGTCGGCGCCGTCGGCTTCGTCTCGGTCGTCGGCCACGTCGTCACGCCCGAGCTGCGCGCCCTGCTCGACGCCCACCTGCACGGTGACGTCACCAAGGCCACCGAGATCCACCAGAAGCTGCTGCCCGTCTTCACCGGCATGTTCCGCACCCAGGGCGTCATCACGACCAAGGCCGCGCTCGGGCTCCAGGGCCTGCCCGCCGGGCCGCTGCGCCTGCCGCTGGTGGAACTGTCGGCGGACGAGACCGAACAGCTCAAGCGCGATCTCGCCGCCGGCGGGGTACAGCTGTAACCACAGACTTCACAACTGAACATGGAAAACAACCGCCAAACCGCAAGTGCACGAATGTCATGCGCGCCACGTGTGCCTCACGGCGACGTGGCGTGTGTGGTGAGGAGAGTCTTTTGAGTCATCCGCATCCTGAGCTCGGCGCGCCGCCGAAGCTCCCCAAGGGCGGCCTGCGCGTCACCCCCCTCGGCGGCCTGGGTGAGATCGGCCGCAACATGACGGTCTTCGAGTACGGCGGTCGGCTGCTGATCGTCGACTGCGGAGTGCTTTTCCCGGAGGAGGAGCAGCCCGGAATCGATCTGATCCTGCCGGACTTCTCGTCCATCAGGGACCGCCTCGACGACATCGACGGCATCGTGCTCACGCACGGCCACGAGGACCACATCGGCGGTGTCCCCTACCTCCTGCGCGAAAAGCCGGACATTCCGCTGATCGGCTCCAAGCTGACCCTCGCCCTGATCGAGGCGAAGCTCCAGGAGCACCGCATCCGGCCGTACACGCTGGAGGTCGCGGAAGGCGACACGGAGGCCATCGGCCCCTTCGACTGCGAGTTCGTCGCGGTCAACCACTCCATCCCGGACGCCCTCGCGGTCGCCATCCGCACCCCCGCGGGCATGGTCGTGCACACCGGCGACTTCAAGATGGACCAGCTCCCGCTGGACCGCCGCCTGACCGACCTCCCGAAGTTCGCCAAGCTGGGCGAGGAGGGCATCGACCTCCTGCTGTCCGACTCCACGAACGCCGAGGTCCCGGGCTTCGTCCCGCCCGAGCGCGACATCTCCAACGTGCTGCGCACGGTCTTCGCGGGTGCCCAGAAGCGCATCATCGTCGCCAGCTTCGCGAGCCATGTGCACCGCATCCAGCAGATCCTGGACGCGGCACACGAGTACGGACGCCGGGTCGCCTTCGTGGGCCGCTCGATGGTCCGCAACATGGGCATCGCCCGTGAACTGGGCTATCTGAAGGTCCCGGCCGGGCTGGTCGTCGACGTCAAGGCCCTCGACGACCTGCCGGACGACGAGGTCGTGCTGGTCTGCACGGGTTCCCAGGGCGAGCCGATGGCGGCCCTGTCCCGGATGGCCAACCGCGACCACCAGATCCGCATCGTCCCCGGTGACACGGTGATCCTCGCGTCGTCGCTGATCCCGGGCAACGAGAACGCGGTCTACCGCGTCATCAACGGCCTGACCCGCTGGGGCGCCAACGTCGTCCACAAGGGCAACGCCAAGGTGCACGTCTCGGGCCACGCCTCGGCCGGCGAACTGCTGTACTTCTACAACATCTGCAAGCCGAAGAACCTGATGCCGGTGCACGGCGAATGGCGCCATCTGCGCGCCAACGCCGAACTCGGCGCGCTGACCGGCGTCCCCAAGGACCGGATCGTCATCGCCGAGGACGGCGTGGTCGTCGACCTGGTCAAGGGTGTCGCCAAGATCGTCGGCAAGGTTCAGGCGGGATATGTGTACGTGGACGGCCTGTCGGTCGGCGACGTCACCGAGTCCTCCCTCAAGGACCGCCGCATCCTCGGCGACGAGGGCATCATCTCGGTGTTCCTGGTCGTGGACTCCAGCACCGGCAAGATCGTCGGCGGGCCGCACATCCAGGCCCGCGGCTCGGGCATCGACGACGCGGACTTCGCCGCCGTGATGCCCAAGATCGACGAGATCCTCGCCAAGGCCGCCCAGGACGGTGTCGCGGAGCCGCACCAGCTCCAGCAGCTGGTCCGCCGGGCCATCGGCAAGTGGGTCTCCGACAACTTCCGCCGGCGCCCGATGATCCTCCCGGTGGTCGTCGAGGTCTGACCCCCAGGGGCCGCCTGCACAGGTACGGGAGCGGGGCAACCGGATTTGCATCCGGGCGCCCCGCTCCAGTACGTTTACGGCTCCGCCTGAAGGGGAACCCGGTACGCCTGCGCGTCCGGACGACCTCCCGACGGGACGGAATTCCGGCCCGGAGAAATCTGATAGCGTCGGAACAGCCGAAAGGCAAAACCCTCCGACGGAAATCGGAAACGAATTCAGACCGGCAACGGACTGGGAATCGGATCTGATAGAGTCGGAAAGGCCGAAAAGCGAAAGCCGGACGGTCGCCCCGCTCCAGCAGGGGCCGGAAACGGAAAGCGGAAACGCCGAACGGATCTGGTAAGGTTGGAACCGCGAAGAAGCCGAAAGGCCGAAACGCACCGGCGAAAATCAGGACCGCGAGGATCTGATAGAGTCGGAAACGCAAGACCGAAGGGAAGCGCCCGGAGAGCCTGGTGAGACAGGCGCAAAGGAAGCGTCCGTTCCTTGAGAACTCAACAGCGTGCCAAAAGTCAACGCCAGATATGTTGATACCCCGTCCACCGGCACACGCCGGAGGATG